>CBFHQL010000045.1:0-1237 GCA_965658025.1 Flavobacteriaceae bacterium | reverse complement strand
GTCAGAAGATAAAAACGGAATTATTGAATTGCTCGCCAAGGTAAAGTTAAAAAATCTAAATCGGGAAGAAGTTACTGAGACTGCTAGTGCTTTTGATATATCCTATAAGACTTCTAAAGATAAAATAGAAATTAGAGTAAGTACAGAGCAAGATATTAAAGAGCATACCGCTTTTGTATTACCAATCGTTTCACCAAATACCGAAGTGGTTACTAAAGTTTCCGATACAGAAATGACCATTCAAAAACCAAATGGTTTGGTTTCTGTAAAAGCTAACCTACCTTTAAAAATTAAAGAAATTGAAGGTAATAGAACCTTTAATATGGTGCCAGGTGTTGAAGCCATTCCTATTGAAGTTTTTTTTGATTCAGATAAAAATCAACATTTAGAAATTTCTATTTCAGTTAGCTGATGGCCGACCTAAAAAGGAGCTTAATCTGGTTAATTTAAAATATGATTAGTTAAATAAATCAATCTATAAAATGAAGATCTTCAAATCACTATTAGTCACTTTGGTTGTTTGTGTGACTAGTTGTGATTTACCATCACAAGTTTTACTTTCTGATCTTAAATGCGAATACCGCACAAACCCGTTAGGTATTGATAATACTTCACCTCGATTAAGCTGGAAACTAATTGAAAACAATCAAACTAGAGGACAAAATCAAACTGCTTATCAAATTTTAGTAGCTAGTAATTTAAAAAATCTTAAAAACAACAATGGCGATATATGGGATTCTGGCAAAGTAGCCTCCAACCAATCAGTAAATGTCATTTATCAAGGGAGTCTACTAGAATCTGCCCAGCAGTATTTTTGGAAAGTGAAAGTTTGGGATAAAGATGATGATGTTTCAAATTGGAGTGCACCAGCTCAATTTTCCATGGGTTTGTTAAACCAATCGGATTGGAAAGGCGACTGGATTTTGAAACCAGACCAAAAAAAAACAGACCATAATTGGTACAGAAAGAACTTTCAATTAAAAGAAAATCCATCTTCAGCATTCGTCTTTGTGGGTTCATTTGGTTATCATGAATTGTATGTAAACGGAGAAAAAATCACCGATAATGTGTTGAATCCAGCTTCTACATACATGAAAAAAAGGATAGCTTATCTTACATATGATATTTCTGATAAATTAAAAGAGGGGGACAATGTTATCGCAATTTGGCATGCGGCAGGCTGGTCGCGTTGGAAACGTTTAAGTGAATACAGAAATATTCCGTTTGTCTTCAAAGC
>CBFHQL010000044.1:0-2220 GCA_965658025.1 Flavobacteriaceae bacterium | reverse complement strand
TACGACCAGTTTCCAAAATACAGGCACAAGATAATTCAGCAACACTTGAACATGTGCCAAAAATCCCAACATTAGAAGACTTAGGATTTGAAGATTTTGAAACCGACAGCCGAACCGTATTTCCATTTCAGGGTGGAGCGAAATCTGCTGCTCAGCGCTTAGAGCATTACTTCTTTGAGAGCAAAGCTTTGGGCGTCTATAAAAAAACAAGAAATGGACTACTTGGCTTGAATTACAGCTCAAAATTTTCGCCATGGCTTGCCAATGGCAGTTTGTCCGCACGACAAATTTATTGGAAGGTTAAAGATTTTGAAGAAGAGTATTTTTCTAATCAGTCTACCTATTGGTTGGTGTTTGAGTTAATCTGGAGAGACTTTTTTAAATACGTTTCCTTAAAACACGAGAATGCAATTTTCAAAATTGACGGTATTTTAAAAAATCATTACAAATGGTCTGATCATCAAAAATTTATACAGCAATGGATTGATGGCAACACCGCTGATGACTTTGTAAATGCGAATATGATCGAACTCAAAAATACAGGTTGGATGAGTAACCGAGGGCGGCAAAATGTAGCGTCTTATTTTGCTAAAACACAAAAACTAGATTGGCGTATTGGGGCGGCCTATTTTGAAAGCATGCTTTTAGATTATGACGTACACAGCAATTATGGCAATTGGATGTATGTTGCTGGAGTTGGTAACGATCCAAGAGATCGAGTGTTCAATGTACAATTGCAAGCTCAACGATACGATGCCAACAACAAGTTTAGAGATCAGTGGTTACAAACAAAACTTTTTTAAATGAAAACATTACGCCTTATTTTAGGAGATCAATTGAACCAGAACCATTCGTGGTTTTCGGCAGTAGATGAACAGGTTTTGTACTGCATTTTTGAAATGCGTCAAGAAACAGATTATGTGCAACACCACATCCAAAAAGTGATTGGTTTTTTTGCGGCCATGCGTGCGTTTTCAACACAACTTCAACACAAGGGGCATAAAGTGGTGTATTTTACTATTAACGATGCTGAAAACCAACAGGATTTAGAACAAAACATAAAGCTACTCATCGAACAAAATGGTATAGAACACTTTGAATACCAAGCACCTGACGAATTTCGCTTAGATGAGCAATTGAAATCCATCTGCGGCAATATTTCGATTAGCTCCACAAGTTTCGATACAGAACATTTTTTAACCACCAGAGATGAATTAGCTGGGTTTTTTGAGGGCAAAAAGCAACTCCTTATGGAGCGCTTTTACAGGCACATGCGCAAAAAACATCATATCTTAATGAATGGTGAACAACCCGAAGGCGGCACTTGGAATTATGACCACAACAATAGAAAAAAATGGAAAGGACAGCCCGAAATCCCTCCTTATAAGGCATTCAAAAACAATATTCAAGAAATTAGAGCGGATATTGCAACGAGTGGGATAAAAACCATTGGAAACTTTGAAGAATCATATTTTGAGTATCCCATAAATTTGGATCAAGCGCAACAACAGTTGTCCTATTTTTGTTATGCTTTACTTCCGTATTTTGGCGATTATCAAGATGCGTTACACACAGATGAAGTTTATCTGTTTCACTCGCGCCTATCGTTCGCGATGAATCTAAAAATCATAAGTCCGAAGAAAATTATTCTTAGTGTTCTAGAAGCATACCGTAAAAACATGGACCGCATCAGTATCTTGCAAACCGAAGGCTTTATACGTCAAGTGATTGGATGGCGAGAATATATGAGAGGCATGTATTGGAAGGAAATGCCAACGTACAAAACCTTAAATACCCTGGAAAATTATGGTCCTATTCCCGATTTTTTCTGGACAGGTGAAACAAAAATGAATTGCCTTCAAAAAACCATCAAAAACTCACTAGATCATGCTTATGCCCATCATATTCAGCGTTTAATGATAACAGGGAATTATTTACTCTTGACACAAACCCATCCTGATGCTGTAGATGACTGGTATTTAGGAATTTACATCGATGCCATAGAATGGGTTCAATTGCCAAACACACGAGGAATGAGTCAGTATGCAGATGGTGGAAAAATTGCTACAAAGCCCTACGTATCGTCTGGAAGCTATATCAACAAAATGAGCAACTATTGTGGCTCATGCCAGTACAATGTCAAAGACCGCCTTGGCGAAAATGCATGTCCTTTCAATAGTTTGTATTGGAACTTTTTGGACGACAACAAATCAAAACTCT
>CBFHQL010000043.1:0-3349 GCA_965658025.1 Flavobacteriaceae bacterium | reverse complement strand
GGAATATCGTTTATATCACAGGCACTGTAGACATTGATGTCGCCTCGCAAACCACCTTCAATTATACGGTAACAGTGCCCAATGGAGCTATGAACATTGTGGCACAGGGCACTATTATTGTATCTCCAAAAGCATCACTCGAAGTTGTTTCTGGAGAATTGAGTCAAAACTCATGTATTGGAGAGCCCATAAGTCCAATCACATTTCAAATAGATGGGCCATCGCCCAATGCGACAGTTACAGGTCTTCCACCAGGAATTGAAGCAGTTTTGAGTGGCAATACACTTACCATCTCTGGGACCGCTACTGGCAGTATTGCTTCTGGAAGTATATACAACTTTTTAGTAGAAAGCAGTTCATTGTCCTGTGAAAATGTCTCAATTTCAGGAGCACTGACGCTCACGGACTGCTCTTCTTGTTATCCTACTGTAAATGCAGGAACAGACAATACCATTTGTGCTGGGGAGAGTTATGTCATTCAAAACTCATCAGCAGCCAATTATACAAGCTTAGTATGGACGACCTCTGGAACAGGAACCTTTAACGACACTACAAGTCCGACGCCTACCTATTTTCCTACCAATGCCGATTTTGATAGTGGGTCTATAACACTCACGCTCACTGCAGAAAATACCAGCTGTATCCAACCGCAACAAGTAATAGACACCATGGTCTTGACCCTCTCGGACTGTACGACTATCGATGTAACTTTGGTCAACAATATGCGGTGCACACTATTTGCTTATAACGTTGAGTTTGGTGCAACAATTGAGACCGATAACATTCAAGAAATCCAAAGTGCAGGATTGTGTTACAATCTTACAGGCGGTCCTACAACAGCAGATCTTACTGTTTCTGAAACCAACACAGGCACTGGCTGGTGGGCAGACACACCACCCACTTTTGAAATGCAACTGACAGGACTCCCCTTGGATGTACCACTATTTGTAAGGCCTTATGTGGTTACGATTGCCAATGAAGTGGTCTATGGCGATACCATTGAGGTGGTGGCCAATGACCCCAACCTCAATCATATTTTTGATTATACCGAAACAGGAAGTTTTCAAATTGACGATTTTCCAGTGGAGACTACTTCAGAAATTACTTTTGTAAACATCACTAACTTATCTAGTTTAGAGTGGACCTCTCCAGGCCCTATGAGCCGAAATATCGTAAGGATCAATTTTCCAGTCCTTACTAACTTAAGTAATTTTCACATGCAAAATGAGTTTTCGATAAGAAGAATATATGCCCCTTTGCTAGAAACGGTTTATTGGTTTAAAATCTCAAACACCTCAACTATTGATGTTGTATTTCCGAGCTTGAGATACATAAACTCTGAATTTAGAATAAACGGAAATGCTCAGTTATTAAGTTTGGACTTTCCGCTGTTAGAGGAGATAAGTAACGCTTACTTTTATATATACTCAAACCCACTTATTTCATCAATTGAATGGAATCAATTATTAACAATCCAAAATTCAAATTTTCGAATATATTCAAACCCAATGTTATCAACCATTTTATTCAATAATTTTTCACATATAATAGATGATGATAATAACACTAATATTTTTAGTATAAACTCAAACCCTTCTCTCTTAGAGATAGGGTTAGATGCTTTGGAAGATGTAGAATCTGAATTTTTGATTATTGACAACAATACCTTAGAAACGATTGAGTTGCCGCAATTGGTAAACGTACATCGTCGGTTTTTTATTGATGGAAACAACTCTTTAACAAATTTAATTGCCCCTATGTTGTTCTCTGTTGGGGACTATCTTTTTGGCGGAGAATCTTTTCATTTAAATTACAATCCGTTACTTACAAATCTTGATTTTTCATCGTTTAGAAAAGCATATGGTCAATTTAATGTTTATAACAATAATGTTTTAGACACTTCAACGGCATTTCCCTGCGAGATGTATGTCTTTTATAACGACGGCTTTGACTGTAGTCCGGGAGAGGTTGGTGTAAGTGGTAATTTAGACGACAACTATTGTTTTCAAGACCTCTCTTTGAGAGAAGATCCCGACCTGACAACAGTCCCCGTCTTTGCGATTACATCCATTTCTGCAGAAAGCGGTGGGATCATTACCAGCAATTCATTTGTTAAAGCAGAAGCCAAAGGAGTGTGTTGGAGCACTTCTCCAAACCCAACTCTTGCAGACACCTTTTCAGAAAACGGCAATTGGAATGATGATTATGACTCTTATATTTATAATCTAACACCAAACACCACCTATTATGTTCGGGCGTATATGCAAGATTGTAATGGCGTGCATTATGGAAATGAAATTTCGTTTACTACCAACCCTTAAAGTTTAGGAGTTAAGTTTATAAGCAAATAAAACATAATCCATGGTGCATTTCTCTGTTAATGTAGCTTGGTTAGTCCTCAGGAGGTTCAGAAATAGCAGTGCTTTAGCATGGGAAACCAAAACCAGTTTTTCATCGAACTGAGTTTTACACTATTTTTAAGCAAAGACGATGAAATTTTACTATTTCATGAGTTTTGAATACTCTTGTGGATCTATGTCTTTACCAATAATGATTTTATCCTTGTCTAATAAATAAAATACTGGGGTTTGTTCAATGTTGTAAAGCGTTTGGTAGTCCACATCCTCTTGTGCATAATTTCCGCGCACAACTTTGGCAGGAGAAACATGATTCCATGAATTTAGATCATGAGTTGAAATGAATTTTTCCCATTCTGTTTTCACATCCGTATTTATGTTAACAGCATAAATGGAGTGGTTATAACTTTTCCAATCATTTTTATGCAAACGGTTTATTCTTGGAATTTCTGTCTGACAATGGCCACAAGTAGGATCCCAAAAAACAAGAATAATATAATCAGCACTCAAATCGTATAAATAAAGGAGGGTGTTATCTATAGAATTCATGAATAATTCTTTTGCTTTGGAACCTATTTGATTATTTTCGAGTAAGCGTGCCTTTGAGTTAAAAAGTTCTTTTTGGGCCAATGGCAGCCATTCATAAGTTTGGTTTTTAAAATAGGTCTCGTACAGATTTAAAAACACACGATCGTGCCCCATTTGTTTAGGGGCGATATATAAGTCCATAAAATACAGACTAATGTATTTAAATGTATCACTATCAAGGGTGTTGGCTTCGTCTAATATTCTCGTGATTTCTTCTGTAATTGAATCCACAGTTTTAGGAACAAATACATCAAAATAGGTGGAGAGTTTTTGTTCAAAAAAGGGGTTTCTTAATAAACGACTGTCACTAAAATCAATGCCTTTGAAGTAATTGTGTTTTAAAAAAAGTAAAGAATCCTTTTTTGTTACTAATTTTTGATTTTTTAGTGAAGAAAAATCCTCTA
>CBFHQL010000042.1:0-3641 GCA_965658025.1 Flavobacteriaceae bacterium | reverse complement strand
GGTGTAGGAGATCCAAATACTAACGGTACAACTGGAGGTGCAGGTGATATTTATGTCGATGAAACTACAGGGGATATCTATGTACATGATGGTACAACTTGGGTCAATCAATCTGCAGATACGCTAACTTCTATTGCTATAGATGATGCAGCAGGAACCATTACCTATACTGCAGAAGATGGAAACGATACCGTATTAGACCTTAATACATTGGTTGATAATGCTGAAACAGTGACCACTGTAGTTGCTAATCCTGTTGCTGGAACCATTACCTATACAGATGAAAATGGAAATGACACAGTTCTTGATTTAAACACACTTGTTAATAATGCCGAGACTGTAACCACACTTGTAGACAACGGTGATGGAACCTACACCTACACCAGTGAAGACGGTAAAGTCACGGATATTGGTACCGTACAAAACGGTGTAGGAGATCCAAATACTAACGGTACAACTGGAGGTGCAGGTGATATTTATGTCGATGAAACTACAGGGGATATTTATGTACATAATGGTACGACTTGGGTATCTAACAATGTTAATGAAACCACTACAACTTTAGTGGACAATGGCGATGGTACATTTACCTATACAAGTGAAGACGGTACAGCCACAACTTTTAATGCAACCCAAAGTGGTACAGGTGACCCAAATACTAACGGTACAACTGGAGGCGCTGGTGATATTTATGTCGATGAAACTACAGGGGATATCTATGTACATAACGGTACGACTTGGGTATCCAGCAATGTTAATGAAACCACCACAACTTTAGTGGACAATGGCGATGGTACATTTACTTATACAAGTGAAGACGGCACAGCCACAACCTTTAATGCAACCCAAAGCGGTACAGGTGATCCAAATACTAACGGTACAACTGGAGGCGCTGGTGATATTTATGTCGATGAAAGTACAGGGGATATCTATGTACATGATGGTACAACTTGGGTCAATCAATCTGCAGATACGCTAACTTCTATTGCTATAGATGATGCAGCAGGAACCATTACCTATACTGCAGAAGATGGAAACGATACCGTATTAGACCTTAATACATTAATTAATAACGCAGAAACCGTAACTTCTATAGTCGCTGATAGCGCTGCTGGAACCATTACTTATACGGACGAAGACGGCAACAATACAGTCTTGGATATTGCAGCAATTGTTGCGGCTCAAGAAACCGTAACAACCCTTACTCAAGATACAACAACAGGAGTCATTACTTATACTAACGAAGATGGTACAGCAAATACAGCAAATGTTACCAGTGGAGACCGAAATAACCTATTGACTACAGGGACAGACGGCGGATCTTTCTTGGATCAAGCTTCGTTAAACCTTAATGAAACTACGACGACTTCCGTACAAGACGATACTACAGGAGACATCACCTATACCAACGAAGATGGAACCGTAACGGTAGCCGACGTGACTAGTGTAGATGCAGGAAACTTAATTACTACAGGTTCTGACGGGGGTTCATTCTTGAATGCTGCGGCTATTGCAGCTGCGGGTGAAACCACAACAACTTCAGTGCAAGACGACTCCACAGGGGTAATCACCTATACTAATGAAGACGGTACAGCAACAACAGCTGAGGTCACAAGTGCGGATACAGGAAATATCCTAACAACGGGTGCCGATGGCGGTTCATTCTTGGATCAAGCAACCATTGCCGCCAATGAAACCGTAACGACCATAGCCACTGATGATACTGCTGGAACATTGACCTATACCGACGAAGACGGTACGGCTAATGTTATAGATTTAAATACACTTATTGATAACGCTGAAACCGTTACAACAATAGTGCAAAACGACAATACAGGGGACATCACCTATACCAATGAAGACGGTACGACAGCTGTTGCAGATGTAGTCAGTACCGACAATGGAAACCTTGTCTCAGTCGGTTTGGATGGTGGGGCATTTATTGACCAAGCCACTTTGGCCGCCAATGAAACGACTACGACTTCTGTACAAGACGATACCACTGGGGATATTACCTATACCAACGAAGATGGTACCGTAACGACTGCCGATGTCGTAAGTATTGCTGCAGGCAACCTTATTACGGTTGGTGGTGATGGCGGTGCTTATATCGATCAAGCTGCGGTAACAGCAAATGAAACGAATACAACATTAGCACAAAATGATGCCTCAGGAGTAATCACCTACACCAGTGAAGATGGTACAGCCACAACGGCAGAAGTCACCTCTACCGATACTGGTAACGTATTATCGACGGGTGCAGATGGGGGATCGTTCTTAGATCAAGCCGCTATTGCCGCTAATGAAACCCTAACCACGCTTACTCAAGACAATGCAGCAGGAACATTGACCTATACCGACGAAGACGGTACAGCAAATACCTTAGACCTAAACACGCTCATTGAAAATGCGGAAACCGTAACCTCTTCAGTTCAAGATGACGCTACAGGCGTAATCACCTATACCGATGAAGACGGCAACACGGCTACTGCAGAAGTGACATCTACGGACACGGGCAATATATTGACCACTGGTGCCGATGGTGGATCCTTTTTGGATGCTGCTGCTGTAACGGCCAATGAAACGAATACAACTTCCGTACAAGACGACACGACTGGGGATATTACCTACACGAGTGAAGACGGAACCGTAACCGTAGCCGATGTAACCAGTGTTGATGCAGGAAACTTAATTACTACAGGTTCTGATGGTGGGTCGTTCTTAAATGCGGCCATAATTAGTGCTAATGAAACAGTAACCTCTATTGCTATAGATGATACAGCAGGAACCATAACCTATACCGCGGAAGACGGCAACGATACGGTCTTAGATTTAAACAATCTAGTAAGCAATGCCGAAACCTTGACTTCTATTGCAATAGATCATACAGCAGGCACCATTACTTATACGGATGAAGAGGGTAACGATACAGTATTAAATATCGCATCCTTAGCAGTAAATGAAACAACGACGACTTCAGTACAAGACGACACTACGGGTGTGATTACCTACACCAATGAAGATGGTACAGCCACAACGGCAGAAGTCACCTCTACCGATACAGGGAACTTACTAACGACTGGTGCAGACGGTGGATCGTTCTTAGATCAAGCCGCTATTGCAGCTAATGAAACAGTAACTTCTATTGCTATAGATGATACCGCAGGAACCATCACCTATACCGCTGAAGATGGTAATGATACCGTTTTAGACTTAAATAATTTAGTCAATAATGCCGAAACCGTAACCGCTATTGTGGCAGACAATGCTGCAGGAACGGTAACCTATACGGACGAAGACGGCAACGATACAGTCTTGGATATCGCAGCAATTGTTGCGGCTCAAGAAACCGTAACCTCATCTGTTCAAGATGACGCTACAGGCGTGATTACCTATACTGACGAAGACGGCAACACGGCTACAGCAGAAGTTACCTCTACCGATACAGGTAACATCTTATCGACCGGTGCTGACGGCGGATCCTTTTTGGATGCTGCTGCTGTAACAGCCAATGAAACGAATACAACTTCGGTACAAGACGACACGACTGGGGATATCACTTATACGAGTGAAGACGGAACCGTAACCGTAGCCGATGTAACCAGTGTTGATGCAGGAAACTTAATTACTACAGGTTCTGA
>CBFHQL010000041.1:0-4524 GCA_965658025.1 Flavobacteriaceae bacterium | reverse complement strand
AGCAGAAGTATTCAATGGACTGCGCTTCTCAACGCGATTGGCTTACGAAAACAGAAAAGCATTGTTTAATAACACAGATTACACGCTCAGACCTATCGACAATATCCGCTATACGAGCAACAATCCTTTAGTGCCTGACAACTTCGGTACAGCTCCATTTATGAACCATGATTTAATTAAATTTAATCTGGGAATAGACATCCGCTTTGGTGAGAAATTTATGAGCTATCCAGATATGAAATTTAACATCAGCAATGATGATTATCCGAAACTAAGTTTCAACTACCAAAAAGGGTTCAATGCTAGCGAATCAGCATACAATTTTGACCATTTGAATGCGCGTCTTTGGCAAGACATAAATCTAAAAACGACTGGTATTTTTAAGTACAATTTTGTTGGCGGTACATTTTTTGGCAACAATAGTCTCGCGTTTACAGACTACAAACATTTTAATGGCAACCTAACCCATGTGAATACAAAAGGGAATTATTTATCTAGTTTCAAAAACTTGGGTTACTACGATTACAGCACTTCAAATGATTATTTTGAGTACCATGCAGAGCATGATTTTAAAGGTTACATTTTGGGTAAAATTCCTTTAATTAATAAACTCAACTATAACCTCATTCTTGGTGTTCATGGTATTGCAACTAAAAGCCAAAGTCCCTACAAGGAATTCAATATCGGTTTGGGTAATTTAGGATGGAAAAAATACCGCTTTTTACGTCTAGACTATGTGCGTTCTTATGCCAATGGTGCAGTTGATGAAGCACTTATGTTTGGACTTAATTTTTAGGATTTATTCTCAAGCATTGGAACAAATTTGAATGCTCCAAATTCGTGCTTTTCAAAAGTTTTTGGGCTTGTACGAATGTACAAGGTCATGATTTGTTCTTTTTCGCCCACAGGAATTACCAAACGACCACCTACTTTGAGTTGTGCCAATAAGGGTTTCGGCACAAAAGGAGCACCAGCAGTGACCAAAATCCGATCAAAAGGCGCTTCTTCATTCAATCCTTGATAACCATCTCCAAAAATAAGCCGTTTGGCCACATAGCCAATTTTAGGTAAAAACAAACTCGTTTTCTTAAACAATTCCAACTGGCGTTCTATACTATAAACCTCAGCATCTAACAAACACAAAACAGCAGTTTGATAACCACTTCCAGTGCCTATTTCTAACACTTTGTGTTTGGGCTTTACCTCTAAAAGTTCTGTCTGAAATGCTACCGTGTAGGGCTGAGAAATGGTTTGATTTGCGGCAATTGGAAAGGCCTTGTCTTGATAAGCATGATCCAAAAAACTAGAGTCCATAAACAAGTGTCGAGGCACGTTACCAATGGCAGCCAATACAGCTTCATTTTTGATGCCTTTTGTAAGCAACAAATCAACTAATTTTTGGCGTAGCCCTTTGTGTTTAAATGAATCTATCAAACTTGTATAATTTCACAACCAAAATTAAGTAAAGAAAATTGAGATTAAAATGAAAACAAGAAAAGAATTTCAAAACTTAAGGTTTTAACGCAAATTTGGGAGGATTATCATTAAAATATTTAATTTTGCTCAAAATCAATTGGTATGTTAAAAGTAGGCGTATTAGGTGCCGGTCACTTAGGAAAAATTCATTTAAAATTGCTGCAACAATCTGATAAATATGATCTTGTTGGCTTTTACGATCCTGATCTTGCAAATGGCCAAAGCGTCGCCAAAGAATTCAACTACACATACTTTGAACAGCTCGATGCACTTATAGATGCTGTAGATGTCGTCGATATTGTAACGCCTACGCTTTCGCACTACAATTGTGCAATCAAAGCCATCACCAAAGGAAAGCACATTTTTATTGAAAAACCCATCACAAATACCGTTGAAGAAGCCGAACATATTCGTTTGTTGGTTGCAGACAACAATTTGCGTGGACAGGTTGGACATGTCGAGCGTTTCAATCCTGCGTTTAAAGCCATAAAATCTGAAATCAAAAATCCAATGTTTATTGAAACCCACCGTTTGGCGGAATTCAATCCACGTGGAACAGATGTTCCCGTTGTCCTTGACCTTATGATTCACGATATTGACATTGTGCTCAGTGTGGTAAAATCTCCAGTGTTGGCCGTTCATGCCAGTGGAGTATCCGTCATTAGTGAAACTCCAGATATTGCCAATGCACGTATCGAATTTGAAAATGGATGTGTAGCCAATTTGACCGCCAGCAGAATTTCCTTGAAAAACATGCGTAAGAGTCGTTTCTTTCAAAAAGATGCCTACATTAGTGTAGATTTCTTAGACAAAAAGGTTGAAGTTGTAAAAATGAAAGATGCACCCGAACAACCGGGAGACTTCGATATGATTTTGCAAAATGCAGAGGGGATAAAAAAACAAATTTATTTCAAAAACCCTGAAATTAGTCCCAATAACGCGATTTTGGATGAGTTGGAAACTTTTGCAGAAGCCATCGAAACCAACACAAAACCAATTGTAACCTTACGCGACGGAGCAAACGCACTCAAACTAGCACACCGAATTATAGATTGTTTTTAAAAAAATTAGATCATGAAAAATATAGCAGTTATAGGCGCTGGCACAATGGGCAATGGAATTGCGCACACATTTGCACAAAATGGATACAAAGTACAACTGATTGATATCAACCCATCGGCGCTATCAAGTGCTGTACAAACCATTTCAAAAAATTTGGATCGAATGATTCAAAAGGATGTAATTACAGAGGAGAAAAAAACAGAGACTTTAAACAACATCACCACCTTTACAGACATCACTGAAGGCGTTGAATATGCAAGTCTTGTCGTGGAAGTAGCCACCGAGAATGAAGCGCTCAAGTTGAAAATTTTTAAGACATTGGACGAGGCTTGCCCAGAAGATACCATTTTGGCGACCAATACTTCGTCTATATCCATCACAAAAATTGCCGCCATCACAGCACGACCAAATCAAGTGATTGGGATGCATTTTATGAATCCAGTACCCATCATGCCATTAGTAGAAATCATCAATGGATACAATACGGATAAAGAGGTTACTGAATTTATTGTTAATCTTACCAAAAAAATAGGCAAAACTCCAATTTTGGTGAATGATTATCCCGGCTTTGTGGCCAACCGAATTTTAATGCCGATGATTAATGAGGCCATTGAAACCCTGCAAAGTGGTGTAAGTGGAGTACTTGAAATAGATGGCATCATGAAATTAGGTATGGCACACCCCATGGGGCCCTTAGAATTGGCCGATTTTATTGGTTTGGACGTATGTATGTCTATTTTGGAAGTCATGCACGATGGATTTAAAAATCCAAAATACGCACCTAACCCATTGCTTGTCAATATGGTAAGAGCTGGTAAGCTCGGCAAAAAAACAGGAGAAGGATTCTATAATTACAGTAAAGAACGTAAAGCTGTAGTTCCCGCTGAACGCTTTCTATAAAATATTGCTCAACACCCCAAAAAATCTAACAGCTTATGGCACACATCAAACCTTTTTGTGCAGTTCGACCGAATCATTCCATTGCTATGGAATTTTGCAGCAAAACTGTTGCATTGTATGAAAAAAACGAACTCGAAACAACCCTAAAAAACCAACCCAATTCTTTTCTTCAAATCATAAAGTCGAATATTAAAAGTCCGAAAAAAACGGCAAGTAAAGAACGCTACACAAAAGTCAAAAAGCAATATCATAAGTTTAAAAACAAAGGCCTTTTAATCAAAGACGATCAAGAAGGGTTTTATGTTTTAGAAATTAATATTAATCATCAGACTTTTACGGGAATTATTGCTGCAGCTAGTGTTGAAGATTACAAAAAAGGAAACATCAGAAAACACGAAGATACCATTCAAAGCAAAGAAACTATTTTTAAAAATTATTTAAAAACAACCCGCTTTAATACCGAACCTGTTTTATTAACCTACAAAAATCAAACTTCTATTGCTGATGTAGTTCATAATATTAAAAAACAACCGGCTACAGTCAATCTGGAAATTTCTAATTTGGAAACCCAAAAATTATGGCATGTTACCAACAAAAAGGAAATAGAAATTATCCGTGAGGGGTTTAAAAATATTGATGCACTGTACATTGCTGATGGCCATCACCGATCGGCATCATCTGCGTTGCTTTCAGAAGATGAACCCAAAACTCAAGAAGCACAATTTTTTATGGCTTTTCTTATTCCTGAACATGATTTAATTATTCAAGAGTACAATCGAGTTGTAACGGATTTAAATGGTCTTTCTGTTGGCGATTTTTTAAATAAAATTGAGGTAAACTTTAGTATTACCCCCCTAAAATCATTTGAATCTTCAAAAAAAGTAAACGGATTTTGTATGTATTTAGAGGGCCAATTTTATTCACTATCTTTGCAAAAGGGTTTTGAAAAACCCCACTCTCCTCTTCATGAACTCGATGCTTATATTTTGCAAGAAAAAATTTTGAAACCTATTTTGGGAATCAAAAATGTTCGGACCGATGGGCGCTTAGTTTATACACACAAAAGAGATCAAATGCAATGGATCA
>CBFHQL010000040.1:0-6154 GCA_965658025.1 Flavobacteriaceae bacterium | reverse complement strand
AGAAACGCACTATGTCCCCACAGATGATTTAGGACAGGTCAACTTAGTTATAGGCCAGGGCACAGCCAATACAGGCACCTTCTCAGAGCTGGACTGGTCTTTAGGAAGCTATTACTTAGGCATAGAACTTGATACAGGCGGTGGCTATGTGGCTATGGGTACCACACAACTACTTAGCGTGCCTTACGCCCTTTATGCTGAAAACAGTGGAAACAGCACACCAACCACACCTAATTTAGAAACTGTACTTGCTGAAAACAACTCGGCCAACAATCAACAAATAAAAGACTTGCAAGACCCTACTGATGCTCAGGATGCGGTGACTTTAGCATATATTACTCAATTAGAAACTTCACTGCAAGATTTACAAAATCAACTTCAAGAACAAAATCAAAACATAGATAATGATTTTGATGGTTTTTCAGAAAATAACGGCGATTGTGACGATACTAATGCTCAAGTTTACTCAGGTGCTGAGGAAATATGTGATGGATTGGATAATGACTGTGATGGCTTAGTGGATGAAGATGCTGGTTCAATATTTTATCAAGATTCAGATGGCGATGGTTTTGGAGGTTCCACTACGATTCAATCGTGTGAACAACCTTCAGGATATGTAGTCCAAGGTGGTGATTGTGATGATTCAGATGCTACAATTAATCCAAACGCAGTAGAAGTTTGTGATGGTATTGACAATAACTGTGACGGTGTTGTTGATGAGGAATTGACAAGCACTTTCTATCAAGATTCAGATGGTGATGGTTTTGGAGGCTCCACTACGATTCAATCGTGTGAACAACCTTCAGGTTATGTAGCCCAAAGCGGAGATTGTGATGATTCAGATGCTACAATTAATCCTAACGCAGTAGAAGTTTGTGATGGTGTTGACAATAACTGTGATGGTGTTGTTGATGAGGAATTGACAAGCACTTTCTATCAAGATTCAGATGGTGATGGTTTTGGAGGTTCGACTACGATTCAATCGTGTGAACAACCTTCAGGTTATGTAGCCCAAAGCGGAGATTGTGATGATTCAGATGCTACTATTAACCCTAATGCCTCAGAAATATGTAATGGTATTGACGAAAATTGTGATGGAATAATTGATGATAATTGTACACTCAATATAGATATTTCAGATAAAAACCTGAGCATTTGTAGTTTTGAAAACTTTATCGATTTGTACACAAATGGTGGAGAATGGGATATTAATAATTTTCTTGCCAATCATTATGAACAATTTCAAAATGATATTTTTCCAGAAGGCACCCAATTTGTTTGGGAGGTAGTAAGTTCAACACTTCCTTCTCAAATTGATGATAATGACATCTTATCCTCTGGAATATTCATTGATATATATGATAATTTTTGGATTACTGAAGACAACATTTTAGTTTTAAACGTCACTCCAGTTTTTGAAGGCCAAGTTGCAGAATCTTTTACAATTACATTAAATATAACTCCTTTTATGGATGCTTTTGTAATGAACTCAGATGAATTAGATTTAACAATTAATTCTGGCGAGTCATTTACACATGTTCTTAGTACTGATGGTTTTTTAAACGGTGATTATTTTGTAGTTTATGGTCAAGGATGGGAAATGATTAATGTTGGTTTATTTACCTATTCTTGGACTTCCACAGACAACATAAATGTTACTGGAGAAACTGAAAGTGAAGATCAGCCTGAAGTTTCGGGAACTTTGATTAACAACTCAAATGAGCCTATAACAATAAGTTATTGGATTCAGGTTAATCCAGGGCCACAATTTTGTGGAGCAAATTTTGGATATAATCTTGATGTAACTGTATTACCCGAAAATTCATCTAATAATGACAACGACAACGATGGCTATACAGAAAACCAAGGCGATTGCGATGATAATGATGCTCAAATTAACCCTGGAGCCACAGAAATTGAAGATGGTGTTGACAACGATTGTGATGGTGAAATAGACGAAGGATTTGATGCATCTGGTACAGTAACAGATATAGACGGCAACACCTATGATTATCTCACCTACGGAGACCAAGTTTGGACGGTAGAAAACGCTGAAATGGTTACGTATAGAGATGGTACTGAAATACCGCAAGTTACAGATGCCGAGTGGGGTAACCTTACCACAGGTGCTTGGTGTTATTATAACAACGACCCTACAAAAGGCAAACTCTACAATTGGTATGCTTTAATGGGTATCCATGATACAGACCCTAATACACCAAACAAGGAATTTGCACCAGAGGGTTGGCACGTACCCACAGATGCCGAGTGGACAACGCTTAGAGAATATCTCATAGCGAGTGGTTATAATTATGACGGCACCACCACAGGCAACAAAATAGCCAAAGCTATGGCCTCCACCACAGGATGGAATAATTCAACAAACCCAGGAGCAATAGGCAACGACCAAAGTTTAAACAACAGCAGCGGTTTTAACGCCTTCCCTGAGGGTTTCCGTTACTACAATGGTTCGTTCAACAATGAGGGTAGCAATGCGTTCTTTTGGAGTTCCACTGAGCTCAATGCAGATTACGCATGGTACCGCTACCTGCGCAGCCATGACAGGGACCTGTACAGGACCAGCAGCGGCTACGGCAAGCAGAGCGGCTTTTCGGTGCGTTTTGTTAGGGATTAAAAATCTTGACCCTTTACTCTTTAAGGGGCTGCCTTTAGCAGCCTCGTCTTTTATAACAGCGCTGTAAGGCGCATAAAATCAAACGCAATTTTGGGTTTGATTTTTTAAGAAATTTCTAAAAAGCTGCTTATAAGTTTGAGTGATTGCTTCGAAAATAACTCAATAGGGTGTACACAGAGAACCGCATTACCTTCTTAAAAAAGGTTTTGCGGTTTATTTTTTGTACGGTAATTGTACGGTAAACTTGAATAAAACGCCAAAAGTTCTAGCCTAAGCACACAAAACTACACCCCCACTATTACTTTAAAGTCGGTTTCTTTTTTGAGGTTTGGCTGTGAAATGTATATGTAGCCTTAGGTTTTGCTAATAAGCGATAATTTTTTTTACATAAATAAGTCTTATATTTGAGTTAAAAAACCAATTTAAACTTAATGAAAAACGCATACTTTTTAGTTTTATTAGTTTGTAATTTTATATTCTTGAATGCCCAACCTGAAATAGATTGGCAAAAATGCTTGGGTGGTAGTGGTATTGATTATCCAAATACAATTATTCAAACAATTGACGGAGGATATATTTTTAGTGGCACTACAACTTCCGTAGATGGAGATGTTACGGGTAATAATGGAGATAGAGATACATGGGTTGTTAAATTGTCAACGAGTGGCAATATAGAATGGCAAAAATGCTTAGGTGGGTCGCAAAGTGATAGCCCACTGGGGTTTGGAAGATCAGGTTTAATGATTCAAACCAATGATAATGGATATCTTGTAGTTGGAGCTACTGAGTCAAACGACGGAGATGTTTCAGGAAATCATGGCAACAGAGATGGGTGGGTTGTTAAATTGTCAACGAGTGGCAATATAGAATGGCAAAAATGCTTAGGAGGATCTAATATAGAAGATATTTCTTCAGTTATTCAAACATCAAACGGAGATTATGTTCTGGTTGGAGAAACCAATTCAAACGATGGAGATGTTAGCGGTTTTAATGGCACTAAGGATGCGTGGATACTCAAGCTCTCTCCTAATGGAACTATTCTGTGGCAGAATTGCCTTGGAGGTAGTGCTGGAGATGGAGCTAGTTCAGTAATTGAAACCCAGAGTGGAGGCTATTTTGTTTCTGGATGGTCACATTCAAATGATGGAGATGTTTTAGAAAACAAGGGTTCATCTGATGGCTGGGTAGTAAAACTTTCTAATAACGGAACTATAGAATGGCAAAAAACATTTGGTGGATCCGGAACAGATATGCTAAACGCTGCCAAACAAACCTCAAATGGCAATTATATTACTATTGGGTACTCTAATTCTAACAATGGAGATGTACTTGGAAATCATGGGAGTTATGATATTTGGGCATTGGAGTTAACGGATTCTGGCGCCATTGTATGGCAAAAATGTTTTGGAGGGAGTAGTTGGGATTATGGATATTCAATAATCCAAATAACGGATGGAAGTTATGTTTTAACCTCAACTGTAAATTCGAATGATGGCGATATAACGGGTCATCATGGCAATTCTGGAAATAATTCTGGGAATGACGTTTGGGCAGCTAACCTTTCAACTAATGGCGATATCGTATGGCAAAAGTGTTTAGGCGGCAGTAATTCTGATTGGGCATACTCTATATGTGAAACACCCGATGGAGGTCTTATTTTAGCGAATAATACAGGGTCAAATGATGGTGATGTTTCAGGAAATCAAGGTGGTGCTGACGCTTGGATTGTAAAATTAAATTCAGTTTTGAGCACTAATGAATTATCAAATATAATACCTTCAATAAGAGTATTCCCTAACCCAACAACATCCAAATGGACGATTGAATCCTCAAGAGTGATTAATACGCTTACTCTTTTTAATTTATTAGGACAAAAAGTATTAGAGCAAACAGCTAATAATACCAAAGTAAGTATAGATGCTAGCAACTTGAAAACAGGTGTTTATATGTTACAAATCAATAATACGATCATGAAAAGGATGATTAAAAGATAGATAGCGTTTTAACGTTTCAAGCTAAAAACTTAAACTCGGTTTCAAAAATAACTCAATAGGGTGTACAGTCGAACCCGCAACCTAGTTTGCGGGTTTTTTGTTTTCAAAAAGATTCTAAAATTTTGTTTAAAAAACAGAGGTTTTGTTTCGAAAATAGCTCAATTGGGTGTACATATAAAAAGCCGAAACTTTTGTCTCGGCTTTTTAGTTTTCTACTCTTTTTTATGTACTAGTTCAGTACGAAAGACTTTTGCAAAAAAAAAATTATATTTGAAATAAATAATAATTCAATAAGACTATGAAAAGATTCTTAAAACTAAGCCTAATATTAATTATTTCTGCGTGTAGCGGAGGAGATAATGATGACAACGACACCAATCAAGAAAACCCATTTAGTGGACAATGGTCTGGAGTTTATAATGAAACAATAAGTTATGATGGTATAAGTTCAGGAACGTGGCAAGGAACTGTTGATCAGAATAACTTTATTGGTGAGTATGTGAGTTCGGAAAGCAATGAAATAGATACTTATTCAGGATTTGTTTCCCCTAATGGCGATGCGTCACTAACAGCCGGAACCACAACAGATGGTGCTATTTTTACTGGGGTTATGTACGGAAATGAGGCTTCTGGAGTATTTGTAAATAATACTTCCACTCCTGCTGATTATGGCACATGGAAAGGGACAAAAACAATACCTGATAATGATTATTCTTTTAATGAATTTGTTGGTACTTGGCGCTTAATATCAGAATCAGAAGATGGCACCGATTTGTATTTAAATGATTGCCAACTTAAATCTACTATTGTTGTTTCCCCTACAATTTTACTTGTCAATGATTTTAGTGATAATTCATTTTGTGGATTTAATTCATGCAGTATATACAGCTTGGAGACATGGGATATCACATATGAATCTGGATCAACATTTGTACTAATTAATCAAACTGGAGATATAAATTTTTGTAATGGAGAAGTCGATGACACTGATACTAGCCTACAACTGACTGTTAATTTTCAAATTATAGGCAATAGGCTTGAGGTTAGTTATAACTTACCGAGTAGCAACGGCTCAACATCCTCTATCCAAAAGGAATATGTGAGAATCTAAAATTCACATTCAATAAGCCCAAGTTGTATTGATTTCATTTGACTAAATTTTTCATAAAACTGATGCTTTGTTTCAAAAATAGCGCAATGGGGTGTACAAAACCCGCAACGAATGTTGCGGGTTTTTTTATACATAAAGTAATGTTATAATCCGTTTATTACCTCAAGGCTTTCATCTCTTTCTTTATGTACTAATTATGTACCAAAAACCATAAAAAAATTAATTATATTTGAAAAAACCAATTTAACAATGCGTTACTTCATATTAGCTTTTTTGCTTTTAGGAGTTTTTTCCTATGCACAGCCAACGATTTCCAAACAGGTCATTGGCCCAGGTGGACAGACCTTTGAAAATGGGAACAGCAAACTCAGTTATTCATTAGGTGAAGTCGCTGTTGGCGCTATGACTGATGAA
>CBFHQL010000039.1:0-6332 GCA_965658025.1 Flavobacteriaceae bacterium | reverse complement strand
CATTGCCGCATATTTATATTGGGCAGGTTCAGGATCAGGAGATTTTGAAATAAATTTAAATACAACTCCTATTGTTCCTGAGCGAACATTTGACTATTCCTTAGACACCAATAGGCAGTTTTTTGCTGCATTTACAGAGGTTACGGAATTGGTTCAAAATCATGGAAATGGCACTTATTCATTAACCAATCTCGAACAGATTGATATTTCGGAAAACTACTGTTCGACGGGCACAAATTTTGCAGGATGGTCTATTGTTGTGATTTATGAAGACCCCAATTTACCGCTCAATCAAATCAATATTTATGACGGTCTGGAAACGGTGCCAGAAGCCATCACCATTGAATTGGACAACCTCAATGTTTTAGATGTTGAGGGTGCAAAAATTGGCTTTATTGCTTGGGAAGGTGATTCCAGTTTAGCGATTAATGAATCTTTAAGAATGAATGGATTTTTACTCAGCAATCCTCCTTTAAATCCAACAACAAATGCCTTTAATGGCACCAATAGTTTTACCGGAGAATCCAATTTATACAACATGGATATTGATGTTTATCCAATTCAAAATACAATCAATGTTGGTGATACCTCAGCAATCATTGAACTCACTTCTGGTCAAGATTTAGTCATGGTCAATACCATCATCACTGTATTGAACAGTCAACTCCCTGATGCCACCATTGAACTAATAGACCAGGATAAAACCACCTGCTTTTCCAGAACTGTTTTTTTGGAATATACGGTCTCAAATACAAATGCTGCAGCTGAGCTTCCCGCTGAAACGCCCATCGCTTTTTATGTCGAAAACAACCTTATTGCACAAACAACAACCAACGAGACTCTTCCCATTGGCGCTTCTACCACCAATGAAATTGAAATTGAAATAGATCCCAATATCCCTGAACAATTTGAGATTAGGGCAGTTGTCGATGATACTGGAAATGGAACAGGGATTATTTCTGAAATCAATGAAGATAATAATGATGCTGTTATTGCTTTAGAATTATCAAGCGATGGTTGTCCAATATTCATCCCTCAAGGGTTTTCACCAAATGGTGATGGTTTCAACGATTGGTTTAATATTCAGGGGCTATACGATGTGTTTTTAAACCATAAACTCCTGATTTATAACCGTTATGGAACTTTGATTTTTGAAGGCAATAACGACTTAAAATGGGACGGTACCTCCAATCGAGGACCAAATCCAAGCACAAAAAAATTAGCTGTTGGGACCTACTTTTATGTATTACACTTAAACGAGGAGAATTATGGTTCTAAAACGGGTTGGGTTTATATCAACTATTGATTTACAGAATAAAAGCAAAAAGAAATCCTATGCTTTTTGCACCACATAACAGATTGCCGTAATTTTGCAACATGCGTTTTAAACTTTCATCAGATTTTAAACCCACCGGAGATCAACCGCAAGCCATTACAGAATTGGTGCAGGGTGTTGAGTCCAATGAAAAATACCAAACGTTATTGGGCGTAACAGGTTCAGGAAAGACCTTTACCGTGGCTAATGTTATTCAAGAAGTACAACGTCCTACCTTAGTTTTGGCACACAACAAAACCTTGGCCGCACAACTCTACTCTGAATTCAAACAATTTTTCCCTGAAAATGCGGTGGAATATTTTGTGTCTTATTATGATTATTACCAGCCCGAGGCCTATATTCCCGTTACTGGAACGTATATTGAAAAAGATTTATCCATCAACGAGGAGATTGAAAAACTGCGCTTAAGTACCACTTCTTCCCTCCTTTCTGGGCGGCGCGATGTAATTGTCGTGGCTTCTGTGTCCTGTTTATATGGTATTGGAAATCCTGTAGAATTTCAAAAAAATGTGATTGCCCTAAAAACCAATCAAATCATTTCCAGAACGGCCTTGTTGCACAAGTTGGTACAAAGTTTATATGCCCGTACCGAAGGTGAGTTTAACCATGGAAATTTTAGGATTAAAGGCGATACCGTCGATATTTTTCCGAGTTATGCCGATCACGGTTTTCGGATTCACTTTTTTGGTGATGAAATTGAGGCCATTGAGGCCTTTAACGTCAATGATAATTCAGTACTTGAAGTTTATGAAAACGTAAACATCTATCCGGCCAATATGTTTGTAACTTCCCCCGATATCTTACAAAATGCCATCAAAGACATTCAAGATGATTTGGTCAAACAATATGAGTATTTTAAGGACATAGGCAAACACCTGGAGGCCAAACGCCTTAAAGAACGCACAGAGTTTGATTTGGAAATGATCCGCGAATTGGGCTACTGCTCAGGTATCGAAAACTATTCGCGCTACCTCGATGGGCGAGCGCCAGGAACACGACCGTTTTGTTTATTAGATTATTTTCCTGAAGACTATTTGATGGTGGTCGATGAAAGCCATGTAACCATTTCACAAGTTCATGCCATGTATGGTGGTGACCGTAGCCGAAAAGAAAATCTGGTCGAATATGGTTTTCGACTTCCTGCCGCTATGGACAACCGCCCTCTAAAGTTTGAAGAATTTGAGAGTTTACAAAACCAAGTGCTTTATGTGAGTGCTACCCCAGCAGATTATGAATTGGCCAAAACCGATGGTGTTTTTGTGGAACAAATCATTCGTCCAACAGGACTGTTGGATCCGATTATTGAAGTACGCCCAAGTTTAAATCAAATTGATAATTTGATTGAGGAAATCCAACAACGTGTGGAAAAAGATGAACGTACCTTGGTGACAACCCTCACCAAACGTATGGCCGAAGAATTGACCAAATACCTGACGCGCATTCAAGTGCGTTGCCGGTATATCCATAGCGATGTAGATACTTTGGAACGCGTAGAAATCATGCAAGATTTACGCAAAGGATTATTTGATGTTTTGGTGGGTGTTAACCTGTTGCGTGAAGGGTTAGATTTACCCGAAGTGTCTTTAGTAGCGATTTTGGATGCCGATAAAGAAGGATTTTTACGTTCCAACCGCTCATTAACCCAGACCGTAGGCCGTGCTGCACGAAACCTTAACGGAAAAGCCATTATGTATGCCGATAAAATTACCAAAAGCATGCAATACACCATCGACCAAACCACCTACCGCCGCGAAAAACAAATTGCCTATAATACCGAACACAACCTTACGCCAAAAGCCCTCAACAAAAGCTTGGACAACGCCCTCACCAAAAACTCTGTAAGCAGTTATTATTATGAACAAGAAGCCCTTAAAGCCGCCGAACCTGAAAGCGCATACCTAAGCAAACCTGAACTGGAACAAAAAGTACGCGATACCCGAAAACTAATGGAAGCCGCCGCCAAAGAATTGGACTTTATGATGGCCGCCAAGTTTAGGGACCAAATTAAAGAGTACCAAAAAAAGTTGGAGGGGTTAAAAGCATAGAGACTGAACTCTGTTCCTTGCAAGTGCGAGTATCTTTGCTCGTGCTGTTAAGTAAGACAAAAGCGTGGACGTCATTAACGCTCTTTACGTTTGGCTCGGCGTTGCTGTCGGCGTTTTTTACGGTTTTCTTTTTTTAAAATTTTCTGATACTCTGTATGTGCTTCAATGGTTTTTTGATCCAAACAACCATTAATATCAACATTGAACTCAAGTTTTTGCAATTTTTCTTGATATTCAATTATATCTGCTTCATTTTTTCCAATTTTATCAATTTCATCACAGCGAACTTTTATCCACTCATATGTCCCCTCAATTTTTTTACCTTTTTCAAGACATTGACATTTGATGTAGCACCAGCCAGGCGATGGGTTTTTTGGAAGTGATAAACTCAAATCTTGCGCCTGTACATCTGGTATGGCCATTAAAAATGTTAGAAGTAGAATTTGTGTTTTCATGTTTGCTCGATGTAAATAATTTTTGTGATGATATTGTTTGTATCAAGATAAATCGAGATAAAATTATTACAACCATCACAATATTGATAGACTATACTTTTACCGCCATTTTTCTGATTATTAATAACAACATTGCCGAGTTTATCTTTGTGGTCACCTATTGTTACAGTTTTGCCTTGAATTGTAATCTTCCAGCTAGAGTTTGATATTTCAAAACCACAGATTTCATTTTCTGAAAACCCAATAGTAAATCCGTCATAGGTGTAATCAAAATAATCTTCTTCGGATTGCTGTGTGTTGTGAGTGATTGAAGCTGAGTATAAACTTTCAACTTCAGAAAATACTCCGTCTGTAGCACTAATTTCACTAAGACTGATGTTGTTGATTTTGATGCTGTCAAATTCTGATTTAGAAATAATATTCGAACTAATTTGACATTTTACTAAACTTGGAATGATAAGTACTAAGGTTAAAATTATAGTTTTCATTTTTTAAATTTTTTAATTACAGTTGTTTTCAATTTCATTGCCCTCTGAATCCCCCGCTACCGCACGATTCCAATCGTGTGGATTTAAAACTTATTTGGAACGCGAAAGGATTCGCGCACCAGCGGGGGTTTTCATAGTTGTTTGAATTTAAATATTTAGAGTGTATTGAATAAAAAAGTTAACTGCCTCGTTAAATTAATATTGCTTTAGATATTTATTCTTCTCTACTAAATATTCAGCAAATTCTCCATTGTTAGTATAAAACTTTGTTTTTAAGGTTTTCCTTTTATTTAGTTTTTGAAGAAATACTCCCAAGTGTAAATGAGGGCCTGAACTCCACCCCACATTACCAGAATATCCAATAAAATCACCTTTTTTAATTTTATCGCCTCGAACAACAACCGATCCTGTTCTCATAATATGGGCATAATCGGCAAAAGTCCCATCGGAATGATAAACAAGAATATAATTATTATATTTTTGACATTCTCTTTCTTTACAATTTTTAAAATTATAGTCCACTACTTTTACCACTATACCTGACCGTACCGCATATATTCTAGTTTGAAAGGGCATTTTAAAATCTAAATAATTTTCGTTTTGATGTGAAAAATCTCCATTATATCCTTGGCTAACCTCATTAGATTGAAATTTTGGAAATGGAAGATCATAAATAAAATCTTCATCATATTTGTTGTCAAAATGGTCGCCATAATTAACATTGTAAGTATAATTAAATTGATAGGATAGGGATCTATTTAAAATTCGAAGTTTAGTTACCAAGGCTTTTTTTTGAAGTGCCCCTACTACATAAATATTGTTGTTACCTCCACGAATATCTAAATTTCTTGTTTTAAAATTTATCTTTACACTTATTGGGCAGTATTCGTTATTATCAACATAGATATTATAACCTCCTGACGATTTTTCAAAATAAACCTCAATATTTTTTTGCGCATATAGACCTTTAAATGCAAAGAAAAATAATAGTAAAGAAAGATATTTCGAGAGCATAGATATTACTTTTTTTTTATATCCTTGGACATATCAGTAGACATTAAATGTTATTTCTGTAATGTGATTTGTTGAGGGATTTATATAAAAGGCCAATGATGAAGTACCTGTTCCTTCGTCAGTAAACAGAATTGCTTTTTTACCAATACCATTATTTTTCACTTCAACAGTATTACCAAATACATTAATGTGATCTCCCAATCGAACTTCTATTCCTTTAACTGTTACTGATATAGAAGAACTTAAAATATCTATGTATGATAAATCGTATTGATTTCCACTTTCGTTTTCAAAATTAATATAGAGCTTATCTTCCAACCAAAAATCTAGTCCAGACACAAAACCAGTATTGTTAGCTGCATGGGTAAGGTCATTTTCAAAGAGCATATTCATTTGATTAATATCTCCTAAAGACTGAAAAATATCAATTAAACTCGCATCACCAAACTTAACTTCATCAAATTCTGATTCTGAAAGTATATTGTGTTGGCCTTGGCAAGAATAACTTCCAATGAGTAGAGCAATAATTATTAGCTTTAAATCTTTCATAATGTGTTGTTTTATATGTTAATTACAGGGGTTAGAAACCTGACCTGTTTGTGGGTCAATAGTTGTGGCAAAATAGTTTAAGGGGTCTGTTTTTTGACCATTTAATTCAGCTTTTATATGGACATGGGAGGTTGTATATCCGTCATCAATAGCACTGCCTAAATTACCTGAGATTCCTTGATACCCAATAATATCTCCAGCACTAACTGTGCCAGAAGCTCTATTATTTTCTTGCAAATGAAAGTAAACCAACCTTAAAGATTCCCCATTTACAGTTGATGTAATAGAAACTTGATGTCCTGATCCAACTATTTTCCCATTTTTATACTGTGTCGCTTTTGTTGCTACACCGTCATACATGGCATAGACAGGTGCATCATATGGGTTTTTTATATCTACACCATTGTGGGCTTGTCGACTTGTATTTCCAGCACAGCCCGAACCA
>CBFHQL010000038.1:0-6711 GCA_965658025.1 Flavobacteriaceae bacterium | reverse complement strand
AGTCGGGGTGGCAGGATTCGAACCTGCGACCTCCGCGTCCCAAACGCGGCGCGATAACCGGGCTACGCTACACCCCGTGTTTTTTGATTTTTTACTTGCGGAGAGACCGGGATTCGAACCCGGGCAACACTTACGCGTTGACAGATTAGCAATCTGCTCCATTACCACTCTGGCACCTCTCCTATTTGATATGAACTTGCGCAATAAAATTGCGGTTGCAAATGTAACTTATCACAAGCAACAACGCAAACTATTTATTTAATTTTTTAAATCGTATTGAAGTACTATTCGGGGTATTCGATACGAAGGTGGTACATGTTGGCCAGTTTGTGCTTCAAAACTTTCTTTATAGATTCTATTTCCTTGAAAGTAATATTCGCATTCAAAAACTGTGCATCCTCAATTTGATTGGCCACAATATTGTCTACAAATGCATTGATTTTGGTAGACGTTGGCTCTTTTAAACTTTTGGATGCCGCTTCAACACTATCACACATCATCAAAATAGCAGTTTCTTTACTGAACGGTTTTGGCCCATTATACATAAAATCTGAAGGATCAAATTCCGTAGTCAACTCCATTTGTTTGTTGTAAAAATACCGCACATAACTTGTTCCATGATGCGTTCGGATAAAGTCAATCACGCGATCCGGTAAATTGTATTTCTTGGCAAGTTCTACCCCTTTTATGACATGGTCAACAATAATTTGTGCACTTTCTTTAGGGGATAATTCATCATGAGGATTGATGCCTGTCGATTGATTTTCTGTAAAATACGTTGGGTTCGACATTTTGCCAATATCGTGGTATAAAGCGCCCACACGTACCAACATCGCATTGGCACCAATTTCATTGGCAGAGGCCTCTGCCAAATTGGCTACATTTAATGAATGATGAAATGTGCCTGGCGCTTTGTCTGAAAGCTCTTTGAGTAATTTCGAATTCGTGTCTGATAATTCCAACAAAGACACATCGGAAACCAAGCCAAAGAGTTTTTCATATGCATAAATTAAAGGTTGCACAAACAAAGTCGCTAAACCACAAAGCACAAACAACAAAAAGTTTTCCCATTTGAGCCCATCAATACTTCCTTCATGAATCACAAAAAATGCAAAATACGAAATGATATAAATCAAAGTAATTTGCCCCACTGAGATAAACAAATTGGCACGTTTATACAATTCAGAAACGGTAAGAATGGTTACAATTCCAGCAATGATTTGCAGGAACATATATTCATAATTGTTGGCCACTACAAAACCTAATAAAAGCACCGTAACAACATGCGTAAAAAGTCCTAATCGAGCGTCAAAAAATGCTTTGAGTACAAGGGGTAAAATACACAAAGGTACTGCATAAATATAGGCCGAATTGTAATTGACCACCAGAGTTGTGAGCAACACCATCAAGGCAATATTAAAAAAGATAAATGTGACTTTGGTATTGTTGGAAAATATTTCAATTCTGTATTTTCTCAGGAAAAGTAAAAGCATCAACAAGGCCAAAGCAACCAAAACGGTGTAAGCGGCCAAAATCCAAACATAGTTGGCCTCCGTCCATACTTGAGAGGCGTACTCCGATTCTAGGGATTTTAAAATCGCCAATTTATCTCCTTGAACCACTTCCCCTTTGGAAATGATTAATGTCCCTTTATCTACACGACCACGCACCAAAACAATTCGCCCAAGACGATCATTAAGCGCGCTTTCAGTCAGAGATGTATTGTAGGTGGTATTGGGCTTTATAACATCAAAAAACAAAGACAAATACGAAGGCAAATAGACCTCATAGTCCGAACCTTGTACTTTAGATTCTATATATGATTTTAAATCGGTTTGAAGAAAAAATTCAGCATAGGGAATAACTTTGTTTTGTGTCTTATCAGTCAAAACAGAAATCATACGTTCTGAGCTAAAATTATACCCTTCGGGGAGTACGCCAGAAGCATATAATTCTGAAAAGATTTGTGCACCAAATTGGTATAATTCTCCAGTTAATTTAGGGTCTTTTACTTCCAAAAAATTACGCTCGAATACAGCATCAAAATTTTTTAAAATTTGTGAGGTTTTAGCTGTATCTACCTCAAAAAATATAGGAGATTCTTTTGAAGTTTGCAATCGTTCCTCTTCCAAGGCCTGTTCTGATTTTTGAATAGCAAAATCAAAAGGGGCATATAAGTTTTCGGACTGCCATGGTTTTCCTTTTTCAAAACTATAGCGAAATGTTCCACTTTTTGGAAATAAATAAACAATCAAAAATGTAGTCACCACAAACAAAAATACTTTGTAAAGCAAATTGTGGTTTCTGTAAAATTTATTTAAAACTTTATCCATTTAGGCCTCTTATTCAATAATTAACACTACACCAATCTAACATAATCAAAAGTACTAAAAAGAACGGCAATATTGGCGCAAAAATCAACAATCATCTCTAATATCTCCTAAATTTTAGTTACATTAGCGTGAGTAAAAATTAAAACTATTCTGATGAAAGACGTTGTTATCGTTTCTGCAGTCCGCACCCCAATTGGTAGTTTTATGGGTAGTTTATCATCTGTTGCCGCGCCAAAACTCGGCGCCATTGCCATCAAAGGTGCTTTAGAAAAAATTAATTTAGACCCCAATCTTATAGACGAAGTCCTCATGGGGCAAGTCGTTCAAGCTGGTGCCGGCCAGGCCCCGGCCAGACAAGCCGCCATTTTTGCGGGCATTCCAAATACAGTCCCTTGTACAACGGTCAATAAAGTCTGTTCTTCAGGGATGAAATCCATCATGCAAGCCGCACAAAGTATTGCGCTTGGCGATGCCGAAATTATTGTCGCCGGAGGTATGGAAAATATGAGTCAAATTCCGCACTATTACCACGCACGAACTGGCAAAAAATTTGGCCCTGCGCAGATGGAAGACGGTATGCAAAAAGACGGACTCGTGGATGCCTACAACAAAGAAGCGATGGGCGTTTGCGCCGATGCTTGTGCTACAGAATACGGCTTTTCTAGAGAAGATCAAGATGCGTTTGCTATTCAATCTTATAAGCGCTCTGCTGAAGCTTGGAGTAGTGGAAAATTTGACAATGAGGTTGTGCCTGTAGAAGTCCCTCAACGCCGTGGCGAGCCCATTGTCGTGACGACTGATGAAGAATTTACTAACGTTAAATTAGAAAAAATTCCAGCCCTCAGACCTGCCTTTACAAAAGACGGTACCGTGACGGCGGCCAACGCCTCAACCATCAATGATGGTGCTGCGGCGCTGGTATTGATGAGTAAAGACAAAGCACAAGAACTCGGTCTAAATCCATTGGCCACCATAAAAAGTTATGCAGACGCCGCCCGCGAGCCCGAATGGTTTACGGTAGCACCTGCCAAAGCCCTACCCAAAGCATTAGACAAAGCCAACATCAGTATTGGTGATGTGGATTATTTTGAATTTAACGAAGCATTTTCAGTGGTTGGATTGGCGAACATGAAAATTTTGGACCTCAACGATACCAAAGTCAATGTCAATGGCGGAGCGGTTTCGCTTGGACATCCTCTGGGGTGCTCCGGTGCAAGAATTGTGGTGACCCTACTCAATGTTTTGGAACAAAATAATGGAAAAATTGGAGCAGCAGCCATTTGTAATGGTGGCGGTGGTGCCTCGGCACTGATCCTCGAAAGAAACTAAGAATAAATGCAATACGGCCTGTGCAATCTTAGTATTGTCGCATTAAGAAACGAACCCGCGGACCAAAGCGAACTCACATCGCAAGTACTCTATGGCGAATGGTTTAAAGTCCTTGAACGACGTAAAAAATGGAGTCGTATTCGGCTTAGTTACGATGGTTATGAAGGGTGGATCGACAACAAGCAATTTAAGTTGATTGAACAAGAAGAGTACACAAATTACACTTCCAAAAAAGAACAGCTGTGTAGCGATTTGGTAAGTTTTATCACCGACGACGAACAAAAACTACAACCTATTGTGATGGGCAGCGTATTGAATGCACAACCCCTTCTCAACCATACTTTTGATGGAGATACATTAGTTGGTCAAAAACAAAAAAATAACCTTATAGAAACCGCACTACTCTACCTCAACACCCCTTACCTTTGGGGTGGAAAAACTCCTTTTGGGATCGATTGTTCGGGCTTTACACAAATGGTCTATCGCCTTAATGGATTTCAACTTTTACGCGATGCGTCGCAACAAGCCACTCAGGGCGATGCCCTAAGTTTTATTGAAGAAAGTGAACCCGGCGACCTCGCTTTTTTTGATAATAATGAGGGGGACATTATTCATGTAGGGATTATTATGGAAAACCACCACATCATCCATGCGCATGGTAAAGTACGAATAGACCGTATTGACCACAGCGGAATTTATAATGTCGATACCAACACCCATTCCCATAAACTTCGCGTGATCAAGAGCATTGTCTAAGGGTTTTTGTTCGTTTTGATTTTTTTTGTAAGTTTGAGGTATAATCCTAAATCTTTTTATTATGCTTACACCTATAGTCAAACTTTCTACAGTTTTAATTTTATCTCTTTACACCTCCCTTTCTGGGTGTCAAAACGTCGTTTACGATCGTGCATCCGCAAACACAACGGAAAACGTTTATGATTTTTCAAATTTTGATGGATTAGACCTTAGCCATGCGATTTCGGTCAATGTGGTTCAATCCGACAGCTACAAAGTTGTAGTCAGTTGCAACGACAAATACTTAGACGACCTTAGAGTTACGCAAAATAACAGCACCCTAAAAATCAAAATGGCGGGTTGGAAAAGTTATAGAAATCTCGATTTAAAAGCCGAAATCCACTTACCAGCGCTTAAAACACTTCAAATGAGCGGAGCTTCAAGAGTTGTTCTGAACAATTTAAAAGGTCGAAAATATGAGCGTTGATATTTCTGGCGCTAGTTCCCTCAAAGGGCAAATTGATTTGTCCAATACCTTAGAAATTGATGCTTCAGGCGCATCGAGAATTATGCTTGAGGGTGTGGTCAACAATGCGGATGTGGACGTTTCTGGGGCTTCCAGTGTCAAAGGGCTGGATTTGGTCATCAATGACAAATTGAGTTTGGAGGCCTCTGGGGCAAGTAATGCCAAATTGATCGCCCATGGCCGTATCAAAGCTGACCTCAGCGGTGCCAGTTCGTTTAGATATGGTGGCGATGCCGATAAAGTGAATATCCACTCTACTGGGGCTTCGAGTTCGAAGAAGTTGTAATTTTTTTTCAAATCACATGAAAAAAATATTAATCCTTACTATTATTGGAATTATAATTTTCAATTGTGACGACAATGATGAAAGGTCAAATCGTTGTGATGCAAATACTTTGATAAGTGCTACAGATTATGAAAATGCACCTTCTGACCAGTTAACCATAAATAGTTTAGAAATTAATGGTGATTGTTTGAAAATTAACTTTAGTTCAAGTGGTTGTGATGGTAATTCTTGGGTGTTGAAACTTATTGATTCAGAACATATTTTTGAATCATTTCCACCTCAAAGAAATTTAAGGTTATCTTTTAAAAATTGGGAAGACTGTCTAGCACATTTCTCTAAAGAGTTGACTTTTGATATTTCAAACTTACAAGCAGATGGAAACAAAGTTCAATTGAACCTAACAAATTCTGAAAACTTGAACATCTTGTACGAATATTAATGAAAGGCAAAATATATAATATAAACCACCGCTGGTGCGCGAAATCGAAGATTCAACGGAGTTAATCCTTTCGCGTTCCAAAATAAAAACCACACGATAGGAATCGTGCGGTAGCGGGGATACTTATAAGTAACAATTCTGATTTTAATAATTAAATACAAATGCTAGCCCCAAAAGTATCTATTATAATCCCTGTGTACAATGCAGCCATTTGAAAAATCGAATACTGATACACTATTAAAAGTGTTTATATTAAATGATACATGCTACAATACCCAAAAAAATTAGAAAATATATATCCAAATGCCAAAAGTCTAAGGGGAGAAACTCAAGCTTTTTTCATTACTAAAAACAAAATATTTTCTAACAAAAATATTCTTCAAACAACCCATTGTTTGGAAATTGTACTAAACGGAAGATGCACTATCACAAGTTCAGTAGATACACAAACACTTAAAAAAAACGATATACAGTTTAGAAAAAGAGGGAACTATATAATCGAAGTTTCTGATGATTATTCTAGTATTTCATATTATTTTGAAAACCCTTTTATTTTAGGATTCTTAAAAGAACATGTAATTGCATATTCAAAGGAAATAATACACATAGAAATTCGGCCTTTTACTTTTAAAACACTACCATTCATATTATCTAATGTACATGAAACTATTGATGCAATTAAAAATAATAGAGAATACAGATCGTGTATCACAAAATTCTCACTTCACCATATTTTGTTACAAATATTGGATAAAGCAAGTGATAAAACTTATGTGTCATTTCTCAAATATTTAGTAAATCATAAAAAAATCGATTTATCTTATTACATGGAAACTAATTTTACTCAGAATCTAAATTTAAAAACTTTATCGAAACAAACAGGGCGCAGTTTAAGCACTTTTAAGTCAGATTTTAAAAAAGAATTCAACACAACACCAATGAAATGGTTGGTAAACCGTAGATTAAAGTATGCAAACCACTTAATTCTCACCTCTACTGATAGAATTTCTCAAATTGCATTTAAAAGTGGCTTCGAGAATATTTCACATTTTTCAAGAGTATA
>CBFHQL010000037.1:0-7344 GCA_965658025.1 Flavobacteriaceae bacterium | reverse complement strand
TTTATAAAACGGATGGAGAAGAACATGCCATGTATATTCCGAAAGAGCAGATTTTAAAATTGTCTAAAGACACATCAAAACCAAACTTTGAATTTAAAAATGATGCATTAAACTGGACAACACCATATCCAGGAAAGATAAATTACACGGTAGCATCAGGCGAAATAAAAACTGCAGAAGTCAAATCCGTTCCAAAACCAATGGATTTATCAACCGATTGGGAAGTTACTTTTCCATTAAACTCAGATACATCAAAAAGCAAAACATTTTCAGATTTAATATCTTGGACAGATGCTAAAGATGAAGCGATTCAGCATTTTTCGGGAACAGCTTCTTATAAAAAAGAGTTTATGCTCTCTGATGAATTGCTTCAATCGAATAAAAAGATAGTAATAGATTTAGGAAGTGTATTTGTTATTGCTGAAGTTATCGTGAATGGTAAAAATGCTGGTGTATTATGGAAAGCACCTTTTAGAGTAAACATTGATGAATTTGTGCAGAAAGGTAAGAATGCTCTAGAAGTTAAAGTCACCAATTTATGGACAAATCGATTGATTGGAGATGAAAAATTACCATTGGACTATCCAAGAAATGGCAAACGTGCAAAACCACTTCCCAGTTGGTTATTAAGCGAGACAGAACGTCCATCGCGTAGGACAACCTTTGCGAGCTGGAATCATTACAATAAGAACGATGACTTATTGACTTCGGGATTGTTGGGGCCAGTAAAGCTCATATTTTTTGAAACTATAAGGTTAAAGAATTAATGATTAAATACGTTTATATATTGTTTTTTATTTGTTTTTGTATGTTGGGTTGCGCAACGAAACCTAGTGCCAAACAAGTAAGTAATGATGGTGGTGAGATGGTAGACTACTTTGCCGACAATGGCTTCGGCAATGCAGTAGCCATTGTACAACATCCCGCAGGAGTCTATCACAAAGGTATTACTTATGTGGCTTATCAAGGGCCGTTGGAAGACCCTTATGTAGCGTCTTACAATCATGAAACTAAGGAATGGAAAGGTCCTTTTAAGGCGGGAGTGAGCGTAATGGGTAAAGACCCCAACCGTAAAAAACGAATTGACAATCATGGTAAACCAGCTATTCTTATTGATGATGCCGACTACATTCATATTGCATTTGGTGGTCATGGTGGCATACCTGCATATGGTGATAACCCTTTAGGCAATCACCATTATGGGAAAAATTTACATGCCGTTTCTAAAAAGCCACTAGATATTACTGAGTGGGAAACATTGGATAATATTTCGGTATTTGGAACGTATAGTCAGTTTATAAAAATGGATAATGGCGATATCTACTTGTTTTATCGTCATGGCGCACATCGTAGCAATTGGGTGTATCAAAAATCAACAGACAATGGTGTAACTTTTAGTGAACCAGTTTCCTTTTTAAAACATAAACGTAGAACAGATATAGAAGCTGAAGATTCATGGTATCCTTGGGTGAGTCGTGGTAACGGAGACGATATTATTGTAGCATTTGATTATCATATTTGCAGAGACCATAACAATGCGCAAGACCCACGAGGTCATATCCCAGAAAGACACAATTTATATTATATGGTTTTTGATACTAAAATCAATAAATGGAAAAACGTCAAGAATGAGCCTTTAGAGATGCCTCTAACCAAGGAAATGGCTGATGCAAAAACCTTGGTAAGTGAAATTGCTGATGATTGGACCTTTCAAGCGAGAACTGATATAGACCCAAATGGAAATCCGCATGTAGGAGTACTTGTCGGCCCAGACATAGGTGCAAACAGAAGTGGGCCAAAACGTCTGCAGAATTATGTATGGGATAGAGATGCATGGCTAAAAAGCGATAACTCTAATCTTCCTAACGGTGAAGGTGATTTCGATGTAAAATCAGTATCAGAGGTAAGCCTATATCTAGAAGGTCAAACCCAGGATGATGTTGGTGAAATATGTCGATGGGACAGTTATGATAGTGGAAAATCCTTTAAAAAAGGTCCTGTTCTATTAAGTCGAAAGCATTCAGGATTTGTGGTATCCTCACTAATTGATAATCCACATCCAGATGCAAGAATTATCGTAGGCGAAAAAGAAGAAGGCTCTTATTTTAGAAAGATGTATTTGTTGGGAGATAGTGGTCCTATAAAACGATCTCAAAAAGAAGCTCAAGTATTAAATCATTAAAAACGAATCGAATTTAAATAACTAAAAATGAAAAGATCTAAAACTACTGGTTTTACCCTTTTGGTGTTATGTTTTATAATGTCTTGCGGGAATAAAACGAAAAGTGATACACCCAATAATACTGTTAAGACTGAAGCAACAAAGCAACAACAACCAAATATTGTATTCATATTATCAGACGACCAGTCTTGGACGGATTACAGTTTTATGGGCGATGAAAATATAGAAACACCAAGGCTAGATAAGTTTGCTTCGGAAAGTTTAACCTATACAAACGGTTATGTGCCAACACCTTTATGTTCACCATCTTTGGCTTCAATTATTACAGGTTTGTATCCAAAAGACCATGGTATTTTAGGTAACGATTATGTGTTTGAGCGTTTAAAAGACAAAAAAGAAAGTAGAAAAAATAGAAATGAAGCCTATAAACCAATAATTACAGCTTTTGAAAAGCAAACCACACTTCCAGATATGTTAAAGGAAAAAGGCTATTTGTCTTTTCAAACTGGGAAATGGTGGCATGGTAACCACAAAATTGGAGGCTTTGATTACGGGATGACGCATGGAGATATAAAACGTGGTGGACGTCATGGCGATTTTGGTTTGACTATAGCTAGAAAGGGGTTAGATACCATTAACAATTATGTAGATTTAGCTTTAAAAGAAAAGAAGCCATTTTTTCTGTGGTATGCACCATATTTACCACATAGACCACATACACCACCTGCTCATCTTTTAGAAAAGTATAAAAAGAAAACAGATTCTGAGCACCTCGCAAAATATTGGGCCATGGTAGAGTGGTTTGATGAAACTTGCGGACAATTGTTCGACATGTTTGAAGAAAAAGGTTTAACTGAAAACACCTTATTCGTTTATGTATGTGATAATGGCTGGGCGCAAGACCCTGAGAAAAGCGGATACTTAAAACATTCTAAACGGGCACCTTACGATATGGGTATTCGTACACCAATCATGTATAAATGGAAAGGAAAAATAGAACCTAAAATGGATGATAAAACTATTACAAGTAGTATAGATATGATTCCTACAGTTTTAGATATTTTAAATATTGAAAAACCAGAGCATCTTCCTGGAATAAGCGTATTGGATAAAGATGCACTAAACAACCGAAAAGGAATTTTTGGAGAAGTGTATGCACACGATTTTGAAACTATCGAAAACAGCATGTTTTACAATATGGCCATTTTTCCGCCTTATAAAATAATAGTACCAGACCCAGTAAGAAAGAAAGATGAAGTTGTTCAATTGTTTAATATTGAAGAAGACCCTTTCGAAAAAAATAACATTGCAGAACAAAATCCAGAAATTGTAAAAGATTTACAAGGGAAAATAGCAGGATTTAGAGCTGAATAATAATTGATTTATGAGATATTTAATAGTATTCATACTTTTGGTATTTACAGTTTCATGTAAAAATGAAAAAAATACAGAAGCAAAAGTAGAAACAGCTAAACCTAACGTTCTTTTCATAGCAGTAGATGATTTAAATAATTGGATAAGCCCAATTGATAACTTTTCAAATGTAAAAACACCAAACTTTCATAGGCTTGCTTCCATGGGAGTCACTTTTACAAACGCACATGTGCAAGCACCACTGTGCGGACCATCAAGAGCATCGATTATGACAGGATTGCGTCCATCTACCACAGGTATTTATGGAATGACACCAGATAATGAAATAAGAAGAGCAGGCAACCCAGCTACAAAAGACATTACCTTTTTACCAGAATATTTTGAGCAACATGGATACCATACCATGGGAATAGGCAAGCTGTTTCATATCCATGCACCAGATAGTGTGTTTAACGAATCTGGTGGTCGCGTTAAAGGTTTTGGTCCCTACCCCAAAAAGCGCTTTGTTTGGGACGGTTTTGGAAAAGGTATTAGAGGAACACACGGCAGAACAAGTACCGATTGGGGCGCTCTCCCAAAACAAGATTCCCTAATGCCAGACCACCAATCCGTAAATTGGGTCACAGAACGTTTACAAAGAAATTATGACACGCCATTTTTTATGGGACTTGGGTTTTTACGTGTTCATGTACCACTTTACGTGCCTCAAAAATGGTTCGATTTGTATCCTTTAGAAACTATTGAAACACCACCTTATAAATCTGATGATTTAAATGATATTCCGCCAGTTGGCATGCAAATCAACGATTTGCCAATGATGCCTTCGACAGAATGGGCTAAAAAAACTGGTGAATGGAAAAAAATTATACAAGCCTATTTAGCTTGTATTAGTTATGTGGATTATGAGTTAGGCCGTGTTTTAGATGCTCTAGAAAGCAGTAAATATGCAGATAACACGGTAATCGTATTATGGTCGGACCATGGTTATCGTTTGGGTGAAAAAGGAACTTTTGCAAAACACGCCCTATGGGAAACAGCTACCAAAGCACCTTTACTATTTGCAGGATCCAATTTACCAAAAGGGAAAAAAATTGATGCACCAGTAGAACTACTTTCAATATACCCAACGCTTTTGGAATTAAGCGGATTACCAACTTACAGCAGAAATGAAGCTAAAAGTTTAGTATCTATGATGAATAGTAATGAGGGTATTAAAGATTCGTATGCTTTGACTACTTACGGAATGAATAATCATGCTGTAAGAACAAATCAATATAGATACATTCAATACGAAGACAGAACAGAAGAATTGTACAACCATAACAACGACCCGAATGAATGGACAAACATAGCAGGTAATCCAGAATATAAAGAATCAATAGAGGAGTTAAAATTGCTTTTGCCAACAGTGAATTCAAAATGGGATGAAGCGTCTAATTATAAGTTTCAACCCTATTTTGTAGAGCAAAAGAAACGCGTTAATGGACAATAAAGGTATAAATACGGTGTCCCTGACATAACAGGATAGATATTTTATTGAATATAACTAACTTGTAAGTTTTATAATATTTTAATTTATACTATGTCATCTCTAAAAAAGCTAGCGCTAGTATTATGCATTTTTAGTTTTTACAACTTTAATGCACAAGTAACTTTATCAACAGATTTTACAGATGACAGTAAAAAAAATGCACCATTACATAATATTTGGACTGTAGTAAATCGAATTAGTCCTAAATGGGGTTCAAACGTGCGTCCAGGGCTTAAAATGAATACAGTTAGAATGATTGGAGGAATCAAAAAAAAGGTAAATGGAGAAAATGTAAAAGATTTAGATTTTGATACCTGTTTATACGATTCTATTAATAATCAATACGTTTATAGATTTGAGCCACTCATAGCAAGGTTAGATAATATTATTAATTCTCAAACTGAAATCCATCAAATTGTGTTAGATCAACCGCCTTGGGCTTTTCAACACGGTTATACGTTTATTCCTTCAGGGACGAGAGATAATGTTAACTTTAGAGAAGACGAGCAGATATCCAAATATGGAAATGCTTTGCCACCAGCTAATAAAGAAGCATATCATGATTATATAAAAGCATTGATGACTAAGTTAGTTGATACTTATGGAGAAGAAATGGTGTTGTCTTGGCGTTTTAGAGTAGGTTCTGAAATCGAAACACCAGACCATTGGTATGGCACCAAACAAGATTTTATAGAACATTTTGAAAATACAGAAAGCGCAGTAAGAACAGTTTTACCAAATGCACTTATTGGTTTACATACAAGAGCTCCAGATTATCTATATAAAAAAGGTGCTGTACTAAATTATAAAGGAGAACCCTTTGCTTCTTTTGCTAAGGATTTGATAACATATTGTGCAGACAATAATGTAAAGTATGATTTTTGGGGCATATCAAATTATGTAGTTATAGGAAATAGTAATAAACGCAATATGAGCACCAAATACGATAAATTATTTTCAGATTTAGTAAACCATCCAAAATGGAATACGAATGCATCTATAGATTTAATGGAGTACAAAACAGTAACGACAATGAATGGTGCAGATCGTAAAGGAACTATTGAGGTAGCAACTTCTCATGCAGAAATTGTAGCCTTGAATTTCTCTAATATCTACTATAAAAATAAAGATAAGGGCTTAAATTTAATATATAGATGGGGAAATAGACTACGTTCAAAAGAACCTCCAGGAATTAGTATTTTAAATACAATGAATGGTAAAATTCATTATGAAACAAATAGCTCAGGTACACCAAAAATAGCAACAAATGATATTGATGCCATTTTTGCAAAAAATGAAAATGTTAAGGAATATGATGTTTTGCTTTATAACTACAACAACAATTCATTAGATTATAGAGAAAATGAAGATGTAAACTTATCTTTTATATTAGAAGTACCAGAAGGTACAACTTTGTATTACAGAAGTATTTCTTACGATAAATCCAATAATAAACTACAACAATTCTTAGAAAACACATCAGGATATGTAAAAAGTGGGTTTAATGATAAAGGTGATCCATATAGAACTTTAACTAAGGCAGGTTTAGTTGCCTATAAAGCATATGATAACCCAAATCCACATCAATATAGCAATTGGAAAAGCATAGTAACCAAAGCAAGAACAGATGGCAAATCTGGTTCCATAATTAGTGTAAATACAGAAATTGCTTCTTTTGCTTTCCAAAAATTTGAGTTTAGAACAGAAGATTAATTTATAATAACAATTACACCCGCAACCGTGATTTGGACAAGCTCTGAAGATTTTGATCCTTGGACTACATTTTGCTCAGGAATAAATGTAAAATGGGATGAAAGTTATAATTATAAGTTTCAACCTTATTTTGTAGAGCAAAAGAAACGCGTGAACAGACAATAAAGATAATTACGATGTCCATGACATAACAGGACAGCTATTTTATTGAATATAATTAACTTGTAAGACTAATATATTTTAATCAGAATTCATACTATGCCATCTCTAAAAAACCTAGTTGTTTTATTATGCGTTTTTAGTTTTTACAACCTAAACGCACAAGTAACTCTATCTACAGATTTTACTGATGAAGATAATGAGCGCGCACCTTTACATAATATTTGGTCTATAGCAAATAGAATTAGTCCTCAAAATGGTTCAAATGTACGTCCAGGACTTCAAATGAATACAATTAGAATGATTGGAGGAATCAATAAAATTGTAAATGGAGTACGAATGAAAGATTTAGACTTTGATACCTGTTTATATGATTCTATTAATA
>CBFHQL010000036.1:0-9770 GCA_965658025.1 Flavobacteriaceae bacterium | reverse complement strand
AATATCTAGATCTTCTCCATATGCAGAGGCTTTATCTAAACTGGGATTGAAAACTGACCTTTGGCCTGATTGGTCGATTGCTCCAACAGCTAATATGAGATCATTTGAGTTTCCAGGATAATCCATCCTTGGAGAACTAATGCCATAATTTCCAGATGCGAAAACTAAAATAGTACCTAAACCATTCCTTCCATTGTTCAAAGCATTATTTATGGCATTTTCTAATAGCGCACTATGTAATTGATCAAAAAATTGTCCGCCTTGGTCACCCCACGAATTGTTTATAATATGAGCACCATTTTGCCAAGCCCAATTGATACCATCTGCTAATTCTTCAGAAATATCTGAAGTAATGGATAGAGTATGGCTAATACTCATAATTTTGGATTGAGGAGCAACGCCAACCACTTGCAAATTATTGTCTTTTTCTGCACCAATTGTACCTGCTACATGAGTGCCATGGCTTCCTCCATTCGTAAATACAGATGGAGAAGTCCCGTTTTGGGCGTCAAAACTTAGAGACGAAATGTTATCATTTAAGTCATTGTGAGTTTTATCAATACCTTGGTCAAGTACAGCCACATTAATCCCACCACCCTCTGTTATTGACCAAGCATCACAAATATTAATATCAATATTTGAATTACTTGCATTATCTAGACCCCATAAATTTCCAAAATCACTATCGTTGCTACAGCTATTGTCAAAGTCAAACATAAATGCTGGGTCAATATCTGCAAAATGTCCAGTTTCATAAAACTCATTACAAACCTCTAAAGAAGATTTGTCATTATTTGTTTTAAGTTTCAACTTATACCATAAAGGCATAAATGAGTTTTTATGTACTATTGAAACGTCATTTTGATCTGCAATTTGTTTCAGTAAACTAAAATCATTTGCGTTACGTAATTTTACATAGAAAATATTAGAAATAGAAATAGATTTAGCACTATTTGATCTCTTAAAATAAATTTTATTATCACTTGAAGTATTGGTGTCTAAAGTTAAATTTACTTTTTCCCCTTTATAGTAATAGTAATAGTTCTGAGCATTCATAAAATATATGTTAGCAAACAATATGATGCTTATAAATAGTTTAAATTTCATAATGATTAAGATTAAGTGGTTATTCTGTCAGTTCTAAATTGAATATGATTTGTTTTTTAGTTTTTGGAATTTTTACAATATGAAAAGGATGAGGTGTAATAACTGCTGCGGCAAATGGTTGATCCGAGCCATAAACTGTAATTTTATGCCCATTGTTTTCAATTTTATTGATTTTTACCTCCCACATATAAGCTTTAACCTCCAAAAAAACCGCAATGACCATATAGGTATTAAAATCTATATCGGTTTCTGTAAAATTATCGGTGACATTGCCAGATGTATTCATTTTTTGCATGAGTGTTTCCCACTCGGTTTTGGTTTTAATTACCAAGTTGGATTTTTCGATGCCTTCGTCTCCGTTACCAGAGAGATACCCTTTGCCAATTTCGGTAAACCTAATGGTTTGAGGGTCTTTGTGGTCTTCTTTAGTACACCCTCCTGTGGTGAGTAAAAGGGTCATTAATAGGATAAGTGTTGTTTTCATAACAATAGATTATTTTAAAAAATTCGCCTATAATCTACCGAAATCTAATCTTTATGTCAAGCGTCATGTAATAAGTGGCCATTTGGCGTAATAAACGGCCATCTGACGTAATAAGTGGGAAAAAGGGGTGTAAAAAAAGCCCTCTTTTGAGGGCTTTTTTGACTAATCAAAAATCAAAAATAAACTACAATTTATTATTGGGTTCTTTTTAAACGGCTGGGGCTTCGTTTTTTCTGTTGTTGGCGATTGCTTTGTGGAGCACTACGCTTTACAGTTCGTGTTTTTTGTTGCACCACACTATTTCCTCGAGGTTTAATATGTTTATTGCTGCGCTGTTGCACACGATTGGGTGTGCTTCGTTGCGTAGTTGTGCGTGTTCTTGTGGTGGTACGTACCGCTCCAGAATTTGAAGGATTCGCTCTACTTACAGATCGTGTTGTGGTTGTCCGTACGCTAGAATTACGGTTGCGGTTTGCACTATTGGTGTACGCAGTTTGCGTTGTTCTACGGCTTCGTGTGTTTCCGTGGTACACCGCTGGTCGTCTGTTATTTCTATATGGACTTGTATAATGTCTGCGGTTTGGCGTATAATATCTTCGGTACGGGCGGTCGTAGACCACACAAGTTTGTACACTTGGTCTGCGGTAATAGACATGCCATGGACGTTGGGTATAAAAACGATTTCTGCTGTTGATATAGCCATGGTAATAGAAACTTAAATTTGGACGATATCCTATATAAAGCCCTCCAATTTGACGCACATAACCATTGTGGTTGTAGTGGATGCGTACATTACCAATTTGCCGTACACGGCCATAATAATCATAAAAAACAGGTACATTTTGGATTTGGACAATAGCACCAAAATCATCGTACTGAATAAAATGATCGTACTGATATCCAGCATTAAAACTCACATACCCATTTCCATTAAAACCAACGTTTACATCGATTCGGTTTCCGCCAAACACTCGACCTCTACGATTCAATACATTAAAATCAAACTGGCCGTCTGGAAATACTGCAAACTCAATACCACGTTCATTAAATATGAAAGCATTACTGTAATTGCGCACACTTAATGGCGCATTTGCAAAACTAAAACTCGAATAAATTGCTACGCTTAATGTAATCAGTAACTTTTTCATAATATAAATGTTTAAAGGTTCTTGTTTAGTTTTAACCAAACAGTGTGCCATAAATTATATTATCACTTAATTAATTGATTATCAATTACTTAATAAATCTATAAGATATTTTGCGGTTACGGATGTATTTGATTTTATGACCTCCTCAGGCGTGCCTGTAGCCATTAGATGTCCTCCATTTTTGCCACCTTCTGGCCCCAAATCAATAATAAAATCGGCGGATTTGATGAGTTCTAAATTATGCTCAATCACAATTATGGAATGACCATGTTCAATGAGTGCATTGAATGATTTGAGGAGTTTTTTGATGTCGTGAAAATGCAAACCTGTTGTAGGTTCATCGAAGATAAACAGCCCCGAATCACTACTACTTCCTTTGCCCAAAAAAGAGGCAAGTTTGATGCGTTGTGCTTCACCACCAGAAAGGGTAGAGGAGCTTTGCCCAAGAGTCACGTAGCCCAATCCAACGTCTTGAAGCGGTTGAAGTTTCTTTTTTATTTTACTGCAATTATGAGTTTCAAAAAATACTAAGGCATCGTCAATGGTCATATTCAGTACATCGTCTATGGTTTTGTTGTTGAATTTCACCTCTAGCACTTCTTTTTTAAACCGTTTTCCACCACAACTATCGCATTTGAGTTGTACATCGGCCATGAATTGCATTTCGATGGTTACCACACCCTCGCCTTTACAACTCTGACATCGTCCGCCGTCTACATTAAATGAAAAATGTTTGGGTTGATATCCTCTTAATGTGCTTATTTTTTGTTTGGAGAACAACATACGAATGTCATCATAGGCCTTTATATAGGTCACAGGATTGGATCTGGAGGAGCGTCCAATGGGGTTTTGATCGACAAATTCAATGAATTTTACGGAACTAAAGTTACCTGAAAGTTTAGAAAATTCTCCTGGTTTTTCGCCATAGCCAATGAGTTCTTTGTTTAATGCTGGGTATAAAATATTTTTTACTAATGTGCTTTTTCCACTGCCTGAAACTCCTGTGACTACGGTGAGCATATTCAATGGAAATTCAACATTAATGTTTTTAAGGTTGTTGGCGCGTGCACCTTCAATTTTTACAGCATATTTAGAAGTTCGTCGTTTTTTGGGCACTTCTATGGCCATGGTTCCGTTAAGATATTGTGCAGTGAGTGTATTGCTTTTTAGAATAGAAGCGTAATTACCTGTGGCCATAATTTCTCCGCCAAAACTTCCAGCTTCTGGTCCAATATCAATAATATGATCTGCGGCGTGCATGATGGCTTCGTCGTGCTCAACCACGATAACGGTATTGCCTAAATCTCTCAATGCTTTAAGGACATCAACAAGTCGTTCGGTGTCTTTGGAGTGCAATCCAATACTTGGTTCATCCAATATATACATCGACCCCACAAGACTACTCCCAAGCGACGTTGCCAGGTTGATACGCTGACTTTCTCCACCTGAAAGGGTGTTTGATTTTCTGTTTAAAGTTAAATAATCAAGTCCAACATTGGATAGAAAACGAAGACGGTTTCTGATTTCTACCAGCAGTCGTTTTGCAATTTCATGTTCACTTTCCGTAAGTTGAAGGGTTTCAAAAAAAGCTTTTAATTCTTTGATGGGCATTTCCACCAAATCTGTAATGGATTGTCCACCGATTTTGACATAATTTGCTTCTTTTCTAAGCCGTTTGCCTTCGCACTCAGCGCATTTTGTTTTTCCGCGATAGCGGGACAGCATCACTCTATTTTGGACTTTATATGCTTTGGATTCTAATTCTTCAAAAAATGCGTTAAGCCCTGTAAAATATTGATTTCCAGTCCAAAGCAATTGCTTTTGTTTTGAAGTGAGTTCAAAATAGGGTTTGTGAATAGGAAAATCAAATTTGTGTCCGTTATTTACCAATTCATTTTTGTAATAAGACATACTTTCACCACGCCATGGAAAAACAGCATTTTCATAAATTGAAAGGGTAGTGTTGGGAATAACAAGCGTTTTATCGATACCAACCACATCGCCATAGCCCTCACATTGTGGACACGCACCATAAGGATTATTAAAACTAAAAAGATGGGTGCTGGGTTCTAAAAATGTCTGCCCATCTAATGAAAAATTTGTATTGAATTCTCGTTCTGTTTTAAGTTCTAAATCTTCAATTGAACACGCACCTTTGCCTTCATAAAAAGCGATTTCTACAGCATCGGCCAAACGGTTAAAGAAATCCTCTTCATCACGTACTATAATTCTATCGATGACCAATTGTAGAGCAGATGCCTCGACACCAATACCAATAATGTGTTCTATACGCTCTATTTTATCTTTAAATTTTAGTCGTGCATAACCCTGACTTTGTAGGGTTTTTAGTTTTTCATCAAGTTGTCTGCCTTTTTCCAAATGAATGGGCGCCAGTAAAAGCAATTTTTGACCTTCATCAAAGGAACGCACATGGTCTACAACATCTGTGGTGTTGTCTTTTTTAACCTGTTCTCCCGAAATAGGGGAATAGGTGATCCCTACGCGTGCAAACAATAATTTTAGGTAGTCGTAAATTTCGGTTGATGTCCCTACTGTAGAACGTGGATTTGTAGAATTTACTTTTTGTTCGATGGCAATGGCGGGTGCAATTCCTTTGATAAAATCTACATTAGGTTTATGCAATCGTCCTAAAAACTGACGCGCATAACTCGATAAACTTTCTACATAACGGCGTTGCCCTTCAGCATAGAGGGTATCAAATGCCAAACTCGATTTCCCTGATCCAGACAGCCCAGTAAGCACCACCAATTTATTTCTTGGAATTGCTACATCTACATTTTTTAGATTATGCAATTTTGCGCCCTTAATAAGGATATGATCTTTAGGATGAAGTGAAGAAAAGCGGTTTGACATTTAGCAAAAATAAGGCGTAAAGATACTATTATTGCCCATAGAATAGAAGGACATTAACGTCTTATTAAGATTAAAATATGTACACAAAATTTGGAAATTTAATTTCAATGTTGTTATATTTGACTCATAATCTTTAATAAAACGCTTATAGAATAACATTACTTTAAAATAATTTTTAATCACAGCACACTCAGTGCTGGCTAAATAAGTAATGTTATGAATACCAGGTCTTTAAGCGATGCCCAACTCGTTACCAATTATATTTCAGGACAAGAAACTGCACTTTCGGTACTGATCAATAGACATCAGCAACGTTTGTATGGGTTTATTTTCTCAAAGGTTTACGATCGCGATGCAACAGAAGATATTTTTCAAGATACGTTCATCAAGGTTATCCGTACACTGAAAAAGGGAAAATACAACGAACAAGGTAAATTTTTGCCCTGGGTGATGCGTATTGCACACAATTTGGTAATCGATTATTTCAGAAAAAACAACCGTATGCCAAAATTCAAAAACAATGGTGATTTCGATATTTTTTCTGTTTTATCGGATGGTAGTGCCAATGTTGAACACAAAATTGTTAATGGTCAAATCAACGATCATGTGCGCTTGTTGTTGGATGAATTGCCGGAAGAACAAAAGTCTGTCATCAAAATGCGGATGTATCAAGATATGAGCTTTAAGGAAATCTCTGAAAACACAGGGGTGAGCATCAATACAGCACTGGGGCGTATGCGTTATGGGCTGATTAATCTTCGGAAAATGATTGAAAAACACAATATTAGCTTAACAAATGAGTAGTGTATAAAATAAATTAAAAAGTTTTGCGTTAGCCATAGTATAACACAAATAAAAACAATGGCGAATGGCAAAACTTTACACTGAACACCTCTCAAATTCCGAACAATTAAAACCACGAGAAGAAACCATAAAATTTCTTCTTGATTATTCCAAAGCATTCACAATGATCTCCTATGGGGCGATACATTTTGAAGCGTTTAAAAACTAAACTTTGAAGTAAAAATCCTAAACCATGGTTTAGGATTTTTTTTGTGTTTTTAGTACAGACTTTCTACCAATGGTTTTGGTAATCAAATCCTTATCAAGGTTCCAACCACGGGCAGGGGAGTATTCGCGGCCATACCATATAATTTGCAAATGCAGGTCGTTCCAAAGTGCTTTTGGAAACAATCGTTTGGCGTCTTTTTCAGTTTGTGCTACGCTTTTACCGTTGGATAAATTCCAGCGGTACATAAGCCGGTGAATATGCGTATCCACAGGAAAAGCAGGCACACCAAAGGCCTGTGCCATTACCACACTTGCGGTTTTGTGTCCTACAGCCGGAAGAGCTTCCAGAGCTTCAAAACTTTGGGGAACTTGTCCGTTGTGTTGTTCAATCAAAATTTGAGACAAACCATAAATCCCTTTACTTTTCATGGGCGAAAGTCCACAGGGGCGAATGATGGTTTTGATGTCTTCAACGGTCATTTTAACCATGTCGTAGGGGTTGTCGGCTTTGGCAAAAAGCAACGGTGTGATTTGATTGACACGAACATCGGTACATTGCGCAGAAAGCAAGACGGCAATCAGTAAAGTGTAGGGGTCCTTGTGGTCCAAGGGGACAGGAATTTCGGGGTATAAATTATTTAAGGTTTTTATAACAAAATTTACCTTTTCTTTTTTAGTCATTCGATTATCTTTGTAAATATCAAATATACTAAATATGACTACATTACAAATTGGCGATCAAGCACCTGATTTTCAAAGTATTAACCAAGATGGAAACACCGTAAGTTTGTCCGATTTTAGCGGCAAAAAGTTGGTGCTTTTCTTTTACCCAAAAGCGAGTACTCCGGGTTGTACTTTGGAGGCCTGTAATTTAAGCGACAATTACAGTCGTTTTGTGGCGCAAGGGTATAATGTTTTAGGCGTTAGTGCCGATAATACAAAGCGTCAATCTAACTTTAAAAATAAATTTGAATTTCCTTATGATTTATTGGCCGACGAGGATAAAACCGTGATTAATGCTTATGGCGTTTGGGGGGCAAAAAAGTTTATGGGTCGCGAGTACGATGGTATTCATCGCATTACTTTTGTGATTGACGAAAATGGAATCATTGAAGATGTGATTACCAAAGTTAAAACGAAAGCGCACACCGATCAGATTTTGAAGTAATTCAAAAATTCTAATTGGTTTCTACTTCTTTTTCAGAAAAACCAAAGAGTTTTTGTTCTCTAATCATGTTGGAAACAACGGTAGGGAGTAGGGGTTCCCAACCTTCTTCGCCGTTAGCAATCATTTTTAGTACTTTTCTAGAGAAGATATTCAATATTTCGGGTCTGTAGTTTTCAATATCTACTAATTTTCCTGTGTATTTAAAGAACTTATAAAGCTCTTTCATACGCGGGTGAACTTTTAAATTTTCGCTAGTAATGAGGGTGCCATCCTCTCCAAGCATGGGGTAGAGATATACTTTTAAATCTTTATGGAATAGTTTTCCAAAGGCCTCCAAAATTCCTCCACTAAGGTGTCGGTAATATTTTTCATCAAAAATATCGATGAGGTTATTGACCCCCATCGAAAGTACCATACGCTTTTTGGAGTACTGACTAAAATATTCCACCAGTTTGTAATATTCTTGAAAATTTGAAATCAGTACCGTTTGGCCTAGCGAACAAAGCAAGCGCGCTCGATCCATAAAATCTTGCTCATCAATCTCACCCCCTGATGCTCTTAGGTTTGAAAGTGTAATCTCAAAAACAACTTGTGTTTTTTCAGCGTCAACTTTATTTTCTTTTTTGAACATCTCAAAAGAGTTTTCGTACATGTCCACGTTGACTCGAGTAACAGGTCTAAAACTACCTCTAAAGGCAAGTATATTTTTTTTGTAAAGCACACGAGCTGGTAAAACATTGTTGCCATCAGGTGCAAACATAACGGCATCGGTCATTCCATTTTTAACCAGTTGCAAACTCATTAGTCGGTTGTCGACATCTTTAAAAACGGGTCCGGAAAAATTTATAGTATCAATTTCAAGTTGGTCTTTACTGAGATGATCGTATAAATAGCGCAGTAATTTTTTGGGTTGATTATGCTTATAAAACGCACCATAAATGAGGTTTGTTCCTAATTTTCCTAAAGTTTCTTGTTGTAGTCGGGCATCACTTTCTTTGAAGCGAACGTGGAGTATGATTTCATTGTAGTCTTCATTGGGGTCAATTTGGTATTTAATACCTACCCAACCATGACCTTTGTAGCGTTTAGCAAAATCGATGGTAGTTACGGTATTCGCATAGCTAAAAAACATTTTATTAGGGTTGTCTCCTCTGGAAATTCGGTCTTCGATGAGTCGAACTTCGTGCGCCAACATTTTTCGAAGTCGGTTTTCGGTGACATACCTTCGGTCATCTTCTATGCCATAAATAGCATCACTAAAAGATTTATCATAGGCCGACATGGCTTTGGCTATAGTTCCTGAAGCACCACCAGCACGAAAAAAATGCCGAACAGTTTCTTGACCAGCACCAATTTCTGCAAAAGTTCCATAAATATTTTCGTTGAGGTTAATTCGTAAAGCTTTATCTTTCAAAGAGGGTACGCTTTCAATCTTTGCATCTCCTTTTAACGTTATTTCCATCTTTACTGTGTGTAGTTTATGAGTCTTACAAAGTTAGAACTTTACCTAAGTTTACAAAAAAAAATACTTTATTTTTGTAAAAAAGGATACGAATTTGAGAGTCACTTTCTTAGGAACAGGAACATCACAAGGCATTCCTATTATAGGAAGTCAACATCCGGTGTGTTTAAGCACAAATCCAAAGGATAAACGTTTAAGGGTTTCAGTACTGTTGGAATGGGACGATTTTACAATTTTAATTGATTGTGGCCCAGATTTCCGACAACAACTGCTGAGAACGAATTGTACCAGAATTGATGCGGTTTTGTTTACGCATGAGCATAGTGATCATACCGCTGGTATCGATGATTTACGACCATTTTATTTTCGTCAGGGCAATTTGCCCATATATGCCCATCAGCGTGTATTGGATGCTTTAAAAAAGCGTTTTGGCTATATTTTTAGGACAGAGAACAAGTATCCAGGTGTACTCACTTTAGATACGTATGCCATTCAGAACACACCATTTTTTGTGCA
>CBFHQL010000035.1:6224-10157 GCA_965658025.1 Flavobacteriaceae bacterium | reverse complement strand
ACCTAAAAGAAGTATTTGGAAAACTTAAAAAAAAAGGTTTTAAATCCAGCTCCTCTGCATTTTCAAGAACAATGCGTAATCCTTTGTACAGTGGTAAAATATATATCAAAGCATACAAAGACGAAAGAGAACAATATTTCGATGGAATCCACGAGCCATTAGTAACCAAAGCTACTTTTGATAAGGTTCAAGAAATTTTAGATGGACGTAAAAAGCAAAAAGGGAAGTCTCACAAAAAAGTAAATCCTAACTTCCCGCTTCGTGGATTTGTGATGTGTCCAAAATGTGATAAGCCCCTGTCGGCAAGTACCTCAAAAGGCCGCAACAAACCCTACTCCTACTATCACTGCTTTTCTCCATGTGATGTTCGCATTAGAAAAGATGATGTTCACTCGTGGTTTAATCATTTTTTAAAATCCATATCGCTTGACCAAAATGCATATGAATTACTCATTGAACTTATAAAAGAGGAATTTGTAAAAATTGATAAGGAAAGTGGAATCGGACCGAAGCATTATGAGAAGCTCAATAACTTGGAAGAAAAGCTAGTTAAAATCCAGGACTTATACATTGATGGTGATCTTTCAAAAGAAGAATATCAAAAAGCCAAAATGAGGTGCCAAAAACTTATAGATGAGCTAAGAGAAAAAGAAAAACAGCTGGAGAAAAAACAAGAAGTTTTTCAGTTGTATAAAAACGGTCTAAAAGGACTTGAAAGTATTGAAAATCAATACTTTAAAAGTGATTTAGACAACAAAAGAAGGCTAATTGGTTCGATATTTCCTGAAAATTTTCAATTTGAAAATAAAAAAGTTCGAACCGCTGATATTAACCCCATTTTAGACAAAATAGCCCAATTTAACAGAGTAAATCGAAAAAATAAAAAAAGGGATAAATCTAAAAAAGAAGATTTATCCCGTTGTGTACTGAAGACGGGACTTGAACCCGTACGGCCTAATGGCCATTGGATTTTAAGTCCAACGTGTCTACCAATTCCACCACTTCAGCATTAAGACTTAAAAATTCTGAGCGAAAGACGGGATTTGAACCCGCGACCCCCACCTTGGCAAGGTGATGCTCTACCCCTGAGCTACTTTCGCAATTTATAAGAACGTTCCTTTGTTATACAAAGGGGTTGCAAATTTAATACATTTCTGACAATACCAAAGTTTTTTTTGGTTTTTGTCATCATTTCTTCTTCGTGAGCATACGCTTGATTTCATTTAGCTTCATCAAAGCTTCAATAGGTGTTAATCGATCTATATCTGTGTCCAAAATATCAGCTTTTAACTCCTCAAGTAACGGATCATCTAAGTTGAAAAAACTCAATTGCATGTCAGAACTCAAATCTTTGACTTTAGCGGTTAGTTCGTCTCCAGAATGTGATTTTTCGAGTTGTTTTAATATTTTCTTTGAACGCTGCAACACCGTCTGAGGCATTCCTGCCATTTTTGCGACATGAATTCCAAAACTGTGTTGACTACCACCAGCAACTAAGGTCCTTAAAAACAACACATTATCTTTCAATTCTTTAACCGCAACATTATAATTTTTGATGCGTGAAAACGATTCTGTCATTTCATTCAACTCGTGGTAGTGCGTTGCAAAAAGCGTCTTGGCTCGCGATGGATGTTCATGCAAATACTCGCTAATCGCCCATGCAATAGAAATCCCATCATAGGTGCTTGTCCCTCGTCCAATTTCATCTAACAACACTAAACTTCGCTCTGAAATATTATTCAAAATTGAGGCCGTTTCATTCATTTCAACCATAAAAGTAGACTCCCCCATAGAAATATTATCACTTGCACCTACTCGGGTGAAAAGTTTGTCCACCACACCAATTCTTGCATATTCGGCGGGAACAAAACTCCCTATTTGCGCCAACAAAACAATCAAAGCGGTTTGACGCAAAATTGCAGATTTACCCGACATATTAGGCCCTGTAATCATGATAATTTGCTGGGTTTCTCGATCTAAAAAAACGTCATTGGCGACATAAGTTTCACCCAAAGGCAGTTGTTGTTCAATCACAGGATGACGTCCTTTTTTAATATCTAAATCAAAAGTATTATCTAATATTGGAGAAGTATAGTGGTGTTGCTTAGCCAAATGTGCAAAAGCACTCAAACAATCCAATTGAGCCACCAAATGTGCATTTTGTTGAACCGCTTTGATATGCCCATGCATCCAACGGATTAGCTCTGAAAATATGCGTTGCTCAATGGCCAAAATTTGATCCTGAGCACCTAATATTTTTTGTTCATATTCTTTAAGTTCCTCAGTAATATAACGCTCTGCATTGACCAAAGTTTGTTTGCGAATCCAGTGTTCAGGTACCTTGTCTTTATGCGTATTGCGCACTTCAATATAGTATCCAAAAACGTTATTTGAAGCAATTTTAAGCGAAGGAATTCCAGTCGCTTCACTCTCACGTGCCAACATTTGATCCAAATAATCTTTCCCAGAAAATGCAATTTCTCGTAAGGCCGCTAATTCTTCTGATGCAGAGGATACAATAGTGTTTCCTTTTAGAATATTTACTGGTGCTTCTTCGCTTAGAGTGCTTGAAATTTTTTCTCTTAACTCCTCACAATCCTGAATCTGCTTACCTAAAGCAATCAAGGTTGAATGACCACTCTCCAAAGCAAGTGTTTTTATAGGTAAAATTTGTTCTAAAGAATTCTTAAGCTGCACCACCTCACGGGGGTTAACTTTGCCCGTGGCAACCTTAGAAATCAAACGTTCCAAATCGCCAATCCCTTTGATCTTGGCCTGCAATTGAGAAAGCACAGATTCACTCTTATAAAAATAATCAACCACTTCATGCCGTGCTTTGATTTTTTCAACGGATTTTAGCGGAAGTGCTAACCAACGCTTAAGCATTCGACCACCCATAGGCGACAAAGTCTTATCGATAATTTGAATCAGCGTTACCGCATTTTGATTGGTAGAATGATACAATTCCAAATTGCGAATGGTAAATTTATCCATCCAAACAAAATCGTCTTCTAAAATACGCTCTATAGACGTAATATGTTGTAGTTTGTGGTGTTGTGTTTCGCCTAAGTAATGTAGTATAGCTCCAGATGAAATTATTCCATTGGGTAGCTCATCAACTCCATATCCTTTAAGCGTTTTGGTTTGAAAATGTTTACACAAGGATTCGTTGGCATAATCGTCTTGAAACACCCAGTCTTCTAAATAAAAAACATTAAAATCATCCCCAAAAGTTTTTGAAAATTGCGTTCTTTTTTGCTTTTCAATGAGGACTTCACTGGGGTTAAAATTCTGAAGTAATTTAGCAATATACGTCTCACTGCCCTGAGCGGTCAAAAACTCGCCTGTAGAGACATCCAAAAATGAGATCCCAATAGACTTACCAAAGTAAACAGCAGCTAAAAAATTATTGGTTTTTGAGCTTAAAACCTCATCATTTAGCGATACCCCTGGTGTGATGAGTTCTGTGACACCCCGCTTGACAATTTTTTTAGTCTTTTTTGGATCTTCCAACTGATCACAAATAGCAACACGCTCTCCAGCTTTGACTAGTTTCGGTAAATACGTATTCAAAGAATGGTGTGGAAATCCTGCAAGTTCTGTTTCACTTTGACTCCCAGCGCCGCGTTTGGTCAAAATAATATCCAATATTTTGGCCGCTTTGACGGCATCACTCCCAAAAGTTTCATAAAAATCGCCCACACGAAACAACAATAGCGCATCGGGGTACTTTGCCTTAATGGCATTGTACTGTTTCATAAGTGGAGTTTCCTTTTTTACTTTTTTGGCCAATGAATCTATATTTTAAAAGCGTATTTTTGTACGTGCATAAAGATGCTAATGTAATTAAATTTAGTGTGTTTTAAAACCTAAAAACAGAGAATTCCGCCCATGCGAAAATTGAAAAATAGCGAATTGAATCGATTAAGTGTT
>CBFHQL010000035.1:2756-6126 GCA_965658025.1 Flavobacteriaceae bacterium | reverse complement strand
CAACTTATGCCGTAGTTTTTGGTCACGAAGTAAAGGGTGTGTCACAAGACGTAGTAAATCAGTGTGATGGTGTGATTGAAATACCGCAATTTGGCACCAAACATTCGTTAAATATTGCTGTGAGTTGTGGCGTGGTGCTTTGGGATTTGTTTTCTAGGATGAATCAATCTTGAATTTGTTCAAGTAACCACAAATAATCATGACGGTTTTCCACAAAATCACGTGCTGAAATATCGATAATTTTGACCTTAGACTGTGGACTATTTTTTATAAACTCCAAATAACCCATATGGATTTTATCTAAATATTCCGACGTTAAATTCTTTTCGTATATACGCCCACGCTTTTTGATATTTTGCTGTAGTTTCTCTGTATTTTGGTGCAAATAAACATATAAGTCAGGACGTTTAAAATCTTTGTAGACCTGATAAAATAATTTTCTGTAGAGTAAAAATTCATCCTCAGGCAAAGTTATTTTTGAAAAAATCAATGATTTAAACACATCATAATCGGCAATGATAAAATCTTTAAATAAATCCAGTTGAGCCAAATCGTCTGAAATTTGCTGGTAACGATCGGCCAAAAAAGACATTTCTAAAGTAAATGCATAACGCTCGGCATCTTCATAAAATTTGGGTAAAAATGGATTATCGGCAAAGCGTTCAAATATGGACTTTGCGTTAAAGTCTTCCGCCATCATATGGGTCAAACTTGTTTTTCCAGCACCAATATTTCCTTCTATGGCAATAAAATTATAGGTCGAAAAATCAAACGTTTGTAGGGGATTCTTGAGCGTACCTTGGTGTTTTGAAATCGGACTGTCATCCGTACAATCTTCCACTAATTTTATTATCGTTTTCTTCAATTTTGGATGCACAAAGTCAGGGGAAATTTCAACCATGGGGTGTAACACAAAAAGGCGTTGTTCTAATCGTGGATGTGGCACACTAAGAAGCTCATTTTCAATAATTTCATCTTCAAAAAATAAAATATCCAAATCAATTGTTCGAGCATGATACTTCCCATCGTCATGACGCTTTCTACCCAAACGTTCTTCAATTTGAAGCAATTTTGAAAGCACTAATTCCGCTGACAAAGAGGTACGCACCTCAATACAGGTGTTCAAGAAAGGATCACCCTCAAAACCCATGGCCGGAGTCTCATAACAACTTGATAATTTCAAAATACTGCCCACTTCATAATGTATAGCGTCTACTGCCGATTGAAGGTTAGAAAGTCGATCTCCAACATTGCTGCCAAGTCCAATAAATACGCGCTTTTGTACACTCATAAGAAAAAGCAATTTAAGTAAAAGAAACCGACATGTTAAAAATAATTATTAACACACAGCGGAATGATTATTTTAAACATCAAAGGTTACATGTGACCATTGAAAAACAATAAATATAAACACATGAAAAATTAATATTATATCTTTACTAAAGTATTTATCGACAACCAATGCCATTGAAAGACAAAGCTTTAGCACGACGCCTGTATCTAATTTTAGGAATTTTATTCATCACGTCTTTGGTCGTATCCAATCTAATTTTTAAAAAATTCTTTTATTATTATCCTTTTGATGTTTCTATTTTTGGGGTAAAATTATTTGAGATTTCTGTAGGCATCCTCCCCTACCCGGTTACTTTTTTGATTACCGATTTGATTAGTGAAATTTATGGGAAGAAAAAGGCCAATGAAGTGGTTGTAGGTGGAATTTTTGCCTCATTTTTTGCTATGGGCATTATTTATATTGCCAATGCAGCACCAGCTACCGACTGGTCGCCGGTTTCTGATGAATTATTTTCAACAGTTTTCGGTAGCACTGCAATTGCCGTTTTGGCCAGTATGTTGGCCTATTTGTTTGCACAATTTGTGGATATTCAAATTTATCACTTTTGGAAACGCTTAACGAAAGGAAAACACCTTTGGCTACGTAACAATTGTTCGACGTTTTTGTCACAATTTATCGATACGGCAACCGTATTGTTGCTGCTGTGTTCATTCGGAGAAATCGATTGGAGTTTGTTTGGTGGATTGCTCCTCGCAGGCTTTTTATTTAAAGTCCTAATTGCTGCGCTCGACACTCCATTTTTGTATCTAAGTGTTTATTGGTTTAGAAAGCGCTTTAAATTAGATGTAAATCAAGAAATTGAATTGGATTAGTGATGTACATCCAAGCCAATTATAAGGCCTTCATTGCTGCGAATATTGAATACCGTTTCGTCTTCAAAAATGAGATATTGTCCTTTAATACCCACAAGAACACCTTCGTATTCAGGAGTTTTGGTGAGGTTCAAACTTTTTGGTTTTTCTGGATATTGTTCAACGGGAAACAACAAATTCAACGGTTGGTTGTTCGCCAAAAAATAAGGTTTAACTTGTTCTGGCAAATAAGGTTCTAGTTGATGACGCCAAGCCATCAAATCTTCATCAGGCGATTTCCCTTTGAGCATTTCGCGCCAATTAGTTTTGTCACTGATGTATTTTTTTAAGGCAACCTCAGCAATTCCTGCTAGATAGCGATTAGGAACTTCCAAAATTTCTAAAGCCATTTCAGCGCCTTGATCAATCCATCGTGTGGGCACTTGTGTTTTGCGGGTCACCCCCACTTTTACATTGCTTGAGTTGGCCAAATATACTATGTGAGGTTGAAGCTGTACCTTTTTTTCAAATTCTAAATCGCGTTCTTCAATTCCTAAATGCGCTTGACTTTTTTCGGGATGCATAATCCAATCGGCGGTTTGTGGGAGTTCAAAAAAACAAGATTTACAAAACCCTTGCCTAAATGTGACCTCTGCACTACCACAACTTAAACACCGATAACCAATAAATTTTAATTTTAGCTTTTTCTTTATCAATTGATTGGGCTGAACAAGCGCATCACCAAGCGTTAAAAAATAATTTATAGGCGTGGAAAGCTCGGTTTGCATTTTTGTGAGGACACCTTGGTAAAGCATAGAGAATTTTTGTTACATTTAACCTTGTAAATATAGCTAATTTTATGGCAATTCCTTTAGTCAATTCGGTTGCTTCCTGGTTTTTAAAGAAACGATTTCATCAAATTGATTTGTTTCTAAAATACCCCTATGAAGTTCAAAATGAGCTTCTTACAAACCTTTTGGAATTATCTAAAAATACGGAGATTGGCCAAAAGTATGATTTTAAATCCATCAATTCCTATCGAGAATTTGCCAAACGAGTTCCTGTTACGACCTACGAAACTTACCATGATTTGATTGAACGTTCGCGAAAAGGAGAACAAAATATTTTTTGGGCAAAACCCATAAAATGGTTTGCAAAATCGAGTGGTACGACCAATGCAAAAAGTAAATTTATCCCTGTCAGTAATGCGTCTTTGGAAGATTGT
>CBFHQL010000035.1:0-2658 GCA_965658025.1 Flavobacteriaceae bacterium | reverse complement strand
GTGGTTTGCAAAATCGAGTGGTACGACCAATGCAAAAAGTAAATTTATCCCTGTCAGTAATGCGTCTTTGGAAGATTGTCACTATGCCGCTGGGAAAGATTTATTGTGTATGTATTTAAACAATAATCCAGATTCTGAATTGTTTAATGGCAAAAATTTACGCCTTGGCGGAAGTAAAGAATTGTACGAAGAAAATGGCACTATTTTCGGGGATTTATCAGCCATATTGATTGATAATATGCCTTTTTGGGCCGAATTCAGCAGTACGCCCAGCAACAAGGTTTCGCTTATGAGTGATTGGGAGACGAAAATGCAAGCTATTGTAGATGAATCAATCAAAGAAAATGTGACCAGTTTGGCTGGGGTACCGTCTTGGATGCTGGTGTTGCTGAATAATGTTCTTGAAACAACAGGACACACCAATTTATTGGAACTATGGCCCAACTTGGAAGTTTATTTTCATGGTGGTGTTAGCTTTATGCCTTATGCGGAACAGTACAAAAAACTTATCCCTTCACCTTCCTTTAAATATTACGAAACCTATAATGCCTCTGAGGGTTTTTTTGCTATTCAAGATCAAAACCACTCTGACGAATTATTATTAATGTTAGATTATGGTATTTTTTATGAGTTTATCCCGATGGAAACATACGGCACAACAAATGAAAAAGTAATTCCATTATTTGAGGTTGAAAAAGGGAAAAATTACGCCATGATCATTACTACAAATGCGGGGCTTTGGCGTTATCAGATTGGAGATACTGTTCGCTTTACCTGTATTGACCCCTACCGCATCAAGGTTACAGGACGTACAAAACATTTTATCAATGTGTTTGGCGAAGAATTGATTATTGAAAACACCGATCAAGCCCTAAAAAGTGTGTCACAAAAAATTGGTTGTGAAATTAGTGATTACACCGTGGCACCCATTTTTATGAAGGGCAAAAACAAAGGAGCTCATGAATGGCTTATTGAATTTAAAACACCACCAAAGGATTTGAATTATTTTACAGAACTTTTGGATAATGCTTTAAAGTCCCTCAACTCCGACTATGAAGCCAAACGCTACAACAACATGACGCTGAATTTACCAAAAATCAATGTTGCTAGAAGTGGGCTTTTTCACAACTGGCTAAAAGCTAAAAATAAATTGGGCGGGCAACACAAAATACCTCGACTTTCCAATTCCAGAACTTTCTTAGAAGAGTTGTTGAAGCTCTCTTAAAATGGCATATAAATTGCTACAAATTAGATAGATAATTCAAAACATAATATTATGCTTTCCAAATTACTCCTTGTTTCTACTATTATTTTAAACAGCTGTACCAATCAAAAAATGCACTTGGCAGAACATCAAACAGAGCACGTTTCCATTAAATATCAGGCCTTTTCAAGAGGGTTCTTTCAAGAAATTCTGGTCTCTGAAAAGCATATCATCTTTCACGATAATCGAGACTATAAAAATGCGAAAACGCATAAAATTTCTAAAAAAGAATGGGAAGAATTTATGCGGCTTTTATCAGCTATAGATGTTGAAGCACTTCCAAAACTAAAAGCCCCGACCGCCAAACGATTGTATGATGGTGCGCCACATGCTTCTTTAATGATTGAAAAAAAAGGGGGAACAACCACATCCAGTTCTTTTGACCACGGCCACCCGCCAAAACAACTTAAAGCTTTGGTAGATTATATATTATCCTTTAAAAAATAGTTTGAAACAAAAAGAGGCGCCCAATGGCGCCTCTTGTTTTAATGCTTATCGTTTTTCTACATATTTTAGAGTTGAACGCGCAGCATCAATTCATGACTTCCACTGCTGACTTTGATGATATCGCTTCGTGTGGAAGTTTCGTAAGCATATCCTATACTCATCCAGTCGTATAAATCCAGTAAAAACAATCCTGAAAATGCTTTATCCGTTCTATACGAAAATCCTACTTCCAGCTCATCGATTACTCGAGCAGCGGCCGTAAAATCTACAGACAACGGTGCTCCATCAGTATACATAGCCATAAATGAGGGCTTAAACTCTATTCCTCTAAAATCAAAGTTGTAACCACTACTAATGTAGGTAGTCATCTCACCTTTGGAATAGACCACTGTATCGCTTTCGTCCTTAATGAGTGCTCTTGAATTAAACAACTTTGGAATAGAAAATGAAAAGAAAAAATCATCTTTTTTCACATAAGCACCAACACCAAAATTGGGTCTAAACTGAGAGTCGATGTTTTCTAAAGCTGGATCTGTTGCTATGTTAAATCCTTTTAAATCATATTTATTCAACCTATAGGAACTCCCCCCAGCTTTTACCCCTAGAAAAAGATCGGTTTTCTCATTCAATTGAAGTCGATAAGACAAATCGATAAAGACGTCCAATTCGTTTTCAATAAACACTTTATCGTTGATAATAGACAGCCCCATACCTAAACGGTCATTTAAAGGGGCTGTAATATTAAAAGTATGCACTTTAGGCGCGCCCTCAATCCCACGCCAAAGACTTTTGACGTGAGAGGTAAATTCGGTACGCTCTGAATTCGCTCCTGCATAGGCAGGATTAACAGCATTCATGGTGTATCGGTATAGCGAATAGTTGGTTTCTTGTTGCGCAGATGCTGTGCCCAAAAATAATATCATCGCTACTGTTAATGTTCTAAATAT
>CBFHQL010000034.1:0-11228 GCA_965658025.1 Flavobacteriaceae bacterium | reverse complement strand
GGTAAATACTTTTGGTGTTTCAGAACAATCAAAAGGAACATCACATGGATGAAATAAAAATTGATCGTACAATTCCTGAACTTTCACCTCTTTTGGCAATTCTTTTTTTACCTGTTCCAAATCAAACTGCTCTTCTTGTGTCCACTCTTTTTGCAAGAAAATGGATTGAACTTTGTAGGACTCAATCAGATTTTTCATTTTGCTTTCTGCAGAGGCATTAAAAACCAGAAAACTTATATTCAATTTAAGAAGCTCGTTTTGTAAACAGTGTAGTGTTTCTAATAAAAATTTTGCTCTGTAGCGCTCCATTTTTTTAAAACCATACTTCGTGGTATCAAATGATTTTGGGTCTAAAAAATAGACGCCAATCACACGATCCGAAGATGCCAAAGCAGACTTGAGCACATTATTATCTTGAGCTCTCAAATCGTTTCTAAACCAAACTATTGATGTGTTCTGTTGCTGCTGCATTTTTTACTACAATATTTTACAAATTCCCAGTCCCGTGCCCATTTTTTTCGCCAAGAAAAAGGACGCTTACACACCACACAAATTTTTGACGGGAGCTCTGATTTTTTCAAAGGTTATTTTTTAATACTTAACGTACTCTTTGGACGTTGGTATGGAATACGTTCTTTAAGTTCTGGTACAGTATATCCATCTAATCCATTGATGGCTACAATATTGGCTTTCGATAAATTGATGAATCCATCATCTTCTAATAAATCTGGACGAACAAACAAATCCTTGATTTCACCAATCAGTTGAATCGTATTATTTGCTTTGATTTCGTATTCTTCGCAATACGTAAGTGCCATTTGTATCGGTGCGTTTTTCACAAAAGGAGTATGCCATCCATTTTTGTATTCTTCCTCAAGGGCAGTTATGTCGAATTCAGATATTTCTTTATTGTATTTTGCCGAAGTATGATGCGCATCTTCAATTATAGATGCATCGATATGGTTAATGGTAAATTGCCCAGTTTCTTTGATGTTTTCATAGGTGTTTCTTGGAACATCTGTAACTGGTCTAAAAATGACTCCCAGTAGTGGAGGGTTAGAACCCAAATGAGTGACAGAACTAAAGACAGCAACGTTTGGAATGCCAGAATTTGACTTTGTTCCAATAAGGTTAGCCGACTTAAATCCAGAACAACTGTTGATTAGATTAATTCTAAAAATATGATCTAATTCTTCAAAATCTTGGCGTCTTAAATGTATCATTAGTAATGTTGGAATTGATTAATTTTAACCTCATTTGCCTTTAAATCAAACATGAGGTTATATAGCCCAAAAAAGGTTCGGTTGATGTATATGAAATGTTTTGATCCTCTGTTACTGTTGAATTTTCGCAGCTCAGTATTTTGGCTATACCGTTCGGCTAAATCGCCAATTTTTCCAAAAAATTCTGGGTCTGAAAAGTCAAAAACCTCTTTTTGAAAAGGGAGCGTAAATACACTGAGTAATTCATGAAACATGGCTGTAAAAAAAGTGATTTCTTCTGCAGAATCATTTGTGTTAAGAATTTCTAATTCATACAATTTTTCTGAAAACACTTTTGGATTATCGATTACAGACTTATTGGCCAGTTCGAAGTAGGGGGTGTAAAATGCCTCTGGAATAACCTTCATGCATCCAAAGTCTAGCGCAATAAGTTGAGCGTCATCGTTGATAAGAAAATTTCCTGGATGTGGATCTGCATGTACTTTTTTTAAATGATGAATTTGATACATATAAAAATCCCACAATGCTTGGCCTAAGCGGTTAGATTTTTCTTTATCGGTGTTGTGCTTTACAAATTCAGAAAGGTGTTCTCCCTTCATAAAATCCATGGTCAGAATTCTATTGGAGGACAATTCATTGTAGTACGAAGGAAAAAGGAGATTAGGAATGTGGGCACAAGCTTTGGCAATCTCTTTGCTTTGTTCAATTTCTAGACAATAATCTGTTTCTTCTGTGAGTTTATCTTCAACTTCCCTAAAGTATTTGTCTGAGTCTTTTGCTTTAATGTTAAACATTTTTAGCGCAATAGGTTTCACCAAAGCCAAATCGGATTTAATACTATCCGCAACACCAGGATATTGGATTTTCACGGCAAGTTCTTTTCCGTATTTTTTGGCTTTATGTACTTGTCCTATGCTTGCAGCATTGACCGAATTGGCATCAAACTCATCAAAAATAACCTCAGGTGATTGCCCAAAATATTTTTTGAACGTTTTTACGACTAGAGGCGAGGATAGAGGAGGAACCGAGAACTGTGCAAGCGAAAATTTTTCAACGTAAGCTCGTGGAAGAATGTTTTTTTCCATGCTTAGCATTTGCGCTACTTTTAATGCACTCCCTTTGAGCTGCTTTAATCCTCCGTAGATGTCTTCAGCATTGTTTTTGTTTAAATTTTCTTTGGCGACTTCTTCAGATTTACTGAGTTTTTCGCCATAGTATTTAAGGTAATTTACACCAACTTTTGCTCCAGTAGATACGATTTTGGAAGCACGCTGTAATTTTGATGTTGGGATACGGTCGATAGATTTCATTAATGTGCACCCATTTTTTCTTTAAACAAAAATTTACCAAAGTCAACCACGCTTTTAAGAGGTTTTGTATGCGCCAATTCGAAGCTTGCAGCTATAGATTTTTCGATAAAAAGATCTGTTTTTTCAAAATCTGCCGAGTCGTCGTCTAACCAAAATTTTAAGGTCACGAGCATCTGTACCCAATAGGATTCGTTTACGACACTATCTTTGATGTCATCAATGCGTTTGTTTTTTAGATCAACCCCAGTCAAGTCAAGTTCATCAATAAATTCTAAAAACTTTTTGCGTAAGGGTTTTAGTTTTTTCAGATGATTCAACCCCCCTTTTGTGCTGTGTAGTGCTTGGGCAACATAGCTACGGTTGGCGGTTAGATTCCCAAAAAATGTAAAATAAAAACTCAACAATCGATTTTGGTCGTCGTAGCTCTTGTAGTCTTTACTTTTTTCGAGGGTTTTGATGGTGTTGTCGAAAAAAGTTTCAAAAATTGAAGATTCTAACGCTTCAAATGAACCAAAAAAAGTATAGAATTCTGATTCCTCGAACTTATTCATTTTGGCGAATGTGTATACGCTTTTTGGTGTTCCGTTGTGCTCAAGTACGCTGTTCATGTACAACGCAATAAGTTTGTCTTTGGTAAGTTTTGTATTTTTTGCCATAGGGAAATTGATTTTTACAAAAATATGACTTGTTCAAGTTTTTATTTTAATAATTAAACAAACATTAACATTTATAATGAATGACAATAGTTTTGATATTTTTTCTAATTTTAAAATCTCAAATCTATCTTATGCTAAACAAAGTTTATGGAAGTGCTGTTTTTGGTGTAGAGGCCCACACCATCACAGTAGAAGTCAATGTCGATAATGGAATTGGATACCACCTTGTAGGACTCCCTGATAATGCCATTAAAGAGAGTAATTTTCGAATTGCAGCAGCACTGGAAAACAATGGCTTTCGAATTCCTGGCAAAAAAATCATCATCAACATGTCGCCCGCAGACATGCGCAAAGAGGGCTCTGCCTATGATTTAACCTTAGCTGTGGGAATTTTGGCGGCCTCTAATCAAATCAAAGCACCAGATTTGGAGCGCTACATCATCATGGGGGAATTGTCTCTTGATGGTAGTTTAAATCCCATAAAAGGCGCACTTCCCATCGCTATTAAAGCCAAAGAAGAAGGATTCAAAGGATTTATACTTCCAAAACAAAACGCCAAAGAAGCAGCAATTGTAAAAGGACTTAAAGTTTATGGCGCAAATCATATTACAGATGTCATTAAGCATTTTGATGAAAATCTGGAAATAGAAGTTACTACATTTGATATTCAAAAAGAATTTGCCAAAGCATTGGACCAACCAGAATTCGATTTTGCTGATGTCAAAGGACAAGAAAGCATCAAGCGTTGTATGGAAATCGCCGCCGCTGGAGGGCATAATATCATCCTCATTGGACCGCCCGGCAGTGGAAAAACCATGTTAGCCAAACGACTACCGTCCATTTTACCACCGATGACCTTACATGAAGCTTTGGAGACCACAAAAATTCATTCCGTGGTGGGGCGTTTGCGTGCTCCTTCTGGGTTGATGACCCAACGTCCATTTCGTTCGCCTCACCACACCATTTCTGATGTTGCGCTTGTAGGCGGAGGGCAGTATCCTCAGCCCGGTGAAATCTCTATGGCGCACAATGGGGTGTTGTTTTTAGATGAATTGCCAGAATTTAAGCGCTCCGTTTTGGAGGTCATGCGGCAACCGTTGGAAGATTTGGAAGTTACCATCTCGAGAGCAAAATTTACAGTAACATACCCAAGTAGTTTTATGTTGGTCGCCAGTATGAATCCAAGCCCAAGTGGGTTTTTTAATGACCCCTCATCACCTGTAACCTCGTCACCAGCCGAAATGCAACGGTATATGGGTAAAATTTCAGGCCCATTGTTGGATCGTATTGATATACATGTCGAGGTAACGCCTGTGCCCTTTGAAAAATTGACAGAAGAACGTCGCGGTGAACCCTCAATTGTCATCAGAGCACGCGTTACTAAAGCACGTGAAGTACAAACAAAGCGTTTTGATGCACTAAAAAATGTCCATTATAACGCGCAAATGCAAACCAAACACATTCGAAAATTTTGTGTTTTAGACGCGCAATCAAAAGCGCTTTTAAAAAACGCTATGGAACGTTTAAATTTGTCCGCTCGTGCCTATGACCGCATCCTCAAAGTGGCACGTACTATTGCTGACTTAGAAACTTCAAAATCTATAGAAAGCAGGCATATTAGTGAAGCGATTCAGTACCGAAGCTTGGATCGAGAGGGATGGTTGGTTTAAATTAAATTAAAACTTTATATAAATATTATAAACTATTGAAAATCAATATTTTAATTGATCACTATAAGAAAAGCTTATAGTTCTTTTTTATAGATTTAGCCCAACCATTTAAAGGCCTTTTTAATCTTTTTTAGCTTATTTGTATAGGGTGCATAACGCAAAGGAATATCCAACCAATTGGCTTTAATAGTAATGCCTTTTTTGTGTGAAAATGTATCAAATCCGAGTCGTCCGTGGTATGCGCCAATACCGCTTTCGCCAACCCCACCAAAAGGCAATCTTGGGTTTCCAAAATGGATCATGGTATCATTTACCGCGCCACCACCAAAACTGTATTTTTTTATGAGTGCTTTGTAGAATTTTATTCTATTTGAAAACACATAAAAACCCAATGGCTTTTCGTAGCGATTTACAATAGACTCAATATCTTCTTTTGTTGCATAACTCAAAATGGGTAAAATGGGCCCAAAAATTTCACCCTTCATAAGTTTGCTGTTCAAATCAGGGTTATCTATTAAGGTCGGGGCTAAATAATTGTCTTCAGCATCAATTTGACCTCCATGCACCACATTTACGCCTTGAAGCATTTCGGAAAGGCGTTCCAAATTTCGCGTATTGACGATACGTGGATAATCTGTTGACGTCTTAGGGTCTTCACCGTAGGCCTTGACAATTTCGGTTTTTAAATGGTCAATTAGCTTAGCTTTGATGCTGTGTTCTACGATGAGGTAATCTGGAGCAATACATGTTTGCCCCGCATTCACGAATTTGCCCCAAACCAAGCGTCTAGCTATTAATTTTAGGTCAACACTATCATCAATGATACAAGGATTTTTGCCTCCCAGTTCGAGAGTAACAGGGGTCATATACTGTGCAGCGGCCTTGGCTACAATTTTCCCTACAGGAACACTTCCCGTAAAGAATATATAGTCCCATCGTTCGTTGAGCAGCGCTGTTGTTTCTGGAATTCCACCTTGAACCACACAAAGGTGCGCTTTGTCAAATATTTCTGATAAGATGTCTTCAATGATTTGAGCGGTATGACTTGTTAGTTCACTGGGTTTTAAAACGACCGTATTTCCAGCTGCTATGGCCGAAATTGCGGGAGCAATAGCCAATTGAAAAGGATAATTCCATGGGGCAATGATTAAAACTTGCCCATAAGGTTCGCTGTAGATATAGTCTCTGGAAGGGAAGTTAAGCGCAGCGGCGCGTACTTTTTTGGGTTTTGTCCATGCGTTCAAATTTTTGAGCGTCATGTCAATCTCCGAGATCAAAATTCCGATTTCACTGAAATAGCTTTCAAATTTAGATTTTTTAAAGTCCTTGTGCAGCGCTTCAAATATAGCTTCTTCATTCTTTAAAATGCTTTTTTTAAGCTGAATCAAGATTGATTTTACAAACGACAAATCTCTTGTTTTTCCAGTATTAAAAAATACTTTTTGTTGCTCTATGAGTTGTTTTAGTTCTGTCATAATTAAATCATTTTTAGGCATTCATTCCACAATACTTCATCTGGTAGCGAAGCATTGATGCTAATGGAATCTTTTGAAACAGGATGAATAAATTGTACTTTTTTTGCATGCAAATGAATTCCGCCATCTGTGTTACTGCGCTTGGCCCCATATTTCAAATCGCCTTTGATAGGACTACCAATATACGCCATCTGGCTTCTAATTTGATGGGATCGACCTGTTTCTAACTTTATTTCTAACAGCGAATAGCGCTGTAATTTCAATAGTATTTTGTAGTGTAAAATAGCTTTTTTACTGTCTTTAACTTCTTTGGGATAAACTTTAGTAGTGTTTGTTTTTGGATTTTTTTTCAACCAATGGGTCAAGGTGTCTTTTTGTTGTTGTGGAGTATTTTTTACCAGCGCCCAATAGGTTTTGTCAATTTTTTTATCGAAAAACAATTGATTCATGCGTTTCAATGCTTTGGATGTTTTCGCAAAAATCACCAATCCTGAAGTTGGTCGATCCAAACGATGAACAACTCCTAAAAACACTGCACCAGGTTTGTTATATTTTTGTTTGAGGTATTCCTTAACAATTTCTGAAAGCGGAGGGTCATTGGTTTTATCGCCTTGTACGATGTCACCAACACGTTTGTTGATTGCTATGAGGTGATTGTCCTCATATAACACCAGTACATTAGACGCATTTGTGACAACTCTGGACATGATTAGTATTGCTCGTCAGCGTTTGGAAAATCAGATGACTTTACATCATTGACGTATTGACTTATGGCATTTGTCATGGATTCAAACAAATTCATGTATCGCCTTAGGAATCGTGGATTAAATTCATGTGTCATTCCAATCATATCATGAAGTACTAAAACCTGTCCATCGACGTCTGCACCAGCACCGATTCCAATAACAGGTATGCTGATACTTTCGGCAACTTTTTTGGCTAGTTTAGCAGGGATTTTCTCAAGAACAAGTGCAAAACACCCCACACGTTCCAACATTTTTGCATCTTCAATAAGTTGCATGGCTTCTTGTTGTTCTTTGGCACGAACAGTGTAAGTACCAAATTTATAAATAGATTGCGGAGTAAGCCCAAGGTGTCCCATGACAGGAATTCCAGCATTAAGTATCTTTTTTATGGAGTCTTTAATTTCCTTGCCACCTTCTAATTTTACAGCATGTCCACCACTTTCTTTCATGATGCGAATTGCAGAACGCAATGCTTTTTTTGAATCACTTTGGTAGGTTCCAAAAGGCAAATCGACCACCACGAGTGCACGATCGATGGCGCGAACTACAGAAGATGCATGATAAATCATTTGATCTAAAGTAATGGGCAAGGTTGTTTCGTGTCCGGCCATGACATTACTCGCCGAGTCACCCACAAGGATTACATCAACACCTGCACCGTCCACAATTTTGGCTGTAGTGTAATCGTACGCGGTAAGCATTGAAATTTTTTCTTTCGCAGCTTTCATCTCCACTAAAGACTTGACGGTTACGCGTTTATATTCTTTTTTGTTTGCCATATAGTCCTAATATTTTTGGTAAAAATAGTGAAAAAGAAATGTAATATTATGACACCTTGTCATATTTTGTGTCATGGCATAATGATTGACAGATAATTGATGTATAAAATATAAAACAATTAAAATAACACTATAAATTATGAGTAAAATAATTGGAATCGATTTAGGAACAACCAACTCATGTGTTTCAGTAATGGAAGGTAATGAGCCTGTAGTCATCACAAATGCTGAAGGTCGCCGTACAACTCCTTCTGTGATTGCTTTTGTAGAAGGTGGTGAAATCAAAGTTGGGGATCCTGCTAAGCGTCAAGCGGTAACAAATCCAGAAAAAACAGTCTACTCCATTAAGCGATTCATGGGGAATAAGTTTTCTGAATCTAAACAAGAAGTAGGACGTGTTCCATACAAAGTTGTAAAAGGGGATAATGACACGCCTCGTGTCGATATCGATGGACGTTTGTATACGCCACAGGAACTTTCGGCCATGGTACTTCAAAAAATGAAAAAAACTGCTGAAGAGTTTTTAGATCAAGAAGTTAGCGAAGCAGTTGTAACTGTTCCAGCATACTTTAATGATGCACAGCGTCAAGCCACAAAAGAAGCTGGAGAAATTGCAGGATTAAAAGTCCGTAGAATCATCAATGAACCCACAGCTGCGGCATTGGCCTATGGATTAGATAAAAAAGGAAAAGACCAAACCATAGTTGTTTTTGATTTTGGTGGTGGTACTCACGATGTTTCTATTCTGGAACTTGGTGACGGTGTTTTTGAAGTACTTGCTACAGATGGAGATACCCACCTTGGAGGTGATGATGTTGATGAAAAAATCATCAACTGGTTGGCAGAAGAGTTTAACAAAGATGAAAGTATAGACCTTAGAAAAGACCCTATGGCACTTCAGCGTTTGAAAGAAGCTGCTGAAAAAGCCAAAATAGAATTATCGTCTTCTGCACAGACAGAAATCAATTTACCATATGTAACTGCTACAGCTAGTGGTCCAAAACACTTGGTACGTACATTATCTCGTGCGAAGTTTGAACAATTGATTGACGACCTCGTAAAGCGTACAATCAAACCATGTGAAACAGCCCTAAAAGCTGCTGGGTTGTCGAAAAGTGATATTGACGAAATTATTTTGGTTGGTGGATCTACACGTATTCCTGCTGTTCAGGATGCTGTTGAACAATTTTTTGGCAAAAAGCCAAATAAAGGTGTTAACCCTGATGAGGTTGTGGCCGTTGGTGCTGCCATTCAAGGTGGTGTACTTACTGGTGATGTCAAAGATGTACTGCTTTTGGATGTAACTCCACTTTCTCTTGGTATTGAAACCATGGGTAATGTGATGACTAAATTAATTGAAGCCAACACAACCATTCCTACCAAGAAATCACAGGTGTTTTCTACTGCTGCGGACAATCAACCCTCTGTAGAAATTCATGTACTACAAGGAGAACGTGCTATGGCTGGAGACAACAAAACTATTGGGCGTTTCCATTTGGACGGTATTCCACCAGCACAACGTGGAGTTCCTCAAATTGAAGTGACTTTTGATATTGATGCCAATGGAATCATTAAAGTTTCTGCAACAGACAAAGCAACAAATAAATCTCAAGATATTCGTATTGAAGCTTCATCTGGATTGACAGAAGAAGAAATCGAAAAAATGAAGCAAGATGCTGAAGCCAATGCTGAAGCAGATGCAAAAGCAAAAGAAACTGCGGATAAGCTCAACAGTGCTGATGCGATGATTTTTCAAACTGAAAAGCAACTCAAAGAATTTGGTGATAAATTATCCGATGATAAAAAACAACCAATTGAAACTGCTTTAGAAGAATTGAAAAAAGCATATGAGACCAAAGACCTTGCGGTGATCGACCCTGCTTTAGAAAAAATCAACGAAGCATGGAAAGTTGCCAGTGAGGAAATGTATAAAGCGCAACAAGATGCCCAAGCGGCTGGTGGGGCTGGCTCAGAACCAGGTTCAGATGCTCAAGCTGAGGGCGACAACGTTGAAGATGTTGATTTCGAAGAAGTGAAATAAACATAAATTTGTCAACTAAAAAGCACAATCGCCAGTAGTGATTGTGCTTTTTTTTGTGAATATATTTCAATTTAAATGTTTTTATTGGAAAACATTTTCAGCATCACAATTGCATGTGGAAAGGTCACAGCGGCAATAAACGCAAAAAATAAGCTTTGAAAATGCTTTTCATCTTCAAAAGCAAAATAAAGCAGCCCCATACCAAGTAAGGAAACCAGCCAATAGGGAAGGGCAGCTTTGGTATATTTTAAGATGTGTGGGCCTTTTAAATCTCCATAGGCAAAACTGATTTGCTCCAATAACGAAGGAATACTGTGCCATATGATGAAATATATGGTGAATCCCCAGATTAATGAAGAAGATTTAAAAATGATTGTCAATACAAAAAGCGTAAATAGTTCTTTTGCAATTGTTGCTCGTTCAATTTTTTTCTGACGTAACGCAATAGTCAAGAATATAAGTATTGAACCTCCCAGAATCAATAATAATTCTTTGGCGTATAGTTGATTGAGTTTGATATTCGCAATTTCATTGACGATCATTTTTACTTGCTCATCATTAAAATAAAACACCATAAACAAGATAAATAATCCATAACCAAAGAAATAAAGTCTTTTTGGAACTTTTTTGATTGTTGTTAAACTTTCTTGCCAATGTTGTTCACCAAAATGATATGCACTAAAGCAAATAAATAACACTAGGGCCAAACTAGGTATCCAATAAAAAATAAGCACTGCTCCAGATACAACAAGAAGATAGGTGAGGAGAATTTTAAAAAAATGAAAATTAGATTTTTTTGTTAACGTGTTAATTATTAAAATATCATTGGATCCATGGATCATACCAAAAGTGAAAATGAGAAAAAATCCCAAAACCAACTCAAAATCTTCTGGAAATAAGGTGGTAATCCACAATCCAAGGAAGCTTGAAACGATTGAGAATCTGTAAATTTTTTTCATAAATAATTGTTAAATAATCAGTTTTGAAACAAAAAAAAGCAGAATTGACAATGATTTGTCTAAAAAATTGATACATTTGTTTAAACAAAACTAACAAAATTTTTAGAAAAATGACAAATTTATTCTTACCACTTGTCGCAGACGTTACTGGTAACGTTAACGACCCAGTGAATTTCACATTCTTTATAGGATGTATGGCTATGATGGCAGCTTCTGCTTTCTTTTTCTTATCATTAAACCAATTTGACAAAAAATGGAGATCATCTGTTTTAGTTTCTGGTTTAATTACATTTATCGCAGCAGTACACTACTGGTACATGCGCGACGCGGCTATGGCTGGAGCATTAGAAAATGTAACTGCTTTCCGTT
>CBFHQL010000033.1:0-12955 GCA_965658025.1 Flavobacteriaceae bacterium | reverse complement strand
CATAGCGTTCAATACCTAATTTATCACCCAAAGTCTTACTGAACAGTTCGCCCAAAGCAATGGCTGTATCTTCAATGGTGTGGTGCTCATCAACCTCTAAATCCCCAACAACTTTAATATCTAAATCCATTTGGCCATGGCGCGCAATTTGATCTAACATGTGGTCAAAAAATGCAAGCCCAGTAGAGATATTACTTTTTCCTGTTCCATCGAGATTTAACGTAATTTGAATGTCTGTTTCGTTCGTAGTTCTACTGATTTTGCCCGTTCGAGATTTTAGTTTTAAAAATTCATAAATCTCCGACCAACTGTTTGTTTCTAATGCGGTATACGTTACCAAATCCTCTTGAGTTGAGTTAATTTCTTCAGTCCCAAGAAAGGTATTATCGTTAATGTAAATACCTTTTGCACCTAAATTTTTGGCCAATTCTATATCGGTCAATCGATCGCCAATCACAAATGAGTTTTTTAAATCATAATCTTCTGAAAAATAAGCTTTTAGTAAACCTGTATTAGGTTTTCTTGTCGGTGCATTATCCTTAGCAAAAGTTCTATCAATGTGCTGATTAGAAAAGATAATTCCTTCATTTTCAAAGCATTTTATCATCAAATCGTGTACTGGCCAAAAGGTTTTTTCAGGAAAAGAAGCAGTTCCTAACCCATCTTGATTAGTGACCATAACCAATTCAAAATCGAGTTCCTGAGCAATTTTTTTTAGATAGGTAAACACCTCTGGGTAAAATTCTAGTTTTTCAAAGCTGTCAATTTGTTGATCTTCTGGTTCTCTGATGAGTGTTCCATCGCGGTCTATAAATAAAACTTTTTTCATGCTATAGTGTTTTAAATACGTTAATGAGTTTTATATTTTCTTCGGGGGTTCCTACGGTAATGCGTAAGCAATTTTCGCACAAAGGCTGGTTGGTTCTGTTGCGTACAATAATTCCTTTTTGCTTCAATTGTGCATAGCGTAAATTAGCATCATCTACACGAATTAAAATAAAATTTGCATCTGTTGGAAATAGGGTTTCAATCCATGAAATGCTTTTAAAGGTTTTAATTAATGCATCGCGTTCCGATAAAATAATTTGTACTTGTTTTTGGGTTACAGAATCCTTAGAAAGTACTTCTAAAGCGGCTTTTTGTGTTAGAATGTTGATATTGTATGGGGGTTTTATTTTATTCAAAACAGCTATAATTTCTGATGAAGCATAACAAATCCCCAAGCGAATTCCAGCCAATCCGTATGCTTTAGACAAGGTTTGTGTCACCACAAGATTGGGGTATGCCGACAAGTCTTCTATCCAACTCCTTTCAGCTGTAAAATCTATGTACGCTTCATCGATGACTACAATACCATTAAAATTATCTAAAATTTGTTTTATTGCTGTTGCATTCATGATGTTACCAGATGGATTGTTTGGAGAACAAATAAAAAGAAGTTTTGTATTGGGTTGAATTGTATTTAATACCGCTTCCACATCAATTTGGAAATCTACCGTTAGCGCTACAGTTTGTTGCTCTACGGCGTTTAAATTGGCCAATACGCCATACATCCCATAGGTGGGTGTTAGGGTCAAAACACTATCTTGATTAGGTTCGCAAAAAGCACGAAACAACAAATCCAAAACTTCATCACTACCATTTCCGAGCAAAATTTGATTGGGCTCTACTCCTTTTAATTCTGCTAATTTGTTTTTTAAAAGCTGTTGTTGGGGATCTGGATAACGGTTTAATCCATTGGTAAAAGGATTTTCATTGGCATCCAAAAAGACAAGGGTTTCGTCTTGACTTTTAAATTCATCTCGAGCGGATGAGTACGGTTTCATGGCCTTCACAGAAGGTCTTATTAACTCATTAAGATTCATTATTCAATGTTTTTAAACGAATAGAAACGGCATTTTTGTGTGCCATAAGACCTTCAGCTTCTGCCATTAGCTCAATTGTTGGGCCTAAATTTTTTAAGCCTTCTTTTGAAATTTCTTGAAAGGTGATACTTTTGAGAAAGCTATCCAAATTCACTCCTGAATATGCTTTGGCATACCCATTTGTTGGAAGTGTATGATTGGTGCCCGATGCATAATCTCCTGCACTCTCTGGCGTATAATCACCAATAAATACAGATCCTGCATTTTGAATATTATCGACAAAATAAGAATTGTTTGCCGTAGCGATAATGTAGTGCTCTGGTCCATAAAAATTAATCAACTCTGCAGCACGAGCTTCTTCAGAAATATAAATCAACTTCATGTTGATTAGGGCTTTTTCAATGATAGCTTTCCTATTCAAATGTTGTGTTTGTAAGGTAACTTCTTTAGAAACCTCATTTATGAGTTGTTCTGAGGTTGAAACTAAAACCACTTGACTGTCAGCTCCATGTTCGGCTTGACTTAACAAATCCGAGGCCACAAACGCTGGCGTTGCTGTTTTGTCGGCCATCACTAACAGTTCGCTTGGACCAGCGGGCATATCAATGGCAACACCATATTTGGTGGCAAATTGCTTTGCTGCAGTTACATATTGATTTCCCGGTCCAAACAGTTTTGAAACTCTTGGTATCGTTTCTGTACCAAAAGTCATAGCGGCAATGGCTTGAATACCACCAACTTTGTAAATTTGAGTTACACCACAAAGTGCTGCTGTGTACAAAATTTCGTTGGCGATTTTCCCTGAAGCGTTTGGTGGTGTACATAATACAATTGAAGAACATCCAGCAATTTGTGCTGGTATGGCCAGCATCAATACTGTGGAAAATAACGGCGCACTTCCCCCTGGGATATACAGTCCAACGGCATCAATTGGGCGTTTTTCTTGCCAACAACGCACACCTGCTTGTGTTTCAACATCAATGCGGCTGGTTTTTTGGGCTTTGTGAAATGTTTCAATATTTGATTTTGCCTGTACAATCGCTGTTTTTAGTGCGGATGGAACTGATGCTTTTGCAGATTCAATTTCAGAGGGCGAAACCAAAAAGGCCTCTATATCGACCCCATCAAAAGTTTTGGTGTATGTTTTTAGCGCTTCATCGCCGTTTTGCTTTACCGCAGTAAACACTTCATCTACAACAGTATTTAGCGCTTCAACAGATTGAGTTGGACGTTTTAAAACTTCGCCCCATTGGTTGGGTTTTGGATTTTGAATGATTTGCATTAGAGTACCATTTTTTCAATTGGACAAATAAGAATTCCTTCGGCTCCATTGGCTTTTAAATCGTCAATGATGTCCCAAAATTTATTGCGTTGAATCACACTATGTACAGAACTCCACCCAGATTGTGCCAAAGGCAAAACCGTAGGACTTTTCATTCCCGGGAGGATAGATATGATTTTATCAAGACGTTCATTTGGTGCGTTTAATAATACATATTTTGAGGTTCTGCCTTTAAGTACAGATTCCATTCTAAACTTGATACGCTCTAAAATATTTACTTGTTCTTCTTTAATTTTTGGTGAAACGGCCAATACCGCTTCAGAGGTAAGAATCACTTCTTTCTCGACCAAGTTGTTTTTAAACAAAGTCCCCCCAGTAGAAACTATATCGACAATAGCATCAGCAAGACCAATATTAGGTGCAATTTCAACAGAACCATTAATGATATGCAACTCGGCTTGAATTCCTTTTTTATCTAAAAATGCTTGAACGGTATTGGGATAAGAAGTTGCAATTTTTTTGCCATTCAAATCGTTAATATCTGTATATGCCATTGTTTTTGGTACAGCAATAGAAACGCGACAACGTGAAAAATTAAGTGCCAATTCGGATTGAATAGCACCGCCCTTTTCGACCAAAATATTACTGCCAATAATGGCTACGTCTACCACTCCATCAGATAAATATTGCGGAATATCACCATTGCGCAAGTAAAAAACTTCGATGGGGAAGTTGGTCGCTCTGGCCTTTAGTTGCTCCTTTCCATTGTCTACAGATATACCAATGTCTTTGAGTAATTTTAAGGAATCTTCCTTTAATCGTCCTGATTTTTGAACTGCTATTTTTAATGTTTCCATTTTTTAATTTTTTAAATAAAAAAAACCCGCAAGAATTTTCAAGCGGGTTAATGATGTTTTATAAATTAAATTTAATCCATACACAAACAACTCGCCTGATTGCTAGAATGTACATGATGATGGATTAAATTAAAATTTTTCATAATTTGATTATTGAAAAACAAATATTCAGAAAATATTTTTTTATTTCCTAACTTTTTTTGAAAAAATTATTGGTTCCCCAAAATAATAGGCATGCCAGAGTCGCCAGAGCCAATCACAATGACTTTACTGTTAGGCGATTCAGCTAGTTTTACTGTTGCTTCAATACCCTTATCTTGTAAAATTTTATCATTCAACGAAGCGCTCAAAATACGGTTTGCATCAGCTTTTCCTTGCGCTTCAATACGTTGCTTTTGCGCTTCTTTGTCGGCAGTTACCAGTCTAAACTCGTATTCTAATGATTGTTGCTCTTGTTTAAGTTTTCCTTCAATCGCATTTTTGATGGTTTCTGGAAGTTTTACATCTTCAACCAAAACACGCTTAACATTCAAGTACTGCCCTTTCATAAGCGTAACCACTTCATCTAGAATTTCTTGTTCAATCACATCACGTTTGCTTGAATATAATTGCTCTGGTGTATATCGCCCTACAACACTTCGTGCTGCTGCATTGACGGCTGGATTTAAGAGTTCAAGAACATAGTCTTGACCTTTAGTTTTAATCAATTTCCCTAAGTTCTCGTACTCTGGTTCGTACCAAATGGTACCATTAACACGTACTTCAAGTCCATTGACAGATAGGACGTTCATTTCGTCAGAAATGGATTGCTGACGTACCTTAAAAACAAGCATAGAGTTCCAAGGCGCAACAATATGAAATCCTTCTCCATATGTCTTTTCAGTATTGATTCCATCACCAAAACGTTCGAATAAAACGCCTCCCTCTCCTGGTCCAATAGTGACCGCTGCTTTTGAAATAAGAATAAGTAGTACCGCTATGGTAAAAATAATTGGAAGTCCAATTTTAGGTAATTTTTGCATTTTCTATAGATTTAGTTATTTAAATAAGTCCGTTGTATTTTCTTATAAACCATTCTGTTGCTAAGCTTAAAATGAGTAACAACAGTAACCATTTATAATCAATCAAAGGTACGGCTTTTTTGTTTATTTTTTGTATGCTTTTATAGTTCGGGTTTTTGAGGAGTTGATCTATCAAATCATCATACTGATTTTCCAAAAACACTCGCCCTCCTGTTTGTTCTGCCAATTCGTTTAACGAATTGTAATTAGCATTTAAAAATTGATTTTCAATATTAAAATCAAGTATTTCGAACTGACCAGCTGTTGAAATCAATTGATCCGTGGTGCGTAGTTTGTAGTTGTAATTTCCAGGTTTCAAGCTACTTAAATCTACGTTGTAAGTGTTTCCAACCAATGACAATGGCAATAGAAGTGGTTGATTGAATTGTGGTGTATTTACTTCGATTTCTAATTGTGCATTGGGGTTGAATTGGAAGTTTTCATCAAAAAACTGTGCAAAAAGTTCAATTGCATTGGATCCATCAAAGATGGGCTCATGCGTGACCAACAGTCGTTTGGCCTTCTTCTGAGTGCTTAGAAATTGAAAAATAACATTAAAAAAGCCATCAAATGAATCAAAACGATCCGATAATTGAAATGCTTTTAATCGCCATTTCCAAAATTCTGTACCCAATAGAACAGCGTGTCTCGAATTTTCGTTGTTGTACGTAAACAACAAGGGTGCTTTGGTCGACATTCGATTTATGGATTTATACAATAGGACTTCATGAGGAACTCTGATGTTGGTTGAGCCAAATTCCGACGCTAACGGTGGAAAATTTTCAAAATCTAAAGGCGTTATGGCAAATGCATCAAAATCAGTATTGAATACCGCTTGATACTCTTCCTTTTGATTTGTAAGCTCTTGAGTGTAATAGGTTTGTATGGAATTTAAAAATGTCCAATCTGTAGCCGTACCTCCAATAGTAAATGAGTTGATGTTTTTCTTTTGAATATAATCATAAACGCTTGAAAAACGAGCGTCAGGTTCATACAGCAACACAAACGCACAATCTTTAGGGTTGTTCATGAACTCTTCTGTAGTAAAGCGTTGAATACTGAAATTTTTTTGTGTCCCAATGATCGATTTGAAGACCCCTAAATCTGGATGTGTTAGGTTCGAAATCAAAGCAATATTAAGTTTTTGGTTTATGATCTCAAGTGCAAAAGGTTTGCTATTGTTCGAAACGATTTTTTCATCCTCTAGTGGACGCAATCGTGCGGTGTACCGCTTTACTCCTACGCGATCTGCCTTGAGTTTAGGGGTTACAATTACGCTGTTTTCAGTATTATTTAGTGATATTTTCTCGCGAAAAATCAATTGGTTCTCTGCATATATTTCAAGAGCGGTTGACACCTTAGAAGTTCCATTGTAATGCACAAAAATCTCAACAGGAAATGTATTATCCAAAAAGGCATAGGTATTTACATTGATTTGTTTGATGCTCAAATCCCTATACTGTGTTGTATCACCCAAAACCAAAGGATACACTGCTTGGTTCAGTTGTTTTGCCAAAAAGCTATAAGACGCCCCAACGGTCTGATGTCCGTCTGTAATGAGCGTAATAGGTGCTACTTCATCTCTAAATAATTCTTGGGTATCTAAAAGGACTTGACCAATGTTTGTTTGTAACCCATCAAAAGATAATGTATCGGTTTGTTCAGTGCTGTTGGAAAATGTAAAAAACTGAAGATCAAATTTATTGTTTAAAGCCGTATTATTTTTCAATTGAGTGCTGTATTCTAAAACCAAGCTGTCTTTACCTAAATATGCAATAGACTCAGAGTTATCGACCAAAATAGCAAGTTTTGGTTTGATAAGTTCTGTGGAGTTACGGCTTATTTCTGGATTAAATAATAAAAGAAAAAGGGTACTTAACGACAGTGTGCGTACTGCTGTAAGTCCCCAATATATGTTTCCAGAAGTCCATGGTTTGTACTGAAAAAAAGCTATCGAAATCGCGATTGCCAAAATGCCAAAGAAGACAACAAATGTGGTCATAAGGACAAACGCAAAATGATTAAGTCAGCATACCACCATCGACGTGCAATGTTTGTCCAGTGATGTAGCTCGACAAGTCGCTAGCCAAAAAGACACATGCATTTGCTATATCTACTGGCGATCCTCCACGCTTTAGTGGGATGCCTGCACGCCATTGATCTACTGTAGCTTCATCAAGTTTAGCGGTCATTTCGGTTTCTATGAATCCTGGTGCAATCACATTGCTGCGAATGTTGCGTGAGCCCAATTCTAGTGCAACGGATTTGGAAAAGCCAATAATACCGGCTTTGGAAGCGGCGTAGTTGGTTTGACCAGCATTCCCTTTTACGCCCACAACAGAACTCATATTGATGATGGATCCTTGGCGTTGTTTGAGCATGGTACGTTGTACAGCTTTGGTCATATTAAAGACTGATTTTAGGTTGACTTCAATGACTTTGTCAAAATCTTCTTCGCCCATACGCATTAGAAGATTATCTTTAGTGATCCCTGCATTGTTGACCAAAATATCAATTTGACCAAAATCTTCAAGAACATTGGCAACAAGCTCTTGTGCAGCTTCAAAATTGGCGGCATTGCTTTTATAGGATTTTACTTTGGTACCATAGCTTTGTAGTTCTTTTTCGAGTAGCTCTGCAGCTTCTGATGATGAACTGTAAGTAAACGCCACATGGGCGCCATGTTGTGCAAAAACTGTAGCAATCCCTTTACCGATACCTCTACTGGCGCCGGTGACAATTGCTGTTTTTCCTTCTAATAATTTCATGTACTTTATGTTGGTTTAAATATGGCTCAAAGATAGGAATTCCTTGTTGATATTCAATTGTAGGGTTTTAAATTCTAATCTATATTTATGATTAATTCTAATTCCCTTTTTTATAATCGGCTAAAAACTTAGCCAAGCCAATATCGGTCAATGGGTGTTTTAGAAGTCCTTCAATAGAACTTAATGGCCCTGTCATCACATCGGCACCAATTTTTGCACAATCAATCACATGCATGGTATGGCGTACTGAGGCAGCTAGAATTTCGGTTTCAAAGCCGTAGTTATCATAAATATGGCGTATTTCGGCAATCAAATTCAAACCATCGGTGGAAATATCGTCCAAACGTCCAATAAATGGCGATACATAAGTTGCACCAGCTTTTGCGGCCAAAATGGCTTGACCTGCAGAGAATACAAGCGTAACATTTGTCTTTATTCCTTTGTCACTAAAATATTTACAGGCCTTAACCCCATCTTTAATCATCGGTAATTTTACCACAATTTGTGGGTTCAGTGCTGCTAATGCCTCACCTTCTTTTACCATTCCTTCAAAATCGGTCGAAATCACTTCCGCAGAAACATCACCATCGACAATAGCACAAATGGCTTTGTAATGGTTCAATATATTATCGGCACCTGTTATGCCTTCTTTGGCCATCAAAGACGGATTCGTGGTTACGCCATCCAAAACCCCTAAGTCTTGTGCGTCTTTAATTTGATCTAAGTTTGCAGTGTCGATAAAAAATTTCATGTGGTTTAAGATGTTTTTAGTTTAGAGTAAAAATAGAATTTTAGTGTACTTCACCAAAAGAGAAAGTCAAAAATATATTAACAAGTTTAAAGAGTTTTAAACATTAAAGTTTATAAAACGACATCAAAAGTCGTTCGTACCAATGATCGGGTAAAATACGTTTTAAAATAATGGAAAACTTTTGTAAAAAAGCCCCAACCTTATAATGTATTTTGGGGTTTTTGGTGTGTATGATGCGGTAGACTACTTTGGCCAAAATTTGTGGGTCTTCCCCCTCGTCCACATGGTCATTTAGCAATTCAAGCGTTGTTCCATAAGTCGTGTTATACGGCGAATCGTCTTTCAATGGTGCATGGTAGCGTCCAGCGGCAATATTGGTCGAAAAATCACCTGGAGCTACATTGGTCATCGTTATGCCAAAAGGTTTTAATTCCATGCGGTAGGTCTCTGTGATGAGTTCTAAAGCACCCTTACTTGCACTATACACCCCGCGAAAAGGTAGTCCCATATACCCCGCAATAGAAGTGATATTGATGATAAGTCCTGACTGTTGTGTACGCATACTGGGCAATACTGCATTAATCATCCCTATGGGGCCAAACAAATTGGTTTCAAAATTGTTTTTCATCTCCTGCATAGGAATTTCTTCCATAGGTCCAGTAATCCCTACCCCAGCATTGTTGATTAAAACGTCAATTTTATTGGTTTTGGCTAATAATGATTTTACACAATCGCGGATGGAGTCAGGTTGCGTGACATCCAATTTAAGAATGGGAAACGCTAAATTTGAATATTTTTCAGGAGACCGACTGGTGCCATAAACATCAAAACCTTTTCGGGTAAGGTATTCCCCAATGGATTTTCCAATGCCCGAAGAGCCGCCAGTAATGAGTATTGTTTTTGACATACTATTGTCGTTATTTGAAGGTTAAAGATAGAAAGATTTAGGAAACTAAAAGACACAAAAAAAGGCAAGCGATCTACATCACACCGCTACGACCGTATACCTTTGCTGCGTTCCCGCCCTGGAGGATTCAACAGGAGCTGGTTGTGTAGGACTTGCCTGCGACAAAGATACAATGTTTTAATATTCTTTTAATGATTTTTTTTAATGCATATAAATAAATAAATTGCCAAAAAATATTGATGCCCATGCATTTATCTAAAGTATTGAAAATCATAGTCGTTGGAGGTATAGCGATGGCTTGTGGAAATTCTTCCAAAGTCATAAAATCTAACTTTTCGGTTCAATCCAACGCCACAAAGAACATCATTTCCAATAGCGAAGTGTTACAATTAACGCTTTCAAATCCCAACAATAAGCGTATAGATTCGGTCAGCTTTAGCATGAATAATAAAGTTGTTTCAGAAACAATAGATTTATCCGACATATCACTTGGCGAAAAAATGATAAAAGCCAATGTATATTTTGAAGGCAAAAAAGAAGTGGCTTTACAGAAAATTATCATTGTAAACAGCACTACTCCGAAACTCTACCGCTACGAAATCGTAAATACCTATCCGCACGACATCACTTCGTATACTCAAGGGCTTGAGTTTTATGATGGTGTTTTGTACGAAAGTACGGGACAATATGGAGAATCAAAGCTTAGGGCATTGGATTACAAAACAGGTAAAGTCTTGAAAAACATTGACTTATCCCCTTCCTATTTTGGTGAAGGCCTTACCGTTTTAAATGATAAAATCTATCAATTGACATGGAAAGAAGGCCGCGGATTGATTTATGATGTAGAGAAATTTGAAGCCATTGGAAGTTTCAACTATGGTCAAAGCAAAGAAGGATGGGGTTTATGCAATGATGGTTCGCAGTTGTACAAAACAGACGGTACAGAAAACATTTGGATTTTAAATTCCGAAACATTGGAAGAAGAAAACTTTTTTCAGGCCTATACAAACAAAGGGAAATTGGCAAATTTAAATGAACTCGAATGGGTAGAAGGAAAAATTTATGCCAACCGTTATCAAAAAAATGGGGTGGCCATTATCAACCCAAAAAATGGCGCCATTGAAGCGGTCATTGATTTTAAGGATTTAAAAAACAAAGTTACCAACCATCCAGGATTGGATGTTTTGAATGGTATGGCCTATAATCCACAAACCAAAACGTTGTTTGTCACAGGAAAACGTTGGGACAAATTGTTTGAAGTGAGAATAATTCCCAACGATTAATGCAGGTTTTTGAACAATTTCGTACAGTTACTCCAGAAGATATTGATCACTTAAACCATGTGAACAATATTCGTTATCTCGAATGGATTCAAGGTATTGCTCGAGCCCATTGGACGTCCATTAGCACCGACCAACAACGCCAATCGAATGTATGGGTGGTTTTACGCCACGAAATTGATTATAAGAGCGCCGCTTATGTTGGTGAATCCATTCACATTAAAACCTATGTAGCTGATTGTGAAGGCGTTACCAGTACTCGTATCGTAGAGATTTATAATGCAGATACGCAAAAACTTTTGGTAAAAAGCAAAACGAAATGGTGTATGACCGACCCCAAAACACAACGCCCAAAGCGTATTCCAGAAGATATTTTAACCATTTTTGATTAATCTTCTTTGTTAAATTGAAAAGTTATATTTTTACATCATAAGTTAAATTCCATATGAAACGATATTTTTATTTTCTAACCGCTTTTTGTGTTTTAATCATGTGGAGTTCTTGTCGCAAAGATTTTGAGTTTACCCCTACTGAAGGCACCCTAAGATTTTCAAAAGATACGGTCTATTTAGATACTGTTTTTACCAACATTGGCTCAAGCACGTACACACTGAAAGTCTATAACACTTCAGATCGTGATATTGCCATTCCAAAAATCAAACTCAAAGAAGGACAAAATTCTAACTATCGCCTCAATGTTGATGGAATGACTGGCGATATTCCGCTGTCTGGTAAAGAATTTTCTAATGTAGAACTGTTGGCCAAAGACAGCATGTATATTTTTATTGAAACCACGATTGATATTCAATCGTTAGTGGCCAATGAAACACAATTTTTATACACCGATGCCATTGAATTTGGTGTGAACAACAAACAAACTGTAGAACTGGTTACTTTGGTTAAAGATGCTGTTTTTATTTACCCCCAACAAACAACTAACCCTGATGGCTCAACCACAATCGAAGCGCTTACTTTTGATGTGGACGGTGATGGTGTGGCGGAAGAAACCAATCTTCAAGGACGTTTTTTGACCGATAGTGAATTGACTTTTACCAACGAAAAGCCCTATGTTATTTATGGCTATGCCGCTGTAGATGAAGGCAAAACCCTCACCATTGATGCTGGTGCACGCCTGCATTTTCACGCCAATTCTGGCTTGCTTGTGACCAATACAGCATCAATTCATGCCAATGGACTTCCAAGTTCAGACCCTGATCTATTGGAAAATGAAATCATCATGGAAGGCGATCGTTTGGAACCCGGCTTTGCCGAAATTCCTGGGCAATGGCAAACCTTGTGGTTGTACAACGGAAGTACCAACAATATATTTAATCATACCACCATCAAAAACAGTACGGTTGGACTTTTGGTTGATGGCAATCAAGATGACCCTTCAAAACTTCAAATCACAAATGCACAAATTTACAACTCGAGTAATTTTGGTATTTTGGGGCGAGCGACCTCAATAACTGCAGAAAATTTGGTCATTAACAAAAGTGGGCAATCGTCTTTTGCGGCTACTTTTGGAGGTAATTATAATGTCACACATGCTACAATTGCAAATTATTGGAGCAACAGTTTCCGTCAATTTCCAGCGCTATTATTAAATAATTTTATGGTTGATGCTGACCAAAATGTGATTCCTAACGGATTAAATACAGCAAACTTTACAAATTGTATCATTTACGGCAATGACAATCCAGAATTACTTTTGGATGATATTCCTGATGCAGATTTTAATTTTAAATTTAAAAATTGCCTCATTCTATTTAACGATCCTAATAATTATTTTTCTGGGCCTTACTATGACTTTGACAACCAAAATTTATACGAAAATGTGTTATTTAATTTGGATCCAGAGTTTTTGGATCCTCAACAAAATAAACTTCAAATTCCATTAAATTCTCCAGCTGCTGGACAAGGTGCAAATACAAGTAATTTAAGTACTGACATTTTGGGAACTACACGCCCTACCCCATCTGATTTAGGTGCGTACAATGCCACTGATTTAGAACAATAAAAAAACTAGCTGGTGCACGAAATCGAAGATTACTACGTGAACCTGAAGGTTTTAACAAAGTTAATCCTTTCGCGTTCCAAATAACTTTAACCACACGATGCACTTCGACTTGCTCAGTGCAGAAGATTCGTGCGGCGGCGGGGGGCTTTTAGTCACTAAAAATT
>CBFHQL010000032.1:0-12987 GCA_965658025.1 Flavobacteriaceae bacterium | reverse complement strand
TATACACGATCTCCTTTTTTTAGGTATTTTTCGCAAATCTCAGCAGCTTTGTTGCGTACAACAATGTTGTGCCATTCTGTATTGGTTACTTTTTCGTTTGTTTGTTTGTTGGTGTAGGTCTCGTTGGTTGCCAATGGGAAGCGTCCCACACAATTGCTGTCATCAAAGTAGTGGATTTTGACGTTATCACCCAAATGACCAATGAGCATGACTTTATTTAGTGTTCCAGACATAATTTGAATTTAAAGTAGGATAATTTTTAAAGTATAAAGATATTCAAAAAAATGACAACTAAGATTGAAATTCTCGAATAAATCGATCGATAACAATTGGAACTGCACGTTTTGAAACTTCGGACCAAACGATGCCTTGTTTAAGATCATCAGAAGTATGTATAATCCAAAATTTGATATACAATTCTTGATGCGACAATCGATGAATGATTTCTTTTTTGTTGAATAATTCAATGGACTTAATCGATAATTTTTTTAGAATTTTATGATCAAGATTTGCAATGAAATTTTTGTTTAGTTCTGTTTTTGAAGTTTCAATTAATGGAAACTGATAAAGATTTTGCCAAATCCCTTTTGTGGTACGTTTCTCCAAAATGGTTTTGTGGTTTTTTGAGTTTACCACTAAAAAATTGAAATACTTTTTTGTAACCTTAAGTTTTTTGAGTTTTACAGGGAATAATTGAATTTGGCCTGTATTATGTGCTACGCAATCACGCGCAAGAGGACATTTTGAACAATCAGGGGACTTAGGTTTACATTGTCGTGCGCCAAACTCCATGATGGCTTGGTTGTAATCGCCAATGTTTTTTTGTGGTAATAATGATGTTGCGCGTACTTTAAATTGTTTTATTCCTTGCGTTGAGTTAATGGGGGTTTCAACACCAAAAAATCGGGATAAAACTCTGTATACATTTCCATCGACTACCGCTGTTTTTTCTTCATAACAGATCGAAGCAATGGCACTTGCGGTGTAATCTCCAACACCTCTTAGCTTTAGTAATTCTTTGTAGCTTTTTGGGAATACACCATCCAATTCTTTTGCAATATATTGCGCAGTTTTGTGCAAATTTCTTGCTCTGGAATAGTAGCCCAATCCTTGCCAATCTTTAAGAATCATATCTTCTTTGGCTTGTGCAAGATCAAAAACCGTTGGATAATGTGTAACAAACTTTAGATAATAAGGCAATCCTTGCTTAATTTGGGTCTGTTGAAGTATAATTTCAGACAACCAAATGTGGTATGGGTCTTTGGTAGAGCGCCAAGGTAAATCTCTTTTGTGCGTTGAATACCAATAGGTTAATTTTGAATTAAAGTTCATTTTTTTTCAGCATCAGCAACAAAAATAAACTATTCAACGGATAAATTTTAATTCTTAAGGATTGAAATATTGAAATTAAAATACATATATTTGCAAGCCCTTAAATAACATTAACTTAAAAGTACAATAAAATGACAAAAGCAGAAATTGTGACAAAAATTTCTAATGATTTAGGAATTGAAAAAACAGACGTTCTTGCTACTGTGGAGTCTTTTATGAATGAAGTAAAAGGATCTTTAGAGTCAGGTAATAACGTATACCTCAGAGGTTTTGGTAGTTTCGTGATTAAAACACGTGCAGAAAAAATTGGTAGAAATATTTTAAAAAATACATCCATCAAAATACCTGCACACAACATACCCTCTTTTAAGCCATCAAAAGTATTTCTTGAAGGTGTAAAGAAAAAGGTAAAAGTCAATTAATTAATTATAAAAAAAGGTATATATGCCCAGTGGTAAAAAACGCAAAAGACACAAGGTAGCTACGCACAAGCGTAAGAAACGTCGTCGTGCAAACCGACACAAAAAAAAGTAAACTGAAAAAGTAGCATGTGCTACTTTTTCAGTTTTAAAATAAACGTTCATTGAAATCAAATTCATGCATTATCATTTCTTACCTATTTGATACCATGAATTTAACGGGATAAAATCCTGTGAAAATTAATTTTTATCGTGATGAAATTCATCATTGATAATAACAAAATTATTGTATCATCCATCTGTGCAACAACAGTTGTATAGATTAAAATTAACACTATGAATAAAGAATTAATCATTCGATCCAGTTCAGACAATGTTGATTTTGCCTTATTAAAAGATGGAAAACTAATTGAATTTCAAAAGGACAAGGAGAATAATAAATTTTCTGTTGGCGATGTGTTTTTAGCCAAAGTCAGAAAATCTATTCCTGGACTCAACGCTGCATTTGTCAATGTAGGATATCATAAAGATGCATTTTTGCATTATCATGATCTTGGTCCAAAACTTCCTTCTTTGTTGAAATTCATGAAACGTGTAAGCACAGGTAAACAAAAAGACTTTTCTCTTAAAGATTTTCCTTACGAAAAAGACATTCATAAAGATGGTAAAATTGATAAAGTTATCAATCCAAATCAATCTTTATTGGTTCAAATAGTCAAAGAACCCATATCTTCTAAGGGGCCAAGAATTAGTTCAGAACTTTCATTTGCTGGACGCTATTTGGTACTTGTACCATTCTCGGATCGTATTTCAATTTCACAAAAAATTGAAAGTCGTGCAGAAAAAGAGCGTCTAAAACGACTGGTCAAAAGCATTACGCCCAAAGGATTTGGCGTTATCATCAGAACCGTTGCTAAAGGCAAAAAAGTAGCCGAACTCGACAAAGACTTGCAAAATTTATATACGAAATGGGAAACCGTATGCAAGAACATCCCCAAAGCCCATACCCCCAGCAAAGTCTTAGGAGAAATGAATAAGGCGTCCTCTATTTTGAGAGATATTTTTAATGATAGCTTTACAAAAATAACAGTAGATGATAAAGCGCTTTGCGAAAAGATAAAAGATTATGTTTTTGAAATTGCGCCACACAAAGAATCTATTGTTAAGCATTACAATTCCAAAACACCAATTTTTGAGAAATACGGAATTGAACGCCAAATAAAAACATCCTTTGGAAAAACAGTTTCATTGCCCAAAGGAGCTTATCTTATTGTAGAGCATACCGAAGCACTTCATGTCGTGGATGTCAATAGTGGCAACCGAACAAGTAAAGAAAAAAACCAAGAAGATACCGCAATAGAAGTCAATATGATTGCAGCAACAGAACTTGCAAGACAATTTCGACTTCGTGACATGGGCGGCATCATTGTAGTCGATTTCATTGACATGAGTAGTGCAGAAAATCGAAGAAAACTCTTCAATCATTTAAGAGAAGAAATGAAAGATGATCGAGCAAAACACAAAATTTTGCCTCCGAGCAAATTTGGTCTTATACAGATAACACGTCAGCGTGTTCGTCCAGAAATGAACATCAAAACAAAAGAAGTAAATCCTAACGGAATTAATGGTGCAGAAGTAGAAGCACCCATTGTTTTGATCGATAAAATTGACCATCAACTCGATCAAATTATCAAAAAAGGACATAAAAAGGTGACTTTAAACACACACCCTTTTATTGCCGCCTTTATTACAAAAGGATTCCCATCAATTCGTTTAAAATGGTATTTTAAACACAAAAAATGGGTTAGAATTATGCCAAGAGATGCTTACACGTATTTAGAATATCGTTTTAAAAACGATAACGGCAAAACCATTAAATTGTAATAAAAAAGCCCTATGCATTTTTGCATAGGGCTTTTTTTTGTCAAAATTATTGCACTATATAATAGTCGATTGTCCTAAATAAATATTTGAAAAATTTAAATTAGAATCTTCTGGATTATTGATGAAATCCTCGATAAAGTCACCTACTTTACTAGTGGTTACGTTGTCGTATTTTTGATTTAAATCAGGGGTTGTAATTTGTAACTGCAACGATTTATCCACCGCTTTTCTAATCATATCGGCCTCGTCCTTCAAATCAAAATGATCCAACAACATGGCCGCTGAAAGAATGGAGGCAACTGGGTTGGCAATGCCTTTTCCAGTAGCTTGTGGGTAAGACCCATGGATGGGTTCGAACATCGCGAACTTTTTGCCAACAGAAGCTGAAGCTAAGAGTCCAATAGACCCACCAATAACGCTGGCTTCGTCACTAATGATGTCTCCAAATAAGTTTTCGGTAAGGATCACGTCAAATTGAGTTGGATTCAGAATCATTTGCATAGCCGCATTATCTACAAACAAAAATGCAAGCTCTACATCGGAATATTCTTTTCCTACTTCAGTCACGACCTTGCGCCACAGTCTTGAACTTTCCAAAACATTGGCTTTATCAACAAGTGTTACTTTGTTACTTCTTTTTTGAGCCGCTTTAAAAGCAAGATGCGTAATACGTTCAATTTCTTCACGCGTGTAGGTGCAAAGATCAGAGGCGGTGTTGCCATCTTCACTTAATTTCTTTTCACCAAAATACAATCCACCGGTAAGTTCTCGGTAGATACTGATGTCTGTGCCTTTGATGATGCTTTTTTTCAGCGGTGATTTTTTAAGCAATTTGTCATATGCTTTTACAGGCCTAATGTTGGCAAACAGCTCAAGTTCTTTTCTGAGTTTTAACAATCCTTGTTCTGGGCGAACTTTGGCTGACGGGTTGTTGTCGTACTTAGGGTCGCCAATGGCACCAAACAGGATGGCATCACTTGATTTACATAAATCTAGGGTGCTCTTAGGCAAGGGATCGTTGTGGTTGTCAATAGCAATTGCACCCACATCGGCGTAGGTGTAATTGAATTTGTGGTTATAGTTTTGAGCGATAGCATTAAGGACTTTTACAGCTTGTTCTGTAACTTCTGGCCCAATACCATCTCCTGGGAGTACAGCGATTTTTAAGTTCATAGCGCTTGTGTTTTTTGAAGTTCGAATGCTTGAATTTTATCTTTTTTACTCAGTAAATAATCAATGTCGTCGTAGCCATTGATGAGGCATGTTTTTTTGTAGGGGTCAATGTCGAAAGTTGTTTCGATTTTTGTGCCTAAAACAGCCAAAGTTTGTGCCTCAAGATTAATCTCGAATTGTACTTCGGCATTATTGTTTATGGCTGCAAAGAGTTGCTCAAGAATTTCTTCAGAAACTTGAATGGGCAACAAGCCATTGTTGAGCGCGTTTCCTTTAAAAATATCCGCGAAAAAACTAGAAACAATCACCTTGAAGCCATATCCTGCGAGTGCCCAAGCCGCATGTTCTCGACTAGAACCGCAACCAAAATTATCGCCAGCAACAAGAATACTACCAGAGTATTTAGTGTTGTTAAGCGCAAAATCAGGGATTAAATTGTCTTGTTTGTCGTATCGCCAATCACGGAATAAATTATCGCCAAACCCTTTTTTGTCTGTTGCTTTTAAAAAACGAGCAGGAATGATTTGATCTGTATCTACATTAGAAATTTCTAACGGAACTGCTGTTGAGGTAAGTGTTATGAATTTTTCCATTATACAAATTGTTTTGAAACATCAATAATAGTGCCTTCTACAGCGGTTGCTGCGGCGACAAGCGGGCTGGCCAAAATGGTTCTTGATCCTTGCCCTTGTCGGCCTTCAAAATTTCTATTGGAAGTAGATACACAATATTCTCCTTGCGGAATTTTATCATCATTCATAGCCAAACATGCGGAGCAACCGGGTTGTCTCAGTTCAAACCCTGCGGCCTCAAAAATATCTTTTAGCCCTTCTTCAATAATCTGTGCCTCTACTTGACGACTTCCAGGAACAAGCCATGCCGTTACATTGTCGGCTTTTTGTTTGCCTTTGATGTAATTCGCCGCTACACGAAAATCTTCTATTCTTGAATTGGTACAACTGCCAATAAACACGTAATTTATGGGCTTCCCGACCAAGGATTCTCCAGCTGAAAAGTTCATATACGCCAAAGACTTCTTATCGGATTCACTCTCCGAATTAGGGATGGTTTCAGAAATTTTTATGCCCATTCCTGGATTTGTACCGTAGGTAATCATGGGTTCAATATCCTCAGCATCAAAAGTATATTCTTTGTCAAAGGTTGCACCGTCATCAGTTGGTAGGGTTTTCCAGTAAGCGACTTTGTCTTCAAATTCTTTACCTTTTGGAGCGAATTCACGGCCTTTTATGTATTCAAAAGTGGTTTCGTCAGGCGCAATCATACCGCCTCGAGCACCCATTTCGATACTCATGTTGCAAACCGTCATTCGGCCTTCCATACTCATCTTTTCAAAAACTTCTCCAGCGTATTCACAGAAGTATCCAGTACCTGAATTTGTTCCTAATTTGGAAATAATGTAGAGAATAACATCTTTAGGCAACACTCCTTTTTTTAGTGTGCCATTTACAGTTACGCGCAAACTTTTTGGTTTTGTCAATAACAAACATTGACTGGCAAATACTTGTGCAACTTGACTGGTCCCAATGCCAAATGCAATGGTTCCAAAAGCGCCGTGTGTAGATGTATGGCTATCACCACAAACCATCGTCATCCCTGGTTGAGTGATGCCTAATTCGGGTGCCATAACATGAACAATTCCGTTGTATTTATGGCCTAATTTATAAAGTGTGATGTTGTTTGCAGCACAATTTTTTGCCAATTGCTCCAATTGATGTCTTGACAAATCATCTCGAACAGGAAGGTGTTGGTTTTGTGTTGGTGTATTGTGGTCTGCTGTGGCTACAATTTGATTGGGTCTAAAGATTGGGATATTTCGATCGTTCAATTCATTGAATGCTTGAGGACTTGTAACCTCGTGAATTAAATGTTTGTCGATGTAAAGGATCTGTGGGCCATTGTCTATGGCGTCCACAACGTGCGCATCCCAAACCTTATCAAATAAAGTTTTTTTCATGTTAAATTAGCGGAGTTCGTTATAAATTGAACTGGATTCTATAATGTTATGAATGTCGTTGTCTTCTACTTCTTTTTTGGCATCAGCATATTTTAAGAAATCTTTATAAACGACATCTAATTGTAGTTTTGTTAATTCGTAACCCACATTTTTTGCTCGGTAGGCCAAGGCAGCACGACCACTTCTTGCGGTGAGAACAATAGCCGATTCTGTCACCCCTACGTCCTTTGGGTCTATAATTTCGTACGTTTCTCTGTTTTTTATCACACCATCTTGATGAATTCCAGAACTATGCGCAAAGGCATTTGCCCCTACGATGGCTTTGTTGGGTTGCGCATGAATTCCCATATGTTCAGAAACGAGTTGGCTTAGTCCAAAAAGCATTGATGTGTTTATGTTGGTGTCTAAATTTAAGTAGGGGTGCTGCTTCATGATCATCACCACTTCTTCTAAAGCGGTGTTGCCTGCGCGTTCACCAATTCCGTTGATGGTACATTCAATTTGTCGTGCGCCATTAATAGCACCTTCAATTGAATTTGCTGTGGCGAGACCTAAATCGTTATGGCAATGACATGATAAAATGGCTTTATCTATACCCTTTACGTTTTCTTTTAAGTATTTAATTTTTGCACCGTATTCATGAGGAAGACAATATCCAGTCGTATCAGGAATATTAAGTACAGTAGCACCAGCTTTGATAACTTCTTCGCAAACTTTAGCTAGAAATTCATTGTCTGTCCTTCCAGCATCTTCGGCATAAAATTCAACATCTTCTACAAATGATTTTGCATAACGAACTGCAGCTACGGCTCGTTCAGTAATTGCTTCTTTATTTGATCTAAACTTAAATTTTATGTGCGAATCTGAAGTGCCAATCCCTGTATGTATTCGCGGTTTTTTCGCATATTGTAGTGCTTCAGCTGCTACTTTTATGTCGTTTTCTACAGATCTTGTGAGTCCACAAACCGTGGCGTTTTTTACGATTTTAGAAACGGCTTCAACCGAAGTAAAATCACCTGGGCTAGACACAGGAAAACCAGCCTCAATAATATCAACCCCCAATAAATCCAACTGCTCAGCAATGATGACTTTTTGGTCCGTATTTAGTTTGCATCCAGGAACTTGCTCCCCATCGCGTAGGGTTGTATCAAATATTTGGACGTTTGTGTTGGACATATGTGTAAATATATTATATATTGGTCATACGAATTTAATTTTTTTGAAAAATTTAACCTAAAATATTTTTAATAATTTTACGATGTTTATCCTTTAGTATTGAAAATTAATTAACTGATTTTCAAATAATTATGTCTATTTTTAAATTATGACTAAACTGCAAAAAGACAACCTTTTTATTTTGATAAGATCGCTTTCTAAGTCTGAAAAGAGGCAATTCAAGCTTTACATTGGGCGTCTTGGGGTGAATGAAGATTCTAAATTCCTGTTGTTATTTAAGGTCATGGAAAAGTTAAAAGTGTATGACGAACGTGCTATTTTGAAGGAAGGATTTGTCAAAAAGCAACAGCTTTCAAACTTAAAGGCGCATTTATATAAGCAAATTTTGATCAGTTTGCGATTGAACCCATCGCATCAAAACTTGAGAATCCAACTTAGAGAGCAGCTGGATTTTGCCACAATTTTGTACCACAAAGGATTGTATAAGCAAAGTTTAAAAATTCTTGATAAGGCAAAAACTCAAGCCATTACAAATCAAGAAAAAAATATTGCTTATGAGATTGTAGAACTGGAAAAAGTTGTAGAATCTCAGTACATTACAAGAAGTCTGAGTAATAGAGCCGACGAATTGACGGTTCAGGCAAAGATGTTGAGTCGTCAAAACCTAATCGCAAGTAAATTATCCAATTTGTCACTACAGCTTTACGGTTTATTTCTAAAAACGGGCTATGTCAAGAATGATGCTGAATATCAAAAGGTAACAGAATATTTCAATAATCGTTTGCCTAAATTTGAACTAAATGAGCTTGATTTTAGAGAGAAATTGTGGCTTTATAAATCTTATCTTTGGTATAGTTTTCTTGTTCAAGATTTCAAATCGTGTTATAAATATTCTAGAAAATGGGTTGATTTGTTTTATGACAATGAAGCGATGATTCGTTTGAATCCTGTGTTTTTTTTAAGAGGCTATCAATATCTTTTGGAAGCTTTATTTTTTATTAAACATCACAAAAAATTTAAAAAAGCATTGCGCGAATTGGAGCAAATTGTTCAAAAGCCATGGTTTCCGCATGACGAAAATATAGATGGATTGGTGTTTTTGTATGTATACTCCAACAAGATTAATTTACATTTTATTGAAGGTACATTTGAAGAAGGTCTGCCGTTAATCGATGAAGTACTTCTGGGGTTACAAACGCATGCCGATCAAATCGACGAGCATCATGTTATGGTCTTCTATTATAAAATTGCAAGCTTATATTTTGGCACTGAGGATTACGAAAATGCCATAAAATACCTTTCAAAAATAATAAACAACAAATCGCTTCAAATGCGGGAAGATTTATTGTGTTTTTCTCGCATCCTAAACCTTGTAGCGCATTATGAAGCAGGTGAGGATTACGAATTGGATCGTTTGATAAAAAACACCTATAAGTTTCTAATTAAAATGGAGGATTTATATGCAGTTCAACGCGAAATGGTGACTTTTTTGAGGGGTCTTGGCGACATTTATCCACAACAATTGAAGGCTGCATTTAAAGCACTTCATCAAAAATTACTGACCTTTGAGAACCACCCTTATGAACGTCGTGCCTTTTTGTACCTTGATATTATTTCATGGCTCGAGAGTAAGATAGAAAATAAATCTACAGCCGACATAATTAAAGAAAAATTTACTAAATCTAAATAATTTAATTAATTTTTTTAGAAAAAAATTTGGTTTTTAAATTTTTATATTTGAATATTTGCATGCACAAAGTTCAATAATTTAGTGAAATGTTATCAAGAAAGACTGAGGGAATAGACCCGTTGAAGTCTTAGCAACCCTCCAATCTGTTGGAGAAGGTGCTAAATTCTACTTTTTATGGTTTCATAATCAGATAGATAACAGGACATACTCATATAAGTATGGCTCATTTCTTTTTAACATTTTTCTATAAGATTCACCAGCAATGGTGTATTTGACTTTTGTTTTAATTTATTATTAACTCAAAAAAATAGAAAAATGAGTACTCAAAAATTTGCAACTAATGCATTGCACGCGGGGCATGACACCGCACAAAACGCTGGTACGCGTGCTGTACCAATTTACCAATCGACGGCCTATGTTTTCAATGATTCAGACCACGCGGCAAATCTTTTTGCCCTTGCAGAAACAGGAAACATTTACACCCGAATTAACAATCCTACAAATGATATTTTAGAGCAGCGATTAGCGGCTTTAGAAGGGGGGATTGCTGCTGTTGTAACAGCTTCTGGGACATCGGCAATTGCAACTTCTTTATTAACATTGTTGAAAGCTGGAGATCATATTGTTGCTTCAAGTAGCTTGTATGGCGGCACCTACAATTTATTGAGTGTTACTTTGCCAAGACATGGCATTACAACAACTTTTGTAGATCCATCTGATGCAGAAAATTTCAAAGCAGCAGCACAAGAAAACACGCGTGCTTTCTTTATTGAATCGCTTGGAAATCCAAAGCTAGATGTTTTAGATATAGAAGCGATTTCAAAAGAAGCTAAAGCATACAAAGTGCCACTTATTGTGGACAACACGGTAGCTACACCTTATTTATTGAATCCAATTGAGCATGGCGCAAACATTGTTATCCACTCCCTTACAAAGTACATCAATGGAAATGGGACTGCTCTGGGTGGTGTAATTATTGATGCAGGAACATTTGACTGGGCCAATGGGAAATTCCCAGAATTTACAGAACCTTCACCGGGATACCATGGATTGGTCTACAGCGAAGCACTCGAAGCTGCAGCGTTTATTGCTAAGGTAAGAATTGAAGGGCTAAGAGATTACGGAGCAGCATTGAGCCCTTTTAATGCTTTTCAAATTATTCAAGGGTTAGAAACTTTAGAACTGAGAATCAAAAAACACAGTGAAAATGCATTAGCATTGGCTCAGTGGTTGGAAGCACAAGATCAAGTTGCATGGGTGAATTATCCAGGATTAGAATCTAGTCCATACAACGCATTGGCACAACGCTATTTGCCTGAAGGTCAAAGTGGTATTGTAACATTTGGCGTTAAGGGAGGTTATGCATCTGCAAAGAAAATTGTAGACACTACAAAATTATTTTCATTACTGGCCAATATTGGTGACACTAAATCACTTATTATTCACCCAGCAAGTACAACACATCAGCAATTGAGTGATGAAGCTCAAGAGACTACAGGAGTTACAAAAGACCTTATTCGTTTGTCTGTTGGATTGGAAAACATTGAAGATTTAAAAGCTGATCTTATTGAAGCATTTAAAGCTGTAGGTGCCACAGTTGAAGTATAATTTTTTAAATCTATAAAACAGTTCTGTTCTTGAGTAAACTTCAATACATAGAAATCCCAAAATACACCACAATTTCTGGTAAGACATTACCCATAAGTTTGTCTTACCAGTTGTTTGGGTGTGCATTGCATAGCGCACCAGTTGTATTGGTCAACCATGCACTAACGGGAAATTCTAATGTTACTGGGCCTGACGGCTGGTGGAAGACACTTATTGGTCCTAAAAAACCCATTGACACCGAAAATTTTACGATTTTAGCTTTTAATATCCCTGGGAATGGTTACGATGATGATTCAAATCATTTGATAGAAAACTACAAAGATTTTGTTGCAAGAGATATTGCAGCGTTGTTTTTGTTAGGATTAAAAGAACTTGGCGTTGATCAATTATTCGCTGCTATTGGTGGCTCATTGGGCGGTGGTATTGCTTGGGAAATGGCAGCGCTAAATCCAAAGATTACCAAGCATCTAATACCTGTCGCAAGTGATTGGAAATCAACAGATTGGATCGTTGCAAATTGCTTGATACAAGAGCAGTTTTTAGTTAATTCCACCCAACCAATACAGGACGCAAGAATGCACGCTATGTTGTGTTATAGAACACCTGAATCTTTGAAGCACAGATTTCAGCGTTCGCAAAATACGGAACACAATCTTTTCAATATTGAAACATGGTTGTTGCATCATGGCGACAAGCTGAAAAAGCGATTTCAGTTGTCGGCATATAAACTGATGAATCAATTATTAAAAACAATTGACATAACAACAAATAGAGGGTCTGCAACAGAGGTGTTACAAACTATTGAAGCTGATATTCATATTATTGGAATTGATTCAGATTTGTTTTTTGTGTCCGAGGAAAATACAGCGACACTAAAGCTTTTACACCCCAACCTCTCAAATGTTTTTTACCACGAAATTACCTCTATTCATGGGCATGATGCATTTTTGATTGAATATGAACAACTAAACTCTATAATCGATAAAATATTTAAATTAGAATTGGTATAAGCCCTATGTACAAAAAACAAACCGATATCATTCGGACCCAAATCGAACGCTCTCAATTTCTCGAACATTCTACCCCATTATATTTGACCTCAAGCTTCGTTTTTGAAGATGCTGAAGACATGAGAGCATCATTTTCGGAAGAAAAAGAGCGTAATATTTATAGCCGATTTACAAATCCAAATACCTCTGAATTTGTAGAAAAAGTATGTAAGATGGAAGGTGCAGAAGATGGTTTTGCCTTTGCTACTGGGATGGCCGCTGTGTTTTCTACTTTTGCTGCTTTGTTGAACAGTGGAGATCACATTGTGTCTGCTCAATCCGTATTTGGCTCGACGCATTCGTTATTCACTAAATATTTCCCAAAGTGGAATATCGAAACGAGTTACTTTAAGATTAACGAAGTCGATACAATAGAGCGTTTGATTACGCCTAAAACCAAAATATTATATGCAGAAACGCCTACAAATCCTGCTGTAGATATTTTAGATTTAGAGTTGTTGGGTGCCATAGCAAAAAAACATAATCTTATTTTAATTATAGACAATTGTTTTGCCACCCCTTATTTGCAACAGCCTATAAAATTTGGGGCTCATCTTGTGATTCACTCAGCAACCAAACTAATGGATGGTCAAGGACGAGTATTGGGAGGAGCTACTGTAGGTAGAGCAGATCTTATTAGAGAAATTTACTTGTTTTCTAGGAATACAGGGCCAGCATTAT
>CBFHQL010000031.1:308-13139 GCA_965658025.1 Flavobacteriaceae bacterium | reverse complement strand
TTTATACTGTGTCGCTTTTGTTGCTACACCGTCATACATGGCATAGACAGGTGCACCATATGGGTTTTTTATATCTACACCATTGTGGGCTTGTCGACTTGTATTTCCAGCACAGCCCGAACCAGTCCTCGTGCAGGTGTTATGCAGTCCTCCAGACATCCCTGAAGGACCAAGTTGCGGTGCAATTTCAGGATTTGGTACAGGGTCGCCGGGGCAGGGTTGTTCTACACAGTTACCGTCTTTGTCTTTTATATAACCTTCTGGACAAGGGTCAAACGGTGGTTCACCACATACTATGGGATTGTTACCACCTGTACCGCCACCAGAACCTCCTCCAGAACCTCCGTTTCCACCGTTACCACCACCAGAACCTACTCCAGAACCTCCTCCAGAACCTCCTCCAGAACCTCCACCACCGCCTCCACCACCAGAGCCCCCTTCTTCTACGGAACCACAATCAACAGAAACAAAACAAATACAACTAGCATCTCCATCCCATTCCCAACAACCTTCTGCTAAGTCGTTAAAAATCGAAGGGTCAAATGATGTAGATTCTATTACTTTCTTAAAGTTTTTAAAAAGTCCGCCAATAAAGGTTTTGCTTATGCCTGTATCACGGCATGCATCGGCACTGTTCGCATTATAATACAATACATCCCCTTGTCCCATATTTGGGGTAAGTATTCTGTAGGTTTTTAAATCCTCTTTTTTGTACCCCACAAGTAAGTTTATAACAGAATTACTTCTTCTGGTCAAGGGGATAATCAAAATGGGCTTTCTTACATGGTTGGTTAGGTGTATACTTTTGTCAAATACAGGACGTCCATATTTAGATTCAAAAGTTGGTTTTGCTTTGGCGTTAGTACCTCTTGCTATTGTCGTTTTAGATGTTTGGGAAGCAATTGCATTGTACTGTTTTATTTTTAGTTTGGCAGTTTCCAATAATGCTTCAAAAATTAAAGCATTATCTACTTCTTTGGTAGAAGTGGTCTCCATAATGGTATCCCGTTCACAATTCGTCACCAAAAGCAAAAGCACCAAAAGTGTGGTACAATACTTAAAAAAGCGGTGTAGTTGTGGCTTCATGACTTAGTAGATTTAGAGTGAGTTTAAAAAATTTGCTTACAATTTACCGAAAACTAATCTTCATGTCAAGCGTCATGTAACCAACGGTCATTTGGCGTAATAGACGGTCATCTGACGTAATAAGTGGGAAAATGGGGTGTAAAAAAATCCAGCACTTATGTACTGGATTTATATCGTTTTAAGTTGTTGGAGGTTAGGCCAATACGTCTTGTACTTTGTCGGCAGCTTCTTGGAATTCTACCGCACTTTGGACATCTAAACCAGAGTTGTCAATCAATTCTTTAGCAATATCAGCATTGGTGCCTTGTAAACGCACTATAATCGGAACATTAATGGCATCGCCCATATTTTTATAAGCATCTACAACACCCTGTGCTACTCTATCGCAACGGACAATTCCACCAAAAATATTAATCAAAATGGCTTTAACGCTTGGATCTTTTAGAATAATTCTAAACGCTGCTTCTACACGAGCGGCATCAGCAGTTCCCCCTACATCCAAAAAGTTGGCAGGGTCGCCACCGGCTTGTTTGATCAAATCCATAGTTGCCATGGCCAGTCCAGCACCGTTCACCATACAGCCCACATTTCCGTCCAAATCCACATAGTTAAGCCCCAATGCACCCGCTTCAACTTCAATAGGATTTTCTTCACGTGTATCACGTAATTCTAGATAATCTTTATGTCTAAATAAAGCATTATCGTCTATAGTAACCTTGGCATCAACGGCCATGATTTTATCATCAGAAGTTTTCAATACTGGGTTAATTTCAAACAAAGACGCATCCGATTTGATATAAGCGGTATAGAGCGCAGAAACAAATTTGGTCATATCTTTAAAGGCCGCACCAGAAAGCCCCAAATTAAAGGCCACACGACGGGCTTGAAATGGTAAAAGTCCAGTAGCTGGATCTACTTCTTCGGTAAAAATTAAATGTGGGGTTTCTTCGGCTACCGTTTCAATGTCCATCCCTCCTTCAGTGGAATACATAATCATGTTGCGGCCCGTGGCTCTGTTGAGCAAAACGGACATATAAAACTCATCGGTTTCTGAAGGACCAGGATAATACACATCCTCAGCAACAAGCACTTGATGTACAGTTTTTCCTTCCGCAGACGTTTGTGGCGTCACCAATTGCATTCCCAAAATCTGATCGGCAATGGACTGTACTTCGTCCAAATTTTTGGCGAGTTTTACACCACCACCTTTTCCACGTCCACCAGCATGAACTTGGGCTTTAATGACGTGCCAACTCGTACCGGTTTCTTCGGTTAATTGTTTGGCTGCAGCAACTGCTTCTTCTGGTGTTGTGGCTACTAGACCACGTTGGATTTTTACGCCAAAAGCGTTGAGAATATTTTTACCTTGATATTCGTGTAGATTCATCTTTTATATCAGTTTGTTTATTTGGTTCACACGCAGTGAAATCCACTAAAATTTAAGCCACAAAAGTAAATAACCTCATGCGTTTTACCAATATTTTTTGATGCTGATTTTTAACAGTTTTAATTTGTTATAAACATCAAGATTTTAACCCCTTGACAACAGAAAATGCCTTATCGACTAAATGGTCTTCAACGAGAATAGTAAACTCGTTGGTGGTGGAGACAACTTCGTAAAGGGGTACATTTTCCCAAGCCAAACGCTTAAAAATTTGATAGTACAAACCCGCAATTTTGGAATTCCCTTTAGGCAGATTAATACTGATAGCCGATAAGTTGTCCTGAGCTGCTATTTGTGATTCGTTCTTAAAAATCGCTTCAATGGTCTCCTTTTTTGCACTGGAAATGATGATGTTGCTCTCATGGATACCACGTGTAAAGGCATAAAATACTTGACGATCTGTATCAATTTCTGCCAATACTTTGGAATGGTTATGGATCAGTGTTTTAGAGTTGTGAAACGTAAAATCTGTAAGGTTGGAACGAACAGTAATGTCGCCTAAATTTTTAAAAATTTGGTTTAATTTCACTGCATTTTTTCTTGTGGTGGGTGGATTATAACGTCTTAGCGCCATCATAATCGCACCGTCTTTTACCGGTTTGCGAAGCATTTCAGAAATGGGGGCATTTAAATCCTTGGCTAAAGCTGAAAAATTAATGATATCGCGCGAAAGTGCTTCTTCCAAAAAAGGTCGAGCGACCAACAATTCCTCAACACAACTAGAAATAGTTTTCAATTTGTTTATTATTTAACAATTTGTGCAAAAATAGTAATAATTTTAATATTTTCATGGGGAATAACGTAAGAACAAATACTTTTGGCACTTCAAATTTCAAAAAATGAAACAAAGCACCTTATTACAAATCGCCGAAACATACGGAAGCCCTGTGTATGTGTACGACGCGCACAAAATCGAAGAACAGTACACAAGATTAACCGATGCGTTTAGCAAGGTAAAAAACTTAAGAATTCATTATGCGGCAAAGGCACTAACCAATATTTCGGTACTAAAATTTGTTTCAAAATTAGGTGCTGCTCTAGATACCGTATCGATTCAAGAAGTTCAGTTGGGTCTAAAAGCAGGATTTGCTCCTGAAAATATCATCTATACCCCAAATGGTGTATCTTTAAAAGAATTGGAAACTGTAGCAGAATTGGGCGTGCAGATTAATATAGACAGCTTGGATTTGTTGGAACAATTTGGCAGCAAACACCCCAATACGCCTGTCTGTATCCGCATCAATCCCCACGTGATGGCAGGCGGTAATACGAATATTTCTGTGGGGCATATCGATTCCAAGTTTGGTATTTCAATTCATCAAATCCCCTTATTGTTGCGGATTGTGGAGAATACAGGCATGAACATCAACGGAATTCATATGCATACGGGTAGTGATATTTTGGATATTGATGTTTTTTTGTACGCGAGTGAGATTTTATTTGAAACCGCCAAAAAATTCAAAAACTTAACGTTCATAGACTTTGGATCTGGGTTTAAAGTACCTTACAAGCCCAATGATGTTGAAACCAACATCGAAGAATTAGGCGAAAAGCTGACAGAACGTTTCAAAACCTTTTGTGCCAATTATGGTCGAGAATTGACTTTGGCTTTTGAGCCAGGGAAATTTATTGTAAGTCAATCAGGTTATTTTTTGACGAAAGTTAATGCCATCAAACAAACCACCTCAACAGTTTTTGCGCAGATTGATTCAGGATTTAATCACCTTATCCGTCCTATGCTTTACGGTGCGCAACACCATATCGAGAATATTTCAAATCCAAAGGGTAAAGAGCGTTATTACTCTGTTGTGGGCTATATTTGCGAGACGGACACCTTTGCCAACAACCGCCGAATCAATGAAATAACGGAAGGGGATATCTTGGCATTTCACAATGCTGGAGCTTATTGTTTTATGATGTCGAGCAACTATAATTCGCGTTATAGACCTGCAGAAGTTTTGTGGTATAATGACGAGGCGCATTTGATTAGAGAACGAGAAACTATCGATGATTTGCTTGCAAATCAGGTCGTTCTCGATTTTTAATTTTTTATTTTTAAATATATTAACAAAATATATAGGTTATTTCATTTATATAGCCCTACCTTTGCTGTCTAAAATTAAAATTAATACAGTGAAAAACGGTACAGTAAAATTCTTCAATGCATCCAAAGGATTTGGATTCATTACAGAAGAAGGTTCAGACACAGAACATTTTGTTCATGTTACAGGATTGATTGATGAAATCAATGAAGGTGACGCAGTGGAATTTGAACTAAAAGAAGGTAGAAAAGGCATGAATGCAGTAAATGTTAGAGTACTCTAATATTTAATAAAACATTATTTTTTTACAAAAACCTTTCCATTTGGAAAGGTTTTTTTTGGACTATTCCAATCCGTCTACATAGTTTTGAAGGTAGGAAAAAGCTGAAGTAAGCGCACCGTTTTCTGTCATTTTTGCTCGGCTCAAGATACCATCTTTATCATCATTAAAAAAAGCAGGAATGATTTTTTCGTTGAAGATTTTACCAAAACCTTCACTCGCATCTCTAGGCAATTCACAGGGTAAATTGTCCACAGCCATTACAGCAATGGCATTTGGATTTTTGAAATCCACTTCAGATTCTGAATGAGGATCGTAGCCATAAATGGGGTTTTCTATTGTTGAAGGACGAATGGTACACGCTACAGGACCATCAATATCACAACTAATATCAGCTACAACTTTAAGATTGAAATCTTCTGCTTTTGCTTCTTCTCTAGTGAAAAAATAGGGTGATCCTTTTCCATAAAAATGTCCAGCAATAAAGACATCAGCAACATTTGTGTATCTTGAAAATGTAGATTTATACGCTGTTGGATTTGCGAAAAAATCAGATTTTGTAGCTTTTTCTCCATCTTTTCGAGTCACATAATCCAAAACATCCAATTGAACATAAACAGGTTTTTGAAACGATTGGGTTAAAAATTCTTCAACACTAACCTGTCTAATCTTCATAAAATCCAACACCTCTTTGGCACCCTGCCCTACACGACCCGTTCCGGTGAGTACAATTTTCAGATTAGGGATTTTAATATTATTCAAAGCAGCATCAAGTTCTGTACGACCCTTTAGATGTGATGCTTTTGGAAGTTCAAAAATATCCCATTTTTTACCTATGGTTCGGATGCCATTGTAAGCCCCTACCACACCAGCGTAATAACCAAAACCGATCAGTCGATTATGGTTTTTGTCGACTAAAGTTTCATGATCATAAAGGGTTATGTTTTTGTCTAAAATTGCTTGTAAAAGTTTACGATTATAGGGTTGCTTTTTGATGGTATGACTAAAGAAAAAGTAACTTTTATTGGAAATGAGTGCTTCAATAGGCACTTCTTTGACACCAATCATCACATCGGCATCCGAAATATTATTGGCGACATTTATATCTAATTCTGAATATTCATCATCCAAAAATGCTCTAATTTCTGAGGATTCAACAACAAGCTGTGCTTTGGGATGATTTTTCAGAAGGTTTTGGCACGACTTTGGTGTAAGGACTACACGCTTGTCGGGGGGTGATTTTCGTTCTTTGATGACGGCAAATTTCATAGGCAAAATTAAAATGAATTTGTACGAATGTAGTAGGATTTGAGAGTGTACACAAGTTTTTTTGTAACTTTGCCTTCCTTTTCGGAGGAATTACAATAAAGGGGTCGACTGGTATTGACAGCAGGATCTATAGAATTGTAAGCACGTCGTGTGATGATATTGATACACGTAAAAGGCCATATCAACATTTAAACGGCGAGAATAACTACGCTTTAGCTGCTTAATCTGAATTATAGTAGGATTGGCCTCGGCACACAAGGTGTGCAAGCTTTATGTCTCCTGAAAGCCTTGATTCATGGCGTTCAATTTTGAGGCATCGTAAAAGTGGATCTAGAAATCTTAAGGCTTCGGTAGGGTTTCGAAATTTGTGAAGCTAAGGGGTAAGTGGATTGTTTTTGGTCAGCTTATCTTCGAAAATTAAATGAAAACTAAACGTGTAGAAAGCCCTTTTGTAGCTTGTTTGGACCCGAGTTCGATTCTCGGCGACTCCACGGCATTATTCCCTAAAATAAAATTTATTTTTTGGGATAATTTTATATTTTTGGGATAAAACAGGGAATTCTATTAGCACCATTATATGAAACTAATAATCAAGCTAGGTATAATCAGTTTAATCCTCCTAACCGCGTGTAATGCAGAAGAAAACACAGCATCAGTAAACCAAACGCAGGGCTATAAAATGCTTCTCATAGGTAATAGTTTCTTTAGACCCTATGCCGAAAAACTTGATGAGGTTTCACTTCTAGCTGGATTTGAACAACATAATAGCATTCGAATAACCCGCGGAGGTGTAAATGGCAGACCAATCAATTTTTGGAATGATTCTAATACCAATGAACATTTACAAATTAAGGCCGCTCTTGACGCAGGCGATATTGATATTTTTGGAATGACAGCAGGTCATGAGCCTGAAGATCCAACTGAAGGTCATCGGGTTTGGATTAACTACGCTTTGGAACACAATCCAAATATCACAATTTTTATTGCCATACCACAAATTGATTTTCCCGCTGATTGGCCACAACGTGCACAAGAGTACGGGTTTGACACCATTGAAGAATTATACGATTATTTTGTTAGTGACGTGGTACATCACCAAATGGTAGATCAATTACGTATAGAATTCCCAGCTACCAAAATTTTTACTATTCCAACAGGTTGGATTTCCGTCCACTTGGATCAAATGAATTCTAATAATGAATTATTAGATAATATCTCCAGATTTGGACCGCAACACAGCTCCTTATTTACAGATGCAAAAGGCCATCAAGGAGATATCATTAGAGAAGCGGGCACATTGTTATGGCTAAAAAGCATCTACAATGTAGATCTCTCAGCCTTTTCATACGATACTGGTTTCCAAACTGACTTACACGCTATAGCAAATCAAATAATGGATAATCACAATCCCAATTACAGCTTTTAAATGCAAAATAAAAAGAAGGGGACGCATTCTTTAAAAATCCTGGGTTATACCTTTGCCCTACTGCTGATCTTTATTTGTGTTACATTTGGCTATAGAGATATTCCAATAGCAAAGCTCAAGGAAACGTATGCGCCACCCCCCTCCTCTTTTTTAACTATCGACGGCCTGCGCGTTCATTACAGAGATGAAGGCAGTCATAATGAGGACATCCCAATTGTTCTCATTCACGGAACTGGATCCAGTTTGCATACTTTTGAGGCTTGGACCCAAAGGTTAAAGCACAAACAAAGAGTTCTAAGGATGGATCTTCCCGGCTATGGTTTGACCGATCCCTTTTTAGACGGTAATTACACCATTGAAGAATACAGTGATTTTATTAAAAAATTCTTGGATAAACTGGGGGTTGATCAATGCATCATGGGTGGAAACTCGCTAGGAGGACACATTGCCTGGCGCTTTACGTTAGAATACACTGAAAACGTGCAAAAACTAATTCTTATTGACGCATCAGGCTACCCAAGCAGAGCAAAAAGCACACCACTGGCCTTTAAAATTGCTCAAATTCCAGTTCTGAAAAATATATTCACCTTTATTACACCAAAATTTGTAGCACGGCAGAGTGTAGAAAATGTATATCACGACAAGCGTAAAGTCACCAACCATTTGGTAAATCGTTATTTTGAGCTTACCCTGAAAACAGGCAACAGACAAGCTTTTATCGATCGATTGTCCATTGATAATACTAGTGAGGTCTACCAAAAAATACCGCAAATTCAGCAGCCTACACTGGTACTGTGGGGGGAACAAGATGGGCTAATTCCAGTTGAAAATGCCCATCGTTTTCATAGGGACTTACCCAATGACACGCTGGTCATTCTAAAATATACAGGACATGTCCCTATGGAAGAAAGGCCCTCAGAGAGCTTAGAAGCAGTTGAAACATTTTTGAGGCAATAGAACTTTAAAAAAATATCGCTTGAGCTAATTCAAAAGTATTGGAGTGAGCATTTATGATATCTTTTAAATGAATAGAATACCCGCCTCCCATACTCACTTGAACTGGAATATTATGTCGCTTGCAAAAAGTTAAAACAAAGCGATCTCTAGCCTTACAGCCCTCTGTTGACAACCCTAATCGACCGAGTTTATCAGTTTTTAAGACATCTACACCGGCCAGATAAAATATAAAATCTGGTTCAAAAGCATCCACCAAACGTGGCAGGTTATTCTTTAAGGCATTGAGATAAGCCTCATCCCCAGTATCGTCCTCTAGGGGTAAATCAAAATCGCTATTTTCTTTTTTGAATGGATAATTTTTTTGACCATGAAATGAAAGCGTAAAAACAGAGTCTTGATGTTCAAAAATTGATGCCGTTCCATCGCCTTGGTGTACATCCAAATCAACAATCATGACTCTTTTGGCTAAATTATTGTCTATTAGGTAATTAGCAGCAATAGCCTGATCGTTGAGCATACAAAATGCACCGGGTCGATTTCTAAAAGCATGGTGGGTTCCGCCTGCTATATTCATCGAAATACCGTATTGTTGGGCATAATGTGTATTTTGAATAGTCCCTTTGGCAATCATAAGCTCTCGCTTTATCAAAGTATCGGAGAGCGGAAAACCGATTTGCCTAGCATCTAATTTGGGCAATGATAAGTTGACCAAATTATTGTAGTAACCTTCATCGTGTGTGGATAACAGTAGATGTTTTTCTATAGGCAATGGGGAGAAAAAATTATCATAATTACAAATATTTTTTCTTAACAGTTGCTCTGGTAACAACTCATACTTTTCCATTGGAAATCGGTGCCCAACTTTTAGCTGATGTTTATAGATTGGGTTAAAGGCAATTTTTAACATTTAACATTCATTTATAATGACATGATAAAATTAGTGGAATTAAAAGTTATAATATTGTAAATCAGACACTTTAAAGTTTTTTTATGAAAATATTAGTCATCATTGGCGGCATTCTATTAGTTGGATTTATAGGAGTTCAACTATTTGCTTTAAAGAGCCAACACAATATTGAAACATACCCCTACAAGCTGGTTGAGCAACATGATTCATTTGAAATTCGGCGTTACGAGGCGCGTTTATTCAGTACTGTAAAAATTTCTTCTGGGGATTATAAATCGGCATCAGGTCAAGGATTTTCTGCTTTGGCTGGCTATATTTTTGGTGGCAATGACAGAAAGGAAAAAATTGCGATGACTTCTCCCGTTACCATGACTTTAGAAAACTCCATGACCATGCGGTTCATGGTACCCAAGAAATGGAATAAAAAGCAATTGCCAAAACCCAACCAAAGCAATATAAATTTTGTTGAAGAACCCGAAAAATTAGTCGCTGCAATAAAATTTAAAGGTTGGGCCAACGACAAAAAAATTAAACGTTACAAAAAGCAATTAATAACAGCTCTGAAACATGAAGGTATTCCGCATTTAAACAAATTTGAGCTTTACGGTTATAACGCACCCTATGAAGTGTTTAACAGACGAAATGAAATTATTGTAGAGTTAAAACAAAAATTTTAAACTTTGAAAAAACGCATCAAGCATTGTGATTTCTGTAAAGTAGATTTTTCTACTATGTACAGAGTTCAATACAAAGCTACTAAGGAATGGGTTTTTGTGTGTAAAGACTGCTTAATTAAAGTCAAGGAAAATAATACTAATTATAAATATGGTGGAACTTGGAAGAAATGAGAATTAAATTTGATTTAATTCACTTAAATCCTCCACAAAATAGTTCGATTTTACGCCCCTCTGCTACACGGTATTATTCCCGAGAATAATTTTTTGTTCTTAGGATATCTCAACTTATGGACAATATTTTGTATTAAAATTTCTATCTTGCTGAAAATTAGCCAATATGAATAAAATAATCTTACTCTCTATATTATTAATCTTCGCATGTAGTAGTGGTAATGATTCTGAAGACAATCCCTTACCAGCTTACTCTGTAGAAGGTAAATGGATATGGTCACCGAGTGAAAATAGAGCAGATACAAATACAATGTATGAGCTTGTTGATGGTACAGTATTTACTTATTATTGTATAGATTGCCCCGCTGATGATGTTTATTGGAATGCTTTAGATTCTACTGATAGAATTCCTGGGGTTCATAGTTATAGTTTTGATGGAAATACGCTTATCTGGTTTGAAGCGCCACGTGAAGTTACATTTGAATGTGATGGCGGTAAGCTTTTCATGGACGGAGAATTCAGTCATCTTTGGAGGTTAAGTTCTGATTGCCAATAAAAATAAAAAAGAATTTAATTTCAAAAACACGACTAAAGCTGATGTTGTTATTGACTAAATAATTTTAAATCATAACAAAGTAGATTAACTTTACCCGCTTTGACCCTACAAAAAAAGAGACAAATTCATTAAAATATGTCCCTTTAGTTTTTTTGTAAACTACAAATGCAGATATAAAATATCTAATCTTTAACCAATCTTACAGAAAGGCCATAAGATTTTCCAATAACGCCAGTATTGATATCAGTACTTTGTGCACTTATTGTTCTATAAAACACATCACCAGATTGATCTTCATCTATGGCCCAAATTACAACATACACTCCTTCTCCTTGAAAAGAACCATCATCAAATCGAGCTCCGCTCGGAAATGCATTAAAAAAACTAGTGTTATTTTCACTCTGATTAAAGCCTGTTTCTCCTGGATTAATAGCACTATTCCATCCAAAGTTTGAGGCCATCGCAGATCCTAAATTATTAGTTCCAAAGCTGTCATAAGCATAGCCATTTTCTGTAAGGTGGTTCTCAAGATCAGTCCATTCTGAATTTGTTGGTATGTGCCATCCCTCTGGAGCAAATTCTTTATTTGGTGTGTTAGGGTCTGTGTCATGGATACCCATTAGTGCATACCAATTATAGATTTTACTTTTTGTTGGATCATTATCGTAATAACACCATGCACCTGTTTGCAAAGTTGACCAAAGCGCAGGATCCTCTACATAATCAATTTGTGTCCCATCACGATATGTTTCCATTTCTGCGTCATCTACGGTCCAAAGCTGCGTTCCATATGTGTAATACACATAAGAATTATTGTCTATATCCACAATAGTACCCCAGTTTTCATCTATACTACCGTTACAATTATTGTCAATCCCGTCATAAATTTCGACAATACTTGGATTCAAATTTTCATTGTCATCGTCACAATCCCCTTGGTTTTCCGTATATCCATCGTAATCATTATCAACATCTAAAATAATTTGGTCTAACTGCTGGGATATATAAGCCAAAGTAACAGCATCTTGAGCATCTGTTGGATCTTGTAAATTTTTAATTTGTTGATTTTCAGCAGAGTTACCTTGCTGTAAAACATCTGCTAAAGAATTTGTAACTCTTTCAAGATTAACCCACATATTTCCGTTAAAGTAGTAAAATCCTGATGACTGATCGGTTTGGTAAATCATGAGGCCAGTTGCTGGAGAAGCAATTGCATCACGTTGTGTTAAAGTTAATCTTGGAATTAGTATTCCTCCTGTAGTTGATACAATATCTAATGCAGAAGAAACCTCAGGTGTATTGGTATTAATACCAAATTGGGCATTACATAGTGATGTAAAAAGTAAAAATATTAAAAAATAAATTTTTTTCATTGTATTATATAGTTATTGTACGACATTGAATTCAATTCCTGTGACTTTAGCATAAGTTTCACTTGCGTCATAATTGCTGTCTGTTGCTCTGTAGGACATCTTAAAATTATAATCTCCGCTTCCAAGCCACATAGGAAAACTAACGTCAAATTCTCTGGTAGTTTGATTATAATAATCATGATAAATCGCTACATTGTCAATAGAAATTGTAAGATCATCAAGATTGTTGGGGCCATCTAAATTTCCGACAGGGCTATTATACCCAACACTTGCAGATGTTATTTTCCATATTTTACCCGCTGGAATTGAGACTAGTATTTCATCAACTTTCCAGCTGTTGTTATAGTTAAATCCAGCATTTTCTGCAGGATAATAAAAATCTACACTAACAACTTGGCTAAATTGTAAATCTCCTTGTGTGTTTCCTACAAAAGAAATTGCCATGAGTAATATTAAAATTCTTGTTTTCATAATTTGTATTTAAAAATAAATTTTTACTTGACCGCCGCCTCCTGGAGTACCAGCAGCTGAATTTACATTAGTATTACCTCGACCGCCACCGCCACCGCCAGCTGGAAATTCTGCAGATGATGGATAACTGCCGGCAGAAGATCCCACACCACCTTGGCCTCCATTTGCGCCT
>CBFHQL010000031.1:0-298 GCA_965658025.1 Flavobacteriaceae bacterium | reverse complement strand
TTGTCCTCCTTGAGTTGATGTCGCATCTTGGCCAGAAATGTTGTATGCTGCAGTTGAAGTTCCCCCAACACCATCTGCTCCACCCGACGAATATGACATTCCATTTTGACCATTGGTAGCAGATATTAAATCATTTACAGATGTTGCAGTATTGTCTAAAACGATATTTAGAACTGTCCCGGGTGTTACTGAAAAACATTGATAACCATAAGCACCGCCACCACCGTTACCACCTGCTTGATATCCGCTGCCTCCACCTCTTCCTCCATCTCCTCCTTTGCCCCAAACTTCTATACAA
>CBFHQL010000030.1:2043-14140 GCA_965658025.1 Flavobacteriaceae bacterium | reverse complement strand
GTTAATGTTTTCTTCTTCCAAAACCACATCCAACAGATAGGGAAAAGTTTCAATAGCAACAACTTTAGTTTGGGTTTTGTACCCCAAAAACTGAAAAACAATGGCATAACTACCAGGTTTTGAGATATTTAGCTCAAACTGACCATCTTCATTAGAGGTCGTACCTTTGTAGGTGTTTTCAATAAAAATATTGACATAGGGGAGTGCTTCGCCTTTTTTGTCTGTAACACTGCCTCGAATTTGGCTTTGTGTATACGTAGTAAATAATAGCAATACAATGAGGAGCGGGTTTTTCATAAAATTTTCTTTTTAGGACTTGAAATTCTTTTTGACGCGGTCCAAATTTCTTTTATTGTCTCGGTCTTTGATGGCTTCACGTTTGTCAAATAATTTCTTTCCTTTGGCCAGTGCAATTTGAAGTTTTGCAAAGCCCTTTTCATTGATAAAGAGTTTCAAAGGAATGATGGTGAGCCCCGTGTTTTTGACTTCTTTTTCAAGTTTTTTGAGCTCTTTTTTGTTTAATAAAAGTTTACGCTCTGCTTTGGGTCGGTGATTGAAATGATTGCCATAATCGTACTCTTGAATAGTCATATTAATCACAAAGAGTTCGCCTTGTTCATTAAATTCACAAAAACTCTCTGCAATAGAAGCTTTACTGGCACGAATCGACTTGATTTCTGTTCCAGTAAGCACAATACCCGCGGTGTACCTATCCAAAAGATCGTACGAAAAACGTGCTTTTTTGTTAAGAATATTTACAGACTTTTTCATTTCAGTTCAAAACTAATCAAATAATCAATTGATATCTCAATGCTGTTCAATAATTTTTTTGATTAAAAAAAGCAGCACCAGTGTATTGCTACACTAAGCACCGCTTTTCCAACTAACCAACATACTATTTAGACGAAAAGAATCTGAATTTGTTACAATTCTTTAGGAATATTTTCTTTTTGATTTCTAAAGACCAATGCGTTATCGAAAGCATCCATCAAGATTACACTATTTGAATTAATTTCTCCAGAAAGAAGTTTTTTACTCAATGTATTCAGCACTTCTTTTTGCAATACACGTTTTACAGGACGCGCTCCGTACTCTGGCTGATATCCTCTTTGTGCGAGATAGGCAATGGCCTCTGGGCTTGCATCAAAAACAACGTCTTGCTCTTGTAAAGTTTGTGACAAGTTTTTCAATTGCAGTTTTACAATGGATTTTATGTGTTCTTCACTCAATGGGTTAAAAATAATAGTGTCGTCTATTCGGTTTAGAAATTCGGGACGCACCATTTTTTTTAACAATCCTAAAACTTCAACTTTTGCGGTTTCCATTGCTGATGCATCACCGCCTGAAGTTTCAAATTTATCTTGAATAAGTTCACCACCAATATTTGACGTCATGATGATGATGGTGTTTTTGAAATCAGCTAAACGCCCTTTGTTGTCCGTTAATCGACCTTCATCGAGAACTTGTAGAAGAATATTGAACGTATCGGGGTGTGCTTTTTCAATTTCATCCAAAAGGACTACAGAATAGGGTTTTCTGCGCACAGCTTCTGTAAGCTGACCACCTTCATCATACCCTACATAGCCCGGAGGTGCACCAACAAGACGACTTACCGAATGTCGTTCTTGGTATTCACTCATGTCGATTCTGGTCAATGCATTTTCATCATCAAATAAATAGGCAGCCAACGTTTTGGCTAACTCTGTTTTCCCTACACCAGTTGTCCCTAAAAATAAGAATGTTCCTGTCGGTTTTTTTGGGTTTTGAAGTCCTGCTCGACTTCTTCGAACTGCGTCACTCACTGCGGCAACGGCTTCTTCTTGCCCAACCACTCTTTTGTGTAATTCTTGTTCTAGATTTAATAATTTTTCTCGGTCGGTACTCATCATTTTTGTGACCGGAATACCTGTCCACTTTGCAACGACTTCTGCAATGTCTTCGTAGGTCACTTCCTCCTTAATGAGTGCAGAATCTTGATTTGCCGACAATTTTTTTTGTGCGTCTTCCAAGTGTTGTTGCGCTTCTTTGATTTTACCATAACGCAATTCAGCTACTTTTCCATAATCCCCTTGGCGTTCGGCGCGTTCGGCTTCAATTTTCAATTGTTCAATCTCAGATTTTGCAGATTGAACCGTATCCACCATCTGCTTTTCATTTTGCCACTGCGCCTCAAGGGTATTACGTTCTTCCTTGAGGTTGGCCAATTCTGAGCTTAGGGTTTTTAGTTTGTCTTTGTCTTTTTCGCGTTTGATGGCTTCAATTTCAATTTCTAACTGCATCACTTTACGGTCCAAAACATCCAATTCTTCGGGTTTCGAATTGATTTCCATTCGTAATTTTGAGGCCGCTTCGTCCATCAAATCAATGGCTTTGTCAGGCAGAAATCGGTTACTGATGTATCGTGAAGACAACTTCACTGCGCCTATAATGGCCTCATCCTTGATTCGCACTTTGTGGTGTGTTTCGTATTTTTCTTTGATTCCACGTAAAATAGAGATGGCACTCTCTTGATCGGGTTCATCGACCAATACTTTTTGAAATCGGCGTTCGAGAGCTTTATCTTTCTCAAAATACTTTTGATATTCATCCAATGTTGTTGCGCCAACCGCTCTGAGTTCTCCACGTGCCAAAGCTGGTTTTAAAATATTGGCAGCATCCATAGCGCCCTCGCCACCACCAGCACCTACAAGGGTGTGAATTTCATCGATAAACAAAACAATATCACCACCACTTTGGGTGACTTCTTTTATGACGGATTTTAGGCGTTCTTCAAATTCACCCTTATATTTTGCTCCAGCAATAAGCATCCCCATGTCCAAAGCAAATACTTGTTTTTCTTTTAAATTTTCGGGAACATCTCCTGCGACAATGCGGTGCGCTAGGCCTTCGGCAATTGCTGTTTTACCAGTCCCTGGTTCGCCAATCAAAATGGGGTTGTTTTTTGTTCTTCTCGACAGAATTTGTAAGATGCGTCTGATTTCTTCGTCGCGCCCAATGACTGGATCTAAACGATTGTCTCGCGCCAATTGATTTAAATTTTTGGCATATTTTTCTAAAGCATTATAATTATCTTCTTGGCTTTTTGAGGTCACTCTTTCGCCTTTTCGAAGCTCGTTAATACTCGCTTTTATATCTTTTTCGGTAGCGCCTTGATCTTTTAAAATTTGTGCAATTTTACTTTTGGATTTGAAGATAGCCAAAAATAAATCTTCAATGGAAACAAAGTCTCCGCCAGTGTTTTTTGCAATTATATTTGCCTCTGTCAGCGTTTTAGCTGTTGTTTTGGAAAGCATTTGATCGGCGCCACTCACTTTTGAAAAGCGCTCTAGTTCTTTATCAACAATTTGATTTAATAGTGCCGTATTGATGTCCAGTTTTTTAAGTAAAAATGGAATCACATTTTGATCCACCTCCTGTATTCCTTTAAAGAGGTGTTCGTTTTCAATATGTTGGTGTCCAAATTGTTGTGCAATTTGTTGCGCTTGTTGTAGCGCTTGTTGTGTTTTTATTGTATAATTGTCAAAGTTCATAATGGGTTTTTCTGATACTTGCTCAAATTTCTTACCAGAGCAAAACACCAGACAAATCGACATATTTTTAACTAAAAAACAGACATTTAGTCATGTTCATTATATTAAACAGCTATAATTATGGGGTTATTTGATGGATTTTTAAAGAATAAAACAATGGATTGGCCTGGTTCAAACTTAGAAACCATGGCGCAGTTTGAGGCACTGATGGCGACTTCATTTACAGTTCCACAACTTATATTCAAGCACTCCACGCGGTGTAGTATTAGTCGGTTTGTGTTGAATGAGTTTATGTCCACATACAGTTTTTCCGAGCAAGATTTCGGTGCTTGGTATTTAGACTTACTGAGCTATCGTGCTATTTCAAACGCCATTGCTCAACAGTTAGAAATTACCCACCAATCGCCTCAGCTTTTGGTGATCAAAAACGGAAAGGCGATTGCTCATGCTGCGCATGAAAATGTGAATAAATTATTGCTTACAGACTATGTAAATTAGACACCACCAACAAGGGTTTCGAGTATTTCGTTAAGTTCTGGGCTTGATGGTCTTGGTGCATCTGGGTCGATGATATTTCCTTTAGGGTCAATGAGAATAAATCTTGGAATTCCATTGATCTTATAGTCTTTGACAAAATCTACATCCCATCCATTGCCTGTGATGAGTTGTGTGCCTGTTAGATTTTTGTCTTTTACCATGGCGCGCCAAGCTTTGTATGCTTTTGCCATTGTACCACTTCGGCGGGCATCGTCTACAGAAATACTGATGAATTCAATATTTTTGTCATGAAATTTTTGTTCTAATTTTTTTAGATAAGGAATTTCAACTTTACACGGACCACACCACGTTGCCCAAACATCGATATAGACATATTTTCCTCTAAAATCTTTTAAGGATGAAGTTCCACCATTATAGTTTTCATAATTTGTAAAGATAGGAGAGGGCTTACCAGCAAATTCTTTTTTAAGCGCATATTTGCCTTCAAAATATTCTAAGAATCCTTTTTTCATTTTATCAAAACCTTCATTATCTTCCGCAAAATAAGTGCTATCGATAGAAGAATAATCAGATTTTAAGCTTTCAAAATCTCCTTTTAATTTGTTGAATGCAGTTTTAACTTCCTCAAAATCATTGAAGTCATTGTCTAAGTGCTTTTCTTGAAGTAAAGAATAGGCAATAAGAAAATTACTTTTATCGGCATCATCGCCTTTAAATTTGAGGGTTTCATCAAACTCTTTAGTATCTAACGTAAAAGAGGTGGAGTTTCCATTTTTTAAGAAAATTGTTCCATACTCACCGCCATCGTAAAACGTGTAGCGGCCTTCATCAACCTTTAGTGTATCCGAAAAGGTTCCATCGCTTTGGACGGAAATGACTTTTTTGTATCCATCTCCATTACTGACTACAATACTGTCTGAGTTTGGATGAGTAATTTTTCCTGAAAGTTCGGCAAAATCCTTTGGTTTTTGACAACCAAAAATTAGGACGCCTATAAAGAGTGCTAGTACATAGGTATTTTTCATGATTTGTGTTTTAGGGTTAAAAATATAAACTATAACAAATATAAGGATTTTTTATTGTGTGATTTTTCTAAAAATAGTCTTCGACGTATAGGTTTTTTTTGGTCCGCGAACCACATGAGTAATTTTAAAATGCCCATCGGGGTAGAACGCATAGGAGGAGGCATAAACGTCCTGAGCACAAAAGTGTGTGGCCTGTGCGCGCAATGTTCCGTTTTCATTGTTCAAAACAATGTTTTGAAACAATTTTGTAGGCGTTTCAAAAAAATATACCGCAAACCCATCCGGACTTGGTTTGTAGATGTATTTTCGGTTGGATTGTAGTTTTTTTCCATCCGACAAAGTCATTACTCCTTCTTCGCTGTATTCAAATTCTGACGTGTTTTTTTTTATAAAATCAGCAGTACCAATAACTTTCGATCCGTTGTCATAAGTTCGCTCAAGATGCCATTGACCAGTAAGGTCATTTAAAATAGAAGAATCCGTCTTTTTTTTTGAAGAATGATGCACTTGATTTTTTTCTTAAACGCTGGAAGCGGCATGATTTTCAAAATTAGACATAATAAATTAATTGCATTAAATATTTGGAAATATTCGTTTAAAAATGCAATTTTGAGAGATTCCTTAAGCGCAATGATGCACCGTATAACTTCCAAACCTTTAGATTTTTCTACCCTCAATGATTTGATTACAAATCAGTATTCTATCGAGCTGTCTGATGAGGTGCAAGAACAAATTGTAAAGTGCAGAATGTATTTGGATCAAAAAATGCAGCGTTCAGATGCCCCAATTTATGGGATTAATACTGGATTTGGCTCTTTGTGCGATGTACAGATCAGTACAGATCAATTGGCTCAACTTCAAGAAAATTTGGTGCGCTCTCACGCTTGTGGAACAGGAAATTTGGTGCCACAAAGTATCGTGAAACTTATGCTTTTGTTTAAAATAAAATCACTGGCCAATGGCCATAGTGGGGTACATCTTTCGACTGTTCAGCTACTTGTTGATTTTTATAATTTGAACCTGTTGCCTGTGGTTTATACGCAGGGTTCTCTGGGCGCTTCAGGGGATTTAGCGCCTTTGGCGCACGTGGCCTTGTGTCTTATTGGCGAAGGTGAGCTTTGGCACAATGGCGTTGTAAAACCTACTCAAGAGGTTTTTAAAGCTCTTAATTTAAATCCTGTTAAACTTCAATCCAAAGAAGGACTCGCATTGCTTAATGGCACTCAATTTATGTCGGCATACGCCATACATTGTTTGTTGAAGTCCTATAAACTTTCTTATTTTTCTGACCTAGTTGGCGCATTATCGTTGGACGCTTTTGGTGGTCGATTGGAACCCTTCGATCCCTTAGTTCAATGGGTTCGACCACATAAAGGACAACTCCTTACGGCTCAACGGATTAATAATTTTTTGAAAGATAGCCCTTTAATGAATCAAGAGAAAATTCATGTTCAGGATCCCTATTCATTTCGTTGTATGCCTCAAGTTCATGGGGCTACAAAAGATGCCCTAGCTCATGTTTCATCTGTGGTGCTAACGGAAATTAATTCGGTTTCTGATAATCCAAATATTTTTGTGGATGCCGATAAAATTATCTCAGGAGGGAATTTTCATGGCCAACCCTTGGCCTTAAGTTTGGATTTTCTCAAAATTGCCATGTCAGAACTTGGTAGTATTTCTGAGCGTCGAACATATCAATTGATCTCTGGTCAGCGTGGATTACCATCATTTTTGGTAAAATCACCAGGACTGAATTCAGGCTATATGATTCCTCAGTATACCGCAGCAAGTATTGTTAGTGCCAACAAACAACTGGCTACGCCTGCAAGTGTAGATTCTATTGTGTCTTCCAATGGGCAAGAAGACCATGTGAGTATGGGGGCAAATGCCGCTACTCAGGCATTCGAGATTGTGGAAAATGTAGAACGAATTTTAGCCATTGAATTGATGAATGCTGCACAGGCACTATCTTTACGCACATCAGAAACCTCTCCATTTTTGATGCAGTTTTTGGCGTCTTACCGAAAAGAAGTTGCGTTTACAGAATCAGATAAACCGCTCTACAAAGACATACAAAAAACCATCACCTTTATGCGTTCGCTTAATTTTGATAATGATGTGCTTTTTGAACGTTTTAAGGCATAAAAAACCCCTGCGTTTTGCAAGGGTTTAGTGTAGAATAAGCTGTTTTTACTTTTCTTCAGATTTTTTGGTACTGGTGATTTTGATTTTGAGTTCAGTATCATTCTTACCAATATCCATTGTAATGCTATCGCCTTCTTGGATATTAGATTTAATAATTTCCTCGGCTATAGCATCTTCCACATACTTCTGAATGGCACGCTTTAGTGGTCGTGCTCCGTACTGCTTGTCAAACCCTTTCTCAGCGATAAAACTACGCGCTTTTTTGCTGAGTTTTAAGTGGTATCCAAGTTCTGAAATACGTTCCAAAAGTTTTGCTAATTCGATATCAATGATTTTGTCGATATCTTCTTTTTCTAAGGTGTTGAATACAACAACATCATCTATTCTATTTAAAAATTCAGGAGCAAATGCTTTTTTCAATGCATTTTCAATCACCCCACGTGCATTGGCACTTTCTTGCTGTTTTTGAGCAGCGGTACCAAATCCAACCCCCGTTCCAAAATCTTTGAGTTTTCGCGCACCAATATTAGAGGTCATGATGATGATGGTGTTGCTAAAGTCAATCTTGCGTCCTAGACTATCGGTCAAAAATCCATCATCCAAAACCTGCAGCAGCATATTGAATACATCGGGATGCGCTTTTTCTATTTCATCCAAAAGTATGACGGCATAGGGCTTTCGCCTCACTTTTTCAGTGAGTTGTCCGCCTTCTTCGTAACCGACATATCCTGGAGGTGCACCTACAAGACGAGAGATGGCAAATTTCTCCATGTATTCACTCATATCAATGCGGATTAAAGCATCGGTACTGTCAAACAATTCGCCTGCGAGTACTTTGGCCAATTGTGTTTTTCCAACACCTGTTTGCCCTAAAAATATAAATGATCCAATGGGTTTGTTGGGGTCTTTAAGCCCGGCACGATTTCTTTGAATGGCTTTAACAACCTTAGAGACCGCCTCATCTTGGCCAATTACTTTTCCATTGATAAGCTCTGGTAATAATGAAAGCTTGTTGCCTTCTGTTTGTGCAATCCGATTTACTGGAATACCAGTCATCATTGAAACGACTTCGGCTACGTTTTCTTCAGTTACAATTTCTCTATTTAATTTGGATTCTTCTTCCCATTTTTCTTGAGCTTCAGACAAACTTTTTTCGAGTCTTTTCTCGTCGTCGCGAAGCTTTGCAGCTTCTTCATATTTTTGTTTTTTGACAACAGAGTTTTTGGTTGCACGTACAGCTTCTAGTTCTGTTTCGAGCTCTACAATTTGTTCAGGAACATCAATGTTAGTGATGTGCACACGCGATCCAGCTTCATCCAATGCATCGATTGCTTTGTCTGGAAGAAAACGATCAGACATATAGCGGCTTGTTAGTTTGACACAGGCCTCAATAGCTTCGTCTGTATAGTCTACATTGTGGTGTTCTTCGTACTTATTTTTGATGTTGTTCAGTATCTCAATAGTTTCATCAACAGAGGTTGGTTCGATAATAACTTTTTGAAAACGTCGTTCCAAAGCACCGTCTTTTTCGATGTGTTGTCTGTATTCATCAAGCGTTGTAGCACCTACACATTGTATTTCTCCTCTTGCAAGAGCGGGTTTAAACATGTTGGAAGCATCAAGACTTCCTGTTGCGCCTCCAGCACCAACAATGGTATGAATTTCGTCTATGAACAGGATTACATCGTCATTTTTTTCCAATTCATTCATGACCGCTTTCATACGTTCTTCGAATTGGCCTCTGTATTTTGTCCCTGCAACCAAACTCGCTAGGTCTAAAGTGACTACGCGTTTGTTGAAAAGAATTCTGGAAACTTTACGTTTGACGATTCTATTGGCAAGCCCTTCAGCGATTGCAGATTTACCCACACCAGGTTCTCCAATAAGCAAAGGATTATTTTTCTTTCTTCGGCTTAAAATTTGTGAAACACGCTGAATTTCTTTGTCGCGGCCTACCACAGGATCAAGCTTTCCTTCTTCGGCCATAGCCGTAAGGTCGCGGCCAAAATTATCCAAAACAGGCGTTTTAGATTTTTTGTTTGTTTTGGTTGATGATGTTTGACCAAAAGCGCCTAAATTTTCCTTATCTTCTGTAGGTTCTTCTTCGGAGAAAGACTCTGCTTTTGGTGTATCGATATAATCATCATCACTGCTAGTAATCATGTTTTTAAACTGTTCTTTCACATTGTCGTAATTCACTCGTAATTTGTTGAGCAATTTTGTAGTGGGATCATTCTCATTCCTTAAGACACACAACAGTAAATGAGCGGTGTTAATTGATTTACTTTGAAAAAGTTTGGCCTCTAAAAAAGTGGTTTTTAAGGCGCGTTCTGCTTGTCGCGTCAAGTGTAGATTTTTTTTCTCATTTGCGGCAACATTGATGTTGGGGTTTGCAGGGCTTAAAATTTCTACTTTACGGCGGAGTTGACTTAAGTCAATATCAAGTGCATTTAAGATCTCTACTGCTTTACCGTGGCCATCACGAAGCAAGCCCAGCATCAAATGCTCGGTTCCGATAAAATCATGTCCAAGACGTAATGCTTCTTCTTTACTGAAAGAAATCACATCTTTAACTCGGGGTGAAAAGTTGTCATCCATAGAAAATATTTTGTATAAAAATACGAATTTTATAAGTCATAATTCAAAAACTATACCTCAAATAAAATTTGATCTTACAAATGATATTAAAAACTATTAAAAATCAAAATTTTTCGACTTGTATTTATCAACGCTTAACCTCTTAAATTGTTGATAAAATACCCTAAAAAAAAGCACTTTTTTGGGGGTAAAAAAAAAGGTTTGTTTTATATTAGCTTGAATATAATAATTGCAATAAAATCAACCTATGATAGAAGGAGAGAAATTAATTCCCATAAACATTGAAGATGAAATGAAATCGGCATACATCGACTATTCGATGTCTGTTATTGTTTCAAGAGCACTACCTGACGTTCGTGACGGCCTAAAGCCCGTTCACCGTCGTGTTTTGTATGGAATGCATGAGTTGGGTGTAAGGTCAAATTCTGCACATAAAAAATCGGCTAGAATTGTTGGAGAAGTGCTTGGGAAATACCACCCGCATGGCGATACTTCAGTATATGATACCATGGTGCGTATGGCCCAAGAGTGGAGTTTACGCTACATGCTTGTGGATGGTCAAGGGAATTTTGGTTCAATTGATGGCGATAGCCCTGCAGCGATGCGTTACACGGAAGCAAGGATGCGAAAAATATCTGAAGATATGCTTGCAGATATCGATAAAGAAACGGTTGATCATAAACTTAATTTTGACGATACCCTGCAAGAGCCAACAGTTTTGCCAACACGTATCCCCGGATTGTTGGTCAATGGTGCTTCAGGTATTGCGGTTGGTATGGCCACCAATATGCCGCCACACAACTTGTCTGAAGTTGTAGACGGAATTAATGCCTACATTGATAACAATGCCATCGAGATTGATGAATTAATTACGCATGTCAAAGCACCTGATTTTCCTACAGGAGGAATCATTTACGGCTATGATGGTGTAAGAGAAGCGTTCAAAACGGGACGTGGTCGTGTGGTCATCCGTGCCAAGGCGAATATTGAAGAAGTCAATGGGAGAGAGTGCATTATTGTCAGTGAAATTCCATATCAAGTCAACAAAGCAGACATGATTAAGAAAACTGCTGATCTAGTTAATGATAAAAAACTAGAAGGAATTTCAACCATTCGTGATGAATCTGACCGTAACGGAATGCGCATCGTTTATGTGTTGAAACGTGATGCTATTCCGAACATTGTTCTCAATAAACTATTCAAATATACAGCACTTCAATCCTCTTTTAGCGTTAATAACATTGCTCTGGTCAATGGTCGCCCGGAGATGTTGAATCTCAAAGACATGATTCATCATTTTGTAGAGCATCGTCATGAGGTTGTGGTCCGCAGAACTACTTATGAGTTGCGCAAAGCGGAAGAACGTGCACACATCCTAGAGGGATTGATTATTGCTTCTGATAACATTGATGAAGTCATTGCAATTATTCGCGGCTCATCGAATCCAGATGAAGCCCGTCAAAAACTTATCAAGCGTTTTGAGCTGAGTGAAATTCAGGCCAAAGCCATTGTAGAAATGCGCTTGCGTCAGCTTACGGGATTAGAGCAAGATAAATTGCGTTCTGAGTTCGAAGAGCTCATGAAAACTATTGAGGACTTAAAAGATATTTTAGATAAAAAAGAGCGCCGTATGCAAATCATCAAAGATGAATTGGTGGTGGTAAAAGATAAATATGGTGATGAACGTCGTTCTACCATTGAGTATGCTGGTGGCGATTTGTCTATTGAGGACATGATTCCTAACGAGCAAGTGGTGATTACAATTTCTCATGCCGGATACATCAAGCGGACTTCGTTGACGGAATACAGAACACAAAACAGAGGAGGCGTAGGACAAAAGGCCTCTACCACGCGAAATGAAGACTTTTTGGAACACCTTTTTGTGGGGACAAACCACCAATATATGTTGTTTTTTACCCAAAAAGGAAAATGTTTCTGGATGCGTGTTTATGAAATTCCAGAGGGCAGCAAGACGTCCAAAGGCCGCGCGATTCAAAACTTAATCAATATTGAACAAGACGATAAAGTCAAAGCATTTATTTGTACACAAAACCTAAAAGACGAGGAGTATATCAATGCGCATTATGTGATTATGGCGACCAAAAAAGGACAAGTGAAGAAAACTTCTTTAGAACAATATTCTCGTCCACGTACAAACGGAATCAACGCCATCACCATCAAAGAAGGTGATGAGCTACTTGAAGCAAAGCTCACCACAGGAGAAAGTCAAGTGATGCTTGCTTTAAAATCTGGGAAAGCCATTCGTTTCGAGGAAGCCAAAACCCGTCCAATGGGTCGAGG
>CBFHQL010000030.1:0-1943 GCA_965658025.1 Flavobacteriaceae bacterium | reverse complement strand
GCTTCAGGTGTTCGTGGAATTACACTTGCACATGACACCGACGAAGTAATTGGCATGATATCTGTAGATGATATGGAAAGTAATATTTTGGTCGTTTCTGAAAATGGCTATGGCAAACGCTCTAGTCTCGAAGATTACCGCATCACCAACCGTGGTGGAAAAGGGGTAAAAACCATTTCCATTACCGACAAAACAGGAAGCTTGGTGTCGATCAAAAATGTAACGGACGAAGACGATTTGATGATCATCAACAAATCAGGAATAGCCATTCGAATGGCAGTAGAAGATTTAAGAGTCATGGGTAGAGCAACACAAGGTGTAAAGCTCATCAATCTTAAAGGATCCGATTCTATTGCTGCTGTGGCCAAAGTGATGAAAGAAGAGGAAGACGATAGCGAATCAACAGAAGAAACAGTGGATTCTGATGAAAACCAGAATCCAGATAACACAACAGAAAATACACAAACAGAAGCATAATTTTAATACAACAAATCATGAAAAATTACCTAATTTTTGGACTCCTACTTACATTTGTTTGGTCCATAAATGCACAAAAAAAAGAACTTCGTACCGCTGGAAAAGAGTTGGACCGAGGGAATTTTGAAAAAGCATCTGCTGCGCTTACCGCTGCGGCGTCATTGTTGGATGCAATGGATGACAAACAAAAAAGCCAATACTATCTGTATCAAAGCAAACTATTTTTCAAAAACGGTTCGGCTACTTCAGCAGATATTGACCAGTCTGTAGAGGCCTTTGGTAAAGTCACTTCTACTGCTATATCTGCCCAAGAAAAAGGCATGTATTTGCAAGAATTAATCAATCATTTGCTCACAAAAGGAAGTGGTTTTGCGTCTAGTAGTGATTATTCATCTGCTACAGATTATTTTTCAAATGCCTACAAACTTTCACAAAAGGACACCATTTATTTATATTACGCGGCATCATCGGCAGTGAATGCCCTACAATATGACAAATCTTTGGCGATGTATGAACAGTTAAGATCTTTGGGCTTTACGGGTGTAGAAAAGCAATATTTTGCCGTTAATAAAGAGACCAACAAAGAAGAAGCTTTTGACAGTAAAGTGTTGCGTGATGTGTCTGTAAAATCAAAATCGCACATCAATCCAACAGAAAAAAACACCAAATCTAAATACCCAGAAATCATCAAAAACATGGCCTTGATTTACAATCAAAAAGGGGAGACCGAAAAAGCCCTTGAAGCCATGCGTGAAGCCAGAGCCGAAAATCCAGATGATTTAAACCTTGTCCTCACCGAAGCCAATGTACACTATACCATGGGAAATACCGAAAAGTTTAAAGAACTTTTGGAATATGCCACGGAAAAAGATCCCGAAAATGCAGAATTGCAGTACAATTTGGGCGTGATTGCCGCTGATGCCAAAGATGTGGCTAATGCTAAAAAATACTATCTACGTGCTGTGGAGCTTGATCCTAATTATACCAATGCCTATATCAACTTAGCGGCTTTGATTTTAGGGCAAGAAGAATCCATTATTGATGAGATGAACAATTTGGGCACTTCGGCTGCAGATGACCGCCGCTACGACGAACTCCGTGAAGAACGAAAGCAACTTTATTATGAGGCCATTCCGTATTTAGAAAAGGCACTGGTTGCAGATCCGTCTAATATTCAAGCGGCTAAAACCTTATCCAATATTTTTTCTGCCACTGGTGATGATGCTAAAGCCAAAGAATATAGAGATTTGGCCAATAGTTTAGAACAATAACAATTCGATTTTTATACCTAAAAGCCCATACACTGTATGGGCTTTTTTGTTAGTCGTTTCCTCAGCACAAATAACATATAGTCACAATTTGTTAAGTTAGGATTGTTTTACTAATGCTAATATTTTTTTAAATTCTTTCCGTTTAGAACTCTTCATAAGTTCATACAGACACATTTCTAAATTTGTTATACTGAT
>CBFHQL010000029.1:0-16495 GCA_965658025.1 Flavobacteriaceae bacterium | reverse complement strand
TCCCCTGTACTTTCATCGACATAAACTGCGCCAGCACCTCCCGTGGTTCCATTGGTATTCGGATCCCCTGTGCCGCTTTGGGTCACATCAAAGGTTGTGGCGGTGCCATCCTCACTCGTATAGGTAAAAGTGCCATTGCCATTATCGGCTAAAGTGGTGGTGGTCTCGTTTATACTACTCGAAATCCAAGTGTTACCATCATTGACATAAATATCGCCAGTACTTTCATCGACATATATATCGCCAGCGCCTCCTGTTGTACCATTAGTATTAGGATCGCCAGTACCGGAAGAAAGGCCATCGGTACGCATAGCTACCCATTTGGTACCATCCCAAAAGTGATAGCCCACGCCAATGTCAGCCATAGCTGCAACATTGTACACCAACAAACCGACTTCGTTTTGTGGTACAATGGTTGTTGCATCTGTAGAATTGTTCAATTGCACGCGTGGTAGAAGCACCCCTTTATCTGATGCTACAACGTCCAACATCGTAGAACTGTTGGGAACTACCGTTCCAACGCCAACTTGTGCAAAACTGATTGCTGAATAAAAAATACTCAGCGCAAGTAGTAATTTTCTAATGCTCATGTGTGATAGATTTAAGTGTCATGTTTATAATGACTTGGTTTATTTATTGTTTATGTTTTTTGTTTTAAAACTTTATTGTGTCTTATTATTTTTTACCGCATTGTCTCGTGCTTTGTCCCATGGGCTTATGCTGTGCAAAAGCCATAGAACCCACCTCTACCCTTTGCTGTAAGCAAAAGGGTTTTGGTGCGTTTGTGAAAAACAAAAGAATTCGGATTTAAAAATAGTAGAGGTTCATCGTTATCGATTTAGGGGTTATATGTTAGTGTTATCTCTGTCCATGAAGAACTCGATACTGAAATAGGTTTAAAAGCAGACCAATGGCTACAAAGAACATTTTGAACCGCTTCCGAACTTAGGGGATTAAAACCTAAGTTAGTATACGTTTGTTCCTTTTGTCCAGTTGCGGTTCTAATGCTCTGTTCTACCTCCAGTTCTCGGTCTTGCCCCGACCCTTGAACCACACAGTGTTTCGTGCTGGCAGAAAGATCAAAAATGCAACAGTATGGTACTGTCCTTTTGTTAAAAAAAGTCGCTTGATAAGTGTTAAAAATTTTTGAAAACAACCAAAATCTTTCCCATGACTGTTGCATTGGGTGTTCAATAGCGAAGCTGCTATTATAATTTGAACGTTTTATATTTTTGGGGTAGTTCATAAACTTATTCCATCGCTACATTAAGTAGCTATTACGGAACAAAGTAAAGCTGCTCTTCAAAAAAAAACAAGCGTCATGTAACAAGCGGCCATTTGACGTAACAAACGGCCATTTGACGTAATAAGCGGAAAATTATGCCCTTGGCTGAGGGCATCTCGACTTCATCTCGACTACGCTCGATGGGCGGCTCGATGGGCGGCTCGATGGGCGGCTCGATGGCCGCTCAGTGACCAAAGGTCATCGAGTGAAATCGAGATGCCCTTTTGGGATTCGGCGGTTCGGCGTTTCGACACACTTCGACAGGCTCAGTGTCCGCTCAGTGTCCGCTCGATGACCGAAGCTCAGTGTGCGCGGCAGTCAGGCTCGTTGGGGGTTAACTGATGGGCGTTCCGCTTTCTGTTGGGTGATGCGTGTCGGGTTGGACAAATACCAGTTCGTCGGCGCTCGTTTTGGCCATTAATATCATCCCTTGACTTTCGACACCGCGGAGTGCACGAGGTTTTAAATTACACAATACTGTGACTTTCTGCCCCACAATGGCTTCAGGTGTATAGTGCTCTGCAATCCCTGAAACAATGGTGCGTACTTCTGTACCCACATCGACCTTAAGCACCAAAAGTTTTTTGGTTTTTGGCATTTTTTCGGCGGATACTATAGTCCCTACACGCAAATCCATCTTAGAAAAATCTTCAAAAGGAATGTTGGGTTTTTGAGGGGGTTCCGTGGTTTGCAGTGTATTGGCTTTTTTACTGGCTTCAAGTTTTTGGCGTTGTTCTTCAATTTGAGCGTCCTCTATTTTGGTAAAGAGTAAAGCGGGCTGTCCTATGGTGTGCCCTCCAGGTAAAAGCAGTGTACCTTCCGCGATGTCTTGCCACAGTGTATTCGTTTTATGGATCTCGTCAAACCTTAACATCTGTTGTAGTTTGTTTGCCGTAAAGGGTAAAAAGGGCTCGGAAAGCACCGCAAGTCCTGCGGCTATTTGTAAGGCCGTATGCATGATGGTTTGTACACGTTCCGGATTGGTTTTGATGACTTTCCAAGGTTCTTCATCAGCCAAATATTTATTGCCTGTTCGTGCCAAATTCATCAGTATTTGACTTGCTTCTCTAAAACGAAAACGATCCAAAGCATGTTGAAGTGCTTTTGGTGTTGCTTTTAACTCATCTAATACGGCTTGGTCTGTCTCAGTCCGTGTGGTTGCATTTGGAATTTTTCCCTCATAGTACTTTTGCGTAAGCACCAATACTCGGTTGATAAAATTCCCATAAATAGCTACTAATTCATTGTTGTTGCGCGCCTGAAAATCGTTCCACGTAAAATCGTTGTCTTTGGTTTCGGGTGCAGTTGCGGTAAGTACATAACGCAAGACATCTTGCTGATTGGGAAAATCTTTAAGATAATCTGGTAGCCAGACTGCCCAATTTTTGGAGGTGGACAGCTTTTGCCCTTCAAGGTTCAAAAATTCATTGGCAGGGACATTTTGAGGTAAAATATAACTGCCTTCTGCTTTGAGCATGGCGGGGAAAATGATGCAATGAAATACAATATTGTCCTTCCCTATAAAGTGCAACAAGGTAGTGTCTTTGTCTTTCCAGTAGGGTTCCCAATCTTTTCCATGTGCTTTTGCCCATTCTTTGGTGGAAGAAATGTAGCCAATAGGTGCATCGAACCATACATACAATACTTTGCCCTCGCCCCCATCAACAGGGACTGGAATTCCCCAGTCGAGGTCACGCGTCACAGCACGCGGACGTAAGCCGTCATTGATCCACGACATGCATTGTCCATATACATTGGGTTTCCAATCGTCTTTGTGTGTATCACCAATCCAAGTTTTTAGAAAATCTTGGTGCTGATCCAAAGGCAAATACCAATGTTTTGTGGATTTTAATTCTGGTGTATTTCCTGTAATGGCCGAACGTGGATTGATTAGGTCTGTGGCGTTGTGGCTGGTGCCACAGGCCTCGCACTGGTCGCCATAACTTTCTGTATGACCACATTTTGGGCAGGTGCCTATCACAAAACGATCGGCCAAAAACTGCTGTGCCTCAGCATCGTAAAGTTGTTCGGTCGTTTCTTCCAAAAATGCCCCTTTATTGTGTAAGGTTTTAAAAAACTCCGCTGCTGTTTTGTGATGAACAGGGGCTGAAGTTCTGGAATAATTGTCAAAGGAAATTCCAAATTCGTTAAACGAATCTTTGATGATCTTATGGTAGCGATCCACGATATCTTGCGGACTTACGCCTTCTTTTTTGGCTTTTATCGTTATAGGTACGCCATGCTCGTCACTACCACAAATGAAGGCCACATCGTGTCCTTGTAGCCGCAGGTAACGCGCATAAATATCGGCAGGGACATACACCCCAGCCAAATGGCCAATATGGATGGGTCCGTTGGTATAAGGTAAGGCCGCTGTAAGCGTAAAACGTTTCGCCATTTCTTCAGATTGTACGCACAAAAATACACAAATAAAGCAGCAATGTGAAACGGAACAACCGAGATTTTTATATCTTTACAAAAAGCCCTTAAAAATGTATATTAAAACACTAATATGGCTCGTGCTTTTTACCAGTTGCACACACAGTAAAACTTCCACAATGACTGCTCAAACCCTACCGCCTTCAGAACAAAAAAAATATATTCGTCCTTCCTACCTAAAAAAGGGCGATCGCGTCGCTATTGTGGCACCTGCAGGCATTTTAAAAGGACGTCAAGCCGCTATTGAAAAAGCACAAGTACTACTAGAGTCTTGGGGGTTTGTCCCTGTACTTGGGTCAAATTTGTTTACACAAAAAAACCATTTTGCAGGTAAAGACGCCGAGCGTCTAAGTGACCTACAATGGGCTCTGGATGATGCCGATATCAAAGCCATTTGGTGTGCAAGAGGTGGCTATGGCAGCATGAGAATCGTAGATGACTTGAGTTTTGAGGGGTTTCAACAATCACCAAAATGGCTCATTGGTTACTCAGACATTACGGTACTGCACAACAAATTGCAAGCCCTTGGCTACGAAAGTATTCACGGTATGATGGCCGTAAATATGGAAGACGACATTGAACCAATATCCACTTCAATAAAAACCCTAAAGGCAAGTCTATTTGGTACACTATCCTCCTACAGTATTGCTCCCCATAAATTCAATCAAAAGGGCAAGGCAAAAGGGGTTTTAGTCGGTGGAAACCTCACCCTTTTGGCGGCTCAATTGGGTAGTGATACGGCGCTAAACACTAAAGGAAAAATTTTATTCATCGAAGAAATTGGCGAATACAAATACCATATTGATCGCATGTTGCAAAGCTTAAAACGCGCAGGGTATTTTGAGCATTGTTCTGGTGTGCTTGTTGGCGATATGACCGAGATAAAAGCCAATACACCCCCATGGGGCAGCAGTGTAGAACAGCTTATTGTAGATGTGCTTAAAGCGTACGATTTTCCTATTGCTTTTGGTATACCCTCAGGTCACGAACTAGAAAATCGCGCTCTGATTTTTGGTCGAAACATCACCCTAAATATCAGCCCCTCTGAAACAAAAATAAATTTTGAATAAACCTACATAAACATGAACACATCCTACCAACTTGGCCGTAAAGGTGAGTCTGAAGCGGCAGGTTTTTTGGTCAAAAAAAACTATACAATTTTAGAAAAAAATTACCGCTACCGCAAAGCTGAAGTGGATCTTATTGTACGCCAAAACGACCTGCTTGTTGCGGTAGAAATCAAAACGCGATCTTCGGCTGCTTTTGGCAACCCCGCCACATTTTTAAAACCTAAACAACAGCAGAGAATTGTTCAAGCTATTGATAATTATATTCAACAAAATAATTTAGAGGTTGAAGTACGCTTTGATGTGATTAGTATTCTAAAAAAAGGAACTAAATTAGACATTGAGCATATCGAAAATGCATTTTATCATTTTTGAATAAAGGGTTGAAGTTCTTCTAAATTTTGGGGTTTGGCCACAATGACTTTGTCTTTATCTAATACCAAGTAATGGGGTGTCGCCGAGATGTTGTATTACCGAACAAGAGGGTGCTCCCATTTCCCAAGTGCAAGTACATGCGTAAAGCTAGGCATGTCATATTTCATGCGGTTCCAAGTATATGCCTCATCTTCTAAGCCCACTGCGACAACGCTAATGGTTTTGTTTGGAGTTTGGCTCATCCATTGGTGGATTACAGGCAATTCATCAACACAGTGGCTACAACTACTGCTCCAAAAAATAAGAATATAAGATGAAGACCCCTTTAAATCATAAAGAGTTTTTGTGTTTTTACCAGCGAGCTTTTCCTCAAGATCAAAATTAGGAGCCAAAGCCCCTAAAGCTGTTCGTTCAAAATCACGCATGGCCTGTATCCCTTCAACATCATTCAACGCTACTGCTATGGGCATTAAGATATGATTGGAAATGTACAGTGCAAGTTGCTCGTAGTTAGCTTCAATCATTTGCAAACGAAACACTTTAAAAATTTCGTAATAAATTTCTTTTGGGGCTTTATTTTTAATGATATGTTCTAAGGCATTTATGTTTTCTTTGAGCATTTCTTCTGTAAGCGCCGAACTACCCAAACCGAAAACGTAGTTAATGGCATGTTCACTAAAAAAATTGGACGCCTGAAGCAATGGGTTTTGGAAGTCAACTGCATCAAAATAATGTGTTTTTACATTAGCGATATACCGATCCAATGAAACTATGTGCTTTGGAACATAACGTTTATTGGCACGAATAAATTCATGAACCATAAGGTTTTGAGATTGTTTTTCAAATTGAGCTTGTGTTGTTTTTTGAGTCTCAAAAAGTTGCAACAATGCGACAGAATCTAAGGGCTTTTGGCGGTATGCCTTACCAATATTTTGTCCTATTTCTGCTAGCGCACTGTAATATGCGTTGAGCAACAAATTTTCTTCAGAGGCCATGTATTCTACTCCTGTATCTTGATTAAATTTAAGTTCTATATCTTCTTTACCATTGTACAGCAAATCAAAATTATAAACCTCTTGTGGTAAGGCATAAACCAAGCGGTACATGCCTGCGGTGGCCGTACTGTCTAAGGGGATATGAAATTGCCCTTCAGGATCCATTTTTGCATGCGCGGTATAGATTAAGTTTTGCGGGGTTATTTTGTACAAAATAGCGGTATCGAAGTCTTCTTTAGGCGAGAATGTTGCGCGAAGTTGGTGTTGTGCCCAAAGTATTGGAGCACAAAACAAAAAGATGAGTAAAGTAGATTTTGTCATGGGTAGTTTTTAACCCAAAAGTAGCAAAAATCAAGCCATAATGTTTTGTAAACAATTTAGTCCTTGTTGTACAGATTGAACCTTGTTGAATGTGAGTAAAAGGCGTAACCCTGCGCGCGTTTGCTTTTCTTTAAGCGTACATAATTTGGGGTGCGTTTGCACAAACTGCAAGATTTTTGAAAATTCAGCAGAATCGAAAAATCCACTGCTTTGATCTGGAATGAAATACCCTACCATTTTGTGTTGTTTCATTAAGATTTTTTCTAAACCAAACTGTATGCCCAACCACTTCATTTTTACACTGTCAAATAAATCGACTACTTCGGTGGGTAGTGGTCCAAAGCGATCGATAACTTCACGCTCAAACCCCTTGAGTTCTTCATTTGTTTTTAAGCCATTAAGGGTGGTATATAAGCGCAGACGCTCTGAAGTATTATTGACATAATCATCTGGAAACAAAAGCGAAAAGTCGGTGTCAATCGTTAATTCTTTGACATAGGTTTTGGATGTATTACTCGTATTGAATAGATGCTCAAATTCATTTTCTTTTAGTTCTTGTATCGCTTCATTTAATATTTTCTGATAGGTTTCAAAACCTATATCATTAATAAAACCACTTTGTTCTCCACCCAACAAATCGCCCGCACCACGAATTTCAAGATCTTTCATCGCAATATTGAACCCACTGCCCAAAGCGGTATACTGTTCCAATGCGCTGATGCGCTTACGTGCATCATTCGTCATGGCATGGTAATCGGGGGTGATGAAATAACAAAATGCTTTTTTGTTGCTACGCCCTACACGGCCACGCATTTGGTGCAAATCACTAAGTCCAAAATTATTGGCATTATTGATGAAAATGGTATTCGCATTGGGCACATCCAATCCGCTTTCAACAATGGTCGTACTCACCAACACATCAAAAGCACCATCCATAAAATCGAGCATAAGTTGTTCCAGTTTTTTACCGTCCAATTGCCCATGCCCTACCGCAATTTTGGCATCGGGAACCAAGCGTTGAAGCATACCTGCAACTTCTTTAATGTTTTCAATTCGGTTATGGATAAAAAACACTTGTCCAGCCCTTTGAATTTCATAACTTATGGCATCGCGAATAATGGTTTCACTTAGTCGAATGACTTGGCTTTCGATAGGAAAACGGTTTGGTGGCGGTGTGGTAATCACCGATAAATCACGTGCAGCCATCAAACTAAATTGGAGTGTACGTGGAATGGGGGTAGCAGTCAAGGTCAGTACATCTACATTTTCTTTTAAAGTTTTTAGTTTTTCTTTGACGGCTACACCAAATTTTTGTTCTTCATCAACAATTAACAGCCCTAAATCTTTGAATTGTACAGCTTTGTTGACCAACTGATGAGTCCCTATGATAATATCCAACGAACCCTCAGCCAATTGCGCTAAAGTTTCGCGTTTTTGTTTGGCGGATTTAAAACGGTTTAAATAATCTACCGTTACAGGAAATTCTTTAAAGCGTTTACTAAATGTTTTGGCGTGTTGAAAGGCCAAAATTGTGGTGGGCACCAAAACAGCGACTTGTTTTCCATTGTCTACGGCCTTGAATGCTGCTCTGATGGCAACCTCTGTTTTTCCAAAACCGACATCCCCACACACCAATCGGTCCATAGGACGTTCGCTTTCCATATCTCTCTTTATGTCTGCAGTTGCGGTTGTTTGATCCGGTGTATCTTCATACACAAAAGAGGATTCCAATTCGAGTTGCATGGCCGAATCGGGACGGTACTGAAACCCTTTTTGAAGTTTACGCTTTGCATAGAGTTTAATAAGGTTGAACGCAATCTCTTTGACTCGTGATTTTGTTTTTTGTTTAAGGACTTTCCATGCCTTACTCCCAAGTTTATAAATCTTGGGGGGCTTTCCATCTTTACCATTAAATTTGGTGATTTTGTGCAACGAATGAATGCTCAAATACAACACATCTCGTTCACCATAAAACAATTTGATGGCTTCTTGTTTCTTTCCATCAACATCTATTTTTTTGAGTCCCCCAAATTTTCCAATTCCGTGGTCTATGTGTGTCACATAATCCCCCACTTCCAAGCTGTTGAGTTCGCGTAGCGTGATGGCTTGTTTTTTTGAAAACCCATTTTTAAGATGGAATTTGTGGTAGCGTTCAAAAATTTGATGATCGGTGTAACACACCATTTTATGATCATGATCGATAAATCCCTGATGTAAAGAAAGTACTAACGTAGAGTAATGCACAACAGATTCTTGCTCTTCAAAAATATCATGAAACCGCTGTGCCTGTTGCGTGTTTGCACAACAAATTATAGTTTCATAACCCTCATTATGATGCTGGTTCAAATCTTGAATTAACAGGTTAAACTGCTTGTTGAATGCGGGTTGTGGGCTTGTGCTTATCTGTACTACTTCACTCTCGTTTTTTGAAAACATAAAATCATGCCCAAACTCAACAATAGAGAAAAGCGGCCATTGTTTTTTGAAATCACTAGCCGTGCAAAATAAATCTGAGGGCTGACTGTATTGTACTTCAGTGTCTAAAGTTTCAAATACTGTTTTTACTTTTTCAAACAATTGGTTCATGGTTTCCAAAAGTCCAGGCAAAGCAGAAGCAAAAACACGAGTATCTTTAGAAATGTATTCCAAAAACCCAACACGTATTTCGTCGTGGTGTTTGTGTTCAATATTGGGAATAATTTGAAGGGCCTTGTGTGTTTTTAGAGAAAGTTGCGAAGCTATATCAAACGTACGGATACTGTCGACCTCGTCCCCAAAAAACTCTATACGGTAAGGTGTATCGTGCGCAAAAGAAAAGACATCGACAATACCACCACGTACAGAAAATTCACCGGGCTCCGTAACAAAATCAACACGTTTGAAATGATACTCAAACAATATATTGTTAATAAAGTCTATGCTTAAATCATCACCAACCTTGATTTTGAATGTATTGCGGTTGAGTTCTTTTTTGGACAGTACTTTTTCAAAAAGCGCTTCGTGGTACGTGACCAATAAAGCGGGTTTTTGCCTGCTGTTTATTCTGTTGAGTACTTCTGCGCGCAACAACACATTTGCATTGTCTGTTTCTTCAATTTCATAAGGTCTGCGGTAACTTCCAGGATAAAAAAGCACATCATCTACAGGTAAAATTAGTTCCAAATCATTGAGATGAAAGGCGGCTTTTTCTTTGGAGTCAAAAATGACTAAAAACGGTTTTTGTTGTTGTCGAAATGCCGCAGCAATGGTGAACGATAGTGCAGATCCTACAACCCCTTTGAGTTGTGTTTTTTGTTGGGCAATGGACATACGTTCGCTCAGTTTTTGAAGTTTCAAAGACTGTACATATTTTTGAGTAAGCGCTTTTTTGCTCAACTAAAAAAATTTTTGCAAATATAAATTATTTAGAATGAGCAAACGTCATGATTTGAATTGAATCCTCTAAATATTGTGTTAATTATTCAAAAAATATGTAGGTTTGTACTTCACCCTAAAACACACACTATGACCTATTCAAAACTATTCGACAGTGGATTCAGACGACGCAATCAAGACCATTTTGCGGCCATTGTACGCGTTGCCTACGGAGATGATGTTGTCACCGAAGAAGAAAAAGCATTTTTAGATCGGTTGGCAAGAAATTTGGAAATTTCAAAAGCGACGTACGAAAAAATTTTAAAAAATTATAAAAGTCATCCCATCAATCCGCCATCAACTACAGAACGTCGTTTGGAGCGGTTGTTTGATTTGGCCAGAATGGTGTATGCAGACCATATTAAAGACGAAGACGAAGTTCGTGTTTTAACAAAAATTGCGGTTGGACTGGGCTATACCAAAGACCCAAAAGCCATCGTCAATAAAGCATTAGACCTTGTTGCTGATGGTTCAATGGATCTTGAAGAATTTAAAGAGAAAATGAAACGTTAAACGGCGCTTTTTATTTGTCATTTTCTTTGCGCTCACCAAGAATACGCATGAGGCCTTCTTGAGCAACGGAGGCCACCAAGACTCCATTTTTATCAAAAATACTACCTCGAGAAAAGCCCCTAGAATTGGACGCACTTGGGCTGTCTATTGAATACAATAGCCAATCACTCAAATTAAAATCGCGGTGAAACCAAATAGCATGATCCAAACTGGTATAAAACATCGCTTTGGTATTAAGCAATTCGCGGTGTGGCATAGACGCTGGCCGAAGGATATTGTAATCTGAAGCATAAGCCAACAGCTGGTGTTGTAACGGTTTATTATCTCCAATGTCTTCAACGGTTTTGAACCAAATATTATCGTAAGGCGGACTGTTTTTTACCAATTTGGACAACATATCGTCCACTGGTTTAAACTCAAAAATTTTGGGTAAAGACGCTTTGTAGCGCGCGTAGGTTGATGGTAAAATAGTTTTAAATTTCTCTATTTGCTCTTCACTTTTGATGAGGTTTTGTGGTGGCAAAACATTAGGCATAGCTATTTGATGATCGACACCCTCTTGGACTTTTTGAAAGGAAGCCGACATGTTAAAAATCGCCTTTTCGTTCTGAAAAGCCACCACACGACGAGTGGTAAAACTACCTCCATCTCTAATGATATCAACTTCATATTTAATAGGAATCTCAAGATTTCCGCCCAAAATAAAATAAGCATGCATGGAATGTACAAAACGATCTTCGGGAACGGTCTGATAGGCGGCATAAAGTGATTGTGCCAAAACTTGACCGCCAAAAACTTTGCCCCAAGGCGCTTTGTAGTTTTGGCCAATAAAAGTATGGCCGTTGATTTTGTTTAGTGTGATTAACTCTATAAGTTCAGAAAGGGCATTCATCATAATTAATTTTATACAAAAATACGATATAAGAACTTTAATAAAAATCAAATTAAGCCTAATAAAGTGTTAATTTTGTGTAACATTTTACACGGCCATTCGTCTTGTAATAAATAAATTTTATGGATATTTTTTTAATTGTTTTAGCTTCATTTTTGATGTTACTTGGGATTTTGGGAAGTTTTTTACCTGTACTTCCAGGACCAATTACAGGGTGGTTTGGGTTTTTACTGCTTTATTTTTCATCGCTTGTTGAAGTGAGCAAAAAATTTCTAATCATAACGCTGATTATTGCAGTGTTGATCTGGGTATTGGACTATTTTATTCCTGCGCTGGGTACCAAAAAGTTTGGGGGGTCTAGGGCCGGTATGATTGGAACGACTATAGGGCTTTTGGTAGGATTGTTTTCGCCAATTCCAGGAGGTATCATCATTGGGCCATTTTTAGGTGCGTTTGTTGGTGAACTACTCAACAACAGCGACTCTAAAACAGCACTGCGCGCCGCATTTGGCTCGTTCCTTGGGTTTTTGACCTCAACATTCATTAAATTCATTGTAGCCATCATTTACCTTGGGCTTTTTGTTTCTATTCTTTGGGAACACAAATCCGCTTTAATGGGTGTCTAATTTCATTTTAACAAAAATTTTTAAATACATCACAATTAAAAAAACTAAATTCACAATCACATTCAAAAAAACAAACAAAACTATGAACAAGTATTTTTATCTACTAATTTGCAGTTTACTGATGCTATCAGTGCCAGTTGACGCACAAGAACAACCCACTTCTGTTTACGATTATAATGCCGCTTTTGGGCATGGATTTTATACCAAAAATGGAACTGCTACGCGTTCGGCAAGCGGAAAGCCAGGACATGCCTATTGGCAAAATAGCGCCGATTATAAAATCAATATTAGTCTCGACGAAGAGAAAAAACATTTTACTGGATCTGAAGTTATCACCTACACCAATAACAGCCCTGATGAACTAAATTTTTTATGGGTTCAAGTCGATCAAAACTTATTTAAAAAAGACTCTCGTGGTAATGCTGTAATTCCACTTTCTGGAAGTCGAAATGGCGCCAAAGGACAAGATTTTGATGGCGGATACACTATTGGAAATGTGTCTTTAGGATATGAAAGCAACCGCTTTAAAGGTTCTTCAAAAAACCGAAAGAAAAATTCCAAAAAAAGAATTTCAAAAGTTGATGCAGAATATGATATTTCTGATACAAGAATGAAGATTTATTTGCCAAAGCCCCTTGCAGCCAATGGCGGTAAAGTTCATATCAATATTGATTTTTCTTTTACCTCACCTGATTATGGATCGGATAGAATGGGGGTTTTGGAAACCAAAAATGGACGTATATTCAACTTAGCCCAATGGTACCCGAGAATGTGTGTCTATGACGATGTATCGGGTTGGAACACCCTACCCTATCTTGGCGCAGGAGAGTTTTATTTGGAATATGGAACATTCGATGTGCATATCAATTCACCCGCAGACCACCTTGTTGTTTGTTCGGGGGAGTTACTCAACCCTGAAGAGGTGTACACGGATACTCAACGCCAACGCCTGAAACAAGCTGCCAACAGCGACGAAACGGTTATTATCCGCTCCGCTGAAGAAATCAATGACCCTAACTCTAGGCCACAAGGCAAAGACCGATTGACGTGGAAATTTAGAATTGAAAATTCAAGAGATGTGGCTTGGTCTTCATCAAAAGCATTTATCATGGATGCAGCACGCATCAATTTACCAAGCGGTAAAACATCTATGGCCATGTCTGTTTACCCTGTTGAAAGCAATACTATGGATTCGTGGGCACGCTCAACAGAATATACCAAAGCATCCGTAGAACACTATTCAGAAAAGTGGTATGAATACCCCTATCCTGCAGCCATCAATGTTGCTGGAAATCAAGGTGGTATGGAATACCCTGGTATTGTATTTTGTAGTTGGAAAAGTAAAAATGCATCATTGTGGGGCGTAACGGATCACGAGTTTGGCCACATTTGGTTCCCCATGATTGTAGGTTCTAATGAGCGCCTTCATGCATGGATGGACGAAGGATTCAACACCTTTATCAATTCACTAAGTACAAATGCGTTCAATAATGGTGAATACAAAGAACGCAAACGCAATATGCACCGTTTTTCGTCAGTATTAGTGAACGACAAAATGGAACCTATCTATACCACTCCAGACAACATGAAAGAACGAAATATTGGACTTTTGGCCTATTATAAACCAGGTGCTGGACTAGAAATGTTGCGTGAACATATTCTTGGAGAAGAACGTTTTGATGAGGCATTTACAGCATACATCAAACGGTGGGCCTACAAACACCCCACTCCAGATGATTTTTATAGAACCATAGAAAATATAAGTGGTGAAGAACTCAGTTGGTTTTGGCGCGGATGGTTTATTCATAACTGGAAACTCGATCAAGCCATAAAACGTGTAAAATATGTAGATGGTGATCCAACAAAAGGCGCCATTGTAACGATAGAAAATCTACAACAAATGCCCATGCCCGTTACTTTAGAATTTACCACTGAAAGTGGCGATAAAACAAGACACAAACTTCCAGTAGAAATTTGGAAGCGCAACAAAAAATGGACCTTCGAATACGATTCTACAGAACCTCTAAAAAGTGTTGTGATCGATCCCGATTATGTGTTCCCAGACATCAATTCGAGCAACAACCGTTGGACTCCTGAAATTGCCGCTGAAAATGCAGAAGATTTAACTGGATATTTTGGAGACTATTCCTCAGCAGCATTCCCAATGGTCATCACTATTTCTGAAAATAATGGTGAACTGGTAGCCACTGCAGAAGGTCAGCCCGCTTTGCCACTCACCAATGACGGTGAGGGTAAGTTTATCTCTGAAGAAGCAGGTTTTGAACTACAATTCAACAGCGATAAAACAAGTTTTGAATTGAATGTTAGCGGACAAGTTTTTGAATTCTCTAAAGAAGAGTAAAAACAAATCAATATGTAGAAAAGCCCACCGATTGGTGGGTTTTTTATTGTAAAATGAAATTAATTTTTTATATCTTTATAAACTAATTATAAATTAACCAATCCAATGAAAAAATACGTATTCCTAACTTTATTAGTAATTGTTACACTTTCGTGTACAAACACTCAAAAACAAGACCCAGTTCAAAGCCAAATAGGATTTGAAGTTGCTGATGACGGTACCAAAATTCCTCTTTACGCAGGCGCATTATCAACCGTTGAGCTTTGGGAAAAATACATCAAAGCACACAATGACAGAGATTTAGACGCCATCCGTGAGATGAATGCGGAAAATTTTAAAGCTTATGGTCCAAATGGAGAAATTATTGATGGTACTGATGCACACATTGAATTTTTAGCAAGCTGGTTCGAAGCAGCGAACCCCGTGTGGAAGTCTAATTACTTTATTGCCAATGAGTTTACAAACCAAAAAGACAAGCTTCGCGAGTGGGTAACCTCTGGACATGATGTTACCATGAGTGTTGAGGGCGAAAAAATTGAAGTAGGACAAGTTCATGATGCACTTATCGTAGATGGCAAAATTCAAATGTTTTATGTTTATGAGATTGCCAAAGCATCAAGTGAAGAAGAAAAAGAAGAAGAATAAAACGATCATTTAGATCTGACTCCAAAACGCCTCATTTCTGAGGCGTTTTTTTATAAATCTATCTTAAAATTAAATCTAAAAACTACTGTTTTAGTTATTTTTACACGTCAACAAAATGCTTGGGTGAAAAAGACTAAAATAAATATTGTTTGGTTGAAACGTGATTTGCGCACACAAGATCACGAACCGTTACATTTTGCCGAAAAAGCAAAGAACCCTTATCTAATTATCTACATTTTCGATGCCGATTTAATCCATCATCCGGACACCAGTATACGGCACCTGCAATTTGTTTACCATTCTATAAAGGCCATCAATAAAACGCTTGACTCTTTTAATAAATCTGTTTCTGTATTTCATGGAAACTCACTAGAGGTTTTTGAATTTTTACAAACACAATTTAATATTGATACGCTTTTTAGTCATAACGAAAGTGGTATTGAAAAATCATGGATTCGAGACAAAAGCATTTCAAAATTCTGTAAAAAAAATAAAATTACATGGCACGAATCACAACAAAATGGTGTGGTCCGTGGGCTCAAAAACCGAGCGAATTGGGCGAAACTTTGGAATAGTTTTATGGCCATGCCACTCATCCAAAATAAATATAATAAAGCGCCAAAAATTGATGTTCCTCACCCCTTTCAACTGCCCAAAACACTCCAAAAACAATTAAACCACTATCCAGAATTCTATCAACCTGCTGGAGAATATATGGCTTGGCGATATTTGGATTCATTCCTAATGGAAAGAGGTTTTAATTACCAAAAACACATTTCTAAACCTACTGAAAGTAGAGTCAGTTGTAGTCGTGTTTCACCGTTTTTGAGTTGGGGAAATTTGAGTGTGCGGCAAGTGTTTCAATATGTTAATATGCACCCCAATGCCCAAAAAAGAAAACGTGTATTTTCGGCTATGCTTACAAGACTACACTGGCATTGCCATTTTATTCAAAAATTTGAAATGGAATGTAGTTATGAAACACAATGCATCAATGCTGGCTATGAATTGTTGGAACGGAATTCTAATGTTGGATATTTAAAAGCATGGAAAATGGGTGCCACAGGCTTTCCTTTGATTGATGCCTGCATGCGTGCATTGGAACAAACTGGATGGATCAATTTTCGCATGCGGGCGCTTTTGGTTTCATTTTTAACCTTAAACTTAGATCAAGATTGGCGGGATGGTGTGTACCATTTGGCACGTTTATTTTTAGATTACGACCCTGGAATTCATTATCCGCAATTTCAAATGCAAGCTGGAACAACAGGAATTAATACCATCCGGCTGTATAATCCCGTTAAAAACTCAATAGAACAAGACCCCCAGGGTGTTTTTATAAAAAAATGGGTTCCAGAACTTAAAAATGTTCCCAAAGAATACATCCATGAACCGTGGAAAATGAGCAGCATGGAACAAGAGTTTTGTGGTGTTGTACTTGGAAAAAACTATCCTCTTCCTATTGTAAACCTTGAAGAAAGTGCACGTACAGCACGCACAAAAGTGTGGGGACACCGCAAACACCCATTGGTGCAAAAAGAAAATAAAAGAATTTTAAAAA
>CBFHQL010000028.1:0-17653 GCA_965658025.1 Flavobacteriaceae bacterium | reverse complement strand
ATGTTTTGGGGCCAGAATTTCCACCTGTATCACGAATAAGAAATTTGTACCACAAGAATATTTTGATAAAAATCCCCAATAATCAATCCTTGCAAAAAACAAAGACTATAATTCAACGTATCAAAAATAGTTTTTTAAGCACAAAACTATTCAGACCTATTCGTTTGGTGATTAATGTAGATAATTATTAAATTTCAGATGAAGCGACATCAAGAGCTTCTGTAAGTGTAGTCTTTTTGTTTCTACTGAGAGGAATCTGAGAATTTTCAATTTCAACAAATTTGCTGTTGTAACGTTCAACTTTTTTCAGGTTGATGATGTATGATTTATGGATTCTCAAAAACTTTTTTGAAGGGAGTTCATTTTCAAAAGCTTTCATGGTCGATAAAATAACAAAACTACCATTGTTTGTAATGAGTTTTACATAATCACCAAGGGCTTCAATCCATTTAATATCTTTGATGTACACCTTTCTTTTTTTCAAATTACTTTTGATAAAAATATGTTGTGTATCTGTTTCCGTGTCTTGAACTGAGGGAGAAAAAACTTTAAGTACTTTATCTATAGCGTTCTGAAATAGAGATTCATTCAGTGGTTTAGCTAAAAAATCAACAACATCATATCTGTAAGATTTAAAAGCATAATCTGTATTTTTTGTAGTAATGATTACCTTTGACATCTTTTTTCCAGTGGTTTTGATCAAATCTAAAAATTCAAAACCATTCAAGTTTGGGGTATCAATTTCAAGAAAAATTAAATCTGTATTATTTTCTTCAAGAAATTCAAGCGCATCTGTAGATGTGCTAAATTCGTTGGTGAATCGCAATGCATCGTGGCTATTAATTTTTGAAATTGTATTAATGCGTTGTAGTGCATGTGGATCAATGACAATACAGTTGATTTTCATAGCAATAAAGGTTAAAATTGGTTGATAGTAGGTTACAAACTTAAAGATAAATTCGATAAAAACCAATATTCATCGGTAAAAGGTAAAAAATAAATTTAAAAAAAAGCTATTCATTAAAGTTGTTTAAACCATATAAAATAATTAGTTTTGCATCCATTTTAAAATTATATATATGAATCATTACGAAACTGTTTTCATCTTAAATCCCGTTTTATCTGAAGACCAGATAAAGGAAACAGTAAAGAAATACGAAGATTTTCTCGTTTCTAAAGGAGCTAAGATGGTATCAAAAGAAGATTGGGGGCTAAAAAAATTGGCTTATCCAATCCAAAACAAGAAAAGTGGATTTTACCACTTATTTGAATTTACTGCTCCTGGTGAGGCCATTGGTCCACTTGAAGTTGAGTTTAGACGTGACGAGCGTTTTATGCGTTACCTCACGGTAAAACTTGACAAGCACGCCATATCATGGGCGCAAAGAAGAAGAGATAAACTTAAAGAAAAAGCGTAATTATGTCAATAGAACAACAAGCAAAAGGCAAAAAAGGTGGTGAAATCAGGTATTTAACTCCTTTAAACATTGAAACAAACAAAGCAAAAAAATATTGCCGTTTCAAAAAGTCGGGAATCAAATATATTGATTACAAAGACCCAGATTTTCTATTAAAATTCGTCAATGAGCAAGGAAAACTCCTGCCAAGACGACTTACTGGAACATCATTGAAGTACCAACGAAAAGTTGCAACTGCAGTAAAAAGAGCCAGACATTTGGCCCTTATGCCGTATGTAGCAGATTTATTGAAATAAAATTATCATAATTATGGAACTAATATTAAAACAAGATGTAGAGGGACTAGGGTTCAAGGATGATGTTGTAACAGTTAAAAATGGTTATGGTAGAAATTTTTTAATCCCTGGTGGTAAAGCAATTCTTGCAACAACATCAGCAAAAAAAGTACTTGCAGAAAACTTAAAACAACGTGCTTTCAAAGAGAAAAAAATCATTGAAGACGCACAAAAAGTTGCTGATGCAATAAAAGCTTTAGAAGTCAAAATTGCTGCTAAAGTAGGAGCTGGAGATAAACTATTTGGCTCTGTGAACAACATCAATGTTTCCGATGCATTAGAAAAAGCAGGACATACAATCGATAAGAAATTTATTTCTGTTACCGGTGGTAACGTAAAACGTCTCGGTAAATATGCCGCTAAAGTACGTTTGCATCGCGATGTTCATGTCGAACTACCTTTCGAAATTGTTGCTGAAAAAGCATAAACGAAAATAAAGTTTAAAATTCAAAAGGTCTGTTTCTTCAACAGGCCTTTTTTATTAAACCATGTACACCATGAAATACAGAAGACTTACTAAAGAACAATTTGAGGAATTACACAAAGAATTTATCAATTTTTTGGCCACACAATCCATCACTGCAGAGGAATGGAAAACGATAAAAGCAAAACAACCAAAAGTCGCCGAAGAGGAAATGGACATCTTTAGTGATTTGGTTTGGGAAGGTGTTTTGGGGAAAGTAGAATATTTGGAAAATATTGCGCCACAACATTTATACTTATTTCAAGTCAAAGAAAACACCATTGCGCTGATTGGATTAAAAATTAATACTCAATCTGTAGATTTAACCACGAGAGAAGGATTTTCATGGCTTCGTGAACATTTGATGGATGATGAGGTCGAGCTTTTCAATGCTGAAAAAGAAGTTCAAGGCGACAAAAACCTAAATATTTTTGAATTGATAGAAAAAGGCGCAAGCATCACCAAAGGAGAATTGTTCAAGTATTTTGAACAACTCATTGGATAGCGTCTCAAAAAATAAGATATTTGTTTATAAACAAAACCAATGGCAACAAAACCACGCATAGCAAAAGGAACTAGAGACTTTAATGCGCAGCAGATTGCTCAACGCGAATACATCTTTAGTACCATAAAGTCAAACTTCAAACGCTTTGGTTTTGCACCTATAGAAACCCCAAGTTTTGAGTTGTCTGAAACCCTTCTGGGCAAATATGGGGAAGAAGGTGATCGTCTGATTTTCAAGATCTTAAACTCTGGTGACAAGGTAAAAAAAGCCGATTTAAAAGCATTAGAAGAAGGCCAATTGGCGCGTTTTTCAAATTCTCTTTCAGAAAAGGCATTGCGTTATGACTTGACGGTACCTTTTGCACGTTATGTTGCACAGTATCAAAATGACATTACTTTCCCTTTTAAACGCTACCAAATTCAACCTGTGTGGCGTGCCGATCGACCGCAAAAAGGACGTTTTCAAGAATTTTATCAATGTGATGCAGATGCTGTAGGTTCCGACTCTCTTTGGCAAGAAGTCGAATTCATACAATTATATGATGCCGTTTTTTCGGATTTAAAATTGGAAGGCGTCACTATTAAAATCAATAATAGAAAAATTTTGGCTGCCATTGCAGAACGCATTGGTGCACAAGATAAACTCATTGACTTCACGGTAGCTTTGGACAAATTAGATAAAATTGGTGCCGAAAAAGTAAAAGAAGAAATGCTTCAAAAAGGAATTCCTTCTGATGGAATTGAAACCCTGCAACCCTTATTCAAGATGACTGGCGATTTCCAAGATCAATTGGCAGCCCTTAAATCATTGTTGGGTTTTTCTGAAATTGGTAGGGCCGGACTATCAGAATTAGAATTTATTTCAACAACCATAAAAAACTTAGGTCTTAAAACAGCCACGCTCAAGTTAGATGTCACTTTGGCTCGTGGGCTCAACTATTATACTGGTGCTATTTTTGAAGTTTCTGCGCCAGATGGAGTCGCTATGGGCTCTATTGGTGGTGGCGGCCGTTATGATGACCTTACTAGTATTTTTGGACTTAAAGGCGTTAGTGGAGTAGGAATAAGTTTTGGTCTTGACCGAATTGCCCTTGTTTTGGAAGATTTAAATTTGTTTCCAGAAAACATCGCTCAATCCACCACACAAGTTTTATTCACCAATTTTGGTCCAGCCGAAAGTTTGTATAGCTATAAAGCCATGCAGTCTTTAAGAGCCAATGGAATCATTGCTGAACTCTACCCAGACCCTTCAAAATTGAAAAAACAAATTACGTATGCTAATAAACGTAGTATTCCCTATGTAGTTTTGGTGGGCGATGAAGAAATGGCGTCAAACACATTTGCGTTAAAGAATATGTCTACAGGTGCACAAGAAACCGTTAATCTTCAAACGCTTATAGGGCGTTTTAGTTCATAAAAAAAACCCTTGATAATCAAGGGTTTAAAAGTAGCGTGGGGGAGATTTGAACTCCCGACCTCCGGGTTATGAATCCGACGCTCTAACCAACTGAGCTACCACGCCATAAATGATGGCTGCAAATATAGAAACAAATTAGTGGGCTTTCAAAAAAATGCTTCCTAAAAAATATTTTTTTTTCTTTTAAAACTAACAAATTAATGTATATATTGGAAATCTAATTACAACAACCATGAGTACCAAAGTAAAATTCGAGCTGGAATTTCCAATACAAGCTTCACCGCAACTATTATACAACTATATATCTACGCCATCAGGACTTTCCGAATGGTTTGCTGATAATGTAAATTCCAGAGGAGAGTTGTTCACTTTCATTTGGGATGATTCTGAAGAACAAGCGAAATTAGTGACAAAGAAAAGTCCAGAGCGCATCAAGTTTAAATGGCTTGAAAACGATGATGATAATTGTTATTTTGAACTTCGCATCCAAGTCGACGGCATTACAAAAGATGTGTCTTTAATTGTTACAGATTTTTCTGATGATGATGAAGAAGAGGAAGCCAAAATGTTGTGGGAAAATCAAATATCTAGTTTAAAACAAGTTCTAGGGTCGCGCTAAATCAAAACATATTTTAGCGTATATTTGCATCAACTTTTTTGAATGCTTATGATCAATATCAACGGGACAATTTTCGAAGGTTCTGAAGCTAAATTATCCATAAATAATAGAGGTTTTGCCTACGGAGATGCTGTCTTCGAAACCATAAAGGTCAACAATAATAAACCTGTTTTTTGGGAAGCACATTATTTTCGTCTGATGGCCTCTATGCGGATTTTACGCATGGAAATTCCTATGAACTTCACTCCAGAATTTTTGGAAACTCAGATACAGAATTTAGTGTCATCATTGCCTTCAAAGTCTATTTCGAATAGAGTAAAACTTACAGTTTTTAGAAATACTGGCGGGTATTACACCCCCGATTCAAATGATGTTTCGTATATCATTACAGTTTCTGAGCTTGAGTCTGATCTTTATCAAATTTCTGATGCCCATTATGAAATAGAGCTATTCAAAGACTACCCAGTAGCACCTAATTTGCTTTCAACTTTAAAAACTAATAATAAAGCAGTGAATGTAGTGGGAAGTATTTATGCCAAAGAAAATAAGTATGACAATTGTTTGTTGCTGAATACCAATAAAAGCATCATAGAAGCCCTCAATGGCAATGTATTTCTTGTACAAGGAAACAGCATCAAAACACCTCCTTTAGCCGATGGATGTCTGAAAGGTATCGTTCGTGAGCAATTGATAGAAATTATCACAAAATCTCCTGATTATGATTTAATTGAAGCTTCAGTTTCGCCTTTTGAACTTCAAAAGTCAGATGAAATTTTCATTACGAATGTGATTCAAGGTATTGTTCCAGTGACAAAATTCAGAAAAAAGGAATTTATTTCTGTAACGTCTAAAGCGCTCTTGAAGTTACTCAATACTAAGCTTCGTTTGGGCTAGTTATAGGAGGGATGCTCAGGGGCATTAGACCATATACTGTATTCGCCACCAAGAGCCACCATTTTGTTTTTCCAAAATGTATCATCCACCACTTGAATAATGTTGTTGTGGTGTGTGTTTTCTGAAAGGATCCATGTATTAGAATTCAATTCAGAACTCAATTGATTGGCATCCCAACCTGAATATCCCAAAAAGAAACGGATATCATTTTCATTAATTTTTTGTTCTGAAACCAATTTTGAAACTTGCTCAAAGTTGCCACTCCAGTATAAGCCCTCAGAAATTTCTATACTATCCGAAATAAGCTCGGCAACCTTGTGAATAAAATATAAATTATCTTGTTGTACTGGGCCACCATTGTAAATCGGAAAGTTGGATTCAATTTCAGGGATAAGATCGCCAAGACTATAGTCTAAAGGTTTATTCAAAATAAAACCAATAGAACCCTCATTGTTGTGATCAGCCAATAGAATGATAGATCTATTGAAGGATATATCTCCAATAATCGAAGGTTCTGCAATTAATATTTTGCCTTTTTTTATGGTCATGATTGAGTCAAAATTTGTATTTGCTCAACTAAATGTACCGATTTAATTTCACTTTTCGATACATTAAAACCATTTTTTACACCATTTTGGCATCCAAATGAAATGAAAAGCCATTTAAAAATGATTTAATATCCATTTGTTTTTTTCCGGGAAATTTGAACTGAATTAAATTAATAACCCCATTTTTGATGCAGATTTTTATGGAATGTTTATCAGCAATGACTTTGCCAACAGGAAATTTATGATCTGTTTTTTCGAATTCTACTTCATAAATTTTGACGTTCAATTGATTCTCGTCATTTTCTAACAACCCCCAAGCACCAGGATAAGGATTCAATCCGCGAACGTGGTTTCGAATTTGCTCACCAGACTTTGACCAATCAATTTTGCAATTTTCTTTATTGAGTTTGTATGCAGTTTTGAGGGGCTTTACTTCTGGTTGTTGCGTTGTTTTAATTGATCCACGACAAAGGGCATCAATAGTTTTTAGCGTAAGACGCTGACCTTCATGCATTAATTTGTCGTGAAGTGTACCCGCAGTATCATCTGCTGAGATGTTTATTTTATTTTGAAAAATAAGTGCACCAGTGTCTATTTTTTCATCAATAAAAAAGGTGCTAACACCTGTTTCTTTTTCTCCATTGATGATGGCCCAATTGATGGGCGCTGCTCCCCGATATTGTGGCAACAATGAAGCATGTAAATTGAACGTTCCATGTTTTGGAATTTGCCACACAACCTTTGGTAACATTCTAAAAGCAACAACAACTTGTACATCCGGTGCAAGCGCTTCAAGTTCTGTAATAAATAAAGGATCTTTCAAATTTTTAGGTTGAAGAACATTTAATTTATGAAGTTCAGCATATGTTTTTATGGCCGATTGTTTTATTTTTTGACCACGACCAGCTGGGCGATCAGGTGCTGTAACAACACCTACAATATTGTAGTTTTGTTGCACCAATCCATCAAGAACATGAACAGCAAAATCTGGTGTACCCATGAAAATAATCCGTAATTGATTTTTGGCTATGGACATTTTATTTGATATTGATTAGTTTGTGTAAGTTCAATTTTTTCTACTTCTAAGAGGTAGCTCAACACTGCAATGATTTCGTTTGATGATAGTGATAAATTTGAGGATAACTCTCTTGAATTTAAGGGTTGAGTTTCTAGGGTTTTGAGCACCAAAGCTACATTTTCTTTTTTAAAATTGGTACTTGGTTGTGTATTATTTTCTAGACATACATTACAAGTTCCACACGCTTTGGATTTGGCTTCCCCAAAGTATGAGAGCAGTTGTTGACTTTTACATATAGCATTGTTTTCGATGTAATCGATCACTGCCTGTATCTTTTTATGCTTAATTTTATTTTGAGTGTTTACCTCTTTGGAAATACGGTTTATAGCTTTATCATCCTCTCTAGGCTGCCCAAATGTAATTTGAGCATCAGTATTGGTGCTCCTAAATTTTACAATTTCTTTGTCATCCAATGTGTTTAAGTGACTAATAATTTCTGAGGATTTTAGATTCAATATGTTTGCAATTTTTTCTACATCAATAGCAGTTTCTTGGTTATGAATCCCTTCGTATGTTCTTAGAATTGTAGTTACAATCAGGCGCAGTTGATCGTCGTGCGCTAAAGATGCCGAAAGTGTTTTATGCGTAACTAAAACAATAATACTTGCCTTTTTTTTAAAATATTCTTCAAACACAATAAGCCCATGCCGTTCCAATACTTTCAATCCATTATATGTTTTTCGTTTTGGTAATGCATACAAATGACAAAATGAATTAAAATTGAAACCATGTTTTTCCTCGCTTAATTCACCATATGCAATCTGAAAATAGGTACACAACTTCTTATATATCAGTTTCAAAAAAGCAACATCTGGAATTTGGTTGATGTACCAACTTTTGGTGCTTTGAATATCATTAGGACCAACAAGCAGTACAGCTTGAGCCGGTTTTTGATTTCGTCCCGCTCTTCCAGCTTCTTGAAAATAGTGCTCTAAACTCTCAGGAATGTGTGTGTGGATCACTGTTGAAACATCCGCTTTGTCGATGCCCATACCAAAAGCGTTGGTGGCCACCATAACTTTAGTGTTGTTGTCCATCCACTGTCTGTATTGATGGTCTTTCTCTTTATTGCTCAATCCTCCGTGGTAAAACCCACTAGGACATCCATTTTCATTGAGCATTTTAGCCATTTGCTGTGCAGCAATTCTACTGCCTACATATACTAAAGCACTATCTTTATTGGCTTTTAAAAGTGATTTAATTTTAAAATTTTTATCCTCAAAATGAACAGTTTTATAGGTTAAATTTTTTCTAAAAAAAGAATCTTTGAAGCGTTTAGGTTGTTGTAGACTTAATTGCTCTTCTATGTCTTTTAACACCTGATTTGTGGCGGTTGCCGTAAGTGCAATGGTCGTTGCATTAGGGCATAAAGTGCGCAATATATTTATCGTTCTATAAGCAGGTCTAAAATCGTGCCCCCACTGGCTTATACAATGCGCTTCATCCACGGCAATCAAACGTACATTCATTAATTTAAGGCGTTCTTGAACCAATTTGTTTTGAAGACGTTCTGGGGAGAGGTACAAAAATTTATAATCACCATAGGTGCAATTGTCTAATATGCGTTCCAAATCTTTTGAATAATTCAAGTTTGTAAGTGCAATGGCTTTAATTCCTTTGTCCGTAAGTGTTTGCACTTGATCTTGCATCAAAGCGATTAATGGAGAAATCACAACACAAATTCCATCATTTATAAGCGCAGGAATCTGAAAACAAATCGATTTTCCACCACCTGTAGGAAGCAATACGATACAATCTTGATGGTTCAAAACAGTTTCGATGATTTCCTGCTGATATGGTCTGAACTTGGTATGTTTCCAGTAACGTTCTAATATTTGAAGCGGCAAGCTCATGCAGTATTATATTGAATTCAGGATGAACGCCATACGGTCTTCAACAGAACCATGTTTTACTTCAATTAAATTATACCCGAAATGGATATACCATGTTTTGAGAAATTCGTGAATTTCTAATAATTGCTCAAATGATTCGTAGCGTTCATTGTCGGTTTGATGAATAGCTTTCCATGGCGGAAGTATAAATACTTGATCGTATTTATGAGTTTCACATGCTGAAATAAACTCTTGACTATAGTCAGATTTGATGTACTCCAAATAGGCAACGATGTCCGGAAGTCCACGATCAAAAAACACCACAGATTCATTTGATTTTTCAGCAGTTAAAAATTGTTCCACACGTTTGTCCAGCAGTTGTTTACTAAACCATATTGGGTCTTCTAAAAACAGCTGTTTTACTCCATTTTTTTGAGCATCTATAGTTACTTGTCTAGAGATTTCTTCAAAACAATGATGTCCGTTTGCTTTTAGCGCATCAATTAAAGTTGTTTTTCCAGTGGCTGGCCCTCCAATGAGTACAATTTTTTTTGGCTTCAATCTGTTGTGTCTTAATTCTGTAAAATTCGTGATTTAAAAGTTAAATAAAAAATATGAGTTCGTGTATATTTGCACCACAACGTATAAAAATGCAAACTCAAAACAATTCTGAAGAATTTTACAGTAAGCTCAAAGCGCAACTTTACGAGACTTCCTCTTGGCCTTCGGCCTATCTTTTTAAATTTATTGTAACTTCTGATCAGAACAAAATTGATAAAATTGAATCAGTTTTCGATAATATGGGGGCTGTAATCCATAGTACAGCATCAAAAAAAGGTACTTATGTGAGTGTTTCAATCAATGTAGTTATGGATAACCCCGAAAAAGTGATTGAAAAATATCAGCAGATTAGTCGTGAAGTAGAAGGTGTGATTTCACTGTAATCCTTTTCGCAGATTTTTAAATTTTTTGTTTAATTTTTGTACTTTGCAATCCAATAATGTAAACACATCGAATGACAGCTTTAACAGACCAACTTGAATATAATACAGAACGCGAACATTTGATTATTCCGGAATATGGGCGTCATATTCAAAAAATGATCAACCATGCAGTCGCTCAAGAATCTAAAGAAGAGCGCAACAGACTGGCAAAAGCCATTATTTCTGTTATGGGAAACATGCAACCCCATTTGCGTGATGTTCCAGATTTTCAGCACAAACTGTGGGATCAACTTTTTATTATGTCTGGATTCAAATTAGATGCAGATTCTCCTTTTGAGAAACCTTCTCAAGAAATTTTGAACACCAAACCAGATCCGTTGCATTATCCACAAAACTACCCTAAGTATCGTTTTTATGGCAACAACATCAAAACGATGATTGATGTCGCATCCTCTTGGGAAGATGGAGAAATGAAAAATGCATTGATTATCACCATTGCAAACCACATGAAAAAATCATTCTTAAATTGGAATAAAGATACCGTAGAAGATATTGTGATTTTAAACCATCTTTTTGAATTATCAAATGGTGCTATCGATATAAGAAAAACGGAAGAAAAGCTTGCCGATTCTGCAGTGCTTATCAAAATGCAACGCAAAACGAACAACTACAAAAAATCGAATAAATCGAAAAAAAATAACCGTAATCGAAAGCGTTACTAAAAAAACAGTTTTAAAATTATCCACTAACTAACCAAAATCCCATCAATTGAAGTCATTTAAAATCGAAGGCGGCCATCAACTCAAAGGATCAATCCAACCGCAAGGAGCAAAAAACGAAGCGCTACAGATTTTATGTGCGGTTTTATTAACCCCAGAGCAAGTTACTATTCATAACATTCCAAACATCATTGATGTAAACAAATTGATTCGTTTGTTGGAAAAACTCGGTGTACGTGTCGCGCAATTATCAGAAAGTACATATACTTTTCAAGCCGATGCTTTAAATCTGGAGTACCTGGAATCAGCAGAATTCAAAGTTGATGGAGCAGGGCTTAGAGGTTCTATTATGATTGTAGGCCCTATGCTTACGCGTTTTGGTAAAGGATATATACCTAAACCAGGTGGTGATAAAATTGGGCGTAGACGTTTGGATACGCATTTTGAAGGATTCATTAAGTTAGGTGCAAAATTTAGATACAATAAAGAAGATTATTTTTATGGTGTTGAAGCCGATCAACTTCAAGGCACATACATGCTTTTGGATGAAGCATCGGTAACTGGTACAGCCAATATTGTGATGGCAGCAGTGATGGCCAAAGGCACTACCACAATTTACAATGCCGCTTGTGAACCCTATTTGCAACAACTTTGTAAAATGCTCAACAGAATGGGGGCGAAAATTAGTGGTATTGGCTCTAATTTGCTCACCATTGAAGGCGTAGAATCATTGGGGGGTACAGAACATACCATGTTACCTGATATGATAGAAATTGGCAGTTGGATTGGATTAGCCGCCATGACGCGTAGTGAGTTGACCATTAAAAATGTAAGTTGGGATGATTTGGGTATTATTCCAAATGTATTTAGGAAATTGGGCATCACCATAGAACGCAAAGAAGATGATATTTTTATCCCTGCTCATAAGGAAGGTTATGAAGTTCAAAATTTTATTGATGGTTCTATTTTAACTATATCAGATGCGCCTTGGCCTGGCTTTACACCAGACCTTCTAAGTATTATTTTAGTTATTGCGACCCAAGCTCGAGGTAGTGTGCTTATTCATCAAAAAATGTTTGAAAGTCGATTGTTTTTCGTGGATAAACTCATCGATATGGGCGCCAAAGTTATTTTGTGTGATCCCCACAGAGCATCGGTTATTGGCCATGATTTTAAGTCACAATTAAAAGCAACAACAATGACTTCTCCAGATATCAGAGCAGGTATTTCTTTATTAATTGCTGCTTTATCGGCAAAAGGAACTTCTATTATTCACAATATTGAACAAATCGACAGAGGGTATCAAAATATCGATACGCGCCTAAAAGCCATTGGTGCAAAAATTGAACGTATAGAAGCTTAGTTGCTGCGTCCTAAATTATCTGTTCAACGCTTTTTTATAGGTTTCTAAGCAACGTTCACGAGCAAACTTATGATCTACAATAGGTTTGGGATATGAAAATTCTTGATATTCAGGCACCCATTTTTTGATGTAGTCGTGATTTTTGTCAAATTTTGTAATTTGAGTTGTCGGATTAAAAATCCTAAAATAAGGAGCGGCATCAACACCACAACCAGCAACCCATTGCCAATTACTTACATTACTAGACAACTCAAAATCGTGTAGTTTTTCGGCAAAATAGGCCTCACCCCAACGCCAATCTATAAGAAGATGTTTGCACAAAAAACTTCCCACAAGCATACGCACCCTATTGTGCATAAACCCCGTTTGGTTCAATTCGCGCATACCAGCATCAACAAGAGGGTAGCCCGTCTCTCCACGGCACCATTTTTCAAATTCTTCTTTATTATTTCGCCATGGAATGTCTTCGTATTGTGGCTTGAAACTTTTCGAAACAGTATGCGGAAAATGCCATAAAATTTGCATAAAAAATTCACGCCAAATCAGTTCTTTTAAAAAAGTGATATTTGCACTTTTTTTTGCTTTTGCCACAATAGTTCTAATGCTGATTGTACCAAAACGCAAATGAGGTCCAAGTCTCGATGTTCCTGCAACAGAAGGGGTATTTCTTTTTTCTTCGTAAAAATCAATTAAATCATCATCAACTCTATAGGGGCTAATTTTAATTTTTGAAGGTGTAAACCCCATTTCGTTTAATGTTACCCAATTTGGATTTTTGATTTTCGCACAATGGTTTAGGTGTTTTTCGGAAGGATAGGGTTTCATGTGTTTTTGTTCAAAACAACTTAGCCATTTTTTAGAATAGGGGGTGTATACTTTGTAAGGTAATCCATCGTCTTTTGTGATTTCATTTTTTTCAAAAATCACTTGATCTTTATATGTGTTGAATGTAATGTTTTGGGTTTTCAGAAACACATCAATTTCAGCATCTCTTTTGATGGCGTAGGGTTCATAGTCATGATTAGTATAAACTGCTTTTATGGGATACTTTTTAGTAAGCGTTTCAAGCACTTCTTTTGGATTACCATAATAGGTGTTTATGGCAGTAGTGTATTTTTCTAGTGTTTTGTTGAGTGTTTTTAATTGGTTGAAAATGAAATCTACACGTGCATCATCTTTGGGGAGCTGGTCTAAAATTTCAGGATCAAATATAAAAATAAGAAGCACACTTTCGTGCTGTTGTAACGCTTTAAACAGTCCATGAACATCCTTTAGGCGCAAGTCACGTCTGAACCAAAATAGTGCTGTTGGATTCATGATGGGAAGGGGCCAAAAAGTTCAATTAGTTTTTTTTGACGGTAATCAAATATCTCTTTCAATTTTGGTTTCACTAAAATTGGGTGCGCCAATTGGCCTATCCAACCAAAAGGGAGTTTGTAGTCTACAATGTCCTCCATTTCTACACCGCCCTCTATTGGACGTATAAAGTGTTTGTGGTGCCATAAAGCATAAGGACCAAAGCGTTGCTCATCCACAAAGTATGATTTGTCTTTTACATGGGTTATTTCAGTTACCCATTTTGTTTTAATGCCCAATACAGGGGTGACAATATATTGAATTATTTGTCCTGGAAACATTTCACGATCGGCACCAGAAAGAATATGAAAGCCCATATAATCAGGTGTAATGGTTTTTAAATTTTCTGGACTGGACAAGAATGTCCAAGCTTCGTCTACAGAAATCGGTAGATTCTGTTTGGTGTGTAATGTATATAGTTTCATGTGTTTATATTTATTGTTTTTCGATGGTCACATGTAACCTTTGATGTTTAAAATAATCATTCCGCAGTGTGTTAATAATTATTTTAACATGTCGGTTTCATTTAGTTATAAAGTACAATATAAGTGTTGAGCGATGTGGCTACTAAAAGCCATAGACAGTAGGGAAGTACAAAAAACCGATTGTGGTTTAGGGGAGATTTAAAGGCAAATAAAAAATAGAATGTTAGGATAGTGAGCAAAAGGATATTGATAAGCCCTAATGCAGTAAGGTGCTGATTAAAGAATACATAATTCCAGGACACATTAAGCACGAATTGAATGACAAAAAGGGCTACAACTTTTTTTAGATTTTCATGTTGTATAAGGAATGTCATGAACACAGAAAAAAAGATCATCACACAGGTCCATGCCGCGCCAAAAACCCATCCTGGCGGTGTCCATGGTGCTTGGTTTAATGTATTATACCACAGAGACTCTGGTCCATTGTTCATAAGTAATGTACCAAGAGCAAGTGCACCAAAATTTAGCACTAAAAACACAATTGATGTTGCTGTAAATTTCATTTACGCGTTTAATTCGTCGAGTTCTTCCAATACTTTTTGTGCTTCCGCATATTTTGCATCGCTTGCAGAGCGATCAACAGACGACAGTTCGTGCCATTCTGCCATGAGTTTTTTGTAGCGATCCTGTAATTTTTGTTCTTCTGTTTTGCGTTTAAATAATCCAAACATAGCTATTGAATTAATTTTGTGATTTTACTACTCATTGGTTTGGTCATCGAATAGAAGTAATCAATAAATTCTCCATCACGTCCTATTATATATTTTTGAAAATTCCATTTTACCGACGTATTACTTTTTCCATTCAATTTTTTGTCCGTAAGCCATTCATACAATGGGTGTTTTTCTTTTCCTTTGACTTTAATTTTCTCGGTCATCAGAAAGGTAACACCATAATTTTTCTTACAAAACGTTTCAATCTGATTTGATGTTCCTGGCTCTTGTTGCCCAAACTGATTGCATGGAACTCCAATCACCATTAAATCTTCTTTGTAAGTATCATAAAGTTTCTGAAGCCCCTGGTACTGATTGGTGAACCCACATTCGGAAGCTACATTCACAAACATGATGTATTTGCCTTTGTAAACGGACAAGTCTATCGGTGTACCATCTAATGCATTAATGTCTATATCGTAAATATTCATTGTTTTGTTGTATTGTGCTGCTGCATAATTAAAGTTTAAAAAAACTGAGATTAGTACAAATAGTTTTAATTTTTTCATGTTAAACTTTTAATGAAACAATCCCACAGTCTAATTTAAATACTTGACCAGAAATGGATTTGGCAGCATCAGAAATTAAATACTGAGCCATTGCCGCAACTTCGGTTGGGTCTAAAAACTTTTTTAATGGGTGTCTCTGAATTGTATTTTCTACCATGCGTTCGTTGCGTAATAGTTTTGCGGCCAAATCTGTTTGTGTAATGGTGGGTGCAATGGCATTGACCCTTACTTTAGGGGCTAAGTCTGCTGCCACGGATTTCATTAGCCCTTCTACTGCAGATTTTGCGGTAGATATACTGGCATGAAATGGCATTCCCATAGCCGTGGCTACTGTGCTGAACAAAACTATAGATCCCGACTCTGATTGCAAAAGAGCAGGAGTATAGGCCTGAATAGACTTTATGGCGCCGATGACGTTGATTTCGAAATCTGTTCTGAAATCCTCCAAACTTAACCTTTTAAATGGTTTTAAATTGATGCTACCTGGACAATAAATAAGCCCATCTGCAACGTCTACAGTTGGTAAATCGTCCGTAAGGACATCGCAATTGTAATGGGTCAGATGTTCATGTGTGATTTCTGGAGGTGTCCTGCTGATGTTGATGACCTTGTGTGTGCCCAATAAGGCTTCAACAGTCGCTTTACCAATCCCTTTACTTCCGCCAACAATAATGATTGTTTTCATGATGTTAATGGTCTTCCTTTTAAACGTTTTTCGATTTTTTGTTTTATGACGGTGAGGTCTTTCATCAAGTCCATCAATTTTTGATCCTTGCTTGTTTTGTAAATCTCATTGATCCCCAAAATCAAAGCTTTGACTTCTCTTGAGGCCTCAATCCGTTCGCTTGTATTTTTGAATTTTAAATCTTTTTTTAAAAATTCATGTCCTTCTTTTACTGCACTCATCTTATGATTTTATGTAATTATTGAGCTCTGCGATTTTGGCTGAGCTATTGAACGCACCGCTATAAAAAGCAGTGACTGTAGCAGAGGTTTCATCTTTTATTCCCCTGGACGAAACACAAAGATGTTTTGCATCTATGATGACAGCAACATCATTGGTCCCCAATATTGTCTTTAATTCTTCCCCAATTTGATTGGTCAGTCGTTCTTGTACTTGAGGGCGTTTCGAATAGTATTGAACAATCCTGTTAAGTTTCGATAAACCAATCACTTTTCCAGATGATATATAAGCGACGTGTGCCTTCCCAATAATCGGAACAAAATGATGCTCACAATTAGAGTAAAAGGTTATGTTTTTTTCTACCAGCATTTGGTTGTACTGGTACTTGTTGTCAAACAGTGCTATGTTTGGTTTGTTTTTTGGATTTAATCCAGAAAAAATTTCATCAATATACATTTTAGCAACGCGATCAGGAGTACCTTTCAATGAATCATCTTCAAGGTCTAATCCCATCACATTCATAATTTCTTCAAATAGAATGGATATTTTTTTCTTTTTTTCTTCGTCACTCAACAAAAAAGCATCTTTTTTTATTGGGGTTTCCAGGCCAGTATAAAGGTGGTCATCACCAATGTCGTAGTGAGAAAAACCATTGAGGCGTTTTGTTTTTGTGGTGTTTGTATTCATGAATATTTATCGTTTTGAAATTTTATTATTTGAAATTGCTCTTTGTCTATTGCATTTGAATCGACCAGATTCAAAACTGCGCAATTTCTGATGTTTTGTTTTTCTTCCTTGGACTCTTGCGCGCCAATGTCTAAAACTTTTTGGCTTCATTTGGTTACGCATTAGTTCAATTACTTGTTGTTCTGTCAATCCAAATTGAAATTTGATGGCGTCAAAAGTGGTACGGTCTTCCCATGCCATCTCTATAATTCTATCTATTTCTACTGGTTTGAGTTTCATTATTGTGGTAAAATATATTGCTGATCGAAATCAATTTTTTCCTGCATTAGATTTTTAAAAAAGGTTTTATTTTCCTTAAAGGTTTTTGAGTTTTTGAAGTGAATAAATTTACCTTGAGCATGAATACTCGTAAAATTTGTTTTATAAAAAACCAACTGATAAAAGGGGATAGCCCAAGTAAAATTCTTTAATCCCTTTGTGATGTGAATCAAAACGCCCTTTTTTCTAAGCTCAATATTCGCGTAATTAATGTCTGAAACACTATTGGAGATATAACTTAAATTCGGACTCAACTGATCGACGATCATACGCTTTGACCCAACACCTCCACGCTTGAGTGCTTCCCAAAAACTGTATGATTGGCCTACAAACTCATCAATAAGTAATTTATGCTCTTTGTTGTAATGTGTTGTATCTAGAACCAATGTAAATGAATTTGTTTAATCAAACTTACTTAATGTTATTCCATTAGCAGTTACAATTAAACAAATATTAACATTTTTAATTTTTCTTTAACAGATTAAAAACGCTCTGGGTGAGCTGAAATCTCAGCAGCTCTGAGTTTCATCTCGTAAAGTTCTTCATT
>CBFHQL010000027.1:0-20935 GCA_965658025.1 Flavobacteriaceae bacterium | reverse complement strand
TCTGGTGAGGGTGGTACGAGTGAAGGCGATTTTCATGAAGCACTCAATGTGGCCTCTGTATGGAATTTACCCGTTTTGTTTTGTATTGAAAATAACGGTTATGGATTGTCTACCCCAACGTCTGAGCAGTACAATTGCGCCCATATTGCTGATCGTGGCAAGGGCTATGGTATGGAAGCACACATCATTGAAGGGAATAATGTTCTAGAGGTGTTTGAAAACGTAAATAAAATAGCAAAAAGCGTACGCAAAAATCCTCGTCCTGTTCTGTTAGAATTTAAAACCTTTCGCCGTCGTGGTCATGAAGAGGCGAGTGGAACCAAATATGTTCCCAAAAGTCTTATGGATGAATGGGAAGCCAAAGATCCAATATCTAATTTTGAAACAATTTTACTTAAGCAAAAAACCTTATCCCCTCAAAAAATAGAACAAGAAAAAGTTAAAATATCAGATGAAATTCAACAAGGTTTGCAATTGGCTTTCGAAGAAGAAGATATAGTAGCAGATTTAAGTACTGAACTCAAGGATGTGTATAAAGAGTTTGATTATCATGAAGTTAAACCCAATAGCACGACCAACGAACTCCGTTTTGTAGACGCCATTTCTGAGAGTTTAAAGCAATCTATGGAACGCCACAAGGATTTGGTGATTATGGGGCAAGATGTTGCAGAATACGGAGGTGTTTTTAAAATTACTGAGGGCTTTTTAGAACAATTTGGCAAAGAACGTGTACGCAATACACCTATTTGTGAATCTGCTATTATTGAAACCGCTATGGGTTTGTCAATTGCAGGCATCAAATCTGTTGTTGAATTGCAATTTGCAGATTTCGTTAGTTCAGGTTTTAATCCTGTGGTTAACTATCTGGCCAAAACACACTACCGTTGGGGGCAAGAGGCCAATATTGTTTTGCGTATGCCTTGTGGCGCTGGCGTTGGTGCAGGTCCGTTCCATTCGCAAACCAATGAAACATGGTTTACCAAAACTCCAGGGCTTAAAGTGGTGTATCCAGCTTTTCCTGTTGATGCCAAAGGACTTTTGGCCACAGCAATTGAAGATCCAAACCCTGTGCTTTTTTTCGAACACAAAGCACTTTATCGTAGCATTAGACAAGATGTTCCATCGGATTACTACACCCTTCCTTTTGGAAAAGCAGCACTTCTCAATGAAGGTAATGAGGTTACAATAATTGCCTATGGTGCAGCAGTACATTGGGCCCTCGAAACATTAAAAAATAATCCATCAATCTCAGCAGATTTAATCGATTTACGTTCGCTCCAACCGCTTGATATGGATTGTATTATGACTTCTGTTAAAAAAACAAGCCGTGTAATTATCCTTCAAGAAGATTCTTTGTTTGGTGGAATTGCGAGTGATATTTCAGCACAAATCATGGAAGATGCTTTTGAATACCTTGATGCCCCTGTCCAGCGCGTTGGAAGTTTAAATACACCAATTCCATTTGCGAATTCGTTAGAACAGCAGTATCTTGCAAAACGAAATTTTGAGTCCGCGCTCAAAACGCTTTTGGATTATTAGAATGGATTATTTAGAACTTTTTTTTAACGCTTTCCTGGGTACAATCAAATGGACTTGGCGTTCTATTATTTTTGATGTACCATGGCACCGCAATTATTTCTGGGGACTAATCGTAATTTCTCTTGTTGTTTTTGCATTAGAAATTGTATTTCCATGGCGAAAAGAACAAAAAATCTTTAGAAAAGACTTTTGGTTAGATGGGTTTTATATGTTCTTTAATTTTTTCATTTTCAGTATTTTTATAAGTGGATTTTACCAATGTATTTCAAAGTTTTCGAATGATGTTTTTGGGTTGAAAATGACCAGTCTTTCATTATTAGATTTATCTGATTTTACACCCATAGTTCAGTTGCTCATCTTTTTTGTAGTTTTAGATTTTGTACAATGGTTCACGCATACTTTGTTGCATCGTTACGCTTTTTTGTGGAGATTCCACAAGGTGCACCACTCTGTGAAAGAAATGGGTTTTGCAGCACATTTACGCTACCATTGGATGGAAAATATTTTGTACAAGCCCCTTAAAGTTTTGGCGCTTATGCTTCTTGGTGGTTTTCAACCAGAGCAGGCCTTTGTTGTACACTTTTTGGCTATTGGTATTGGCCACCTCAATCATGCTAATATTAAGTTAGATTATGGTCCGTTGAGGTATATTTTCAATAACCCCATCATGCATTTGTATCATCATGCGCATACCCTTCCTGAGCCATTCAAAAATGGTGCTAATTTTGCGATTAGTCTGAGCGTTTGGGATTATATTTTTAAAACAAATTATGTTCCAAAACCAGAAAAAAATTTAACTCTTGGCTATAGCGATGATGCCAATATGCCTCAAAACTTTTGGGGACAGTTGCGCTATGGTTTTCGTAAAGGAGATTGATGTTTATAAACGTTTTGCTTGTATAAAATCCACAATCAGAGCAACGATCATTTTTCCTACATTATAATCCCTTTTTTTCGGATTTAATTTTGGTGCAGCTTCACAGATATGCAAATAGGCCGCATTGGGATTTTTACCCATACTATACACGAATCGTCGCGCTTGAGTGCCGTCAAATCCAGTAGGGGTCATGGCGCTGCTTGGACAGTGGGCTATAGCATCACAATCGAGTTCTATACCAAACGGCTGTTTACGCACAAACTCTTGTCCTTTTTTTAAAGCTTTCCCAAATGAAATCTCTTTTCTAACGTCAATGCTTTCGAAAGAAAGAAAATCAATAGGTTCTGATTTTTTGATGTTTTTGAAAATTGCTTCAGAGGTGTAATTTTCATGCACTCCAAAAATAAAATAACGATCCAAAAACCCTTCATCCATAGCATAACTAAATCCATTGCCACTGTGTCGGCCTTCAAGAGCTCTTAAATCAGTATGGGCATCAAAATTGATGCTATTTATTTTAGAATTCAAGGCCAATGCACATCCTTTGATCATTCCGTAAGCATTGTTGTGACCACCTCCAATGGCGATTGGGATTTTTCCACTTTTCTTGATTAAATGTACCAAGTTGGTCACTTCTGCATCAATGGTATTAACGTTTTTTCGAAGCTTTTTGAGGTCTTTTATTTTAGATGATTTTGGGTCTAATTCATCAAAATCAAAATGGCCTAAAATGAGAAGACGACTGGGTTTTGTAAATTGATTCGATTGTATATTTAAAAGCGTTTTTAGTACTGTGTCCCAAGCATTTTTTGCACCAGTTTTACCGCCATTTGCTTGTACACCAATATCTTCAGCAATGCCAAAAAGAACAAATTTTGCAGATGATTTTTTAAGTTGTTCTTCAATAGATATTTCGGAGGTTGCAAACGCAACATTTTCAAAAAACTTTGTTTCCCCTTGTCGTTTTTGAACTAACTGCTGGGCTTTTTTGAAGGTTAGAGGTTTGAAATAATCCATCGTAATTAATGTTCAAAAAATTTACCATTAAGCATCACTTTTTCCACAGGATGATTTCCAAATTCATAAGGAATTTGGTGATAGGAATCCATTTTTTTGGTCAAAATAAGGTTGGCTTTTTTTCCAATTGTAATACTGCCATAATGTTCAGAAATGCCCATAGCATAAGCACCATTTAAGGTAGCGGCATTAATAGCTTCTTCGGGTGTCATATTCATTTTTATACAAGCCAAACTCACCACAAAATTCATATTTCCACTTGGTGCAGAACCGGGGTTATAATCACTCGCCAAAGCTATTGGCAATTCTGCTTCCATAAGTTGTCTTGCAGGAGTGTAGGGGATGCCCAAGAAAAACGAACACCCAGGAAGTGCCACGGGCATGGTGTCCGTATTTTTAAGCGCTTTAATATCATCATTTGTGAGTTCCTCTAAGTGATCTACAGACAAGGCATTGTGCTTTACACCAAGGGCAACACCTCCAAAAGCGTTAAACTGATTCACATGAATTTTTGGCCGCAAGTTGTATTTTTTCGCTGCTGCTAAAATTCTTTTAGTGTCTTCCAAGTCGAAGTATCCTTTTTCACAAAAAACGTCTATAAAATCGGTCAACTTTTCTTCACTAATTTTTGGAAGCATATCGTTGATAATCAAATCGATATATTCTGATTTATTATTTTTGAACTGCTCTGGAACGGCATGAGCACCCAGAAAAGTTGCTTTAATTTCGAGCTCTGAATGTTGCCCTATTTTTTTTATAACGCGTAACATTTTTAACTCAGCATCTGTAGTTAAGCCATAACCAGATTTAATTTCCAAAGCTCCTGTTCCTTGCTTTATTAAACTTTGAATTCGACTCATGGACTGATGAAAAAGGGTTTCTTCAGTCGTGTTTTGAAGGGTTTTAGCTGAGTTTAAAATACCTCCTCCACGCTGTGCAATGTCTTCATAACTTAATCCATTAATACGGTCAACAAACTCTTGACTGCGGTTGCCTGCATACACTACATGCGAATGGCTGTCGCACCATGTGGGCATTAATAACCGATGTGTAGCATCAATGGTTATGTCCTGTTCATGCGCAATGTATTCTGCCATTGGGCCAAAATCAACAATGCGCTCATCTTCAACAACCAAAAAGGCATTGTCAATTTTTGGAAGTTCTTTCATCAATAGACCGGCTACTTTTTTTTGGCTTTTTGGTCGAACCTGAAGTAGTTCTCGGATATTGATAAAAACAGTGCGCATTTTTTTAGTTTAAGCTACCAGTCATATCCTCGGGCTTCACCCAAGCATCGTATTCTTCGGGGGTGACATAGCCCAAATTGATGGCTTCTTCTCGAAGTGTGGTGCCATTTTTATGAGCAGTATTGGCAATTTCAGCGGCTTTGTAGTATCCAATTTTAGTGTTTAGTGCTGTGACCAGCATAAGCGAATTGTTGAGTAATGTTTTAATGACTTTGTGGTTGGGTTCAATGCCTGAAGCGCAGTGTTGTTCAAAACTTGCACATGCATCACCAATGAGTTGTGCCGATTGCAAAAGATTGGCGGCCATCATGGGTTTAAAAACATTTAATTCGTAATGCCCTTGTGCACCGCCAACCGCTATGGCCATATCATTACCAATGATTTGTGCACAAACCATAGTGAGTGCCTCACACTGCGTGGGATTAACTTTCCCTGGCATAATCGAGCTGCCGGGTTCGTTGGCAGGGATTATAATTTCTCCGATACCAGAACGAGGGCCAGAAGCCATCATTCGTATATCATTAGCAATTTTATTGAGCGAAACGGCCAATTGCTTTAGTGCGCCATGGGTCTCAACAATAGCATCATGTGCAGCAAGTGCTTCAAATTTATTTTCGGCTGTCACAAAAGGTAAACCTGTGAATTTGGCAATATATTTAGCCACCAAAACATCATACCCCTTTGGTGTGTTGAGTCCTGTTCCTACTGCAGTTCCACCCAAAGCCAATTCGCTAAGGTGTTCTAATGTATTTTTAAGTGCTTTGAGGCCGTGGTCCAATTGCGACACATAACCCGAAAATTCTTGACCAAGCGTTAGCGGCGTAGCGTCCATAAGGTGAGTTCGACCAATTTTTACAACCTCTTTAAACTCTATTGATTTTTGTTGTAAAGTATTTCGAAGTTGTTCCACACCCGGAATTGTGACTTCAATAATTTTTTTATATCCAGCGATATGCATGCCCGTAGGAAAAGTGTCGTTGGAGGATTGTGATTTGTTGACATCGTCGTTGGGTTGAATCGTTTTTTCACCCTCGCCAATGGTGTTTCCAACGAGTTGATGTGCACGATGAGCGATGACCTCATTGACGTTCATATTGCTTTGGGTTCCAGAACCTGTTTGCCAGATCACTAAAGGGAATTGATCATTGTGTTTGCCGTCCAGAATTTCGTCACAAACTTGAGCAATCAAATCGCGTTTATTTTTGTCTAAAATGCCTAATTCGTGATTGGTGTATGCTGCTGCTTTTTTGAGGTAGGCAAAGCCGTGAACAACCTCAATAGGTATTGACCCTGATGGGCCTATTTTGAAATTGTTTCGAGAGCGCTCCGTTTGTGCGCCCCAGAGTTTGTCGGCAGGAACTTTAACCTCGCCAATGGTGTCTTTTTCAATTCTATACTTCATTACAATTACGCATGTTGTGTACTACAAATTTAGTTTATTTTGAAGAAAAAGTGTCAATTTTCAGCGTAAATCCTAGATTTGTGGTAGCAGAATAGGCGGGGTGTTGATAATTTTAAAAAATTCCATTGTAAAACATCAAATCTTGCTGTATATTTGTGCCATAATTAAATCGATATTATGTTTGAATTTGATCAATATTTAGGATTTTTAGCGTTTATGTCTATCTTGACCATCGGTTTTTGGTTGATGATTTTTTTATTGACTTTTGCCATTCCATATTGGGTATTTGGTTCTGCAATTGAAAGCTTCAAAGAAAAACGTGCGGCTAAAAAAGCTAAACTTAAGGCGTAATTCAACTCATTATAAAAGTAAAAATCCAAACAGCAATGTTTGGATTTTTTTATTTATAAAATCTCAAAAATCCGTTCTTTTGGTCGTCCAATAACGGCTTTGTTACCTCTTACCACAATAGGGCGTTCCATAAGCTTTGGATGATCTATCATTGCTTGAATAAGTTCTGTATCAGAAAGATTTTTTCCTTTGTAATTGGACTTCCAAATGGTTTCATTTTTTCGTACTAAATCCAAAGGCGCTATCCCTAGTTTTTTAATGATATTCTCGAGCTCATCAAACGTCAAGGGGGTGTCCAAATATTTGACAATTTCAAAATCTTGTCCGTGTTCTTCAAGAGCTTGAACGCCGAGTCGAGACTTACTGCATCTTGGGTTGTGGTATATTTTTATCATAAGGTTTGTGGTGTTTCGTCATTTTGCCCCATCATCATTAGATACGATTTTAGAAACGGCATAAGCTCGCCATTCATTACGGCATCTACATTACCTGTTTCGTGAGCGGTGCGTACATCTTTTACTAATTTGTAGGGGTGCATCACATAGTTGCGAATTTGACTGCCCCATTCAATTTTCATTTTTCCCGCTTCGATGTCATCGCGTTGCGCCATTTGCTTTTTGAGTTCTATTTCGTACAACTGAGATTTAAGCATTTGTAGCGCTCGAGCACGGTTGTCGTGTTGTGAACGTGTTTCAGAACAAGAAATTTGAATCCCTGTGGGTTTGTGCGTGAGCTGAACTTTGGTTTCTACTTTATTGACATTTTGTCCTCCTGCGCCACTCGAACGTGCGGTGGTAATTTCAATATCAGCAGGGTTGATTTCAATTTCTATACTGTCATCCACCAATGGATAGACATAAACTGAGGCAAAACTCGTATGGCGCTTGGCGTTGCTGTCAAAAGGAGAGATGCGTACCAATCGATGCACTCCGTTTTCGCCTTTTAGCCATCCAAAAGCAAAGTCGCCTTCAATTTGTAGTGTCACTGTTTTTATTCCTGCGACGTCACCATCTTGAAGATTCAATTCTTTGATTTTAAACCCTTGTTTTTCGGCATACATGATGTACATCCGCATGAGCATACTGGCCCAGTCGCAACTTTCTGTTCCACCAGCACCAGCCGTGATTTGAAGGACTGCACTTAGGCCATCACCTTCTTCTGAAAGCATATTTTTGAATTCTAAATCTTCAATAATTTGCTGTGCGGTTTCAAATTGAGTTTGCACCTCTTTTTCGGTTACATCACCCTCTTTGAAAAAGTCATAAAATACTTGTAATTCTTCGGTTTGTGTTTGCGCCTCTTCAAAATCTGTAACCCATTTTTTATTGACGCGAATGGATTTCATGATACGTTCTGCGGTTTTGGAATCATTCCAAAATTCAGGAGCAAAAGTTTTTTCTTCTTCGTTTTGGATTTCGATGCGTTTGGCATCTAAGTCAAAGATACCTCCTTAACGCGCCCAGGCGATCTATAAGATCTTTGATGTGATCGTGTGTTATCATAAAAGTAATTAGTCCTACAAAAATAGTATTTATAGCACAGAAAGAAAATAATATGTAGTTTTACCTCTAAATTTTTTTTATGCAGATTGATTTACGAAGTGATACGGTAACAAAACCCACTAAGGGGATGGTTGAAGCAATGGCCAATGCGCCATTAGGTGATGATGTTTATGGTGAAGACCCTACAGTAAATGCCTTAGAAAATCGATTGGCAACGATGTTTGGAAAACCAAAAGCATTGTTTTTTCCAACAGGAACTATGGCCAATCAAGCGGCGATAAAATTACATACAAATCCAGGAGAACAAGTCATTTGTGACAAATATGCTCATATTTATAACTATGAAGGTGGTGGCGCCTCATTTAATAGCGGTGTGTCTTGTAAATTAATTGATGGACAGCGTGGAATGATTACAGCGGAGCAAGTCACAGCAGCCATCAATCCACCTGATTTTTACCACAGTCCATTGACCTCGTTGGTTGCACTGGAAAATACAACCAATAAAGGTGGTGGTGCATGTTGGGATTTTGAGGAAATTAAGAAGATTAGAGCCGTTTGTGATGAACATAATTTAGGGCTTCATATGGATGGAGCACGGCTTTGGAATGCTTTGGAAGTTACAGAAGAACCCCCCGAGCAATATGGTGTTGTTTTTGATACTATTTCGGTATGTTTGAGCAAAGGATTGGGTTGTCCTGTGGGTTCTGTATTGATTGGCAATGAGGGCATTATGGAAAAGGCACTCAGAGTACGTAAAATGTTGGGCGGTGGTATGCGTCAGGTTGGGGTTTTGGCTGCAGCTGGATTGTATGCATTGGACCACCACAGAACAAGATTAACTGAAGATCATGCCAAAGCAACAGCGATCGGTAAGGTGCTTCAAAATTTGGATTATGTGGCTGAGGTTCAACCTATTGAAACGAACATTGTGATTTTTGAATTGGCGAACCATGTTGATGCAGAAGAATTTATTACAAATTTAAAGTTGAAAAATATACTCATTAGTAACATGGGCGGTGGTAAGTTAAGGATGGTAACGCATCTGGATTATTCAGACACAATGCATAAAAATCTTCTCGAAACTTTGGTCAGTATTTTGTAATTTTTATATTTTTATAGTTCCTAAAATTTAGTCATCATGAAAACTACTATTTATTCATTATTTATTTTTTCACTATTCATTTCTTGTAATCAAAAATCAAGCAAATCCACTATGGCAAAACACGTTGATGTTCCAAAAGCAAAGCAAATTACAAAAGAGTTATCCATTCATGGTGATGTGCGTATGGATGAATTTTATTGGTTAAATGACCGAGAAAATTCTGAAGTTATAGATTATTTAAATAAAGAAAATGAGTATTATGAAGCCAAAACAGCTCATACTGATGACTTCCAAAAATCATTGTTTGAAGAAATGAAATCAAGGATTAAAGAAGATGATTCCTCTGTGCCTTACAAATACAATGGGTATTGGTACATCACGAACTACGAAAAAGGGAAAGATTACCCTATTTATACCCGCAAAAAAGAATCCCTTGATGCCGATGAAGAACTTCTGTTTGACTGCAACGAAATGGCCAAAAATCATTCTTATTTTAGATTAGTTGGTCTAAATGTTAGCCCAGACAACCAGCGTGTTGCATTTGGTTTGGATACCATTGGTCGACGTCAGTATACACTGCATATCAAAGATTTAAAAACCAACTCAATTTTAGATGATAAAGTTTGGAACACCACTGGCGGTAGTACTTGGGCCAATGACAACAAAACCCTGTTTTACACCCTAAAAAATGAAACAACACTGCGTTCAGAGGCCATCTATAAGCATAAACTTGGAACCGATTCAAGCGGCGATGAATTGGTTTTTGAAGAAAAAGATGACACTTTTGGTGTAGGAATCTATAAGACAAAATCAAGAAAATATTTGGTTATATCGAGTTACAGTACGCTTACTACAGAATACCAAATTCTGAATGCCAATACTCCAGATGATGCGTTTAAAGTATTTCAACCGCGTACGCGTGGTTTAGAATATTCAATCGCACATTACAACGATTCTTTTTATGTGATGTCTAATGCTGATGGTGCACAAAACTTTAAACTGTCCAAAACGCCTGAACAACAAACTGAAAAGCGTTATTGGAAAGATGTTATTCCTCATCGAAAGGATGTATTGCTAGAGGGTATCGATATTTTTAAAGACTTTTTGGTGGTTTCCGAACGAAAAAATGGGTTAAATCAAATCAAAATAGAACGTTGGGATGGATCAGATAGCTATTATTTGCCTTTTGAGAGTGAAACTTACACCGCTTATACGACCACAAATATTGATTTTGACACCACTATTTTACGCTACGGCTATCAATCAATGACCACACCATCTTCTGTGATTGACTTTAATATGGAGACTAAGGATAAAACCATTAAAAAAGAACAAGAAGTTTTGGGTGGAAAATTCAAAAAAGAAAACTATGTTTCTGAACGTCTTTGGGCAACAGCAAAAGATGGAACCAAAATTCCAATTTCATTGGTGCGCCACAAAGACACGCCCAAAAGTTCACAAACGCCTTTACTTTTATATGCCTATGGTTCTTATGGATCTACTATAGACCCTTATTTTTCAACAGTACGATTGAGTTTGTTAAATCGTGGTTTTGTTTATGCTATTGCGCATATTCGAGGGGGGCAATACCTTGGTCGTCAATGGTATGAGGACGGCAAATTATTAAAAAAGAAAAATACATTTACGGATTTTATTGATTGCTCCAAACATTTGATTTCAGAAGGGTATACCTCTGCTGAGCACCACTATGCTATGGGCGGTAGTGCAGGTGGATTGTTGATGGGTGCAGTTATCAATATGGCGCCAGAACTCTACAACGGTGTCGTAGCTGCAGTCCCTTTTGTTGATGTAGTGACCACTATGCTGGATGATAGTATTCCACTGACTACCGGAGAGTATGACGAATGGGGTAATCCTAATGATAAAACATATTATGAATACATGAAATCATACTCACCCTACGACAATGTAACGAATCAACAATACCCTAATATGTTGATTACAGCGGGACTTCACGATTCTCAAGTACAGTACTGGGAACCGGCCAAATGGATTGCTAGGTTACGTCTTCAATCTAAGAACACTTCAGACCTTTTTCTAAAAACAAATATGGACGCCGGTCATGGAGGTGCGTCTGGACGCTTTGAGGCCTTAAAAGAAGTCGCTTCAGAGTATGCATTTTTGCTTGATCTTGAATCCGTATCTGAATAAAAATAGAAAAAAATGCTTATTTTTGTTGCCTAGACCATTTTTATGCCTTTAGACCACCAACCAAAAATCTTTGACAGTATACTACAACTTGTAGGTAATACACCTTTGGTTAAGCTAAATCATATTACAAAAACATTTCCAGGGACTTATATTGCTAAATTAGAAGCATTCAACCCGGGGCAATCTTCCAAAGATCGTATTGCATTGCACATCATAGAAAAAGCGGAAGAACAAGGCATTCTTAAGCCCGGCGATACAATCATTGAAACGACTTCTGGAAATACAGGGTTTAGTATTGCCATGGTGAGTATTATCAAAGGATATGATTGTATTTTGGCCGTAAGTTCAAAATCTTCACCAGATAAAATAGACATGCTTAAAAGCATGGGTGCCAAAGTACACGTTTGTCCAGCCAATGTAAAATCCGACGATCCACGATCTTATTACGAAGTGGCCAAGCGTTTACATAAAGAAATCAAAGGTTCAGTTTATATCAATCAGTATTTTAATGCACTAAATACTGAGGCACATTTCAAAACCACTGGCCCTGAAATTTGGGAACAAACCGCAGGTAAGATTACCCATTTGGTGGCGTGTAGTGGTACTGGAGGAACCATTTCTGGTACAGCGCAATATCTTAAATCTCAAAATCCTGATATAAAGATCATTGGTGTTGATGCTTATGGTTCAGTCCTTAAAAAGTATCATGAGACTCGTGAATTTGATGCCGATGAAATTTATCCCTACCGTATTGAAGGATTAGGGAAGAATTTGATCCCCTCAGCAACCGATTTTGACGTTATCGACGAGTTTATAAAAGTAACCGATGAAGACAGTGCTCATACAGCACGCGAATTGGCACACAAAGAAGGCATTTTTGGGGGGTATACATCTGGCGCAGTTGTGCAAGCGATCAAACAACTTCAAGAGCACCATACCTTCAAAAAAACAGACATGATCGTCATGATTTTTCCAGATCATGGATCACGTTATATGAGTAAAGTTTTTAACGATCAATGGATGGAAGACCAAGGGTTTATGGACGAAAAGCATAAGCCATCCAACAAACCTATCGAGTTTGTTAGATAACATTAATTCATTGTAATCCCTAAATCATTTTTTCGAACTTCATAATTTTAAAAATCATTATGTTTTCAATTTATTATTGCATAATTTTGAAAACTAAACCAACAAAAAAATATAGATGAGAGACTTATTTGAGAAGATTTACAAGGACAAAGGGCCATTAGGCAAGTGGGCAAGTCAAGCAGAGGGCTATTTTGTATTTCCAAAATTGGAAGGGCAAATTTCTAACCGCATGAAATTTCAAGGAAAAAATGTCATTACTTGGAGTATTAACGACTATCTAGGTCTTGCTAATCATCCAGAAGTACGTAAAGTGGATGCCGAAGCATCAGATGCATACGGTTCTGCCTACCCCATGGGTGCACGAATGATGTCAGGACACACAGCACTTCATGAACAATTGCAACAGGAATTGGCCGCATTTGTCAATAAAGAAGCAGCTTATGTTTTAAATTTCGGATATCAAGGAATCATGTCCACTATTGATGCCCTTGTAGGCAAAGACGATATCATTGTTTATGATGTTGATGCTCATGCTTGTATCATTGATGGTGTACGATTGCATATGGGTAAGCGCTTTACCTATAAGCATAACGATATAGAAAGTTTAGAAAAAAACCTTGAACGTGCCACCAAAATGGCCGAGCAAACAGGTGGTGGTATTCTTGTGATTTCTGAAGGTGTTTTTGGAATGCGTGGCGAACAAGGTCGACTCAAAGAAATAGCAGCGCTCAAAAAGAAATTTAATTTCCGCTTTTTGGTTGATGATGCACACGGATTTGGTACTTTGGGTGCAACCGGAGCAGGAGCCGGAGAGGAACAAGGTGTTCAGGACGATATTGACGTGTATTTTGCAACTTTTGCAAAGTCTATGGCCAGTACAGGTGCCTTTATTGCCGCCGATAAAGAAATCATAGATTATTTAAAATACAATTTGCGTTCTCAAATGTTTGCAAAATCGTTGCAAATGCAGTTAGTCAAAGGTGCATTGAAACGTTTGGACATGATTAGAACTATGCCTGAACTTAAAGAAAACCTATGGAAAATTGTGAATGCACTACAATCTGGGCTTAGAGCACGTGGCTTTGATTTGGGAACTACTCAAAGTTGTGTTACTCCAGTGTATCTGAAAGGTAGTATTCCTGAAGCAATGGCTTTGGTGAAGGACTTGCGTGAAAATCACGGTATTTTCTGTTCCATTGTTGTGTATCCGGTAATCCCTAAAGGGCTCATTTTGTTGCGTTTGATTCCAACCTCTATGCATACTTTAGAAGATGTAGAAGAAACACTTCAGGCCTTTTCAAGCATAAGAGAACGATTGAATTCTGGATTGTATAAGCGTCTTTCTGCAGCTGTAACAGCAGCGATGGGCGAATAATTTTTACAAATCTTTTCGGTATGTACACCGCTTTTTAATCAATTGAGGATTGAAGTCCGTCCATAATTTTTGAATGGCCAAATTATCTGTCAGTTCGGGTGTCCTTCTGCATTCTTTAATGCCTTTGGCTTTAAATGTTCGGTGAAACTCACTAAAAATAATTGCATGGACTCCTTTATTTTGATATTCGGGATGAACTCCAATGAGTAAAAAATTGACTGATTTAGCTTTTTGAGCTTTCAACAAATGAAATAGTCCAAAAGGAAACAGTTTTCCTTTTATTTTTTGAAGTGCTTTCGCAAAAGAAGGCATCACCACAGCAAATGCTACGAGTTTATCCTCATTATTGCATACAAATTTGATGTATTCTGGATTGATAAAGTTTAAAAACTTCTTTTTCATATAATCCTTTTGGATATCTGTAATCTTTACAAAAGATGACAAAGACGAATAACTTTCATTGAATAAATCAAACATTTGATCTGCGTAACGCATCATATCTTTTGTTTTGTGAAAGTTGAGTGCTTTAAGCCCATAACGTCTTTTTATTACAGACTCAAGTCGGTTGTAATTTTCGATTTTAATATCCTTAAAAGCGTGTTTATATTCAAGGTATTCTTTTTCTACTAAAAATTCATGCGTTTTTAAATGCGATGCATAATAAGGATGGTTATACCACGAAATCATGGTGCCAATATGATCAAAACCATAGGTTAAAACCCCAACTTTATCAAGATTTGAAAAGCCCACAGGGCCTTCCATATACTTCAAGCCATGTGTGTTTCCAACAGTAGAAATTTTATCAAGTAAAGCGCCACTAACTTCTAAATCGTCAATAAAATCGAACCAGCCAAAGCGCATTTTTTTTGTCTTTTGCGCATTGACTTCAATCCAATTGATGATTGCAGCTACGCGCCCAACGATTTTCGAATTTTTGTAAGCCAAAAATAATGTTACCTCCGCATCTTGAAGTATAGGGTTTTTCGCTTTATCGAAAACATTCATTTCCTCAGCAATGATAGGGGGTACCCAATACGGCGAATTTTTATACAGTTCAAAAGGAAATTTAACGAACTCACGAATGTCCTTTTTAGAGCTTACTTCTTCAATGACAATCATACGGTTTAACCTTCATCAAAATTTATATCTTTTTTCTTTTTGGATTTTCTTTTGGCACGTGATTTTCTTTTGCCTTGTGCTTTTGCCGAGGTGTTGTTTTTGATTTTTGGTTCGTCTTTGTGTCGATCTATTCTGTACGAAACGCCAAAATTCACATTAAAAACCGATGGAGTGTCTTTAAAATTTAGGGTTAGTGCTGTATCCAACTGAAGATCTTTGTTGAATAGATATCCACCACCAAAGCGAACTAAATTATCGGCATAAAAGTCACTTTTTATTCCTTGAGTTTCTGCAAAAACTACCCATTTTGGATGAAATGAATGGGTGAGTGTAAGAATATAATGGAGGTCTTGTTGATCGGAACTGATGCGGTCCATCATGATATTGGTCACAAAAACCCATCCGCCATAAAAATTATTTTGAGTGATAAGGGCTGCACGGTAGCTTAATCCTTCAACACCACTAGCCGTATATGGGTTATCTTTAGTGTCAAAATTTACACCTGCAGCAACCGCAACCGCTGGAATGAGTTGTCGCCATTTAAATCCACGATTGGCATGATAGCTGTACACATTTATTTTTTCTTCTCTGTTTTTGTTTGGGTCATAGACCAAATATTTGGCGCCCAGATTCAGGTTTTTGAAGTTTGCTCTTTTGTTTTCTACAGGAACCGCAAAGGCATAAGTTTGTGTCTCTCTTTGGTAAGTTCCTTGAATATTGAGCTCCAATGCTTCTTTGAAAAAACCATAATGCGCTGCAAAATCAACGCCAAAACCTTTGGCTTCATAAGAAGGGTAAGGCGTTCTTTTTTCATTCATCAAATAGGGGCCAACTTCAAATTGCAACACTTTTTTACCGACAGAAAATGCTGTTTGAGAAGCACCCGGACGGTTAGAATTAATAACATCGGTGTATTGTGCTTGTAGGGCAGAGGCACAACACAATAAAATAATTAAAGAAGTTTTAAAGATCGAGGTCATTTGTATATCATTTTATCAAATCTACATATTTTTTAATAAAACCTTCACCCCATAAACGACTTTTAATAAATTTTGTTATTCATCGTTTGCTCAATACCTCAAAATAAATTTAAGAATTGTATTTTTGATTAAACTTTTTCATTTATGATTCAGACGGCATCTATAGTAGGACTTTTAAAAACCTTGCTGATTATTATCTTGTTCTATACTGTTTTTAAATATGTATTACGTCTTTTAGCGCCTTTTTTTCTGCGTTCTATTGCCCGTAAGATGGAACGGCAATTTCATCAGCAAACACCACCATCCAACACGCAAAAAGAGGGTGAAGTTTCTATAGATCAAACTCCTCAAAAGCAATCATCAAGTAACGATGTTGGCGAGTATGTTGATTATGAAGAAATAGACTAATGATATGATTATGAGTCAACTACTAAAAAAGTACACCAAACATTTTTTTGTTTTCATTGGATTTATACTCCTTTCTGTGGGCTATTTCAGTCCTGTTTTGCAAGGGAAAAAGATTTTCCAAAGTGACATTGTGCAGTACACTGGTATGGCCAAACAGCACATTGACTTCAGAGCTGCTAATGGAACAGAAACCTATTGGACCAACAGTGCCTTTGGTGGTATGCCAACCTATCAACTTGGTGCACAATATCCTCATAATTACATCAAAAAATTGGATCTTATGCTTCGCTTTTTACCGCGACCAGCCGATTATCTGTTCTTATATTTTTTGGGGTTTTATTTGCTTTTACTTGTTTTGAAACAAGATTTTCGTGTGGCTGTTCTTGGTGCACTCGCTTTTAGTTTTTCAACATATCTTATTATAATTTTGGGTGTAGGTCATAACGCCAAAGCGCATGCTATTGCCTATATGCCATTTGTGTTGTCGGGTGTTCTTCTTGTGTACAAAAAGCGGTATTGGGTTGGTTTTATTGTGACAACGATTGCCTCGGCTCTTGAGGTTGTCACCAACCACCCACAGATGACATACTATCTGTTGTTTATTCTTTTGATTTTGGCTGTTTCTTTTTTGTATAAAGCCATAAAATCAAACGAAATCCCTTCGTTCATTAAATCGTCTATAATTTTAATTTGTTCTGCTGTTTTGGCACTGGGCATGAATGCGTCTAATCTACTTTCAACCAAAGAATATGTCGCCGAAAGCACACGTAGTCAAAGTGAGTTAAGTATCCTACCGGATGGAACACCAAGACCAGAGTCAACCGGTTTAGATAGAGCATACATCACACAATTTAGTTACGGAATAGCTGAGAGTTTTAATTTGTTCATCCCACGATTTATGGGTGGAGGTTCTACAGAAGAACTCGGTACAGATTCTGAAACCTACAAAGCATATAAAGCGCTTGGTGCCACTGCACTTCAGGCGCGAAATGAAATTAAACAAGCCCCTATGTATTGGGGAGAACAACCCATTGTTGAAGCTCCAGCATATGTGGGTGCAACACTATTATTTTTGTTTTTATTGTCCTTGTTTATCTACAAAGACCAACACAAATGGTGGCTTATTTCTGCAATTGTTTTGTCGCTATTGCTTTCTTTTGGGAAAAACTTATCATTCCTCACCAACTTTTTTATTGATTATATTCCGTTGTACAATAAGTTTAGAGCGGTGAGTTCTATTCAGGTGATTTTAGAAGTTTGTATCCCTATTTTTGCCATGCTTGGGTTAAGTAAATTTTTATCTGACGATTTATCCGATTCTAAAAAACGGAAAGCCCTAAAATATACCGCATTTTCGCTTGTTGGTATGACTACAATTTTCTTGTTATTTAAAAACAGTTTATTCGATTTTGTCGGACTTCGCGATGGCCAATACCAAAACTTTTATGGGATTGATTTTATCAAAGCGCTTCGAGAAGATCGCCAAAATTTGTTTACTGCAGATGTTTTGCGTACGTTCTTTTTTGTTTCGGCTGTAGCCACTTGTCTATGGTTTTATTTACGTCAAAAAATCACCAAAAATATAACGTTTGTTCTTCTTGGTCTCCTTATTGTGATTGATTTAGCAGGCGTCGATTGGCGTTATGTAAACAATGATAATTTTGTTTCTGCACTTAAAGTAAACAAACCTTATACAGCCACCCCAATTGATAAAGAAATTATGGCGGACAGTACTGTTTTTAGAGTTTACGATGCATCAGATGGAAGTACACGATCTTCTTATTTTCATAACGCTTTAGGAGGTTATCATGCGGCCAAAATGCGGCGTTTTAATGAAGTGATGGATTTTCATATTGACAAGGGTAATCCAGAAGTCTTCAATATGCTCAATACCAAATATATCATTTACAACAATGAGGATAACCAGTTGCAATACCTTGAAAATGATGAAGTAAATGGAAATGCTTGGTTTGTAAAAAACTTAACTTCTGTTTCAGATGCTGATGCAGAAATTTTAGCCCTAGATACTTTAAAAACTAAATTTTCGGCTGTGATTAACAAAAGCCTACACTCTGGAGGTCGATTTGTTGTAGATTCTACAGCACGCATCGAATTGACGGACTACGCACCCAATAAACTCGTATATACTTCTACTAATAAGCACGATGGATTTGCAGTATTTTCTGAGAATTATTACAAACATGGTTGGCAGGTCACCATCGATGGCCAAGAAGTACCGCATTATAATGTGAATTATATCCTAAGAGGTTTGGAAGTGCCCAAAGGCAACCATACCATTGTTTTTGAATTTAATCCAGAAGTTGTTCGTACTGGGTCAATGATAGCTCTTATAAGTTCAATTTTATTTTTGATTTTATTGGGGCTTTTCGGTTTTATGTATAACAAAAGCGGCGAATGAAACCGACATGTTAAAAATAATTATTAACACACAGCGGAATGATTATTTTAAACATCAAAGGTTACATGTGACCATTGAAAAACAATAAATATGAACACATGAAAAAAGTCTTAATCATCACCTACTATTGGCCTCCTGCGGGTGGTCCTGGAGTTCAGCGCTGGCTAAAATTTGTCAAATACCTTCCAGAACACAATATTCAACCCATTGTCTATTGTCCTGAAAATCCTTCTTATCCAACGGTAGATTATACTTTATCCAACGATATTTCGCCCAAGCTTACAGTCCTAAAACACCCCATAAAAGAGCCACTCAGGTTTTTAAAATTATTTTTTAAAAACAAAACCAATGCATTATCAAAAGGAGGGATACCAGTCACTAAAAAACAAGGTTTGTTTGAGCGGTTTTTACTGTTTATTCGTGGCAATTTTTTCGTTCCTGATGCCCGTATGTTTTGGGTAAAACCATCGGTAAAATTTTTATCCGATTATATTTCAAAACACCATATTGATACCATCATCACTACAGGCCCCCCACATAGCGTCCACCTTATTGGTATGCAATTGAAAGCGAACCATAAACTGCGTTGGTTAGCCGATTTTAGAGATCCGTGGACGAATATAGGGTATCACAAAAATTTGAACTTGACCCAAAAAGCACAGCAAAAACACATACAGCTTGAGCGCAAAGTTTTACATACTTCTGACCATATTATTGTAACCGCCGAACAAACAAAGGCGTTATTTTCAAAACAAACAACCCAACCTATTTCGGTGATTACCAATGGTTTTGATGATGAAATTGTACCTCCTACACCCTTAGATTCTAATTTTACACTCACACATATTGGTGCGCTTTTAGAACAAAGAAATCCATTACTGTTGTGGGAAGTGCTTTCAGAACTCGTTCAGGAAAACACCGAATTTAAAGCAAATTTTGAATTGGTACTTGTGGGGGAGACAAGCCGTGCAGTACTCCAGTCGATACGTTCTACAGGTTTAGATTCTTTTCTACACAATAAAGGTTCTGTTACGCATTTGGAAGCCGTACAACATCAACAAAAAAGTCAAGTCTTGTTACTGCTTGAAGCCAACACCATTGAGGCCTCGTACATCATCCCAGGGAAGTTGTTTGAATATCTAAATGCCCATCGTCCCATTGTAGCTATTGGACCCAAAAACTCAGATGTTCAGACCATTTTAAAAGACACCAACACAGGATTTTATTTTAACTACAAGGACAAAAATGCGTTAAAAACACATCTTTTGACCCTTTTTGATGCTTATGTAAAACAAACACTTTCAGTTTCGCCCAAACATATTAACCGCTATTCACGGAAAAGTTGTACAACACAGTTGGCGAAAGTGTTGAATGCTGAATAAAACCAATGCTAGCGCGAACATCTTTGCTCGTACAGTTAATAGGCACGAGAGAAACCCTCGCGCCAGTAAATGGGATTATCTTTTACCACTCTAATCCAGGTGGATTAGGGTTATCTGGGCCACTACTTCCATATCCAATTTGAAATATTTGACTTTTCCAACCGCTATATCCACATTCGTTGCAGACTCTCGATTGAAAATCGACATAACCATTGTGTGTAGTAGGTCTTAAAAGAATCATACTACCTGTTCCAAGTCTTGACATAATAGAAGTTCCTGGCGATGGAAACATCCGCCATTCCCAATCTGTCAATTCTATCCCCTGAATTAAATGTGGGAATTTATTATCGTAGATGATGTGTATAATATTCCAAGTATTTTCTGTAAGTCTAACAGCCCCTGATTTGATGATACTAATTTTTTCTGTACTTGGTCTACCCACCCAAAACTCTTCTTGGAGTACCGTTCCGTTGCTAAGCGTAGCTTTGACCCAACCCTCGCCGCTGGCCGTAGCACTACTGGCTTTGATGGTGATAGAACTATTGGATTGAGCTACAATACTGACGTTGGAAGAGGTTTGCCAAGTAACTGGATTATTATTGTTGTTGGATAGGTTTAGGGTTGTTGAAGGATTATAGCAGAGGTAGTTTATAGTTTCTAGGGAGGCGTTGCTATAGCTTTGTGCCATTTGTACTGCGGCATAGGCATCCACAAGTCCATAGCCCATTTCATTATTCCATGTTCCATTGGGTCTGTTTGAATTATTTGAATAGTTATAATTTCCCACTTTTTGAGCGGTACTTTCAATAATGTCATTAACCTCTTGTACTGATAGATTTGGATTTACGGAAAGAATTAATGCAGCAACCCCTGCAACATGAGGGGCGGCCATAGAAGTACCACTCCAATTATCTGTAGCTTGGTTAGGGATAGTAGATAAAATATTACTTCCTG
>CBFHQL010000026.1:0-21742 GCA_965658025.1 Flavobacteriaceae bacterium | reverse complement strand
TTGGTAATAAGACACAAGCGTGGACGCTTGCGCCTGTCTGCCGACAGGCAGGCCAGCGAGGGGAACAAGCAATTACTTATAGCCATTGTTGTGTGTAGTTTTTATCTTTTCGCTTGTTTATTTTTTGGAATATTAATCACTCCACATCCATCAACTATCCATTTATTATTTAGTTCTTTAATTTTCATAGTTATAGTAAATCCTTTCCAGCTTTTAGCCTCTACAGTCAAATAATTTGAGTTTGAGTCAAATTTGGAAATTTTAAAACCATCGTCAGGATAATCTTGAGCGTCAAAAATTGGGTCAAATCCTAATCCGTAATCTGGGTCATTCTTTTCAGCTTCTTGAATCATTTTAGTTAGTTCTGTTTTAAATTCTTGACTAACATTTGGGTAAGCATTTACGTATTCAATTATTCCAATCTGTTCTCTCATTTTGTTGCAATTTGTAACGTAATCATTGATGAATTTCAATGCAATATTTGGAATTGATGTTGTATCGTTCAACTCAATATTCGGCTTATCTTCGGATATTTCAACTTTAGTTTGAGATTCGTTTTCAATTTCAATTTGTTCTTTTTGTACAGAAATATTATTTTTTAGTTTTCGGTTATTACAACCTAAAACAACTAAAATCAACAAAATAAAGTATGAATTTTTCATTAGATTCAAATCTGTCTTGGTTTTCTCAAATTATACACTACTTGTATATATACACCCTTTCGTCCGGCTCAAGGATAGCGTTTCTTTCTTTTATATATTATTTGCTTTTAGTTGTTATATTAAGCTGATTTACAGCGTATTAATATTTAAGTATAGCGTCTTTCATGCTTTTGTTTTTTGCAAAAGCCACTCCTCCCTCAATAGTTTAGACACAGATGAATCCAAAAAGTCACATTTTTTGGAAACTTTTTTTTAGAAGAATTGGTAAAACACACTAAAAGTACTGTTTTACACTGGTTTAATAGGGTTAAATTTTTAGCGTACGGCTACTAAAATATTTGGCTTGTGGTGACAAATAAAAATCCACTTTTCCGAGGTAGAGCCCATAGCAGCCCACTTGATTCACCAACACATGTTTGCCAGCAGCGTTAATTTCTACAGTGGGTTCATTTAAAAAGGTATGGGTATGGCCGCCAATAATAAGGTCAATATCTTTTGTGGCCCGTGCCAAACTCCGATCCGAGACTTTTTGAGGGTTTTTATAATCATAACCCAAATGGGATAGGCAAATCACTAGGGCGCACTGCTGTTCGGTTTTTAAAATACGGCTCATGTCTTGCGCAATTTCGATAGGGTTGAGGTATTTGGTTTCCTTAAACGCGTCTTTACTGACAAGCCCTTGCAGTTCGATCCCCAGTCCAAAAACGCCGATTTTGACCCCACTTTTATTAAAAATTTTATAGGGCTGAACATGACTGTCCATCACAGTATTTTTAAAGTCGTAATTGGCAGAAATAAAATCGAATTTGGCGTGGGGCAATTGGGCATACAATCCGTCAATGCCATTATCAAAATCATGATTTCCAATGGTCGCCGCATCATAGTCGAGCATACTCATGAGTTTAAATTCCAATTCCCCTCCGTAGTAGTTAAAATAGGGGGTGCCTTGAAAAATATCACCAGCATCCAACAGCAAAGTGTTGGGGTTTTTTTGTCGTAATTTTTGGATTACTGTAGCGCGTCGTGCCACTCCGCCTTTGTTTGCATTTCGGCCATCATTTGGCCCAAAAGGGTCGATATGACTATGCACGTCGTTGGTGTGTAAAATCGTTATTTTAATGGGTTTTTGTTCAGCACATGAAAGGGTTAAACCGCCCATGGAAAGTAGCGCTGTAGAAGCGGCAGTGTTTTTGATGAAGGTGCGTCTTTTCATGCTTAGAATTTTAATTGGTGTACACAAAACGGTTGTCGCGTTTTGGGTTTAAGGTGTCTTTAATGGTAAAATAGTCAATCAGTACATTTCGGATTTTATAGTCGATATCAAAAACAGTTTCGCTGTTTTGGAAAAAATCCATCCGGTCACCGCCTTTGTAGAGGTAGTCATTTGTGGCTACATTATAAATTGTGTTGGGCTCAATTTCTTTCCCTTGAACAAGTAGTGTTTTGACGTCCCCCTCACGACTAATTGCTAATTTCATTCCAGAAATAGGATGTGCACGTTGGGCTTTTCTTAAGTAGTCCACCAATTCCATAAGGGCTGTGCCTTTCATCTGTGCAATCACTACTTTATTTTCAAAAGGCATAATGTTGTAAGGTGTTTTCATTTTGATTGGTCCTTTAGGGAGTGGCGCACGAATCCCCCCATGATTGAGCAAAACGAGATCCAAATCTAAGTTATGGCGCTTTTTGAGGATGGGTGCACAGCGTTCAAAAACAGCATCGGCCATAAGGTTGCCCACTGCGGTATTGAGTGCGCCATCAGTTTTTTTGTGTTCCTCAATAGAATAACACAAGACTTCGTTCATTGATGCTTCTAAGCGTTCTCTGTAGGGCTTTAAAAACGCATCAATTTCTGTGTCCGTTTTTGAGTTTTGATTTATAGCAAGACGCTCACTTTCAACTTTTTGTGTGGTCTGTGCTTTGTGGCATGCGCAAAACACGAAAATTAGAACAAGGAATTTAACCGATTTAAGCGTCATTTGTATTAACTTTGTACAGCTATTAAAAGTACATGTTTTTTAAACGAATCAAAACAATATCGTCTGAAAAATTTCTGACCACGGTTCTGAATGCGCGCACAAAACACTATTCATCAGAGATGATAAAAACTGTGGGTATATTATTTAACTATGATCAGTTTGAAGATTATGATTTTTTTAGAACCTTGTTTACCGATTTGGGGTTGAAGGACAATCAATTGCGCTTTATTGCTTTTTATCAAAACGAAAACCATCAGCCAAACAGTTGGGATGCCTCCTACAATGCTTTAGATTTTGATTGGCTTGGGCATTGCAAAAGTTCAGAAGTGGCAGATTTTGTGGAGCAACCCTTTGATACGCTGATTAGTTTTTACAAACCCAACCGCTATGAGTTGAAAATTGTAACAGCCATGTCGAAGGCAAAATTTAAAATCGGGATTTCAAATGAAGATGATCGATTGCATGATTTGATTATCGATGTAGCACTTAAAAATCAAGATACTTTTAAAGTAGAACTTATAAAATATTTAAAAACACTAAAGAAAATTTAAATGAATTCATTAGTAGGTATGGGGGTTGCGTTAGTCACGCCTTTCAAAAGCGATTTGACTGTCGACCATGACGCACTCGCAAAAATTGTTGAATTTAACATAAAAAATGGCACAGATTATCTTGTTATTAGTGGGACAACAGGGGAGAGTGTAACCATTACAAAGGATGAGAAAAAGGAAATTATAGAGACCATCGTTAAGGTCAATGCTGGTCGTCTACCGCTTGTTATTGGTATTGGTGGAAACAATACAGCCGCCGTAATAGAGGAACTTCAAACTACAGATTTGTCGCCTTTTACAGCTGTGCTTTCGGTGGCACCTTATTACAGTAAACCCACACAAGAAGGGCTTTATCAACATTTTAAGGCCGTAGCACAAGCGTCTTCTATTCCGGTAATTTTGTATAACGTTCCAGGGCGAACGGCCAAAAATATGGAACCCGAGACGAGTCTTCGTCTTGCAAAAGATGTGAACAATATTGTAGCCATAAAAGAAGCAGGAAACAACCCCGAGCAGTACAAAATACTTTTGAACAACAAACCCGATGATTTTCTTGTCATTTCTGGCGATGATGATTTGGTGTGTGATGTTGTATTGGCAGGTGGTTCTGGTGTGATTTCGGTCATAGGACAGGCCTTACCAAAACTTTTTTCGACCATGATTCACAAAGGAATTTCAGGCGATAAAACAACTGCGAAAGCTTTAGAAGCAAGCGCCATGCCGCTTGTCAATCTTATTTTTGAAGAAAATAATCCAGCAGGGATCAAAGCTGTTTTGGAACAACTTGGATTGTGCAAAGACACGGTTCGCTTACCCTTGGTAACCGCTACTGAAGGCCTAAAATTGAAAATTAAAACAGCACTTGAAGCATTGGAATAAAGTGTTTCCCTCTGGACAGATAATAAATGTTTTTATTATCCGTTTAAAAAATGTAATTTTGCGACCCATTTTAAAAATATGAAAAAATTAGTATCATTAGTTCTAGTCCTAGTCGTTTTTAGCGCCTGTAGCGAATATCAGCGTGTGTTGAAAGACGAGGACATTGCTGCAAAATTCAAAATGGGTACTGAGCTTTATGATGCAGGAAAGTACGAAAAAGCCAACCGCTTATTTCTTCAAATTGTACCAAAATACAGAGGAAAACCTCAAGCAGAAAAGCTGATGTATATGCACTCCAAAGCGTTTTATGAAACGAAAGATTATTTCTCTGCAAATTACCGCATGGAACGTTTTGTAGAGGCCTATCCAAAAAGCGAACGTGTTGATGAAATTGCTTTTTTGGCCGCTAAAAGTTACTATAAATTATCTCCGATATACGCAAAAGATCAAACGGAAACGGCAGATGCAATTGTGAAACTTCAGGACTTCATCAACCGTTATCCAGATTCTAAATTTTTTGATCAAGCCAATGCATTGGTTCAAGAATTAGATGCTAAACTAGAAAAAAAGGCCTACGAAATTGCTTTGCAATACCATACAACAGGGCCATTCCATAGAGATTACAATTCAGCCATCACTGCATTTGATAATTTCCTTGAAAAGTTCCCTGGGACCAAATACAAAGAAGACGTACTTTTTTACAAATTTGATTCTGCCTACCAATTGGCCGTGAATAGTGTCCCATGGAAACAAGCAAAACGTACTGAAAAAGCATTAACGTTCTACAAAAATTTTAAACGCTTTTTCCCAGAAACAAAATATTCAGAGCAAGTAGAGTCAATGCACAATGTGTTGCTTGATATCAAAAATAATTTAACAACAAAAAGTTAATACAAATGGATCTAAAAAAAGTAAAAGCACCTGCAACTTCAGTGACGTACAACCGTAATGAAATTGATGCGCCAACAGAAAACATTTACGAGGCGATTTCTGTAATTTCTAGACGAGCAGAGCAAATCAATACAGATATCCGAAAAGAATTAATCGATAAATTGGAAGAATTTGCAACCTACAACGACAGTCTTGAAGAAGTTTTTGAAAACAAAGAACAAATTGAAGTTTCTAAGTTTTATGAGCGTTTACCCAAGCCACATGCGCTTGCAGTGCAAGAATGGTTAGAAGGGAAAATTCACCACAGAAAAACTTCTGACGAGTCCTAAGACCAATCCTATGTCTATTTTACGCGGCAAAAATATCCTTCTTGGCATCAGTGCTGGTATTGCTGCGTATAAAACTGCTTTTCTTGTCCGTTTGTTTGTCAAAGCTGGCGCCGATGTGCGCGTGGTGATGACGCCTTCGGCCAAAGAATTCATTACACCGCTTACCCTTTCAACGCTTTCAAATCATCCTGTTTTGTCTGATTTTACAGATGATGAAGACGACAATGCCGTTTGGAACAATCATGTAGAACTTGGTCTATGGGCCGATGTGTTTGTGATAGCACCTGCTACCGCCAACACCCTGTCAAAAATGGCATCAGGAAATAGCGATAACTTCTTAATTGCTACCTATCTTTCTGCAAAATGTCCGGTGTATTTTGCACCCGCTATGGATTTGGATATGTATAAACACCCGACCACACAAAATGCTTTAGAAACGCTTCAGTCCTATGGAAATATTTTAATTCCTTCTGCTTTTGGTGCTTTAGCCAGTGGTCTAGTAGGTATGGGCCGTATGGCCGAACCTGAAACTATTGTGGAAACCATTGAGCACCATATTATCGAAGGACTTCCATTGTATGGCAAAAAATTTCTGGTCACTGCTGGCCCTACGCACGAAGCCATCGATCCGGTTCGCTATATTGGTAATCATTCCTCTGGACGAATGGGGTTTGAAATTGCCAATACTGCTGCGCAAATGGGTGCTGAGGTGATCCTTATTACTGGTCCAACACATTACAAAGCACATTATACTACAATTCTAACCATTCCCGTCACCAGTGCAAGAGATATGTACGACGCGGCACACCAATTTTTTGATGAAGTTGATGTCGCAATTTTATCGGCTGCCGTTGCAGATTATAGGCCAAAATTCCCTTCGATATCCAAAATAAAAAAGAAAGCATCAGCACTGACCTTGGAACTTGAAAAGACAGAAGATGTGCTTGCTAGTTTGGGAGAAAAAAAGAAAAATCAACTCCTCGTTGGATTTGCTTTGGAGACCGAAAATGAAGTTGCAAATGCAATAAAAAAGCTTAAAGCTAAAAATTTAGACTTAATTGTACTAAATTCGTTGAATGACGATGGCGCAGGTTTTGGTGGATCTACAAATAAAATCTCTATAATTGATAAAGATTTAAATCAAACAAACTACCCCCTAAAATCAAAATCTGAAGTCGCTAATGATATTATTAATGAACTTATAAAACGAATGCATGCGTAATTTTATAACTTATTGTACACTATTTCTCACGGGCTTTGTCTTTGCACAAGAGCTGAATTGCAACCTTGTGGTCAATGCGCAACTGACTGGAAATGAAAATGTTCAAGTGTTTAAAACTCTTGAGAAACAACTCAATGAATTTGTTAACAATACCCGATGGACCAATAAACCTTTTGCCCTTGAAGAACGCATCGATTGCAGTATGATCATCAATATAAATGATTATGATTCGGACACTTTTAAGGCCAGTATTCAGGTGCAGTCTGTTCGTCCAGTACATAATTCTACCTACGTAAGTTCGGTTTATAATTTTAATGATAAGGATTTTAATTTCAACTATTTGGAGTACCAGAATTTAAATTTTAATCCCACACAATTTCAATCCAACCTAATCTCTGTACTCAGCTTTCATATCTACATGATTTTAGGTGTTGATGCCGATACATTTGAACTTAATGGGGGGGACGAATATTATGAGCAAGCGAGAGATATAGCCAACTATTCGCAACAAGGCAATGTTTCAGGATGGGCACCTCCAAAAGGGGGTGATCAAACGCGTAGAGTGCTTATCGACAATGTTTTGTCCAAAACGTATAGTGCCTACAGAACAGTGCTTTACCAGTACCACCGCGAAGGGTTGGATGTCATGGCAAGTGATGTCAAAAAAGGAAAGACTGCTATAGCTTCAGCACTGATGGGTTTCAATGACTTACACAGAAGACGCCCAAATTCATTTTTAGTACGTACTTTTTTTGATGCTAAATCTGATGAAATCTCTGATGTTTTTTCAGCAGGACCAAATGTAAAAATCACAGAACTTGTTTCTGTGCTCACTAAAGTAGCCCCCATGCATACCAAAAAATGGGGCAAAATAAAATTCTAAAATCAATTCATTGTTAGCTCAACTCTACATAAAAAATTATGCATTGATCGATGAGCTTGATGTGCGTTTCGATGATGGATTGACCATTATTACAGGCGAAACTGGCGCAGGAAAATCTATTCTTCTCGGTGGTTTGTCTTTGGTTTTAGGCAAAAGAGTCGATTTTTCGAACATTAAAGACAGTACAAAAAAGAGTATCATAGAAGGCACATTTAATTTAGAGAATTATAGTTTACAACCCTTTTTTGAGGCCTATGATTTGGAATATGAAATAGAAACCATCATCAGACGCGAAGTTTTACCCTCTGGGAAGTCTAGAGCTTTTGTGAATGATTCTCCAGTTACGCTTCACGTTTTGGATGCCCTTGGTCGACAACTTATCGATATTCATGCGCAACACGAAACCCTATCTTTGACCGATGATGCCTTTCAATTTCAAATTATTGACGCTTTAGCACAGACTCATACAGTGTTAGAAGATTATAAACACACTTTGGAGGATTACAAAAAGAATCAAAACGTATTAAAGACATTCGAAGCGCAACAACTTCAATCTAAAAAAGATCAGGATTACAACACTTACTTGTTACGCGAACTCGAAGAGGCACAGGTGTTGGAACTGGATTTAAAAGCGTTAGAAGCACAATATGAACAATTGAACAATGTGGATTTTATTCAAAATGAGTTGCAGTTTGCCCAACAAGTTTTGAATAACGATGAAATAGGGGTATCTGCCCATCTTTTTGAGTTAAAACAGCGGTTTAATAAATTGAAAGATATATCGGAAGTGTATGCGCCTCTTTTTGAAAGAATTCAAGCGGTACATATTGAATTGGATGATATTTATACAGAAATTGAACACCACCAAAATACGCTTGAGGCCAATCCACAATTGTTGTATGATACCGAAGCTCAGCTTAATAAGGTAAATGATTTGTGTGTAAAGCATAATGTGCAAACCATCAAAGAATTAAATGCTGTTTTTAAAGATTTAGAACAAAAAGTTGCGCAACTGACAAACTTGGATGCGCAAATTGAAGCGGTTCATGTTTTGTTAAACAAAAATTTAAAAAAATTAAACAATTTATCTTCAACCTTGACTAACAAACGAAAAGCGGTATTGACCAATCTGGAAGATGAATTGCACTTACTTCTGAGTGCTCTGGGTATGCCCAATGCAGCATTTAACATCGAGCTTCAGCCAGCGTCAACGTTTTTGGCCAACGGAAAGGATGAGTTGTTCTTTTTGCTAAAAGCCAATAAAGGAGGGGACTTTTTACCACTAGATAAAGGTGCGTCAGGAGGGGAGCTCTCGCGTATTATGTTAGCCGTAAAATATATTTTATCCAAGTACCAAAAATTGCCAACCATCATGTTTGATGAAATCGACACTGGTGTTTCAGGTGAAATTTCGAACAAAATGGCGTCCATCATGCAAGACATGAGTCAGTACATGCAAGTATTTACCATTACCCACTTACCGCAAATAGCGGCTAAAGGTGCGCATCATTTTAAAGTTTTTAAAGAAGATCGTGGTGCAACAACAGTCACCCAGTTGAAGAAGTTGGATACAAACGAACGCTTGCAGGAAATAGCACAAATGTTGGGTGGAAAAGAAATAACAGAAACGGCAAAGCAACATGCGCAACAGTTGTTGAATTAGTAGTATATTTGCCCACAAAATTAGATACACTTGATAACAAAACAATATTATGGCACATCAATTACTTAAAGGAAAAAGAGGAATTATTTTTGGCGCTTTAGATCCAAACTCTATCGCATGGATTACAGCAGAGCGTGTACACGAAGAGGGTGGAACCTTTGTACTAACCAATGCACCCATTGCGATGCGTATGGGCGCTATTGATGAATTGGCCAAAAAAACTGGCGCACAAGTGATTCCTGCCGATGCCACTTCTTTAGAAGATTTACAAAATTTAGTTGATCAATCGGTGGAGATTTTAGGCGGTAAGTTGGACTTTGTACTGCATTCCATTGGAATGTCGGTTAATGTGCGTAAAGGTCGTGCCTACACCGACCAAAAATACGATTGGACGCAAAAAGGAACTGACGTTTCTGCCATGTCTTTTCACAAAGTGATGCAAACATTGTATAAGTCCGATGCGATGAACGAGTGGGGGAGTATTGTTGCTTTGTCATATATGGCTGCACAACGTGTTTTTCCAGATTATAATGATATGGCCGACAATAAAGCGTATTTAGAAAGCATAGCGCGTAGTTTTGGGTATTTCTTTGGGCGTGATAAAAATGTTCGTGTGAATACCATTTCTCAATCACCTACGCCAACAACAGCTGGTAAAGGAGTAAAAGGATTTGACGGCTTTATTGCTTACGCTGAAAAAATGTCACCGCTTGGCAATGCCACAGCTTTGGACTGTGCCAATTATACCATCACCTTGTTTAGCGATTTAACCAAACGTGTTACATTGCAAAACCTATACAACGATGGTGGATTTAGCAACATGGGCGTGAGTGATGCCATTATGGAAAAATTTGTAGAAGAATAAGTAAAATCCAATAAAGTTCTTAAAAATCCACACCAAATGGTGTGGATTTTTTATTTCCCGCTAATTTAATTTTTATAATTTGTCTAACGTTTTATCGAAATAATTAAACATTTTAACGAGAAAGAAAGCCAATGTTTCGTTTTCTGTTTTGTTTTGATTATATTTATTGTGATTAACCAAAAATTAACTTTTATGAAAAATATTACACTTATTATTTTTTCACTTATTTTTACTAAATTTTCGTTTGGACAAACACTAAACCAAGACGCTTCCTGGCCAAATACAGAATGGGCTCTTACAGGAACATTTAGTTCAGCTGGTTTGCTTAGTGATCCAACTTTGACATCAAATTTTTCTTACGATGACGATGCAGCTGGAAGTGGCTCAACAGATGAAATTCAGGCTCAATCCCCTATAATTGACCTCACAGCTGCAAGTAATGCTGGTGAAACATGGATTCAAGTTAGCCATGATTATGTAAATAACGAGGAATATGGAAATGGAAACAATTTAAGTCTAGAGTATTATGATGCTGACAGTTCAAGTTGGTTAATTTGGGGAAATTATATTCCTGACAATTCCACTGCCACAGCGGACTACTGTTCATCTACACCATCAACAAACTCATCAAGTATTTTAGATATATCATCTTTTACATCAACTCAATTATCTGGTTTTATGTATAGAATTAGTTATAGTGCTAGTGGTGATTGGACTTTTGGTTTTTGTTCTTTTTCTCCAACGATAAGTTCACAAACACCACCATCCTGTGTAGATGTTTCTAATGTAACTTATTCAAATATAACAGCTACTTCAGCAGAAATTTCATGGACATCGGACGACTCATCATTCAACATTGAAGTTGTAGATGTCACAGCAGGCGGTACTGCTACTGGTACAGCAACGTATACTGGAGTTACTAGTCCTTACCAACTATCAGGATTATCTTCAAACAACGAGTATGAAGTTTATGTTCAAACGGATTGTGGATCTGGAGAGACCAGCGATTGGGTATCTGTTTCATTTTCAACCCTTAATTCTGCTTCTTGCGGTGAAACAGTTACATATACACAAGTAGCTAATGGTGATTACACTATCATGCTCACAGGTGGAAACCCTGCAATGGTAACTGTTAATGGTGACCTAGAAGCTAATACATGGTCTGGTGGTTGTTATGATTATATCTATGTAAGAGATGGTTCGGGAAATTTATTAAACACTGAACAATCTTGTGGGATATTCGAAGATGTGACTTACACTTCAACTGATGGAACGATTTCAGTTCAGATAACAAACGATGGTAGTACACAAAATGGTGATATTTCTCTTCAATTTGCTTGTGAAATGCCATCATGTATTGCACCAACAGATCTTTCAGTATCTAGTGTAACGGCTGATTCAGCAGAACTTTCATGGACATCTGATGGAACTTTATTTAACATCGAATATGGTCCATCAGGGTTTACTCAAGGTGATGGAACTTCTGATACTTCTACAACAGCGTCATATGATTTGAGTGGATTGAATTCTGGTTCAGCATACGATGTTTATGTACAAACAGATTGTGGATCTGGAGAGACCAGCGATTGGAGAAGTATTTCATTTTCAACCCCTAATTCTGCTTCTTGCGGTGAAACAGTTACATATACACAAGTAGCTAATGGTGATTACACTATCATGCTCACAGGTGGAAACCCTGCAATGGTAACTGTTAATGGTGACCTAGAAGCTAATACATGGTCTGGTGGTTGTTATGATTATATCTATGTAAGAGATGGTTCGGGAAATTTATTAAACACTGAACAATCTTGTGGGATATTCGAAGATGTGACTTACACTTCAACTGATGGAACGATTTCAGTTCAGATAACAAACGATGGTAGTACACAAAATGGTGATATTTCTCTTCAATTTGCTTGTGAAATGCCATCATGTATTGCACCAACCGACCTAGCAGTTTCTGATGTTACCATTGATGGTGCTACAATAGCATGGACATCTGATGGAGCTTTATTTAATATCGAATATGGTCCAGCAGGGTTTACTCAAGGCGATGGAACTTCTGATACTTCTACGGTTGCATCATATGATCTGAGTGGATTGAATTCTGGTTCACCATACGATGTTTATGTACAAACAGATTGTGGTGCAACTGATGGCACTTCCGATTGGAAAAGTATTTCAGTTTCTACACTCGTGACTAATGACTCTTGCGATACTGCAACAGTTTTGGATGCTTTGCCATTTACTTCTAATGGCGATGCTACTGGAGCGACCAATAATGATGGTTTTGTAGATTGTGGAATTGCTACAATGAACGATGGTGTATGGTACACGTTTACGCCAACAGTTTCGGGGACAATTGAATTAATACTTACTCCAACTGGTTGGGATGCTGAAATTGCGGTTTACACTGGATCTTGTGGGGTCTTTACTTGTGTAGATAATGCTGATGGGGGTTATACCTCTGATCCAGAGTCTTTATCTATTGCTGTAACTTCAGGAACACAGTATTATGTTAACTTAGGTCATTATGGCTCTACTACTGACGGTTCTGAGGGAGTTTATGAGTTCAGAGCAACAAGTACAGATGCGTCACTTGGTATTGAAGAAGCTAGTATGGCGCAATTTACATACTTCCCGAATCCGGTGAACGATGTCTTAACCATTAAAGCTCAAAACAGCGTAGAAGATGTTAAAGTCTTCAACATGCTGGGCCAGATGGTATTGCATCAAAATCCGAATTCTAGAGATTGTACAGTAGATTTATCTGCAATGCAGTCAGGTGCTTATTTTGTACAAGTTTCTATCGACAATACATTAGAAACCGTACGTGTCTTGAAAAAATAATTTTTTCGAATCCTACATAAAAACTCCGCTCCGGCGGAGTTTTTTTATGGCTTATTTTTAAAGCGAATAATTCATTTGCATTATGTAAATTTGTTTCTATGATTGCCAGTGATTTTTCTTTTATCGTTCCTGTCTATAACCGCCCCGAAGAAGTACGCGAGCTTTTGGAGAGTTTTTGTGCCTTAGAAACGCCCAAAACTTTTGAGGTCGTTATTGTAGAAGATGGCTCTACTTTAGACGCACGTTTGATTGCGGAGCATTTTTCCGATCAGCTCAATATCAGTTATTATTTTAAAGACAATACTGGACCAGGGCATTCGAGAAATTATGGTATGGAACGTGCCAAAGGCAATTATTTTATCATTTTGGATTCCGATTGTATTTTGCCCAAACACTATTTGACCGAAGTCATTTCATTTTTAAATGCCACTTATGTGGATTGTTTTGGTGGCCCAGACGCTGCAAAAGATAATTTTACGGAGTTGCAAAAAGCCATAAATTTTTCCATGACCTCCGTGCTTACCACAGGCGGCATTCGAGGAGGAAGCAAAGAAATTGAGGGCTATGAACCTCGAAGTTTTAATATGGGGCTATCCAAAGAGGCCTTTTGTGCCTCTGGTGGATTTGGGACGATTCACCCTGGGGAAGACCCAGATTTATCCATTCGACTTAAAGCGATGGGATACAAACTCTGTCTTATTCCAGAGGCCTTTGTCTACCACAAGCGCCGAATCTCGTTTGAGCGTTTTTTTGTGCAAGTGTACAAGTTTGGGCAAGTACGTCCAATTCTCAACAAATGGCACCCCCATTCCAAAAAATGGACCTATTGGTTTCCTACAGTTTTTATGTTGGGGTTTTTTATCAATCTTTTATTGCTGTTTTTTGAGGTTTACATCGGCGTTTTTATTTATGGTGCATATTTTTTATTGGCTTTAATTTTGGCCTTTCAGTCCACCTTAGATTTTATAGCTGCCATTTTGAGTATCCCCGCCATTTTGATTCAATTTTCAGGATATGGTTGGGGTTTTTTAAAAGCTAAAACAAAACTCTTTATGTCGCGAAAATCAGAAGAAGAACTATTTCCAAACTTATTTTTTAAAACACCTTGATGAGAAAGATTTTTGAATATCTACGCCTAAAAATCCGTGCAAAACGACTCAATGTTTTTGTATTGTTTTTGCTGTTGGCGTTTTTTATTTCTTTACTTTCAAAATTGACGAGTCCAACGACCCATACCTTACAATTTGAGCTTCAGCCCACAAAGCTGCCTCCACGTGTTCTGCTCGTTGAAGGTCGTCTGCCTATTGTTGATGTGACCATCACGACCAATGGGTTCAGTTTGTTAAAATATGCCTTTAAAAAGCTTAAATTTAATGTAGACTTTTCTACACTTCAAAAAAATGACACTGCTTATTATTGGGAGCAAAGTGCTCATCGTGCAGAAATTGCGCAGTATTTCAATTCCAATACCGTTATTGAAAATATTAGCCCAACAACAATAACCTTTGCATATGCGACTCAATTTACCAAAAAAGTCCCTGTAAAAATCAATTTGCAACCAGAGTTTGTGGTGGGCTACGATTTGAAAACTCCTTTGCGCGCCCAACCAGATTCCATCACAATTGTGGGGCCAGAGCAGTATTTAAATACCATTGATGCCGTTGCAACAGAAGCGCTTCAAATGAATGCTGTAAAAACCGATTTAGATGTGGCTTTGGATTTGGATATTTCTGATTTCCCTTCATATTTAAAATTTTCGATCAATCAGGTTCAAGTGTTGGGTGTTGTCGATAAATTTACAGAAGGCACCGTTTCCGTTCCTGTCCAATTGGTAAATTTGCCGGAGCATTTGGTGGTGTCTATTTTTCCAAAAGAAATTCCTGTGGTGTACTATACAAGCCTAAGCACTTATGACGCAATTACACCAGAAGACTTTCGTATTGAATGTGATTTTGAAGCACTTGATCGTTCTTCAAATGTTATGATTCCTAAATTAGTTGCTTACCCCAGTACAGCAAAAACAACAGCACTACAAATCAACAGTCTAGAATATGTAATCACACAAAAAAATGACTAAAATTTTAGGACTTACTGGAGGGATTGGAAGTGGCAAAACGACTGTTGCAGCAATGTTTCATGAACTTGGTGTACCTGTATATAACGCCGATGATGAAGCCAAAAAATTGATGAATGAATCACCAAAAATAAGAACTAAACTTATCGAGATTTTTGGTGTCAATGCCTACAGCGATGGGCTGCTGAATCGACCCTATATTGCTCAATTGGTCTTTAAAGATAAAGAAAAGTTGAGTGCGTTGAATCAAGTCGTTCATCCCGAAGTTGCGGCACATTATGCGGCATGGTTATCGCGGCAAGCGCATCCTTATGTACTAAAAGAGGTTGCCATTTTATTTGAATTAGGTGCAGAAGATCAATTTGATTTCATTCTTACGGTCACTGCCCCAAAACAAATACGTTTGGAGCGTGTGCTGCTACGAGACGACAAATCTGCCGATGAAGTCCTTTCAATTATGAATAACCAGTGGGATGAGGATAAAAAAATCCAAAAATCTGATTTTGTGATACACAATATTGATGTACAAAAAGCGAAAATTGAGGTAGAAAAAATCAATAATGAAATTCTTAAAAAAATTGTATAAATTATAAATTTTAACATTTTGGTTAATAATTCGTTAAAAGTAACTTAAAACGTTCTTAAAAAATGTAGTTTTACATCATGAATAAGAAGTTGTTTTCCGTCTTGGTTATACTGATGAGTCTTTCTCTGATTGGGATCATCTTTGTGCAGGCCTACTACATCAATTATTCATTAGAAACTAAGGAAGATCAGTTTGCATTTAATGTCAAAAAAGTACTGAGTTATACCTCCAATCAAGTTACAGACATTGAGTATAACAAATATGTAATTGCGCTTAATGCACTTATTGCTAGGGGACAAGAGCCAGACACAAGCGCTATCCGAAGTATTCGGGTGTACAAACAAAATAAAGATGCCAATCAAATAATTGTCTACGACACAGGTGTAAAAGAAGAAAACTATACGATACCGTCCACACAAGATAACGGATCAGACAGCCTGAGCTTTAAAAAATTAAAGGGAAAAACCACTCAAGAAACCTACACTTTTTCGGGGATAGATGGTCAATGGATGCCTAATTTGGAGTATTCTTTGACTAAAGTGCTCAATATGGATCGTCTTCAAAAAGCGGCTTTTGAAGCACAATACAAGGCCGAGATTCGAAATACGCCAATAGAAGATCGCGTATCTATTACAACAATCAAACGTCTACTCGATCAAAAATTCAAAGAGAACAATATTGATATTGCTTATGAATTTGCAATTTTAAAAGAAAATACCCCAACACGTATTCAATCCGAAAATTTTGAATCGACACTTGTTCCCACTATTGGTGTTCCTATTTTTTTGGACGAAAATGGTGAAAGCGAATTTGGTTTATATATTAATTTCCCAAAAAGAAAACGCTTTATTATGTCCTCAATTATTGGGATGACATCAATGTCTATTTTGTTTACAATCATCATCATTATTGCCTATACAAGTGCTTTGTATCAACTCATTCAACAGCGCAAAATATCACAAATGAAATCGGATTTCATCAACAACATGACGCACGAATTCAAAACGCCAATAGCCACTATAAATTTAGCTTTGGATGCCATAAAAAATCCGAAAATTTTTCAACATGCCGATAAAGTGAAAAATTACTTAACCATGATTAAAGAAGAAAATAAACGGATGAATGCCCAGGTTGAAAATGTATTGCGTATCTCTCAATTGCAAAAAAAGCAATTAATCATCAGTAAAGATCGTTTGAAATTACATGATTTAATTCTAGATGCCATTACCCACGTTGAACTTATTGTTGACGATAGGAAAGGGTACATCAAAACGCACTTTAAGGCCTCAAAATCATCTATTTTGGCCAACAGTACCTATTTTACAAATGTCATCGTCAATATTTTAGACAATGCCATAAAGTATACCGACGGCCCACCAAAAATAGACATCACTACGGAAAATGTAGGCAACAACATTGTGATGCTCGTAAAAGATCAAGGCATTGGTATGAATAAAGCCGTGCAAAAGAGAATTTTTGAAGAGTTTTATAGAGAACACACAGGCGATGTTCATAACGTTAAAGGACACGGTTTGGGATTGGCCAACGTCAAAAGAATTGTAGAAAATCATCAAGGAACAGTCACTGTAGAAAGTGAAAAAGGAAAAGGTAGTACCTTTATTATAAAATTACCACTAATTGCATAAAGTCATGGAAGAAAACACAAAACGCATTTTACTTGTTGAAGACGATCCAAATTTTGGAACCGTCCTCAAGGAATACCTGACCATTAATAACTACGATGTAGTTCTTGCCAAAAATGGAATGGAAGGCTATGAAAAATTTAGAAAATCTGACTTTCACCTCTGTATTTTGGATGTCATGATGCCTTACAAAGACGGTTTTACATTAGCTCAAGAAATCAGAGAAAAAGACCAAAATGTGCCTATTATCTTCTTGACAGCAAAAGCGCTAAAAGAAGATGTACTCAAAGGGTACAAAGTTGGTGCAGACGATTATTTGAACAAACCTTTCGACAGTGAAGTTTTGTTGTTGAAAATTCAAGCCATCATCCAGCGCAAGACCGTTGAAAGTGTAGCGGACAGCAATCAATTCGAGTTTGAAATTGGAAGTTTTAAATTGAATTCTAAACTTAGATTTTTGACCCACAATGGGGATACTCAAATTAAACTTTCTCCGAAAGAAAATGAATTGTTACGTCTTTTGGCATTACATATCAATGACCTTATGCCAAGAGAAATTGCATTGACCAAAATTTGGCGTGATGACAACTATTTTACTTCGAGAAGTATGGATGTTTATATTGCTAAATTGAGGAAATATTTGAAACTTGATCCAAAAGTTGAAATTTTAAACATTCACGGAGAAGGCTTTCGTTTAGTGATCAATTCTTAAGTGAAATTAGAGTATTGAGTTGATGTATGCTTGAATTTCTTCAGTAGGTGTGCTAAAGTCAAACCACTTGGTATGGTCTTGTTTTTTGAACCAAGTTAATTGTCTTTTGGCGAATCGTCTTGTGTTCTTTTTGATTTCCTCTACAGCAAATTCAAGAGTACAATTACCATCTAAGTATTGAAAAAGTTCTTTATAACCAACGGTGTTTAACGCATTTAGATTTCGGTGTTCAGCTACAGATTTCACTTCATCTAAAAGCCCTTGTTCCATCATCATGTCCACACGCTGATTGATGCGCTCGTACACTATGGAGCGTTCTGCGGTTAAGCCAATTTGAAAGGTGTTGAACTTGCGTTTATTTTTTTCTTTACCCAAAAAACTACTGTACGGTGTTCCAGTTCCTCTACAAATTTCTAATGCGCGAATGACCCTGTGCGGATTTTCGATATCCATGGCTTCATATGCTTTTGGGTCATGTTTTTTTAGTTCATCTTGTAGTGCAGTAAGCCCTTCAGTTTTTAGGTCTGAATTCAATTGTGTTCTAATCTCTTCATTTACATCTGGAAAATAATCTAATCCATGAACAACGGCTTGTACATACAATCCAGAACCACCAACCATAACTACAACTGGTTTTTGAATGGAATCAATACATTTGATGGCATCTCGTTCAAAATCACCAACACTGTAAGATTCGGTAATCGATTTGTTGTGTATAAAGTGGTGGGGCACTGCTTTTTGTTCTTCCAAAGTAGGTGCTGCAGTACCTATAGGGATTTCTCTGTAAAACTGTCTAGAATCTGCAGAAATAATTTCGGTTTGAAAAGAATTAGCAAGTTTGATGCTCAAACTGGTTTTTCCTATCCCTGTGGGTCCAACAATAGAAATAAGTGTTTTATTCATCATCGATTTGCTGGCCACATTTATGACAAAATTTGGCATTATCGGCATGGTACGATTCCATACAGTTGCTACATGAATGTGTATTTTTTGGAATGCTTTTGCGTTCAGATCTTGTCATTTCTGAGGTAACTATACCTGTAGGAATTGCGATGATTCCGTAACCCAAAATCATGATGAGCGATGCGATAAATTGTCCTAACGAACTCATAGGTGCTATATCGCCATAACCAACGGTGGTAAGGGTTACAATGGCCCAATAGACACTTCTAGGAATACTGGTAAATCCGCTGTCTTTGTCCCCTTCAATTAGATACATGACTGTACCTAAGATTACACACAAAACCAAAACAAAAGAAAGAAATACAGCAATTTTTACACGGCTGCGTTTTAGTGCTCTGCCAAAATTGGTGCTTTCGCCAATGTATCGTGTGAGTTTCAATATGCGAAAAACACGTAACAAGCGTAAGGCCCGAATAGCAACAAGCGAATGAGTTCCAACGACAAATAAAGACAAATATTTAGGTATGGTCGATAGAAAATCGACGATGCCGTAAAAACTAAAAATATAAGCTTTTGGGTTTTTTACGCATACAATTCGAGCAATGTATTCTATCGTAAACAGTATGGTAATGATCCATTCAAGAGTATCTAAAATACCAAAATAGGTAGTGCCTATATAATCTACACTTTCTAGCATCACTAAAATGATACTCAAAATGATAAACAACAACAAAACGACATCAAATAATTTTCCAGCAGGAGTATCTGCTTCATAAATGATTTCATGAAGTTTTCTTTTCCAAGAATGCTCTTGATTTTGGTCTGACATACTTCAAAAGTACTAAAAAAGTTTAGTCTTACAGAGCTATAACTTTCAATCTTTTGTTTCGACGTATATAACTTTGTATGATGTGTTGCGCATCTTTGTTGTGTTCTAAAGGCGTAATCAGTGTCGCTAAAATATCAATATTGGTGATTTGAAAGTTCAAATTAAAATAAGTAAACCCTCTTAAAATTCCTTCATCCACCCAAACTGCACTGCGTTCATCTATAGCTCTTCCTTGATCAATAATAATCATGCTTTTGGTTTTAAAACTATGCTTTGCAATGATGTTTTCTACTTTGGTGTTGTAACTTTCTATTTGTTCTTCACCCACACAAGCGCCTTCGCATTCCTTGATGGTATAACCAAAGCAACCATATTTTGATTTGTACAAACCACATAGTTTTTGACACAAATTGTACTTTTCAACCATTTTGTTCATAAAGCTTTTTCCACTTTGAATATTTGAAAAAGTCGTAATGGGTTTTGTATTCCCTTTTATTTTTTCAATTTTTAGGTTTATGTACCCATTTTCATCCAAATAATGAAACAAACCATGGGTGAATACAGTTCTGCGCAACGCCCGATTAAATTTTGGTTTATGGTATTTTATTTCTTCACTCTCTTTGAGCAATGCCAACAGTTCACTTCCTGTTTTTTCGTAGGTGACTGTAGCCACTTCCAACTGTATTTTTTTTGATTTAGGGGTTTCCCCAACAAAATGCTGATTAATTCTACTTTTTATGTTTTTACTTTTGCCTATATAAACAATTTTCCCTTCAATGTCATGAATATAGTAAACGCCTGTTTCAGATGGTAAGCTGTCAATTATCTCGGTGAGTTTTGGTTCCATTTGACGTTTTGGTTCCAACCGAATTGCTGACTTAATGATCTCTTTTTCAATATCTTTAGTCATCAACAATTCAAAGAGTTTTGTGGTTGCCAGCGCATCACCAGAAGCACGGTGACGATCACTAATAGGAATGCCTAATGAACGCACCAATTTTCCTAAACTATAGGAGGGAAGGTCAGGAATTAGTTTTTTTGAAAGTTCTACGGTACACAAATTTTTTCGCTCAAATTTAAATCCCAATCGGTCGAATTCTAGTTTAAGTATTCTGTAATCAAATTTGGCATTATGTGCAACGATGACACACCCTTCAGTAATTTCAACCACACGTTTGGCTACTTCATAAAATTTAGGCGCATTGCGCAGCATTTTACTCGAAATCCCTGTAAGATTTACCACATAAGGTTGTATAGCTCGTTCTGGATTTACTAAGCTAATGAATTGATCAACTATAGCATGACCATCATGTTTGTAAATGGCAATTTCTGTAATACCTTCTTCATTGTATTTGCCTCCAGTGGTTTCTATGTCTACAATTGCGTAAATCCTGTCTTTTATGAATAATTACGAGCTCCAAAAATATGACTTCCAACACGAATCATTGTGCTGCCACAATCAATGGCTATTGGGTAATCGCCACTCATTCCCATCGATACAATATGCATTTGTTGCTCTATGTCTTTTAAACGATCAAAAGTCGATTTTAATGTTTCAAATTCAGTACGAATTTGGTTGGTATCGTTTGTAAAACTCGCCATCCCCATAACCCCCACAATTTTGATGTTTTTTAAATGATCAAGTGCCGAAGATTTAAGTAAATTTTCAGCTTCATTTACAGTCATTCCAAATTTAGAATCTTCTTCTGCGATCTTTATTTGCAACAAACAATCGATGCTGCGGTTGTGCTTTTGTGCTTGTTTGTTTATTTCATTTAATAATTTCAAACGATCAACTCCATGAATCAAATCAACAAATGAAGCCATATATTTTACCTTGTTGGTTTGTACATGACCAATCATATGCCACTGTATATCCTTTGGCATTTGTTGGTATTTTTCTGCCATTTCTTGAATTTTATTTTCTCCAAAAACACGTTGTCCCGCATGGTATGCTTCCATCAAATCAACCACGGGTTTTGTTTTGGATACGGCGACCAAAGTCACATGCTTCGGCAATACAGATTTTAGCTGTTGAAGACGTTGTTTTATATTCATTTTAAAATTCATAAATGGTCATGCCACTCCTTAATTTTGGATAAATGTAGGTGCTTTTTGGAGGCATAATAAGATCATTGTCCGCAATGGATTTTAGTTGATGAATTTGTACTGGATTTAATCCAAATCCCACGGCGTATCTCCCATTGTCAATATGTTTTTT
>CBFHQL010000025.1:19039-23784 GCA_965658025.1 Flavobacteriaceae bacterium | reverse complement strand
AGCGAATAGTTGGTTTCTTGTTGCGCAGATGCTGTGCCCAAAAATAATATCATCGCTACTGTTAATGTTCTAAATATATATTTCATGTTTTCTCTGTATTAAAATTAATTTTGAGTGATGTAAATCCATCCTGTACGCACGTCCGAACGGTCTCCATGAAGATCGATATGATAGAAATAGGACCCTGATGGTAGAGTTTCTCCTCGATAGCTACCATTCCATGGGGTATATTCACCTACAGATTCATACACTTTGTTGCCCAAACGGTTATAGACCGTAACCACTGCATTTGGATACAAGTGTTCACTTAACACAAGATGCCATCTGTCGTTGATGCCATCACCATTGGGTGAAATCACATCATTTACATCCAGACCCTCACAAGCATCACCTTCGCCATTGCCATTGATATCCTCTTGACCAGGATTTGTAATATAAGGACAGCTATCATCATCGTTCAATACACCATCGTTATCAATATCTGGGTCACAAACATCGCCAATACCATCACCATCAGTATCCGCTTGGTCTGCGTTAGGCGTCAGCGGACAGATGTCGTCTACATCAAGAACACCATCGCCATCGTCATCATTGTCACAAACGTCTCCTATACCATCACCGTCCGTATCCACTTGATCTGTGTTAGCATTTACAATGCAATTGTCAACATCATTAGGTATGCCATCTAAATCATAATCATTAGGATCTGGACGACCACAAAGCTCTAAAGTCACTTCGTTAACAAAACCATGATCATCTGCTGGCCAAACATCTAAAATATTGAACACCCATGTTCCGTTACTTAATATGCCCGTATTATCAAAATTTAAATCGGATAATACTCCTGGACTAGGTCTATACGAACCAGTAAACGGTGCCGTTCCATTGGTAATGGATTCTGCCGCTTGGTCGTCAAATAGGGTTTGTGTATAATTATCCCCATCGTCTCCATTGTTTGCAGATAAATAAACAAAAGTTCCATCAGGGCCTGTTACCCCAAATCTTAAATCCCATACATAAGGATGGGTAATGTCTACCAATACATTAACATCGGTAAGTTCTTGGTTTCTTAAGACGTCTATTTCGATATTAGTGACTTCACCTTCGGTATTGATTGGCGTTACTGTGTTGAATGTAATAGATTCACAAACAATATCACAGGCCTCGCCAATCCCATCACCATCGGAGTCGATTTGGTCGACATTTGGTATAAGTGGACAGTTGTCTTCATTGTTTAGTATTCCATCACCATCTATATCATCGTCACAAACATCGCCTATACCGTCACCATCGGTATCTAATTGGTCAGGGTTAACAATATCTACACAGTTGTCTCCTGGATCAAGAATACCATCGCCATCGGTATCCGGAGAAAACTGTCCAGCCACACAAAAATCTAATGTGAAATCATTGATAAACCCTCCATCTCCAGACCATATATCTTCAACAGTCAACACCCAATCCCCTTGAACAGACTCGCCATTAAAGGCCGATAATAACTCTTCTGGTTGGAACGTGCCGTTAAACGGTGGTGCTCCCGCGGTTATGGATGTCGTTGCATAGTCGTCAAAGACCGTCACGGAATAATTATCTCCACTTCCACCATTCTGTGAAGTAAGCTCTACCTCGGTCCCCGCTGGACTTATAAGTGTAATCGTTAAGTCCCAATCATAGGTATGTGTAATATCGATGGTCACATCGACATCCAATACCGCTATATCGTCAACCATAGTGATGGTGGACATATAAGTTGCAGGTCCTCCAGTAGAAATTTCTATTGGGGTATCGTTTGCTGAAAATGTTTGACAATCTATTGTCGCTGTGGTAAATTTTCTTGTGGTATAAGCGCCAGTCACACATAAGTTTTTGGAACGTACACGCCACCAATGGTCCGTATTCCCTGTAAGCTGATTCTTTACTGTATAGGTGTTGGTTGACACCATCGCACTTTCTACAATGTTGGTAAATCCAGCGTCTGTGGCCACCTCCACATCGTATTCTTCGGCATTGGCATCGGCTACCCATGTTAGGGTAGGTAATAACCCTACACCAACAGCATTGTCGGCTGGTGCAGTAAGCGTGGTTGCGGCCATGGTTCCACTAAATAGGTTGAGTTCTACATCAACCGTTTTACTCAACGATGGTGCTGTCACATTTACGGTTAGGGTATAGTTTCCTATAGCTACAGCGCCTAAGCCCGATACCGTCATTTGAACCGCAGTCCCATCAGCTGTGGCTGAAGTTGGGTTAAATGTTGCTGTTGCCCCTGCAGGTAAATTCGTTGCTGTAAAAGCAGTAGTTTCTGAAAACCCGAAAAACGTATTGTATGTAAAATCGAATACGGCATCATTCGGTTGACAAACATCCAAGGGTGAGTTTGATGGGTTTAGGACAAATTCTGTGGTTTGAATTTCAAAATTTGTACTGTTCATCGCTAAAAATATATTCCCTGCGCCTTCTACTATAATTCGAGCGGTGGTTGTGGTTATGTTATTTGGCAATACCACATCATGAGCCCCATCATTGGGTACATTGGTCGCTAAAGTATGTGGGAACGTCATTCCTCCATCCTCAGAAAGAAGAATATTTACATTCGCCGTATTGACTGCTCCACCATCGGTTCCAGCCACATCCCAAGTTACGGACTCCGTACTTCCAGCATACGCAATATGCCCTGCTGTATTTTGAGAAGTGACTATAAAAGGCCCTGAAGCATCATCGACCGTGACTTTCATGGCATCCGAGCTGCTTTGTGGGGTTTGTCCTGTACCTCCACCGATATTTCTATCGCGCACCAAAAACCCAAAATTTAAATCTCTGGCGACATCACTTACGGTTTCCCAAGACGTATTGCCTGGCGTCACCGTTGGATTGGTTTCTGTGAGTTGTCCTGCAATGATTCTTTCTATGGTCGGCATATATCGATTAGGCGATGTACTTGGCGGTCTTGATCTAAAATTTGCTCCAGAGGTATTGGTAGGGCCAAAGTTGGTGTTGGTGATGGTTCCATCATCAATTTGTTCCCACGTGTAGTATAAGGTATCTCCAGCATCCGCATCAGTCGCCGTTCCTTTCAATAAAAATGCCGTACTTTTCGGAATGGTATAATCATTCCCTGCATCGGCTACTGGAGGATTATTTGTTATGGCAGATCCTACCCAACACGTTCTGCTTATCAAATTAGTGAGAATTTGATCAACACTCACATAATGAAAATACGGATCAGCATAATTCTGAACATTATTGGCACCTGTAATTCCTGCATAACTCATAATGGTGGTTCCGCTACCGGGCTCAACATTCATCCCTGTGCCTTCGCTATTGAACGAAAACGTATGGTTTGCACCGTATTGATGCCCCATTTCGTGAGGGACTAAATCTATATCAAAAAAGTCTGAAGGTTGATTGCCAGGGAAGGGTGCTGCAGAAAATGCACTACCTTTTGACCCATCCACACAAACACAACCAATACATCCGGCATTACCATTACCATTATCTCTATGAAAAAGGTGTCCTATATCATAATTGGCTTCGCCAATTTCAGCCGTTAGCGTATTTTGAAGCTCAGAATTTAAACTCCCTGTGTAGGGGTCAGTGGCTGCATCGGTATAAAGGATGTCAATACCACTCACCAAAGTCATGGTAATGGCCATATCGATTTCAAAAATCTCATTGGCACGGTTCAACGTAGAAACCACTTGTGCCAAAGCATCTTCTTGCACCGTTCCGTTGGTGTCGTCTCCGTCGTCCCAAGTGTTGGTATATTCCGCTGTACCAGAAACAGCCACTCTAAAGGTTCTTAAGGTTTGGTCATCAGCTCCCCTTAAGGTTTCAGATTTGTTTGTGTTTTCTGAGATTTCATCAATTGTAGAACACACAAAGCGGTCTAATTTTCTATCTCTATGGTCCTCGCGCTCATAAACGGAGTATAAAGAAGACCGCCCTTTTGCTGCTGGCCTAATCAATACCATGTCTTTGTCTAATGATGAAATCATGGCATTAAGTCCCAAAGGGGTAACGCTGAAACGTGCTCTAGTACCGCTACCGTCTTCAGCAAAACCAAGATAAGTTTTGATGTTTGGATAGCGTGCTGCTAATTCTTCTGATAGTACAGGGGCTTCATAGACCCTAAATTTTTCAAATGTTCCATGCGCATTGGGAAAAGAAACCAAAATATTGGATTTTTGGCTTTGCGCCCCTCGTGCAGGCACTGTTTTCAATTGCTGTTTTAAGGCAGCAATGTCAAGCGTAAAGGTCTTGGAGTGCTGATCCCCCATAGTAGCTTTTTGACTACTGGAAAGGAATCCATGTTCGTTTTTTACTTCAGTCCAAGGGTTGCTTTGTCCATAAACAGAACCAAACAAACAAAAGACCAATAAAAACGAGCATAACGTAAATCGTACTCTTTTTGTCATAATGTGTAGTTTTTAATAGTTGTCATTTTTTTTGGTACGCACCATAATAAATACCATACGTACCGATATTTTGTCGCACTTTAAAACAGGAATTGTCTGTAAAAAGCGAAACACTCTTATTAAAAATTACATTGATTAATCTTGGTTTTTTTAGGTCTTGAAGAACTCAAGACCCATTATAAAATTTTATTCCAGAACCACTGCAAAACGTGCAGTTACTACGTAAAAATGATGCGGAATAAATTTTATGAAATAAAATAGTTGTTTGTCATAGAATTGTAGATTTGAGATGATTAAGTTCTACAAATATAGGCAAGGATTTTAGGGATA
>CBFHQL010000025.1:0-19029 GCA_965658025.1 Flavobacteriaceae bacterium | reverse complement strand
ATTGTTATTTAACATTTTTTTAATATTTTAGCTTAAATCTGTTTAAGCACCATTGTTTAGGGTTTAAACAAAACATCGATAATGGTCAAAAAATTACAAGTTTAGGATGCTTTTAAAAAAAGGAAAAAGTGGATTTAAGACACCGCTTTAAGTTGCTTTAGGCGTGTTCGGCTAAGGTGCTTTTGAGCGTATGCTTTGTCCACTACAAGAGCGGTTTCGTCACTTCCTGGAAGCGTAAACATAGCATCGGTCAAGATTTCTTCACACAATGAGCGCAAACCACGAGCACCAAGTTTGTATTCTACCGCTTTTTGGACAATAAAATCCAATGCTTCGTCCTTAAAGCTAAGTGCAATATTATCCATCTCAAAGAGTTTTTTGTATTGTTTAGTGAGTGCATTTTTGGGCTCCGTAAGGATTGTCCTTAGGGTAGCTTCATCTAATGGATTCATATGAGTTAATACGGGTAATCGCCCTATAATCTCAGGAATTAAACCAAAATCTTTAAGGTCTTTTGGCGTGACGTATTGTAAAAGATTTTGGGTGTCAATTTTTTCCCCTTCTTGTACGGATTTATAGCCAATGGCGGCCATGTTGAGCCGCTTAGAAATATGGCGTTCAATTCCATCAAAAGCTCCGCCAGCAATGAATAAAATATTTTCGGTATTGACTTCAATAAATTTTTGATCGGGGTGTTTTCTACCGCCTTTTGGAGGGACATTGACTACGGTGCCTTCTAAGAGTTTCAACAGGGCTTGTTGCACGCCTTCACCTGACACATCACGTGTGATGGAAGGGTTATCACTTTTTCGAGCAATTTTATCGATTTCATCAATAAATACAATCCCGCGTTCTGCTTTTTCTTGGTTGTAATCAGCGGCTTGTAAAAGGCGTGTCAGCATGCTTTCGACATCTTCTCCAACGTATCCTGCTTCGGTCATCACTGTGGCGTCCACAATAGCCAAAGGCACATTGAGCATTTTGGCAATGGTTTTAGCGATAAGGGTTTTACCGGTTCCCGTTTGCCCCACCATAATGATGTTGCTTTTTTGGATTTCGATATCATCCTCAGTACTGGGTTGCAACAAGCGTTTGTAATGATTGTAAACAGCCACAGCCATTACTTTTTTTGTCTGGTCTTGACCGATGACATAATCATCCAAGAACGCTTTGATTTCTTGAGGTTTTTTAAGCAAAAAATCGGAAGTTAAGTCCTTGTCTTTATGTTTAGATTCTTCAGCAACAATTCCGTGGGCTTGTTCGATACATCGGTCACAAATATGCGCATCGAGTCCTGCAATAAGGAGATTTGTATCTGCTTTTTGTTTCCCACAAAATGAACATTCTAATTCTTCTTTAGCCATAAGGCATTGGCGTTTTGGGTTCTGGTGTTAGGATTTATTTGATAAAATTTCATCAATCATTCCGTATTCTAAAGCTTTATCGGCTTTCATCCAATAATCACGATCACTATCGGCATAAACTTTGTCGTAATCTTGCCCAGAATGTTTCGAAATAATTTTATAAAGTTCTTCTTTTAAGGTCAAAATTTCGCGCGCTGTAATTTCAATATCACTGGCTTGACCTTGCGCACCACCCAAAGGTTGGTGAATCATAACTCGTGAATGGGTCAATCCACTGCGTTTTCCTTTTGCTCCAGCACACAACAAAACAGCGCCCATAGAAGCGGCCATTCCTGTACATATTGTAGCGACATCGGGTTTGATGAGTTGCATGGTGTCATAAATTCCCAGTCCAGCATAGACACTACCGCCTGGAGAATTAATATAAATCTGAATGTCTTTTGAAGCATCTGTACTTTCCAAAAACAACAGTTGCGCTTGAATAATATTGGCCACTTGATCGTTAATGGCTGTACCTAGGAAAATAATGCGGTCCATCATCAATCGAGAAAAGACATCAAAAATAGCAATGTTCATTTGACGTTCTTCAATGATATTTGGCGTAAGCCCCATGGGGTTCATACTGCTTACAATCTTGTCATAATATGTACTGCTAATCCCTTGATCTTTGGTCGCAAATTTTTTAAATTCCTTTCCGTAATCCATTGTTTTATCTGTTTTGAGACTGTAAATATACTATTATTTTCGAAGGTTAGTTTGTTTTTGGAGCACAAAAAAACACTTCCGCAGAAGTGTTTTTAGATTAAAATATCATTGAAAATTATTTGCCATACACTTCTTTTACAAAAGCATCATAATTCAATTCTTTTGATTTTAATTTGGCATTTTCTTTGTAAAATGTGAGTAATTTTTGGCTAGTCAATTGCTCAGACATACGCTTTACTTCATCTTGATTGGAGAGCACACGTGCTACAATGTCTTCTACTTCTTTATCAGAAGGGTTTAATTGTCCAAATTGTGCCATTTGCCCTTTAATCATTTCCCCTGCATAGGCCTTTAATTCTTCAAAATTGACTTGAAGATTATTGTCTACAATTAGTTTACTTTCGATGAGTTGGTAGCGCATACTTTTTTCAGATTTTTCGTACTCCGCTTTAGCTTGCGCTTCATCCATAGGTTCTTCGCCAACTGTTTGTAGCCACTTTTGTAAAAATTCTGAAGGCAAATCAAATTTGGTGTTTTCAACCAAATACTCCGTAACGTCATTTAATAATTTCTGATCGGACTGCTGTACAAATTGCTTTTCAGCATCGGCTTTGATTTTTTCTTTGAGTTCCGTAACTGTTTTTACAACATCTTTACCAAAAAGCTTGTCAAATAATTCTTGATCCAAGTCTGCAAGTCCTCTTTCATTGATTTCATTTATGGTAAAGGTTACTTGCACGTTCAAATCGTGGGCAGTATCGTGATCTACTTTTAAATAAGTCATTAAATCGTGACTATCCTTAAAAAGTCCTTTTGTTTTTAGGGTGATGATATCGCCGACTTTGGCGCCCACAAATTTTTTGAGGTTGGCTTTCCCTTTGAGTTTGTCTAAAGTAATGGTTGTTGTTGATTCAATTCCTGCTTCATCATTAAAAAACACGCCTGTGACTTCATCGCCTTCACTTACCTCGGCTTTAGAAATCAATTGTCCATATTGCTTTTGTATATTTTTGATTTGATCATCAACCATTTTATTGTCGGCCACAATGGTGTATTGTGTAATGGCTTTACGCCCGTTAAGTTTGATATCAAACTCTGGGCTGAGTCCAATTTCAAATTCAAAAGAAAACGCATCGGCATCCCAATCAATATTGTCTTGTGCTTTTGGTAAAGGATTTCCTAACACATCAAGCTTTTCGTCGTTGAGGTATTTCCCCAAAGATTCTTGGAGCAATTTATTGACCTCATCGACCAATACAGCTTTGCCATATTGTTTTTTTATCAAGCCCATGGGGACTTGACCTTTTCTAAATCCAGGAATATTAGCAGATTTTTTATAATCCGTTAGGATTTTTTCTACTTTATCAGCATAATCTGACTTTTCAATATCGATTTTTACAACCGCATTTAAGGCATCTTTGTTTTCTCTTGTGATATTCATTGTAATGAATTAAAAATTGGGTGGCAAAAGTACAACAATTTTAATGGAGTACAAATATTTTAATGGATTGAAAATCAGCTTAAAAAGTGGGCTACTGCTGTGAAAAATGCTTCAGGGTTTTCTGCATGAAGCCAATGCCCTGCGTTGGGAATAGTTTGGATGGAAGCATTTGGAAATTGAGCAGAAATTTGTTGTTCATCATTGGGCCCAATATATTCAGAGCGATCGCCTTTAACAAAAAGCGTTGGAACTTCAACGTTCAAATCCAATGGAAGTGCTTCTCCAACTTCTGAAACATTATTTTTTAACGCTTCCAAATTAATGCGTAAAGCCAATTGCCCTGGTGTACTCCAATATAAATTTTTTAATAAAAATTGTCTTATTCCGAGTTCACTAATGTATTCCGATAATTTCTCATCGGCTTGTTTTCGCGTTTTTATGCATGAAAAATCTAATGAAGAAAGCCCCTCTAAAATAGCATCGTGATGCACTGGATAAAAGCGTGGCGCAATATCAGCTACAATAAGTTTGTGAACTATATTTGGATAAAGTGCTGCAAAAAGCATGGCTGTTTTTCCGCCCATAGAATGCCCCAAAAGCACACATTTTTCAATTGAATTTTGTGTACAATACACTTTAAGATCATTGGCCAAAAGTTCATAATCGAACGCTTCGCTATGAAAACTTCTACCGTGATTTCTTTGATCGACAAGATGGATTTGATACCCCAATTTTGAAAAACGCATGGCCAAGGTTTTCCAGTTGTCCCCCATACCCAGAAATCCGTGCAAAATGATAAAAGGTATGCCTTCTCCAATAATTTTGGCGTGTAACTTCATTACTTCAATCGGGCTAAATACATGTTGATGACATTTTCTATGCCCAAGTATAAACTCTCTGAAATCAATGCATGTCCAATAGATACTTCGAGTAAATTTGGGACATTCTGCTTAAAAAATTTGATGTTATCAAGCGACAAATCATGACCTGCATTTATACCCATACCCAAATCATGTGCAAGAATTGCGCAATCGGTATACGGTTTTACGGCTTCCTCATTTCCAAGGGCATATTCATGTGCAAACCCTTCGGTGTAAAGTTCGATTCGGTCTGTTCCTGTAGCTTTTGCCGCTTCAACTTGATTAAGATTGGGGTCTAAAAAAATAGAGGTGCGAATGCCATGTTGTTTAAATTCGTTGATGGTTTCGGACAAGAAAGCGTGGTGCTTAACACAATCCCAACCAGCATTACTTGTGATTGCGTCTTCGGCATCTGGAACAAGAGTGACTTGAGTGGGTTTGATGCGGGTAACCAGTTCTATAAATTTAGGGATAGGATTGCCCTCAATGTTATATTCGGTGTGTACCTCAGGTTTCAAATCGTATGCATCTTGATAACGAATGTGGCGTTCGTCTGGACGAGGGTGTATGGTGATGCCTTGTGCGCCAAATTCTTGTGCATCTTTGGCAAATTGAACGACATTGGGCATATCACCGCCTCTTGCATTTCTTAACGTTGCTATTTTGTTGATGTTTACACTTAACTTTGCCATAACCAGATTTATTTCATTGCAAAAATACAAAGTCCATCGCTTAAAGTATATTATTTTTGATTAATTTGCGCATAGATACCAAAACAAATTATGCCACTAGATCAATACATTATAAATGACCTTAGACCTTTTGATGTAAACACTAAGATAAAAGAACTTCAAGAAGTGTTTAATCATCTGACCTATTCGCACGTTCCTGTTGAAAAAGAAGGCCAATACATCGGGTGCTTGTCTGAAACTGATGTGTATTGCTTCGATGGCAATGAAAAAGTAAACGATGTACTTTATGCCATAGAACATTTTTTCGTGCGTCAATCATCAATATGGTTAGACGTTTTGGATACCATTGCCGTCAACGATTCCAATATCATGCCTGTTTTGGATGAACACAACAATTATTTGGGGTATTATCAACTCATCGATATCATTTCTTTATTTCGAAACACCCCTTTTTTCTCAGAAGCTGGAGGAATTCTTATCGTTGAAAAAGCATATAATGACTATTCTTTAAGTGAAATATGTCAAATCGTAGAATCCAACAACGTAAAAATGCTTGGTGTCTTTGTGTCAAGAATTAAAAATGATATGGCGCAAGTCACCATTAAAATTGAAAATTCAGGTTTGAGTGCTATTTTTGAAACCTTTAGAAGGTATGGATACACCATTATTTCTGGTCATGAGGACGATGGATTCTTAAAAACCCTTAAAGATCGGTCAGCATACTTAGATCGTTATTTAAATTTGTAATTTTGCACCTATGAAAATAGCAATCTACGGACCAGAATTTAATGACCGATCGCAGTCGGCTATTGTTCAGCTTTCCGAACATTTGAGTAAAAAGTCTGCCACTGTTTTTGTAGAAGAGAATTTCTATCAATCAATTCTTGAACAATCTACAATAGAAATCGACAGCTATGGCTTTGAGACGTTCAAAACCTTAGACTCAACTTTCGATTTACTCATAAGCGTTGGTGGCGACGGCACTATACTGAGAGCCATCACACATGTCAAAGATTTAGACATTCCTATTGTGGGTATCAATACAGGCCGCCTTGGTTTTTTGGCTACCATAAAAAGAGATGATGTTGTTGGTGCTTTAGATCAAATTTTTGAAGGGAAATACCGTATTTCCAAGCGCAGCGTATTGTCTGTACATACAGACCATGAAGAGGCTAATTTTGATTTAGATTTTGCTTTGAATGAAATTACAGTCAGCCGAAAAAATACCACCTCCATGATTAGTATTGAAACTTGGTTGGATGATGAATATTTGACTTCTTATTGGGCAGACGGGCTTATTATTTCGACGCCTACAGGATCTACAGGATATTCTCTGAGTTGTGGCGGTCCAGTCATTATGCCAGAATCCGAAAGCTTGGTGCTTACCCCTATTGCTCCACACAACCTAAATGCACGCCCACTTGTGATTTCTGCTCAACGCGAAATTCGACTCAAGGTTAGCGGTCGTGAAAACGAATACTTAGTGTCTTTAGATTCTAGGATTAATTCTTTAAAAAGTACTATTGGAATTACCATCAAAAAGGCTCCTTATGCCATAAGAATGATTGAACTTCAAGACGGAACGTTCATTGAAACCCTACGTAAAAAACTCCTTTGGGGTGCCGACCAAAGAAACTAAACAATATTCTCGTTTTTTTTTAGTTTAACCTAATCAGAATGTAGCCATTTTGAAGCGATTTCAATTTTGTTATATTTGCACTCATTTGACAATCCATGAAAACAGTTTATTGCGCACTAATTTTTATACTAAGCTTAAATTTGGGCTATGCTCAGATTTATGAAGTTGGTGTTTTTGGTGGCGGATCAAACGTCATTGGCGATGTAGGTTCAACGACATTTGTTGCCCCAAAAAAAGTTGCCTTTGGCGGAATTGTACGGTGGAACAGAAGCCCAAGACATTCATACAGGGCTAGTGTAGTTTACACTACACTATTTGGCAACGATCATGGCTCGAGTGATCCTAAACGAAAAGCTCGTGGCTATAATTTCAATGCGCAATCATTGGAAGTTTCTGCAGGAATGGAGTTTACATTTTTAGATTTTGACTTACACAGAAGAAGTTTCAATTTTAGCCCATATATATATACCGGTATGAGTATGCTCAACCATCCTAACTTTTATTATAGCGGAAACAAACTCGTATCGGAAAAAACAAGAAGTAACGCATATGGTATCCCAATTGCTTTAGGGCTCAAAGCAACACTTACAGAGCATATAATCTTTGGAATAGAAATTGCAGCCCGTTATACTTTTTCTGATGAATTGGACGGCAGCGTTCCAGACACGAAAGAACTAAAAAGATTGCGCTTTGGAAATTTTAATAATACAGATTGGTATGTGTTTAGCGGATTTACATTAACTTACACATTTGGTAAAAACCCCTGCTTTTGTGATTTTTAGATGAATCAAGATATTGACATACAAAACCGCCCCTTGCCGAAGCATATTGCTATCATAATGGATGGTAATGGCCGTTGGGCAAAATCTAGAGGTCAAATTCGTGCTTTTGGACACGAAAATGGAACAAAAGCAGTGCGAACAACCGTAGAAAATTGTGCAAAATTGGGCGTGGAACACCTTACACTATATGCTTTTTCAACCGAAAACTGGAAACGCCCAAAACTAGAAGTAAAGACCCTTATGCGTCTGTTGATTTCTTCGTTAAAAAAGGAAATGAACACGCTCCAAAAAAACAACATCAGATTAAATGCTATTGGGAACATCAACACCCTTCCCAAAAAAGTTCACGATGAGCTATTGCATGTCATTGAAGCCACAAAATCAAATTCCAAAATGACATTAAACCTTGCATTGAGCTATGGTTCTAGAGATGAATTGACGCATGTGGTAAAAAAAATTGGAGAAAAAATTAAAAATAATATAATTTCTACTGAAAAAATTGATGAATCGGTAATAAATCAGCATCTTTACACCCGAAATTTACCAGACGTTGATTTACTCATAAGAACCAGTGGTGAACAACGCCTAAGTAATTTCCTTTTGTGGCAAATTGCTTATGCCGAACTATATTTTACGGATATATTTTGGCCAGACTTTAGTGAAGAAGATCTGCACAAAGCCATTGCCAGTTACCAAAAAAGAGAACGAAGATTTGGAAAAACAAGTGAACAGCTTAACTAAACGCACCTACAGATTTCTTTATATAATTGCTTGCATAATGATGTTCATGAGCAATACCGCACATGGACAAGCATTGGACACATCTAAAAGAAAGGATTATACAATCGCTGACATCAGTGTCAAAGGCGAGACGGTGTATGGCGCAGAAACCATTGTAACTTACTCTGGACTAGTAAAAGGTGAGACCGTCACCATACCAGGTGGAACAAAAATTAGTGACGGTATCAAGAAATTATGGGACTCAAATTTGTTTTCAAACATTGATGTATACATCTCAAAAATTGAAGGTGATCAAATTTATTTAGAAATTCAGCTGGATGATTTACCTGAACTCAAAGAAGTTAAAATTACTGGAGTCAAAAAAGGAAAAATTGAAGGAATTATTGATGAAAACAAACTCACACCAGGAACCAAAGTCACCGAAAATTTAATTACGACGACCAAATATTACTTAGAAAATAAATACCGTAAAGAAGGGTTTTTGAATGCAAAAACATTGGTCAGTACCACCAAAGTTGTCGACTCTGTAGAAAAAACGCGGGTCAATATGCACATTCGTATTGATAAAGGCGAAAAGGTAAAAATAAAAAAAATTGTTTTTTCTGGCAACGAAAAAATAAGCAGCAAAAAACTGCGAAAAGCCATGAAAAATACCAAACAAAAAAATCCTGTTCGGTTACTAAAGCGATCTAAATATATCGAAGCCGATTACAAAGATGACCTTAACAGCGTTGTGGACAAACTTAAAGAAAAAGGGTTTCGGGATGCGCGTATTATCTCTGATTCATTAATCATTAACAACGATAAAACGGTTACGCTTAACATCAATGTAGAAGAAGGCGAAAAATACACCTACGGCAATATCAACTTTTTGGGGAACACCATCTATTCTGATGAACAGCTGAATCAAGTCTTAAAAATCAAAAAAGGAGACACTTACAATGGTGTAGAGCTCGAAAAACGAATAGCAGATAAAACAGATCCGGATGCTTTTGACCTCACAAATTTATACCAAAACAATGGGTATTTATTTTCAACTATTACACCTGTCGAAGTTAGTGCTGATGGCAACGTGATTGATATGGAAATTAGGGTTACAGAAGGCAAACCTGCATATTTCAAAAATGTTTCAGTCAAAGGCAACAACAAAACCAACGACCACGTCGTATACCGTGAATTACGTACACGCCCAGGTCAATTGTACAGCAAAAGTAATGTGGTCAGAACCCTTCGTGAACTTGGCCAATTGGGCTTTTTTGATGCACAAGAGATTTCTCCAGACCTTAAAAACGTAAACCCTAACGACGGCACACTCGACGTAGAATATAGTGTTGTTGAAAAAGGATCAAGTCAAATTGAACTTCAGGGCGGATATGGTGGTGGCGGATTTATAGGTACTCTTGGTTTGTCGTTCAACAATTTTGCTGTTAAAGACCTTTTCAATAAAAAAGCGTATACCCCTGTCCCTATGGGCGATGGGCAGAGTCTTTCGTTAAGGTTACAGGCAAGCCGCTTTTTTGAAACTTATAGTTTTTCATTTTCCGAACCATGGTTAGGAGGTAAAAAACCTGTTCAATTTTCCACCTCAATTTCACAAACCAAGCAATATCTTTTCAATAGAGCTACAAGATCAGCGGACAAGGATAGAAGTTTTAATATTACAGGACTGAGTTTTGGAATTGCCAAAAAACTTACTGTTCCAGATGATTATTTTGTGCTTTCTCAAAATTTAAGCTACCAATATTATGACCTCAACAACTACAATACGGGGCTATTTACATTTGGTGATGGGAGCGCAAATAACTTAGCATATACTATTGGTCTAAGCAGAAATAATACATTTAATGACCCCATCTATCCAGAGGGCGGTTCAAATTTTAGTTTATCTGCAAAAGTCACATTCCCCTACTCTGCTGTAAATGGAGTGGACTATACCGCTCTAAAAAATGAGCGTCAAGAAAAAGTGGACCGCATCCGTGAATTAAGCACTTCTACGGATGATGATGATATTGTTGAACGAAATGCCGCAAGTGAACGTATTAGTGAAATTGATCAAGAACGATTCAAGTGGTTAGAATTTTATAAAATTAAATTTACAGGAGATTGGTACACGAGGATTAAAGGTAAATTAGTGCTTAGACCCCGATTTGAATTTGGCTTTTTGGGGGCATACAATAATGACCGAGGTATCATCCCTTTTGAACGCTTCTTTTTAGGTGGAGACGGTATGGTTACCTATAGATTGGATGGCCGTGAAGCAATCGCACTTCGAGGTTATGCCAATCAAACTTTATCAAGCCAAGATGGAGGAAGTATTTACAATAAATTTTCTCTAGAGCTTAGACACCCTATTACACTAAAAGGACAAACAAAGATTTTTGCATTGGCCTTTTTGGAAGGCGGATCTTCCTACAATGATTTTAAAGACTTTAATCCATTCAACATCAAACGTTCAGCTGGACTCGGTATTCGTCTGTTTATGCCTGCATTTGGGCTTTTGGGTATTGATTTTGGTCATGGATTTGATCCCATTCCTGGAGAAACCCGTAAAAATGGGTGGGAAACACATTTCATTCTTGGACAACAATTTTAATTATTGGCATGATAATTTCATTGAATGTTCTTGAATTAAAATAAATTAAAATTAATTTCGTTAATTTGAAAACCTTAAGTCTAAATTCCGAAATTAAAATGATATGACGTATTTTAAAAAAAATATCCTCTCCATAAGAGCTCTAAAAACCATTGCTGTAGTACTTTTAGTGGGTTTAAGCAGCATGCACACACACGCTCAACGTGGTGTTCGAATTGGTTATATTGATACAGAATATATCTTAGAAAACATTACTGAGTACCAAACTGCTCAACGCCAATTGGAAACCAAAGTTCAACAATGGAAAACAGAAGTTGAACAGCGCCTTTCGGTTTTAGAAACGCAAAAAACACAACTCAATAATGAGCGTGTTTTACTTACCAATGAACTCATCGAAGAACGCGAAGAAGACCTTCAAATTATAGAAAATGAAATTTTAGATTATCAACAAAAACGATTTGGTCCAAATGGTGATTTAATGATTCAAAAAAAGCAACTTATTCAACCCATACAAGATCAAATATTTGCCGCTGTTCAAGAAATTGCCACAACAAAGAAATTTGACTTTATTTTTGACAAATCAGCAGATGTTGTCATGCTATACTCTGCGGACCGATACGACATAAGCGAACAAGTCCTGCGGACAATAAATAGAAGTGCAAAACGCGAACAAGTAAAAAGTAAAAAAGAACGCAAAGCTGCTGAAGAAGAAGACAATATAGTTGAAGTAGATGCAGGGAAGGATGAGCGTCAGAAACTGATTGACGAGCGCAACGCAAAACGCAAAGAAGCATTAGCTAAACGCAAAGAAGAACTGGAAGCTAAGCGTGCAGCAAGGAAAAAAGAAATTGAAGAAAAAAAGCAGAGAGCAAAAGAAGCCAGAGAAAAAGCCCGTGCTGAAAAACAGAACAAGAATACCAAAAAAGAAGCTCAAACTCCAGAAGAAGAAGACGAAGAAGAAAAAGTAACTGAGTCTGAAACTAACAAAAAACAAGACGTTAAAAGTGATGAAAAAACAAATAAAGCCATTAGCGATAGAGAAGCGCGAAAAAAAGCTTTAGAAGAAAAGAAAAAACGTATTTTAGCGGAGCGAAAAGCAAAATTAGAAGCACAAAAACGCAGACGCGACAGCATCAAAAACAATAGAAAGTAAATTTTAATATATAACTAGAAAAATGAAACATTTAAAAAACCTACTCTTAGCAGCAACACTTATCATCGCATTTAGCTTTACTGCTCAAGCACAATCCAAAGTTGCACACATTAATACACAGGAATTGGTAGAATCTATGCCAGATATGAAAAGTGCAAAATCTGAATTAGAGAAATTGGCTAAAACCTACGAAACAGATATTCAAGCCATGGCTACTGAGTTGCAAAATAAGATTACGCAATATGATGCAGAATCTTCTACAAAAACTGATGAAGAAAATGGAAAACGCCTTCAAGAAGTACAGAGTATGGAACAAAGTATACGTCAGTATCAAGCACAAGCGCAACAAGATTTGCAGAAAAAAGAATTGGATCTTTTGAGACCTATCACAGAGAAAGCGAAAAATGCAATCCTTAAGGTTGGCAACGCCCAAGGATTTGACTACATTCTTGATTCTTCTCAAGGTCAAGGCGTCATTATGGCCAATGGAAAAGACCTTCTTGCAGATGTTAAAGCTGAATTAGGGTTTTAAGAACCTCATAAAATACTTTTTGAAAAGCTGTTCCAATGTGAGCAGCTTTTTTATTTTTGTAAGTATGAGCACAAATCCTATAGGTATTTTTGATTCTGGAGCTGGTGGACTTTCAATTTGGAGAGAGATTAGCGCACTTTTACCCTCAGAATCTACACTTTATATTTCAGATGCAAAATATGCCCCCTACGGCACAAAAGGAAAAGAAGCAATTCTAAAGCGCTGTATAATAAATACCGAGTTGTTACTCAGTAAAGGTGCGAAAATCGTTGTCGTAGCTTGTAATACAGCAACCACTAATGCTATTTCATATTTACGTAAGCACTACGAAATCCCTTTTGTAGGGATTGAACCCGCTATAAAACCAGCTGCATTTAATACCAAAACAAATGCCATAGGGATTTTGGCAACAAAAGGAACCCTGAGCAGTGCATTGTTTCATGAAACTTCACGACGTTATACCAGAGATTTAAAAGTAGTAGAACAAGAAGGTAACGGTATTGTAGAGCTTATCGAGGCAGGAGGGTTGTATTCAAAGGAAATGGAACAATTACTCCAAAAATACGTATCACCAATGCTTGATGCCAATATCGATTGTTTGGTGCTAGGGTGCACACACTACCATTTCTTAAATCCTATACTAAAGAAAATTTTACCCCAAGAAATAACAATTATAGAATCTGCCCCAGCGATCGCAAGACAAACAGCAGCGATACTAAAAAAAAACAACCTCCTAAATACGATTAACGCTTCAGGAAATCACACTTTTTTTACGAATGGTTCTAGAAATGTCATGGCTAGCTTGATGGGTTGGGAAAAAACAGCCATCCAAAAATTAAAATAAAATCTAATTTATACTTGGACATTCACAATCATATTTCTCTTTCCTACAGCCAAAATTAAATCCTAAGGTAAGTTGATGATGTCCACCATTACCCAACACAACCGAATTGGCTTGATACGAATAGGTATATGCAAACATAAAATTGTTGTACTCTATCCCAACAAGTGGCGTAAAATATTGAAGCTTTTGACTGCTTATAGAATTCCCATCTATATACTCTGCGCCGTCAAAACTTCTTCGGTATGAAATTCCAGCGAAAACAGAACCAAATTCTAAATCACGGTATGCTTTAAAATTTGCATCAATGAATGATTCTTGCGTGGCGTCCTTGTAAGCAAATAAAACTGAGGGTTCAAAACTCCAATCGCTACCAAGTTTTGAAAATATATTACCAACAGAAAAAAGATAAGTTGTTATATTATCATAACTAACGCCTTGTTCGTTAATATTTACCCCTTCATTTTTAAGCAAATTTTTTATGGTTGCATGAGCATAAAAATTAATAAAATGGTAGGAAAATCCAAAATCAACATTGAAGTCTGTTGCGCTTTGTTCTATTCCTGCAATGATAGGATCGAACTCTACAAAGGCCGTTTCGTCCAGCTTGTACTGAATCATTCCAGCGCTTAGCCCAAAAGATAGCATATTCAGATCAATTGTATTCCTGGAAAACATCAAGTGATGTGCATAAGTCAAATAAGCCCCAGTTTGTGAATGGTATCCATTTTGGTCGTTAAAAACAATCGCCCCTACACCAGATTGTGAATCCCCTATTCGCCCATTGATGCTTAAGGTTTGTAAACTTGGTGCATTTTCTTGTCCAAACCATTGTTGTCTACCTGTCAAACGGACTTTATTACAATTGGCTACCCCTGCCATTGAGGGGTGTATCAAATAGTAATTATCGGTCAGATAATCCGAATATATAGGTAGTCCTTCTTGTGCTTGCAACCCATGAATAGAAAAATACAGTAAGAGTAAGAAAGTAATTTTTTTGGTTAATTTCATTTAAATTTATCTTTTCAAGGTAAAATGAGCTTTAAATCGCTTCAAGGAATTTAACTCTTCTGTATAATACTCCAAAACAAACCAATAATCCGTAGTGGGCATTGGCTGTCCATTAAAGGTGCCATTCCATCCCTCACCGGCTGGTCTTATTTCTTTAAGCAATTTGCCGTATCTATCAAATATATAAATTTTTGCGTTAGCTTGATGCCTCAAGCTGCTAATATTCCATGTGTCGTGATAACCATCGCCATTTGGTGTGAAATATTTTGGATAGTCAATGATATTGATTTTCACTTTTTCAATAGCGCAACCATAGCGATCGCGCACATAGATAGTGTGCATGCCATAGTGGACATTTTTTAGAATATTATTCTTTTGCCAAGGTCCGTCGTCAAGCGCAAATTCATAGTCCCCTCTTCCTTTAACATCTACTTGCACTTCATTAGGGCTTGTAAAAGCAGGATGTAAAATTTTTGTGGTAATAGACTCTGGTGGAAATGATTCTATGACAACGGTACTTGCAGAAATGCGGCACAGTGTGGTTTTATTGGTAACCACTACCGTATAATTTCCTGCTTTTACAGGATGATGTTTTGGATTGATTTCTCCCTGAAGGATAACTGCCTTGGGGTCATCTATAACCTCATTTTCAGTCCCTGCATACCATTGAAACGAGTAATTTGTGGGATTCAACGATGTGTCTATTGGAGGAATAGCCAAAGCAGTATTGCCTTTGGGGTGTACAAGTTGGTCTGCCGCATCAAAACATATTAAATAACGATCCTCAATACCAATCTCTGGAACTTGATTGACAATTATTTCCAAAGGAATGACCTGAAAACAATGGTTGTCTTTGGGCTTGACATGAACATATATCGTTTGATTAAATTGTGTGGTATTGGTAAAATTAGTCGGGGTTTTTATATGGTTTGTATTGCCTTGGTCGGCATCATTTTTTGATTCATAATAGGTGAATTCAAACTTGGCTGGATCCAAAGAATTTAAAATTTGTGTCTCCCTTATCGTCAAATCAAACGCATCAAAACCATCATTATCTACTTCACATTCTTCAATAGCAGTAGGTGAATTGTTGAAGTTATCATATAAAATAATTTCTAAATCCAATTCGACAATCTTGGTACATTTATTTTGTCCTTCGGCCAAAACAAAAACAGTTTTATATTGTTGGTTTGGTGCATATTGCGTTGGATTTGCAATTGGGGTGTTGTTGTTTAGGTCTGCCATTGTACTAAAATAGTTCAACTGAATAGAAGTATCTCCACCAGTAATTTGGGTTTCTCTTTGCGTTACATCAAATGCTGTTGTAAAGTCAGTTCCACATTCCCTAATGGGGTCTGGAGTATGCACCGTTGGATTTAAATTTACCTGCACATCAAAACTTATATCGGTACGGACACATTCTCCCTGATCTAGCTGTTGATTGTTATTCGGGTCAAAATGCACTCGAACAAAAATGGTTTGAGGGTTTGAAATATTCGTATAGGTTTGTGGATTTGGTATGGAAATATTATTTATCGCATCCTGTTCATTTAAATGATAGGTAATATGAAGATTCTCTGTTTGACCACCTTGAACAGCCGCTGCCATTGTTGTCAAATCAAAACTTGTGGTGTTGGTATCACTACATAAAACATAATTGGGAATCGTTTGTTTTTGTGGCAATGGACGTACCTTCAATGTGATGTGATGACCAAGTCCAAGGCAAGCATTTAAATCATCACTATCTACACGAATATAAATATCTTGTGTTCCCGGAGCATTTGTGTTTCTATGATTTGATATATCTGGGATAGGGTTCAACTCGGCAAGTGCATCGGCTTGAGTTTCATAATAATTGACCGTTAAATTTTGCCTTTGTGGAAGTTGTGCCATCACTAGGGCCGTCGCATCACTAAAATCAAATGCCGCCACGCCGTTGGTGTCATCATTATCTACTTGTTTATCGTCACATACTTCATAATTCAAATGAAATGTATTGCTTAATTGTGTAGCACCAACAAGCAATTTCACTTTGGCTGTTCTGTGACATCCTTTATTGGTTTCTATCCGCGCAAAGACTACATCATTGGTTACTGTCTGGTTTGTATATGCTGTAACATTGGCTATTGGACTTACATCAGCTTCGGCATCAGCTTGAGTTTCATAAAATGTAAAGACTTCTTGTGCATGGTTTTGGGAAATCAAAATATTGGCTTCCGTTAAATTAAACGGAATAAACCCATCAGTATCTGTGTCACACTGTTTTAAAGTTACCTCCGAAGTTACTACAGGCAATGGATTTACGCGCAATACGAGTGAGGTCGTGTCGTAACAGTTGGCATTGTTGTTGTTTTCTATGCGTACATACACCGTTTGTGGATTAGACGTGTTTTGTAGCGTGGTGTTGATTTGCGTCCCTGCTGTCCCTGCATCGGCCTCTGCCTGTGTATTGTAATAGGTAATTGTAAAATTCGCTGAAGGTTGTGTCCCCAAAAGCTCTTGATTTTTGGTCGTTAAATCAAAGGTAGTAATGCCATTGGTATCATCCCCATCAGTAGCGTCATCACATAACTCATAATCGCTAAGCGTATTGGCCACCGCTTGTCTTTGGACTTCTATGTCAAAGCTTGTGACTCTATAACAACTTTGGGTGTTGTCGGCAATACGCAACCAAATGGTCTCGTGTTGTTGGGTATTGGAGTAAGGAATAGGTAAAGGCGACTGATTATTTTCTGCATTGGCTTGGGTGCTGTGGTATGTGATGATAAAATTAGCCGCTGTCTGACTGCCTAATACTAAGGCCGCATTGGCCGTAAAATCAAATTGAACAATCAAATCATCATCCGTATCACACATCAAAATATCTTCTGGGGATTGAGCAATTTGAGGCAATGGATTTACACGCAATACAAGAGAAGTGGTGTCGTAACAGTTGGCATTGTTGTTGTTCTCAATACGCACATAAACCGTTTGTGGATTTGAGGTATTTTGTAGCGTGGTGTTGAGTTCCGTTCCTGCAGTCCCTGCATTGGCCTCTGCCTGTGTATTGTAATAGGTAATTGTAAAATTCGCTGCGGGTTGTGTCCCCAATAGCTCTTGGTTTTTGGTCGTTAAATCAAAAGTAGTAATGCCATTGGTATCATCCCCATCAGTAGCGTCATCACACAATTCATAATCGGTAAGCGTATTGGCCACCGCTTGTCTTTGGACTTCTATGTCAAAGCTTGTGACTCTATAACAACTTTGGGTGTTGTCGGCAATACGTAACCAAATGGTCTCGTGTTGTTGGGTATTGGAGTAAGGAATAGGTAAAGGCGACTGATTATTCTGGGCATTGGCTTGGGTGCTGTGGTACGTGATGATAAAATTAGCCGCAGTCTGACTGCCTAATACTAAGGCCGCATTGGCCGTAAAATCAAATTGAACAATCAAATCATCATCCGTATCACACATCAAAATATCATCTGGAGATTGGTCAATTACAGGGGGAGTCGCAAATTCTACAACCACCTCGTCTGTGGCGGTACACCCACCAGTTCCTGAACTCGCTGTAAATTTATAGGTGCCATCCGTAGTTACGTCTAAAGTTGAATTGTATGCTCCTGGAATAATAACACCATCTTTATACCATGTAAATGTAAGCCCTGTATTACTCAGTTGTGCGTCTAAAGTTATGGGCGTGCCAACACATCCTGGGTTTCCATTGGCTATGGTTTGGTCTAGCCCTAAATCCCCACCAATATTAAAACTTCCTGCTTCCAAAAATATCGCTGAATCATATGCACTATCTCCTTGATCGGCAACGACGAGCTTGATTTCATAGGTCGCTCCAATCGTTACTGTAGATTTTGCGGTCAACACTTTGGTATGGCCGCCATAGTTGGTCGTATTGGGGTCATACCCCTCAAAATATTGTGAATTACTACCACAAGCTGGAGAATTGTTAATATTGGTCACACTAACCGGTGTACCATCAGGCAATACAGCTAAATTGGTATAATTTGGGGTGCCCACTTCTCTCAGTAAAAAAGCAAAACTATCGGCATATTGGCATTCTGTTACACCATCATATTCCTCAGAGGCCATAATGTAGCGAAAGCTAATTTCATTCACTTGCGGAATAAAATAAAATTTAAAATAAGTTGCATCAGCAGTAGCTGACACTCCCAGAGCATTTTCTAAATCTGCATCTCCAGGAAGATTATTCGTATTACTTAAAATAGGTCCTGTTGTGGGGCTTCCCGCCACTTTTGCAATTCCTGTTGTTAAAATAATCCCTTGGTCAAAAGGAAAAGAACTTCCTGTTGGTTTTTTAAAATAGCCGTAGCTTTTGGTGGATAAATCCGTTGGCTGTCCGTTTACTTGGCTTGTGAAATTGGATATTGCACTACAAGCACTTGCAATTAAAATATCTTTGACAAGCTGTTCTGGAGCGTAGGAAGACTCCGCATCAGTGCTGCTGTTTACGTCAATAATCTGTTGTCCATAACTTAAGATAGAAAATAGCCACAACACTGTAAGAAAACGTAGGTACTTCATAATTTGGGATTATGAGATTATCCATCAAATGTAGTAATAAAACGGTGAAAATTAAAATTTATTACCGTTTCAAGCTAAAATGTGCTTTGAGTTGTTTGGGTTGTCCTGTCTTGAGATCGTTGTACTCCAACATAAA
>CBFHQL010000024.1:2271-24367 GCA_965658025.1 Flavobacteriaceae bacterium | reverse complement strand
GCCTCCATATATGAACGTCTGAAAGAAAAATTGGAGTTGGACAAAAAAACAATGGAAGATTTGATGGCTAAAGAAAAGAAACAACGCGATTCTATCCGGAAAGCCAAAACCATAAAACCAGACTCATTCACCGTGATGAAATATGGACAAAAAAAGCTTAGCCCTAAGAACAGACTTCCTTCAAAAAGATACGACACGTTGCGGAAACAAAATCAGTAATTGGGGTAAAGGTAAATCCTTCCAAATCTTGTTTTATTTTTTCGGAACTGTAAACAGATTTTTTTTGCAAACTTATACTCAATTGTTTGGTCAACCTTCTTTTTCTTCCTAATAGTTTTGATGCTAGCCAGTCCATACGCCAAGCCAGTGCAAGTGAAAATGATGATGCAATTTTTGTAGGTGGTTTTCTGTTGAGTTCTTTTGAAATCATTTGCATAATTTCTAGGTAAGATAGATGAGCATCAGCCAATATATACCGTTGATTTTCAATTGACGAATTCATCAATTCCACCATTGCGGTTGTCACATCTTGAACAGCAACATAACCCGTGATCCCCTTCGTAGCGTAGCTCTTTCCTTTTTTTGCCATTTTAAACAACAATCCACTACCAGAAGACCAAAATCCTGGCCCAAGTACGACACCTGGATTCACAATTACCGTTGAAATGCCTTCCTGAGTTCCGCGCCAAACTTCCATTTCGGCACCATATTTTGATATGGCATACACACTTTGGTCTTGATTTCCGCTCCAGTGGGTTTCCTCATCAATCCGCTTAGGATTGTACCCCAAAGTCGCTATACTGCTCACATAACACAGTTTTTTTACTGAAAAAGCACTACACAAATTGACAATATTTGCCGTACCCTTAATGTTTGTTTTACGGAGTAATTTATAATCTGAAGGATCAAAAGAAATTAATGCGGCACAATGGTAAACATGCGAGATATTTTCGAATGCAAGCGTTAGTTTTGGAATATCATTAAGGTCGGCTTCTACCCATTCGATTTGTTTAAATAAATTTTCCGAATCATCCGAATAATAAGAAAAAACAACCTTTACTTGATCGAGGTCAGAACCCACTCTGTAGGTGGCTCTAACATTTTCACCTTGTTGTGTCAATTTATAGAGCAAATGACTCCCAATAAGTCCTGTACCGCCTGTAACTAAAACCATGCTGCGAAATTACTGATTTTTCTTTTCTCAGCATGACTGAATCTTTTATCTTTGTTGAACAAAATTTTAAAAATGACCAATAATTTTATAGAGGTACTGAAGTGGAGAGGAATGATTCATGATGTTATGCCAGGTGCAGAAGAACATCTTTTGGAACACATGCGTGCGGCATACGTGGGCTTTGATCCTACAGCAGATTCTTTACACATTGGGAATTTGGTACCCATAATGTTGTTGGCACATTATCAGCGGTGTGGGCACAAACCTGTGGCTTTAGTTGGCGGTGCAACAGGCATGATTGGTGATCCCTCTGGGAAATCTGCAGAGCGAAATTTATTGGACGAAGCAACACTACGCCATAACCAAGAAGCCATCAAAAAGCAGTTGGCACATTTTTTAGATTTTGAAAGCGATCAGCCCAATGCAGCATTGATGGTCAACAATTACGACTGGATGAAAGACTTTTCGTTTTTGGATTTTATTCGTGATGTAGGTAAGCATATTACGGTCAATTATATGATGGCTAAAGATTCTGTAAAAAATAGAATTTCATCGGATAGCAATGAAGGGATGAGTTTTACAGAATTCACCTATCAGTTGGTTCAGGGGTACGATTTTTTACATTTATATCAAGCCCACAAGTGTACCATTCAGATGGGAGGAAGCGACCAATGGGGAAATATTACTACAGGTACAGAATTGATAAGACGTATTGGAAATGGCAAAGGATTTGCCATTACTTGCCCATTGATTACGAAATCTGATGGCTCAAAATTTGGAAAAAGTGAAGGTGGAAATGTGTGGCTTAATCCTAAAAGAACATCGCCCTACAAGTTCTATCAATATTGGTTGAATTCGAGTGATGAAGATGCTGAAAAATACATCAAAATTTTTACGTTTTTAGAGCAAGAAGAGATCAATTCTTTGGTTGAAACGCATAAAGAACAACCACATTTGCGTCAATTGCAAAAACGGTTAGCACAAGAAATCACGACTATGGTGCATGGTGCGGAAGATTGTCAAAATGCCGAAAAAGCATCTCAAATTTTATACAGTAAAGCATTCAAAGAAGATATCCAAACCTTAGACGAAGCCACTTTTTTAGATGTTTTTGAAGGTGTACCTCAAGCCGATGTATCCAAAGCTAAAATTTTAGAAGGATTGGATATGATTGCGGCGCTTTCTGCCGAAACCGGCTTTTTAGCGTCCAACGGAGAAGCACGACGTGCCTTGAAAGAAAATTCAATTGCGGTCAACAAAGAAAAGGTCAATGAACAGTACACATTGAGCGCAACAGATTTAATTAACGACACCTATATCATTTTGAATCGTGGAAAACGCAGTACGTTTATTATCCGTGCGGTTTAAAGCACCATCAAATTGCATCCTCTAATATCAGACTGGTCAAAACGTCCAAGCACTTCAAAGGTGCCATTTTCATGAATTTTCCCTAAATCTTGTGTCGCAATAAAGGCACAAGAATGGACATTGGCCAAATCAATAATATTGATACCGCCAGATTTTCCTTTTGAAAGCACAGTTAAAGCGTCTTCAGGATCCCTGATGAGCACCTTCATCCACGGTGGTGAAGAAAACAAGCCATCGCCTTTGGAATAGGCCTGTGACAAAAGCTCGGTCATTCCATATTCACTATGGATTTTATCTACACCAAACCCTTTTTTTAAAATGGCGTGTAATTCAGCTTTAATCAATTCTTTTCGGCGGCCTTTCATACCGCCAGTTTCCATGATTATGGTATGATTTAAATCAAATTGATGAAATTCTACCAAGTCCAAAAGCGCATAAGACACACCAATAAGAAGTGTTTTTTGTCCTGATGCTTCAAGCTCCAGAAGGGTTTGTTTTAATGCGTCTAAATCATCTAAATAAAACCCGCTTTTGGGATGTTTAGATTGTTGAATCATATCCTCCACCATGTAAACCAAAGAAGATCCTTCGCGTTCCAAATAAGAGGGGAGAAGGGCCAAAACGGTGTAGTCTTCTATATTGCCATAAACGTGTGAAAACCCTTTTTGAAAACTTGTTTCGTAAAGGTTGAGGTCGGCCACGTGGTGTTGGCTTACCACACTGCCAGTAGTTCCACTGCTGGTAAAGGTTTGTTGAATATCTTTTGTGGAAGACACAACCTTATGGGTTTTAAAAAACTCTATAGGGATAAAGGGAATATCTTCTAAGTGTTGGACATCGCTGGGGTGTTTGTACAAGAGGTCACAAAAAGAACGGTATACTGGATTTTCTTCAAATTGAAATTTGAATAGCTCAAGGGCTTTTTTGGTAAAAGCCGCTTCGGAATTGATATCGAAAATTGACCTGTAGTCCATTATTGTTCAAACACACCACAAAAATAAAGAAAATAAAAAGAGCGTTGCTATGCAACGCTCTTTAAAAAATGGTTTAAAAAATCAATTATTGAACAATCAACTTTTTAGTAGTTGTGTTTTTGTTTTGCGTAAGTTTTACCACATAAACACCGGCATTCAAGTTTGATACATCCATACGTTCATTATTGACCGTAGTATTGATGACCTCTTTTCCAAGCAAATCAAAAACTTGTGCTTGCACCGCACCCATTTGGTTGGATTTGATGGTGACAAATCCAGTAGCAGTAGGGTTGGGGTGTAGAGTCATTTCCAACAAAATAGAATCACTAAGCGATAGACTTTCAGGTGTAACATTATCCCAAGTTGTGCCGAGTCGAAGTTCATCAAATAAAATTACTGGTGTTTCTCCGTTACTATCTTGTCTTAAAATAAATTTAGATATACTTGATGCATTTGGATCACCATTCGTATTTACATCCTCAGCTGTTAAATTAGCATTGGGTGGAGTTGAAGAGGATAAATCACTTTGAGTAGGATTTATCCAAAGTCGTGTGGTACCAGTGCCTAAATTGTAATCCATAACAATCATAATAGTTTCTCCAATTTCATACGTTTCTGTGGTTGTTTGTGGATTGCTATTTCCAAATCCAATATCAAATGTGGTGCCACTAGCATCTGGATTTGGTCTTACCCACAATCTACTATCGTAATCACCAAGGACTGCAAAGTAACCGCCATCAGTTAAATCTGTCATTGAAGCTTGATCTGTTACTTGAAAAAGGAATGATGCATAAACATTTCCTGTTCCAACTGAACTAAAATTTAATTCAGCTTCTTGTCCAGCACCTGAGAAAGTAACGTGGTTTCCAGTTGATGTTTCTAGAGCTTCGTATGTTAGGTTTCCTGACCCAACAATAATTTGATCTCCGGAGTTGGAGTAACTCCACGGTCCATAGAGAGTTCCTAATGAATAATCAAAGCCCTCATAAATGGGAAGACTAGGATCGGGCTCAGCTACTGTAAAAGTAACTGTCTGATTGGTTGCTGGTGTGATGGGCTGATGAGAATCATCCACAAGTTCAACATATATTGTATAAGATTCTCCATCAGAAACACTAATATTCTCATCTAATAAATCATATTTCATGGGCTGATTTTCACCATTCACAGACCAGTGAATGTGACCATCCGCGCCTGAGCCTGTAGCACCAATTGTAAAATCCAAAACAGATAAAGACATTGTGACTGAAGTCGTACCTGAAGGGAACTCACTGTTGTTGGTTGGAGCAGAAATATTTAGCGTTGGATCTGGGTTAGAAACACATCCAGAGAACGAGCCAAGTGTAGGCCATCCAGAGTTTTGTGGTCCAACAATCCATTCTGAATCCTCAGCAGTTGTACCTGCAGAGGCAGTCCAATTGTCGTTAGGACCGCAAACTGTAGATTTTCTTGTTAAAGTGTGATCTTTTGTTGCGTTGGAAATTCCAGCAACTGCCCAGCCACTTCCTGGATCTGCGTTCCAGTCTCCCAGCCAGTCCAAAACAGTGTAACTTGTTTCAGTTCCTGAAACAAGAGCAAAACCGTCATCACCATTTGACAAGAAGTTAAACGTTTGATCAGCAACATCCAAAATAGCTTGATCTGCATTTCCGTGCGCTATAACATACACATCTCCCTCAGCAATGGTAGCACCTGCCGTAAAGGTGTTCCAATATTCGTATTCACCTGGCGTTGATGGATCATTAGATACATTTGGAAATGCATAGTTATCAAGGTTAACTTCTTGATCTGTTCCATTGTAAATTTCTATGAATTTATTATCACCAGAACCCTCTCCGTATTTACTGAAGTATAATTCAGTGACTTGCCCAAAAGACAGGTTTAAAGCAAAAAAAGTAAAAAGTAAAAAGTAAAATTGTTTCATTGTAATTTTTTTAATAATTGATGTCTTCAAATATAGTTTTTTTTAAGGATTTTTCAAAAGAAAACCAACCCAAAGCCTCCATTTAACAGAAATTTACATTTTACTTTGCAATAAATTAATCTATCCATAAAAAAGGGTAGGGCGTATTAAAGAGTTGTCAATATGGTCGACCCAAACCTTATAAATTCTACGCTTAGTTTTGTAATTTTTAAAGCAATAATGTTACCTTAGGTTTAAGTTAACGTTAATACTTGAATCATTTTTTTTAATTTGTATCATATTCAATATCTTTACAATGAATCTTAAACAAAGAAATGAGCAATTCAAACGTTAAAATTCTTTTGGTTGATGATGAGCCCGATATTTTGGAAATCATCAGTTACAACCTCTCGGCACAGGGCTACAACGTATCTACGGCCAACAATGGACTTCAAGCCATAAAAAAAGCCAAAAAAGAACAACCCCACCTTATTATTTTGGATGTAATGATGCCCGAAATGGACGGTATTGAGGCCTGTGAGCAAATCAGAAAAATACCTGAACTTCAACATACACTTATCACCTTTCTCACAGCGCGCGGCGAAGACTATTCGCAAGTTGCAGGTTTTGAAGCCGGTGCAGATGATTACATCACCAAACCCATCAAACCAAAAGTCTTGGTAAGCAAAATCAAATCCTTACTAAGACGCTTAAATACCAAAGTCGATAGCCCATCCAAAGACCTTATTGAATTAGAAAATTTGATCATCGATAGAGAGGCCTACAAAATTATTTTTGAAGGGGAGGATATCATTTTACCACGTAAAGAATTTGAATTGTTATATTTGTTGGCATCAAAACCAGGAAAAGTTTTTAAACGCGAAGATATCCTTGATAAAATTTGGGGGAATGAGGTGGTTGTTGGTGGAAGAACGATTGATGTTCATATCCGAAAACTGCGTGAAAAACTTGGTGACAAACGCTTTAAAACCATTAAAGGCGTAGGGTATAAGTATCAAAACAAATGAGTTCATCACTAAAAAAGACCTATAAATTTGCAGTCATTACAGCACTGTTTTTGACGTTTTTTCTTACACTCTTTTTGAGTGTTTTTTTGTTTTATATTGATGAGTTTCAGGTGCAATTTATAGCGCTTTCATTTTTATTTTGCTTTGTGCTCTCTTTTGTTGTATTTCAATACCGTGTCGATCGCTATATCTTCAAAAGAATTGAAAAAATTTATAATGATGTCATTTTTTTAGAAGCTGAAACAGGGCCAGTGAACAGTGTGCCTATTTCGACGGATTTAGATTTTTTATCTAAAGAACTTAGCAAATACACACGACTGAAAAAGATGGAGTTAGAATCTTTTCGTGCGCGAGAAGAATTCAGAAAAGAATTTGTGGGTAACGTGGCGCATGAATTGAAAACGCCATTATTTACCGTTCAAGGGTATATTTCAACCCTTTTGGATGGCGCTATGCAAGACCCCGAAGTGTTGAAAAAATATTTAAAAAGAGCCGATAAAGGCGTCGATCGTTTGATCTATATTGTCAAAGATTTGGATATGATCACTAAGATAGAATTTGGTGACGCCAAATTGGAAAAAACCAATTTTGACATCTTAGAATTGATAAATAATGTCTTTGAACAATTGGAAATGAAAGCCAAAAAGAAAAACATCACGCTTTCATTGGACGAACTTTCGACCTCCTCAGTATATGTCCATGCCGATATGGAACGGATTCAACAAGTGCTCACCAATCTTTTGGTCAATTCCATAAAATATGGGCATAACAATGGAACCACAGAAGTCAGTGTAGAGCCATTAAACGAAGACAAAGTCGTGGTGCGCATAACAGACAATGGTGAAGGTATTGAAGAAGAACATATTCCACGTCTTTTTGAGCGGTTTTATAGAGTAGACAAAAGCGGTGCACGAAGCGAAGGCGGATCAGGTCTTGGGCTCGCCATTGTAAAACATATTGTTGAAGCACACGACGAAAAAATCTTTATAGAAAGCAAGTACGGCATAGGAAGTGAGTTCTCATTTACACTTCAAAAACAGGAATAACTTCTGCGTAATTTCCCTATTTTTGCTGAAAATTAAGTCCTGTGGGGAGTAAAAATAAACTTAAAAGATTTCGAGAAAACGAAACATTTCACAATGTGATTCAGCCCAAGCGCGAAGAACTTGTAGATGCCGAATTTTCATTTAAAGGCAAATGGCGTACAGCGTTTTTTAAAAACAACAATCCATTGGTCTTAGAATTGGGTTGTGGAAAGGGTGAATACACGGTAGGTTTGGCCAAGCGTTATCCCAACAAAAATTTTATTGGTATTGATATCAAAGGTGCACGTTTTTGGCGTGGTGCCAAAACAGGAATAGAAGAACAACTGCCTAATGTAGCTTTTATTCGTACACAAATCGAACTCATAGACTATATATTTTCAGAAAATGAAGTTGATGAAATTTGGATTACATTTCCCGATCCTCAAATCAAATACAAACGCACCAAACACCGTTTGACCAACGATGCGTTTTTGCAACGCTACAAACATATCTTAAACGACACTGGCGTTGTTCATCTCAAAACAGACAGTGAATTTATGCATGGTTACACTCTTGGGTTGTTGCATGGGCAAGGCCACGAGGTGCAATATGCCAACCACGATGTGTACCGACAAGAGGGAAGTCCAGAAGAAGTAACAGCCATTCAGACGTTTTATGAACAAACGTATTTGGAACAAAACAAAGCAATTACTTATATTAGATTCAAAATCAACTAACATTTGAACAACACAATTATCTTTTTTATCAGTCTTTTGATCGCTTTTATTGGGGTCATACCCCCTGGTTTGCTCAATGTGTCTGCAGCTAAAATCAGTTTGAAAGAAGGGCACAACAGAAGTTTTATGTTTTCTTTTGGCGTATGTGTTGTTGTTGCCATTCAAGTCTATATTGCCGTCATTTTTGCAAAATACCTTAATCAGCATCCTGAAGTTACAGTGATTTTAAAACGTGTGGCGTTTGTCATTTTTTTGTTGATTTCGGCTTATTTTTTTAGCACTGCAAAATCAACCAAAACCCTACCAGAGCACGCCATTAAAAGTAGACAAAGTCGTTTTTTTCAAGGCCTGTTTATGTCCGCCATAAATATATTTCCCATCCCATTTCAGGCCTATGTAGTCACCACACTACTGTCGTTTGGATGGATGAATTTGGAAACTACAACAGTAGGAACTTATGTTTCAGGTGCAGTGATGGGTACATTTATGGCCTTGTACATCTACATTTTATTTTTCGACACTCTAAAAAACACCAAATTAGCTAGCCCAAAAAATATGAACTACACCATCGCAATCATTACATTATTGGTTGCGTTGGGGACTATAATCAACCTTGTTAGCGGAAATTAGTATGCCAAAAGCTTTAAATTTTTTTGAACAATGCTATGTTGTAGCACGTCAAATTCCATATGGTCGAGTCACTTCATATGGTGCTATTGCTGCCTATTTGGCTGCACCCAGGAGCGCAAGAGCTGTAGGCTATGCCATGACGGCTTCGCACGATAAAGATGTGCCTGCGCATAGAGTCGTCAATAGAAAAGGACTACTGACGGGGAAGCATCATTTTCAAGGCATCAACCTGATGCAACAACTTTTGGAAAGTGAAGGCATAGAGGTGAAAAACAATCAAATCCAAAACTTTGAAGTTGTTTTTTGGGATCCAGCCAAAGAACTTTAGCTTTTTTAACAAATCAAGCGTATATTTGTCCTTTAGAATAAGTCTAAATTATCTACCTTGAAATTTACAAAACAAGACATACAAAATGCGCTTAAAACCTTGACCGTACCAGGTGAAGGGAAAAACATGATTGAAAGTCAGGCGGTGAAGAATATCGTTGTATTTGGTGATGAGGTTATTGTAGACATAACCATTTCAAATCCCAGTCTTCAAGCCAAAAAGCGCACCGAAGTGGACATCATGAAAACCATTCACGAATTGGTTTATCCAAAGGCCAAAATCCAAGTCAATGTCAAAGTTGAAGCAACGTCCACCCCAAAAAATGAAATTAAAGGGAAGCCCATTCCCGGTATAAAGCACATTGTTGCTATAGCATCTGGGAAAGGTGGCGTAGGCAAGTCAACAGTCACTTCTAATATGGCTGTAACATTGGCCAAAATGGGGTTTAAAGTCGGGGTGTTGGATGCCGATATTTACGGTCCTTCCATTCCTTTGATGTTTGATGTTGCGCAGGAACGCCCCTTGGCTGTTCAAGTTGATGGGGCTTCAAAAATGCAACCTGTTGAAAATTATGGGGTTAAAATATTATCTATAGGATTTTTCACAAAACCCAATCAAGCGGTGGTGTGGCGTGGCCCTATGGCTGCCAAAGCACTCAACCAAATGATTTTTGATGCCGCTTGGGGTGAATTGGATTTTTTACTCATTGATTTACCGCCAGGAACAGGCGACATTCACTTAAGCATAATGCAGTCTTTGCCCATCACTGGCGCTGTAGTGGTAAGCACACCACAAAACGTCGCTTTGGCTGATGCAAAAAAAGGAGTAGCCATGTTTCAACAAGACAGCATCAATGTACCGGTATTGGGGATCGTAGAAAACATGGCCTATTTCGTTCCTGAAGAACTGCCAGACAATAAATATTATATATTTGGACAAGAAGGCGCAAGACATCTTGCAACAGATTTAGAAGTTCCATTTTTAGGAGAAATACCAATTGTTCAAAGTATTCGTGAAGCAGGCGATTTTGGTCGTCCAGCGGCGATGCAGTCCAATACGCCTTTAGAATCTTCTTTTAAAGGCATCACCCAAAATGTGGTTCAGGAAGTGGTCAAACGCAATAAAAATTTACCCCCTACAGAAGCCATAAAAATTACTACAATGGCGGGTTGTAGTGCCGTAAAAAAATAAATAAAAACGATTATGAGTTCAGAAGAATTGCAAAAAAACGTTGAAAAAGCATTGGATGAAATTCGTCCATTTCTTCAAAATGATGGAGGTAACATTAACCTTATTGCCATTGAAAATGATGAGGTGGTCAAAGTTCAACTCATTGGCGCATGCTCTTCGTGTAGTGTCAATCAAATGACCTTAAAATCCGGTGTGGAAATGACCATTAAAAAATATGCACCTCAAATTCAATCTGTAATCAATATTGAAGCATAAGATGATCAAAACGGATATTCTCATCATCGGGGCAGGGCCTACTGGGCTGTTTACTGTTTTTGAAGCGGGCTTGCTCAAGCTCAAATGTCACCTCATAGATGCTTTACCTCAACCCGGAGGACAATGTTCAGAAATTTACCCAAAAAAACCCATTTACGATATCCCTGCTTATCCCGAAATTTTGGCTGGCGACTTGACTGAAAAGCTTTTGGAACAATCCAAACAATTTGAACCCGGTTTTACGCTTGGTGAACGTGCCGAAACCATTGAAAAACAATCCGATGGAACTTTCATTGTGACCACAAACAAAGGAACACAACATTGTGCTCCCGTAGTGGCTATTGCTGGTGGATTGGGAAGTTTTGAACCGCGAAAGCCACTTTTGGATAATATTTCAAATTTTGAAGAAAAAGGCGTAGCCTATATGATTAAAGATCCAGAAGTTTACCGCAACAAGCGTGTGGTAATTGCAGGGGGTGGTGATTCTGCTTTGGACTGGTCAATTTTTTTAAGTACCGTTGCCAAAGAAGTTACATTAATTCACAGAAGAACGGAATTTAGAGGCGCATTGGATTCTGTAGAAAAAGTTCAAGAACTCAAAAACAAAGGCCTCATAAACTTGATCACTCCCGCTGAGGTTACCAATCTTTTTGGTGATGATCATCTCCAAGCCATCGAAGTCACAAAAAAAGATGAAGCACCACAACGTATCGAAACCGATGCGTTTATTCCACTGTTTGGGTTATCTCCAAAGCTAGGGCCAATTGCCAATTGGGGATTAGAAATTGAAAAAAATGCCATCAAAGTCAACAACGCTTTGGATTATCAAACAAACATTCCAGGGATTTTTGCCATAGGGGATGTCAATACATATCCAGGGAAGTTAAAACTAATTTTATGTGGTTTTCATGAGGCCACACTCATGTGTCAAGCCGCCTACAAAATCATCAATCCGGGAAAGCGTTTGGTCCTAAAATATACCACAGTCACTGGTGTAGACGGTTTTGATGGTTCACGAAAAGAAGCCCCCAAAAGTGTTGTAAAATCGATTGATTAATGTCCTCATCAGATATCCATATAAAAATCACTGATCGATTGGGTAAAGCCCACACAGTAGAGGCGCCTACGGACATGGCCCTCAACCTTATGGAAGTCGTACGGATGTACGAACTTGCACCTGAGGGCACGATTGGTATATGTGGAGGTATGGCCATGTGTGCGTCCTGTCAGTGTTATATCCAAAGTACACACGAATTGCCAGAAAAATCTGATGATGAAGAAGCCATGCTCAGCGAAGCACTTCATGTACAACCAAACAGCCGATTGGGGTGCCAAATTCAAATTTTACCCGAACTAGAAGGTTTGGAAATAGAATTAGCCCCAGAAGAATAATCTTACTCTAATTTTTCAATAGCCAAAGGCAATATACGCTCTACAAATTTAGTATATGCTAAGCTTGAAGGGTGAAGATTATCTGTTGCGACTAAATCAGGATTATTAAGTCCTTGTTGTGTAATGTCTGTAATATAGACATAGGACAATCCATTTTCTGCACAATAATTTTGAGCATAATTATTATACGTTTCTAACGCCGCAGAAATAGTTTCAGGATTTGTATTTTGTCCAAAAGGGGTATAGGCATAATCTGGAATGGAAACCACAATTAGTCTTGAAGATTCACCACCAACCAATGCAATGGCAGTGTCCACAAGCTCGATAAATTCTGTTTCATACAACGAAAAAAGTATGTTTTGGTACTGATTATTTACCCCAATTAAAAGTGTTACGAGGTCAAAATCTGAGGGTAAATTTGCACTTGCAATAGCAGATTTTAAGTTGCTGGTAGTCCAGCCCGTTTGCGCGATAACTTCTAAGGAAAAAGTGTCTTGGTCATTAAAATTATTGATTAAACTGTCTTTGAGTTGTTCAGGGAAACGGCAACTTGCGCATACACTTTGCCCAATGGTATAGCTATCGCCAAGAGCCAAAAGCTTGAATGAACGCCCAGTGGTTTCTTCTTCTTCCTCTTCTTCTTCTTCTTCTTCTTCTTCGCCAATAGCATTGTAGGGTTCCACATACGGAACTTCAGCTTTTTGGTTACAGCTCAGTAGCGTAGTACTGATCAGCAGTATTTGAGCGATTAATAAATAGAGAAATTCTTTATTTAAATGCATTGAGTCCAGTAATATCAAGCCCAGTAATAAGCAAATGAATATCATGTGTTCCTTCGTAGGTGACCACACTTTCTAGATTCATCATATGGCGCATAATGCTGTATTCGCCTGTGATGCCCATTCCTCCTAAAATCTGTCGTGCTTCACGAGCAATTTTAAGCGCCATATCTACATTATTTCTTTTGGCCATAGAAATTTGCGCTGAACTGGCTTTATCTTCATTTTTTAGTTGACCTAATCGAAAGGCCAACAATTGTGCTTTGGTGATTTCAGTAATCATTTCGGCCAATTTTTTCTGCTGCAGTTGAAATCCAGCAATAGGTTTTCCAAACTGAACACGTTCTTTAGCATAACGCAAAGCCGTATCGTAGCAATCCATTGCTGCACCAATAGCACCCCATGCAATTCCATAGCGTGCCGAATCCAAACAGCCAAGCGGCGCACCCAAACCAGATTTATTGGGTAGTAAATTCTCTTTAGGCACTTTTACATCTTGAAAAATAAGCTCACCCGTTGCACTGGCTCTTAACGACCATTTGTTGTGGGTTTCTGGCGTAGAAAATCCTTCCATACCACGTTCGACAATAAGCCCATGAATACGGCCTTCTTCATTTTTGGCCCATACGACTGCAACATCGCAAAAAGGCGCATTGGAAATCCATAATTTTGCACCATTCAGCAAGAAATGGTCGCCCATGTCTTTGTAGTTTGTAGTCATACCCCCAGGATTACTTCCGTGGTTGGGTTCGGTGAGTCCAAAAGCACCCATGAATGCTCCAGAAGCAAGTTTAGGCAAATATTTTTGACGTTGTTCTTCGTTTCCATACTTCCAGATTGGATACATCACCAAAGAAGATTGCACAGAAGCGGTACTGCGTACTCCAGAATCGCCACGTTCAATTTCCTGCATGATCAGTCCATATGAAATTTGATCTAAACCTGCACCACCGTAGGTTTCTGGAATATAGGGGCCAAAGGCACCTATTTCTGCCAGCCCACCAATAATTTGTTTTGGGAATTCGGCCTTTTGCGCATAGGTTTCAATAATAGGAGAGACATCTCTCTTGACCCATTCGCGTGCAGCATCACGAACAAGTTTGTGTTCTTCACTAAACAAATCGTCTAAATTGTAATAATCGGGTGCTTCAAAGAGGTCTGGTTTCATACAAAACGTTTTTTATGTAATCATTTCATAGAAAAAACAACTAAAAATCAATTTTCTACACAACAAATTTACTTATAAATTTATATAGTTTAGAATTTTAAATAAAATTCTTTTGTCAGGCTTTTGTAGGCTGCGCTGTAGCTGTGGCGTCCCTCTTCGAGATACATTTCTTGGGCATCTGTTTGACATTTTTCAAATGAAAACGCCATCAAACAACGCTTTATTTCGCCTTGTTTTTCGCCACGCACATACACTATGTTGTGGCAAAATAACCCATGTGCTTGTGCCAAAGTACAAAACGTTTTTTCTGCACTGTAGGGGATTATGACGCAAAATTGACCCTCGTTGGACAGTAATTTCTCAACTGAGGCAACAAGATGTTTAAATGGCATAGCGTGTTCAAAACGAGCCCTATTTCGAGCATCATTTTGTGTGTCAAAAGGGTTGGTATAAAATGGAGGATTCGACACAATAAGGTCGTATTTGTCTTCGATTTCTTCTGTAAATTCTTCCAAACTAGCGTGGTAGCAAAACAACCGATCGCCCCATGGTGATTGTTCAAAATTTGCCACACATTGCGCATAAGCTGAGGCATCAATTTCGAGAGCATCAATAAGCTCTGCAGCACTGCGTTGTGCGAGCATAAGGGCCAAAATCCCCGATCCTGCACCAATATCCAAAATCGCATTTGGCCGATGGTCTACAGTTGCCCAAGCACCAAGCAAAACAGCATCTGTACCTACTTTCATCGCACACCGATCGTGTGCCACACTAAATTGTTTGAATTGAAATGCTTCCAAGGCCATTATTCGAGATACAAATCAATAAGTCCTGGTGGTGTATGGACGGTCACCGTTTTTTTGTTGCGGTCTACGCTACGAATGATGTCATCGTTCAAAGGAATAAGAACTTCTGTACCCTCTCGGTCTATTTCGAAAAGGGCTTGTGCGGTAGTGTCATTGATGCCTGAAATAACCCCAACAGAACCAAAATTTTTGTCAATCACCTCAAAACCGATGACTTCATGATAATAAAAGCGGTTGCCTTCCAATTTGGGCAGTAAGTTTAGGGGAAGGTAAACCTCTTTTTTAAGCAATTCTTCTGCGGCCCCTTCCGTGGACACATCTTCAAATTTTATGCGCAACAAATCTGATTTATGCAGTTGTGCTTTTTCAATAAAATAGGGAATCAAGCTGTGGTTGAGGTCCAAAAACAGGGCATCAAGCTGTTCGTAAATCTCGGGTTGGTCGGTGTCAAGTTTCAGCAGTACTTCCCCTTTAAAGCTGTACTTTTTTACAATTTTACCGAGGTAAAAACAATCTTCCTTCTTCATAAAAGTTCAAAAAAAAACCTGACCAAAGTCAGGTTTTAAAGATATAAAAAATAAATAGTTTATTCTTCTTCGCTAGACGCTTCTGTTGTTTCTTCAGCTAGCTCTTCAGTTGCTTCTTCCACTACAGGTGCAGCGGCAGCAATTCGCGCTTCATTAGCCGCTTTTTCTGCAGCCAATGCTTTAGCTTGCTGAGCTTCTTTAGCTTTTAGGAGATCCGATTTTTTGGCGTCAGTTTTGGCTTGCTTTTCAGTTACCCAAGCTTGGAATTTTTCTTCCGCTTGTTCTTCCGTCAAAGCACCCTTTTTCACACCACCAGCAAGGTGTTTTTTCAACAATACACCTTCGTGCGACAAAATGGCGCGTGTAGTGTCTGTGGGTTGTGCACCCTTTTCTAACCATTGTACTGCACCATCAACGTTAAGTTCAATCTGTGCAGGATTGGTGTTCGGGTTGTACGTTCCTAGTTTTTCAAGAAAACGTCCATCTCTTTTCGAGCGCGAATCCGCAGCAACGATCCAATAAAATGGTTTTCCTTTTTTTCCGTGTCTTTGTAATCTTAGTTTTACAGGCATAAAAATTAATTTGTGAGGTACTCGACCTCTGTTATTAATGAGCGGCAAATATAGTATATTTTTTCAATACAAAAACATTCATTTATTTTTTATATTTTTGGTTGGTGATCTTAGCGATTTAGAGTGCTAGTTCTTATAAAAATTTTATGAAGTATTTTCTTTTTGCCGTTGCGCTGTCTTTATCTTTTTTAAGCTGTCAAGACAATATCCAATCCAGTACGCCCGCGTTTCAGGGGCTACAGCAGGGCGATTTTGTATGGCGCTCTACGGTGCGTTCAGCGACCGTTCAAGCGTCTGGTGTGCTTAGCATTTCGGGCAGTGATGGAGTTGGCACGATGATGATTAGTTTACCCTCCGCTACAGTGGGTAACTATACCCTTGGGGAAGGCGCATTGGCTACAGTAACCTTTACAGAAGAAAACACCACCTATTCTACCCAAAACAATGGTGTAGAATACCCTGTATATTTGGCCGATGGCCAAGTGACGATAGAAGAAGTAAATGCCAGCAACAAAACCCTTAAAGGCAGCTTTTATTTTAATGCATACGACAGTACGGGTACCAAATATTTAAACTTTTCCGAAGGGGTGTTTTATAATTTAAAGTATACGGAGTAGGGGGGTTATTACTTATAGCTGTTGTTGAGCTTTTTTCGATAAACTCAAAAACAGTCGAAACAAGGATTTTCAGAAGCCAGTCCTGAGCTTGCCGAAGGATAGGCGAGTTGTGGTAATTACTTATAGCTGTTGTTGGCCACTCTAATTTTTCATTGATTTTTGTAAATAATATTCAGTTTTGAGTCTTCCTTTTTCATTATTGTAGTGTTCAACTTTTTTAACCAATTTTCCATTATCTACTCTGTAAACGTAGAGTTTTTGGTTTTCGATTAAGTACTTATAGTGAAATTCAATTCCTTTTTCTTTTTTCAACTCATAAGATTCGTATTCGTCATGAGCAGTCCAAGTCAATTCATCAACTATTAATTTGTTTTTTTTTGGCTCGATAAAGCGTATGTATACTCTGCCACTTTTAATAGTATATTTTCCTTTTAACTCAACTGTATTTTGAAGATGGCTTTTGCTTTTAAAATTACAAACTCCATTATTTTCGAATGTTACTTCATAAGCAGAAAGTCCGAAAGGAGAAATATTATTTTGATAAGTCCCATTTAAAATAATGCTTTTGGAACAAGACACAAATAATATTGTCAAAAAACAGATAATTATAAAATAGAACTTTTTCATTTTCTTTATTGTGTACAACGGTTTGGCTATGAGTAGTAAGCGAGGTATTCTGTTAATACCCGTTATATCTATATCCATTCCTTGTCCAGTAGTTGATTAGGGATTTTTTATATCTAAAAGCTTTTTGATTTACTCTGAATTTTCGTTTACTACTGCCCACATATACATATTTATGACCATTTTCTACAACGACTTTTTTTACGATTCCCTTGTAGGTGTTAAAAAAAGTTCCATTCAAATCTCCATATATATAAACTACATCTCCTTTTTGAGGCCAATTATCATATCTTTTTCTTTTGTTTAAAATGTTGATTAATTCATTGTTCTTTTTGTCTTTAGCTAAATCTAATATGCTCGTACCAGTATTATTTTTTTTATAAATATCTACACCTTTTTTGTTTAGAAACAAGTCAATCATTTCTTTGTTGTTATTTTTAATAGCACTAAATAAAGGGGTCTCACCTAGTGTGTCTTGTTGATTTACATTTAGCTCACCTATGAGTAATTTGGCAGTTTTTTTACTTTTAGTATAAAACAACAAATTTTGATTTTTACCATTTAATTTTGAGATGTCAGCATTGTTATCGATCAATAAATTTATAATTTGTAGATTATCATTTTTTACTGCAAAAAATAATGGAATTGTATCTCCGTAATTGTTAGTCGATGCACCAAATTCAATTAAGGTTTTTGTCGTTAAATAGTTGTCCTTTTCTATTGAAAATATTAGTGGGAACTCTCCATTAGGCAAAGGTTTGTTTAAATTGACTTTTCCACTTTTAACAATGTTTTCTATTTCGTTTATATTATTTGACTTAATATAATCTTGTAATTTCTTGTAGTTGTTTTTACAACCACTCGTCACAAAAAATAGTAGTGAACATAAAATAATTTGTTTCATAATTTAATTTTTAATTCCAAAAACTCATCCCCCTCAATACTATAGACACATAGTTTTTCAAAAAGTCACATTTTTGAGTAACTTTTTTTTAATTGTTTATAAATCCTTAAAAAAAACCACCCCCAACTGCTTAAAATAATACTATATTTATTGTCCTATTTTAAGCACAAATTTTTGCCATGTATTTAATCTTTGATACCGAAACCACAGGGCTTCCAAAACGTTGGAATGCGCCCCTTACGGACACCGACAATTGGCCGCGTTGTATCCAAATCGCATGGCAATTGCACGACGCTATGGGCCATTGTATCGAGCATCAAGATTTCCTTATTCGTCCAGAGGGGTTTAATATTCCCTACGACGCCGAGCAGATCCATGGGATTTCTACCGCATTGGCGACCGCACAAGGGGAAGCGTTGGCTGTTGTTCTCGAAAAATTTAACAGCGCACTGGCCAAAGCCAAATTTGTAGTCGGTCAAAATGTGGGCTTTGACCTCAACATCATGGGTTGCGAGTACCACCGTATGCAGGTCGAAACACCGCTCAACAGTATGCCGGTTTTGGACACCTGTACCGAAACCACCGCCAATTTATGCCAATTGCCAGGGGGGCGTGGCGGCAAGTTCAAATTGCCTACCCTTACCGAATTGCACCAAAAATTGTTTGGGACTCCTTTTGCAGAAGCCCACAACGCCACCGCCGATGTCGAGGCCACTACCCGTTGTTTTTTGGAACTGTTGCGTCAAGGGATTTATACCACAGACCAGTTGCAAGCAGCACCTGATTATCTGCAAGATTTTCAAACCCAAAACCCCGATGGTATTGCGCCTTTGGGGCTCAAGCATGTCAATCTAAAAAAAGCCGCGGCCAAACTTGTTGAACAGACCAAAAAACAAGAACAAACCACACCACCAATCACCAGCGAAATTTCGACTGAATTGGCGGATGCTCCAGTGGTGCACTTACATAACCACTCTCAATTTTCGATTTTACAATCGACCATCAGTATAAAAAAATTGGTTAAAGCCACTGCCGAAGCGGGGATGCCTGCCGTTGCCCTTACCGATCATGGCAATATGATGGGCGCATTTCATTTTGTAAAAGAAATAGGCATACACAACAAGTCTTTGGCCCAGCGCAAAGCAACCGCCGAAGCCGAAGGCGAGGGGTTTCATCAAAAGCCCATCAAACCCATTGTGGGTAGCGAATTTTTTGTTTGTGAAGACCACACCAATAAATCCCAAAAAGACAATGGCTATCAAATGGTATTTTTAGCCAAAAATAAAAAGGGCTATCAAAATTTGGTCAAAATGTCTTCTTTGGCCTTTACCGATGGGTTTTACTATGTGCCGCGTATCGACCGAGGTATTGTCGAGCAATACAAAGACGATTTGATTGTACTTTCAGGTAATTTATATGGCGAGGTACCGTCCAAAATTTTGAATGTTGGTGAGCACCAAGCCGAAGAAGCGTTGTTGTGGTGGAAAGCACAATTTGGAGCAGATTTTTATATTGAATTGATGCGTCATGGTCAGCAAGACGAAGACCATGTCAATACCGTTCTAATCAATTTTGCCGAAAAGCATAAGATTAACCTTTTGGCAACAAACAATACCTATTATATTGACCAAACCGAGGCCAATGCTCACGATATTTTGTTGTGCGTCAAAGATGGCGAAAAACAAGCTACCCCCATTGGTCGTGGTCGTGGTTATCGCTATGGATTGCCCAACCAAGAGTACTATTTCAAGTCGGCAGAGGAGATGAAACAATTGTTTCAAGATGTTCCTGATGCGATTTTGAACATGCAAGAGGTAGTCGATAAAATAGAACCCTTTGAATTGGCCAGAGAAGTATTGCTGCCAAAATTCGATATTCCTAAAGAATTTGAACACCCTTCCGATGCCACTGAGGGCACCAATCACGGTGAAAATGCTTACCTCCGTCATTTGTCCTATGAAGGCGCCAAAAAGCGTTATGGTACACTGACTGATGAGATTAAAGAACGCTTAGATTTTGAATTGCAAACCATTGAAAAGACGGGTTATCCAGGGTATTTTTTGATTGTTGAAGATTTTATTCGCGAAGCCCGAAACATGGATGTTTCTGTGGGGCCGGGTCGTGGTTCTGCCGCAGGTTCTGTGGTGGCCTATTGCCTTTGGATTACCAATATTGATCCTATCAAATACGATTTACTTTTTGAGCGGTTTTTGAATCCAGACCGTGTGAGTATGCCCGATATTGATATTGATTTTGATGACGAAGGCCGTGGTCGTGTGATGGATTATGTCATTAAAAAATACGGATCAAGCCAAGTGGCACAAATTGTAACTTATGGTACGATGGCGGCCAAATCCTCGATTAGAGATACCGCTCGTGTATTGGATTTACCGCTTGGGGATGCCGACCGCATTGCGAAGCTCGTGCCCAATATGTCTAAACTCAATAAAATTTTTGGTGAAGACGAAAAAGTTTTGAAACAAAAGTTCCGTGCCGAGGATATGGAACTCATCAATCAACTCTTGAACATTTCAGAAGGGGACGATCTAGAAGCAGAAACCGTTAATCAAGCCAAAGTATTGGAAGGATCGCTTAGAAATACAGGAATTCATGCCTGTGGGGTCATCATCACGCCTGGGGATATTACCAATTATGTACCCATTGCTACGGCAAAAGATTCAGAGCTGTATGTCACTCAGTTTGACAATTCGGTGGTAGAAGATGCAGGGCTATTGAAAATGGATTTCTTGGGTCTGAAAACCTTAACGCTCATCAAAGACACCGTCAAAATTGTTAAAGCAAAGCATGGCATTGAATTAGATCCAGAAAATTTTCCTTTGGACAATGTGGCGACTTATGAACTTTTTCAAAGAGGTGAAACGGTAGGGATTTTTCAGTACGAATCACCCGGAATGCAAAAGCATATGCGGGATTTGAAACCCACAGTTTTTGCCGATTTAATCGCCATGAATGCACTGTACCGCCCTGGGCCTTTGGAGTATATTCCTAGTTTTATCCGCAGAAAACACGGCGATGAAGAGATTACTTATGACCTTCCTGAAATGGAAGAATATTTGAGAGAGACGTATGGGATTACGGTGTATCAAGAGCAGGTCATGTTGTTGTCGCAAAAATTGGCCGATTTCACCAAAGGTGAGGCCGATGTTCTGCGTAAAGCGATGGGGAAAAAGCAAAAGACTGTTTTGGACAAAATGAAACCAAAATTTATTGCTCAAGCAACAGCAAAAGGGTTGGCCGCAGAAAAATTAGAAAAAATTTGGACCGATTGGGAAAAATTTGCCAGTTACGCCTTCAACAAATCGCACTCTACTTGTTATGCGTGGATTGCCTACCAAACGGCCTACCTCAAAGCGCATTACCCCGCAGAATATATGGCAGCCGTACTGTCCAACAACATGAACGACATCAAACAAGTTACCTTTTTTATGGAAGAAGCCAAACGCATGAAAATGAAGGTTTTGGGGCCAGATGTCAATGAAAGTTATTACAAATTTTCAGTCAACAAAGACAACGCCATTCGCTTTGGTATGGGCGCCATAAAAGGGGTGGGGCATGGCGCAGTCAAAACCATTGTAAACGAGCGTAAAAGCGAGGGCCCATACCGTTCTATTTTTGATTTGGCCAAACGGATAGATTTGCGTGCCGCCAACAAAAAAGCATTTGAAAATTTGGCCAATGCTGGAAGTTTCGATTGTTTTTCCAATACCCACCGTGCTCAATATTTTTATGAGGAAGGTGATGGGGTAACGTTTTTAGAAAAAACCATAAAATTTGCCAATAAATACCAAGAAAATAAAAATTCTGCTCAGGTCAGTTTGTTTGGTGAAGCGAGTGAAGTACAATTTCCAGAACCTGAACTACCAGCATGTGAACAATGGGGGACGATGGAAAAATTGGCGCGCGAAAAAGAGGTTGTAGGCATCTATATTTCTGGTCATCCTTTGGACGATTTCCGAATAGAAATGCAGAATTTTTGCAATGGAACAGTGGCCTATTTTCAGAATATGACCCCACTTATCAATAAAGAAATTACATTTGGTGGCGTGGTCACTGATGTGCAACACCGCGTGAGC
>CBFHQL010000024.1:0-2261 GCA_965658025.1 Flavobacteriaceae bacterium | reverse complement strand
TATACCAACAGCCATGAGTTCCGAATTTTTGGCGAAGAATACCTCAAATTCAGACATTTTTTGATGATTAATAACTTTGTGTATGTTCGTGCATTTGTACGCGAGGGGTGGACCAATAGAGAAACAGGCAAAAAAGGGGAGCCACGTTTACAATTCAACAATTTTCAATTACTCCATGATGTGATGGATGCCTATGCTAAAAAACTATCGATTCAATTGAATATTAAGGGGCTGACAGAACAAAAGATTTTTGAACTTCAGGATTTATTAAAAATGCACAAAGGGAAACACAACCTTAATTTTGTAGTTTACGATGATGACGATGAATTGAAAGTAGAACTTAAGAGCAGAAAACAGAAAGTACAAATTTCTCAGGAACTGTTGAATGAACTCCAAAATCAAGATATTTTTTATAAACTAAATTAGAAACATCAGCTTTGTCAATTTCAGCATAAGAAAAACAAATTGAGCATAGGCCTGATAACTCATTTTTTTGACTAAATTTGTAGGTATAAATAAACTAAATCTTATGGCACTAGAAATAACAGATGCAAATTTTGAAGAAACAGTATTGAACAGCAGCAAACCAGTTTTGGTTGATTTTTGGGCGGCATGGTGCGGTCCTTGTCGTATGGTAGGCCCTATCATTGACGAAATTAGTACTGAGTATGCCGACAAAGCCGTAGTTGGTAAAGTCGATGTTGATGCAAATCAAGAATTTGCTGCAAAGTATGGTGTGCGAAACATTCCTACAGTATTGGTCTTCCAAAACGGAGAAGTTGTTGGACGTCAAGTTGGCGTTGCACCAAAAGCAAGTTACACCGACGCGATTGATGCGCTATTGTAATTCGCATATAAATATTTAATACAAAAAGGTTTGTCCATGTGGCGAACCTTTTTTAGTTTAGAGGATAATGAGTTTTCAAAATCATTTTCAAAACAGCACTCAATTTTCTGAGTTTGAACTATTGGCACAATCTATTGTTGAGGGTTTTATTTCTGGAATGCACAAAAGCCCATTTCATGGGTTTTCGGCAGAATTTGCCGAACATAAAATTTATAACAATGGGGACAGTACACGTCATATCGATTGGAAACTTTTTGCCAAAACGGACAAATTATACACCAAACGTTTTGATGAAGAAACCAACATGCGTTGTCATATTATTGTCGATCAAAGCGCTTCAATGTATTATCCTAACAGAAAACAACACCCTGAGTTGAGCTACAATAAAGTTGAGTTTTCGGCATTGGCATCTGCAGTATTACTTCAAATTCTTAAAAAACAACGCGATGCTGCTGGCCTGAGTTTGTATGATGACAAATATGATTTTTATGCTCCTGAAAAAGGAAATGAACGTCATTTTCAGATGTTGTTTACAAAACTGAATGACCTTACATCATCGACTCCCAAACAAGCGAAGACCAAAACCTATGAGGTCTTGCATCAAATTGCCGAACAAATGCACCGTCGTTCTATGATTATTTTGTTTACTGATATGTTTCAGTCGGACAAAGCATCACAAGAGCTGTTTGAGGCCCTTCGTCATTTGAAATACAACAAGCACGAATTGATTCTTTTTCATGTATATGACAAAAAAACAGAGTTTGATTTTGCGTTTAGCAATACGCCAACGCATTTTGTAGATGTAGAAACGGGAGCTTCTATCGATCTTTTTCCAGACGCCGTTCAAGAAAATTATACGGCTGCAATGGCAAACTATTTTCGACAGTTAAAGCAAAAATGCGATCAATACAAAATAAATTATGTCCCTGTAGATGTGCGTCAAGGATTTGAAAACATCATGATGACATTCTTTAAAAAGCGCTATAAGTTTTTATAAAAAATAAATCAAAAACATTTGTCGTATTAAAAATGCAGTGTATATTTGCATGCGCTATAAAGCAACGGTTTGGTAGTTCAGTTGGTTAGAATACCTGCCTGTCACGCAGGGGGTCGCGGGTTCGAGTCCCGTCCAGACCGCAAAGTACTTTTAGCGAACTAAAAGTACGAACAACGTTGTGTTGAGGTAATCATTTGATTACCAGTGGTTTGACAAACCAATGAGAAGCTTTCCTGTAAAATGGAGGGCTTTTTTTATATCTTTTCATTAACGTCTTTTAACGTGTTTTTTTAAAATTCTTTTATTTTCTTTTTGCACCAATGGGTGTTTGCGGTGTCCCCATACTTTTGCGCGTGCTGTACGTGCACTTTCTTCAAGGTTTACAATAGGAAGAGGATAGTTTTTTCCAAGTACAAC
>CBFHQL010000023.1:0-24856 GCA_965658025.1 Flavobacteriaceae bacterium | reverse complement strand
AGTAGAGTCTTCAGCAATGTGTAAGATGATTTCTGTACCACGCTCTTTTTTGTCAGAAACTTCTAAACTGTATTCTGGACTTCCATCACAAACCCAGTGTGCTGCGGGTTCATCTTTGTACGATTTTGTGATGATTTCTACTTTTTCGGCGACCATAAAGGCAGAGTAAAACCCAAGTCCAAAATGCCCTATAATTCCAGCGTCCTCGACTTTATCTTTGTATTTGTCCAAAAATTCTTCAGCACCAGAAAAGGCAACCTCATTGATGTATTTTTGAACTTCATCAGCAGTCATCCCAATACCTTGATCGATGAGGTGTAGTTTTTTACCTTCTTTATCAATTTTCACTTCAATTTTTGGTGCGCCATATTCTACTTTGGCTTCCCCAATATTGGTTAAGTGCTTTAGTTTCAAAGTCGCATCTGTAGCATTACTGATCAATTCGCGTAGAAAGATTTCATGATCACTGTATAGAAACTTTTTGATTAGTGGAAAAATATTTTCAACGGATACATTAATAGTTCCTTTACTCATAGTTTTTTTTATTTTTATCGATTAATAGTGTTAAACTTATGTCAAAAAGAGTACCATTTATTAAAATGTGACAAACTGGCATTTTATAAAGTTTATATTTGTATAAAATCACAACAAAATAACTTCATGTACAACTCAAAAATAATCGGAATGGGGCATTATGTCCCAGACAATATAGTGACCAATGACGACCTGTCACAACTCATGGACACCAACGACGCATGGATTCAAGAGCGAACGGGTATAAAACAACGTCGATGGGCAGTAAAAGGGGATGGAAATACAACCTTTAGTATGGGGTTGAAAGCGGCTGAACAAGCCATTAAAAATGCAGATATCGATAGACAAGATATTGATTTTATTGTGTTTGCGACTTTAAGTCCCGATTATTATTTCCCTGGGCCTGGAGTACAAATTCAAGAAGCTTTGGGGATTGGTACAGTTGGTGCTTTGGATGTGCGTAACCAATGTTCTGGATTTGTTTATGGTATTTCGGTGGCCGATCAATTCATCAAAACGGGGATGTACAACAATGTTTTGGTTATAGGTAGTGAGTTACAATCACGTGGTATAGACATTTCGACGCGTGGCCGAAGTATTTCTGTGATTTTTGGTGATGGCGCTGGTGCTGCAGTGCTTTCTCGTGAGGAGGACACTACCAAAGGAATTCTTTCAACGCATCTACATTCTGAGGGAGTACATGCCCTGGAATTGGCTGCTGAGGCGCCAGGAATGGGAAAGCGTTGGGTAACCGATATTATTGCTGATAACGATCCAGACGATATGAGCTATAGACCTTATATGAGTGGACAATTTGTATTTAAAAATGCCATACGACGGTTTAGTGAAGTAATCCATCAAGGTCTGGAGGCGAATGGCTTGCAAGTTTCTGATATTGATATGTTGGTGCCACATCAAGCAAATTTGCGTATTGCACAATTCATACAGAAAAAGTTTCAACTTTCAGACGATCAAGTATACAATAACATACAAAACTACGGCAATACCACTGCGGCTTCTATTCCAATCGCTCTAAGCGAGGCCTGTGCGCAAGGCAAGGTAAAGGAGGGCGATACCGTGGTTCTTGCCGCTTTTGGAAGTGGTTTTACTTGGGGTAGTGTCGTGATGAAGTGGTAAACTATATAAATCCACCCGCTTCTTTTTCTTTGTTATCTCTATTTTTTCTGGATTTAGCTCTGTATTTGCTATCTCCAAATCGGTAATTAAGCCCTAAGAAAATGGTTCTGCTTTCCCATTCGAATTCACCTTTTTGGGTAAATGGTTTTGAGCCATCAAAACCAAATTTCATGGTATTAAAAACGTCATTAAAGTTTAAACTCAAAGCACCTCTATTGTCCGCAAAACTATAGCGAGAACCAATATTGACAAAATACATAGGTTTGATATCAAATTGAAGCGTTTTGTTTTGACCTCTATAAAACCCAAATGCAGTGAGGGTAATTTTTTTATTGACTTTGAATGAATTAAAAACTCTAAAGTTCCAAGCTAAATTATCAACCGAGTCAAAATCTGTGACAATGTCATTTATGGTGGCATTTTCGATATCAGTTTTTAGGTACTCTGTAATCCCTGTAAGTTCTTGGTTAAACAAATCAAAACTACCATTTAAGCTCCACCATTTGGTTGGTTTATAGTTGCTGGATAGTTCGACACCTATGGCAGAGGTGGTATCAAAATTATCATGTGTCAATATAACTCTTCCCGATTGAACATCAGTACGGTCGACGTACAATGCCCTATTGATTTCATTGCTTATCCTGCGGTAAAAAGTCCCAAACGTTAAGCTCCCTTTTTTAAGATTTCGTGTGTAATTCAACTCTACTGAATTTGTAAATTGTGGCTCAAGGTTGATGTTGCCATAAGATGAAATTAGAGGGCTACTCCATTCTTTTATGGGATTGACTTGCCCAATTCCTGGACGATCGACACGTCGGCTGTAGTTGAGCTGATACGAATGTTTTTCAGACGGAGAATAAGTCAAAAATCCAGAAGGATAAAGTTCAAAATAATGATTCTTAAACGGTATATTTTCTATGGTATTATTTGGAACTCTCGTTAGCGTTGCATTGGCATCAACATTAGCATCCTCGATTCTGAGGCCAATTTGATAGGACCATTTATCGATTTTTTTATTGTAGTTTCCATACAAGGCATATATGTTTCTGTTATAATCAAAATCTGTTGATGGAGTGGGTTCAAGATTTCCTTGTGCATTAAAACTATCGCCTGTTGATGCGTATTGGATTAGGGAATTGAACAAATTTGCTTGTACACCCAACTCTAACTTTGAATGTTCACCAATTCTATCGACATAATCCAAATTAATCGTTGTTCTTTTTCTATCGGTTTCATTATAGTCAATATAATCATCACTGCTGCCCACAGGATAGGTAAAGGTGACATCATTATCACGATTGTAAGCATTGTAATCGATTTCTAATTCAATATTATCACCTTCCTCATTAAAATCTATTTTGTAATCAAAATTGTATTGTTGAGCAGCATTTTTTTCATCAATATTCCATATTTGAGTTTGATTGTTTGCAGCATTGTTTTGGTACACCAAAATGGACTCGCCCAAATCCTCTGGTCTCGATTGGGTTTGGCTTGTAAATACAGAAAGTGTATGGCGATCGTTTATATAATAATCTACACCAACTTTATAGATATGATTTTCTACACCGCTTTCAAAGTTAAATGATTGTCCTGAATTGTCCTGAGGCCTGTTTACATAGCCATGATTGATATTTTTAGATAAGTTATTGTTGTATGATCCATAAAGATTCATCTTACCATTTCTGTAATTCAGATTTAAACCACTGTTGAATTTTGGTTTTTTCTCATAAGCAAAGCCCAAATTAATAGTTCCATTAAATCCTACCAACGTATTTTTGTGCAACACGATATTCAACAAGCCGCTCATGCCTTCAGGGCTGTATTTTGCCGACGGATTAGTGATAATTTCAATGGATTTTATGGCATTGGACGGGATTTGTTTGAGGAGTTGGGCGGTGGGTATATTAGACAACTTTCCATCGACCATCACGCGAACGTTAGAATTACCACGCAGACTAATGTCTCCACTTTGAGGATCTACGGATACAGAAGGAATGGCCACCATCAAGTCAGAAGCACTTCCACTTGCGGCCAAATCTTTACCAATAGTAATCACTTTTCGATCTACTTTCTGTTGAATTGTTGTGTTTTCTGCGACTACAGTCACTTCGTCCAAAGCAGTGGCTTCTTCTTCCAGTTTGATAACGCCTAAATTGAGTTTTGTTTTATTTTTTTCAACCGAAATATTTTGGCTGTGTGTTTTATATCCTATGAATTGAACAGAAACAACAAATTCACCTTTAGGTAAATCATCAATATTGAAATTCCCCTCTTCTGTAGTAATACCACTGGAAACCATATTTTCCGACATATCCCTAACAATGATATTGACATAAGGCATAGGTTCGTTTGTTTTGGCATCGACCACTTGGCCACTTACAACGCCAAGAGCAACGGGTTCTGCGTTTAGTCCCATAAGAGGAGTAGAACAAAAGAGTAATGTGATGTAAAAAATAAATGATTTCATGTTATTAGAATTTAGGGTTGTTAGAAGTAAGACTATTTTAGATTACTTTTGTTACATGAATTTATAATTTTTTTTATGTCTAAAAAAACATTGGTCCTTGGTGCCTCTTTAAATCCAGAACGTTACTCATATAAAGCCATCAAAATGCTTAAAGATAAGATGCACGAAGTCAGCGCTTTAGGTTTAAAACATGGAGAAATTTTTGGTACGACAATAGACGTACAACAAAAGCCATATTTGGATATTCATACTGTAACTTTGTATTTGAATCCGAAACGTCAAGAACCATTTTATACATACGTCATGCAATTGAATCCAAAACGAGTGATTTTTAATCCAGGAACTGAAAACCCTGATTTTTTCAAGCTTTTGGAACGCCAAAATATTGCCTATGAAATCGCCTGTACTCTGGTGTTATTGTCTACGAATCAGTATTAACCCTAAAAAGGTAAGCATTCCATTGAGTGGTAACAACTCATATCCAATAACATAACCCCCAAGCTCTTCCGCTGGAATTTGCCCTAAAGCGTAAGAACTTGCAACAGACAACAATGCTACCAGCCATACAAACTTATCTTTTACTTTGTAATTTGTAAAAATACCAAAGGCAAAAAGGCCCAAAAGGGGACCGTATGTGTACCCAGCTACCGTCAACAAACTGTCTATAACATTGGAATCTAAGATGTGTTTAAAAGCAATGATAACCAAAATTAAAAGTACACTCATACCAATATGCGTTTGTTTTCGAATGCGTTTTTTGTCCGCATCAGAATGTTTGTTGAGGTCTAAAATATCGACACAAAACGAAGTCGTAAGCGAGGTGAGTGCGCTATCGGCACTGCTGTAGGCCGCCGCAATAAGTCCTAAAATAAAAACAGAAGCCAAGGTTAATCCTAAGCCAGAGTTGAGCGCAATCTCAGGAAATAATAAATCAGTTTTGGGTTGCCCATCCATAAGGGGTAATGCAATATCAAAACGTTCTGCATAGATGAATAATAAAGCGCCCAACAACATGAACAAGAACGTCACTAAAGTAAGTACAATACTAAACCAGAGCATATTTTTTTGCGCATCTTTCAGCGATTTACAGGTTAAATTTTTCTGCATCATGTCTTGATCCAAACCAGTCATACAAATGGTGATGAACATACCTCCAAAAAACGATTTCAAGAAATGATCTCTTGCCAAAATAGAATCTGTTTTAAAAATGGAACTGTATTGATTTAATTCATCCGAAACTAAAAATTCTGAAAAACTCCAACCCAATTGATCTGTGATAAAATAAATGGAAAGAACAACGGCACAAACCATAAAAAGCGTTTGTAATGTATCGGTCCAAACAATCGTTTTGATACCGCCCTTGTTGGTGTAAATCCAGATGAGAAGAATAGATAAAATCACAGTAGCTTCAAAAGGGATGTTCCATTGTTCAAAGACAAATTGTTGCAACACAATAGCCATAAGATACATACGAAAAGCAGCCCCCAAAACCCTAGAAATAAAGAAGAAAAAAGCACCAGTTTTGTGGCTTACACGCCCAAAACGTTGTTGCAGATACTCATAAATAGAGGTAAGGTTTAATTTATAATAAATAGGCAAGAGCATAAACGCAACCACCACATAGCCAGCAATATAGCCCAAACACACCTGAAAATAACTAAACTCCGAACTTTGTACCCATCCAGGAACAGAAATAAAGGTTACGCCCGAAAGTGATGCGCCAATCATTCCAAAAGCCACCAAATACCACGGCGATTGTTTTCCTGCTTTAAAAAAATCATTATTACTGTCGTTTTTTCCTGTAATTCTTGCGATGATGACAAGAAATACAAAATAAACTAAAGTGATCAATAGAATGTGTTGCCCTTTCAACTTTATAGAATTATATTTGTGTTGCTCTAATGTGCTGCGACACTTGTTTCAAATGTAAAATATTCTGATATAACCCAAAACGATTTTATAGGTTTTTTCGGCTATTTTATTTTGACCCACACTAAATGAAATGTTTAGTTCGTTATTGTTGTTATAAACCAAAATATGGAATTTTCATCGAAGTTGTTGCAAAATGCAGTAAATGAAGTCGCTCAATTGCCAGGCATCGGACGCCGTACGGCACTTCGTTTGGTACTTCATCTTTTACGCCAGCCCGAAGAACAAACAAGTCAACTTTCGAAAGCACTCTCAGCGATGCGGTCTTCCATAAATTTTTGTACACAATGCCACAACATTTCCGATAAAATACTCTGTGAGATTTGCTCTAACCCCAATAGAAACCAGCAGACCATTTGTGTTGTAGAAGACATAAGAGATGTTTTGGCCATAGAAAGCACAGCGAGTTTTCGCGGAGTATATCATGTTCTTGGTGGAAAAATATCGCCTATGGATGGTATTGGCCCCTCCGATTTGAACATTAAAACTTTAGTCGATAAAGTGAATGAAGGTAAAGTCGAGGAGCTTATTTTTGCGTTAAGTTCTACAATGGAAGGGGATACCACCAACTTTTATATCTACAAGCAAATTCAGAACGCCAACATCACACTATCCACAATAGCAAGAGGAATTTCTGTTGGCGACGAATTGGAATACGCCGACGAAGTAACCCTTGGGCGAAGCATTACGAATAGAGTACCTTTTGATTCATCTTTAAAATCCTAGTTTTTGAAATTATCGGTTGTTATACTCAATTACAATGTACGCTACTTTTTGGAGCTTTGCTTGCAAAGCGTAGAAGCTGCATTGAAAGACATTCCATCCGAAATTATTGTTATTGACAACAACTCTCCAGACGATAGTTGTGACATGGTTAGAGCAAATTTTCCAGAAATAACACTCATAGAAAACAAAGAAAATGTAGGTTTTTCCAAAGCCAACAATCAAGCAGTAGCAGTAGCCAAAGGTGAATATATTTGTATCCTCAATCCCGATGTGGTTGTTGCTGAAAATACATTTCATAACCTTATAAACTTTTCCAAATCAAAATCTGATCATGGTATAATTGGTTGTAGACTCATTGATGGCTCAGGAGCTTTTCTTCCAGAAAGTAAGAGGAATTTTCCAACAGTTTTTATTGCTTTTGACAAATTATTTGGAACTAGCCAACACTACTATGCAAAGCAAATTGAAGAGTTAGAGACTATGCCAGTAGATGTACTTCCAGGTGCTTTAATGTTTTTGAAACGCTCTCTTTACGATAATTTAGGTGGGTTTGATGAAGATTTTTTTATGTACGGCGAGGATATTGATTTGTCGTATAGAGTTCAAAAACTTGGCTTAAATAATTATTATTTGGGAGACACTACAATCATCCATTTTAAAGGTGAAAGTACGGCAAAAAATAGAGTACAATCCAAGCGTTTTTTTTATGCGATGGAGTTGTTTTATCTCAAGCATCTCAAAACAAATATAGTTTTGGACTTCCTTATCACTTCAATAACAAGTTTAGCACCTTATTTTTTGACCCGCAATCAGTCCAAAAAGCATATACCCAAAAGGATTGCATTGATGAAGCCCATTAGCAATCAAAAATGGCTTGAAATCAAAGACGTCATAGCTATTGAATCTCTTGATGATTTACCTAAAAACAGCCATTTCGATGTTCTATTTGACGCAGAAACGACGGCATTCAATAGCATTATTAATCAAATTAATTCATTGAAGAATAAGTTTATAACGTTCAAAATACATCCAAAAAATAGTGCTTATTTTGTTGGTAGCGATTCCTCCAAGCAACGTGGCGAGGTCATACATTTTGATAAATCTCAAACCAGAATCAACTTTTAAAAACAATTGATTATTTCGGCAATTTTAGTTAGTTTTGCAGAACCAAACAAGACCCATACAAAACAGATATTATGGCAAAATTTGAACTCAAATTACCCAAAATGGGCGAGAGTGTCGCAGAAGCAACACTAAATTCTTGGCTCAAAGACATTGGGGACCATATAGATATCGATGAAGCCGTTGTAGAAATCTCAACCGACAAAGTAGACAGCGATGTGCCTAGTGAAGTTAGTGGAACACTTATTGAGAAAAAATTTGAAGTCGATCAAATTGTTGAAGTGGGTCAAACCATTGCTATCATTGAAACTGAAGGCGATGTTGAAACTCCACCAATAGCTCCTTCACCCAAAGAAGAAAGCCAACCCCCCGCAAAGGCCACAACAGAACCCCCAACAAATAAAGTTATTGCCGATGTACAAAACACAGTTGTCGCTGCAAAAGATTTAATAGCACCCATAAGTTCCAACGGTACAAGATTTTATTCACCTTTGGTAAAAAATATTGCAAAAAAGGAAGGGGTTTCTCAATCAGAATTAGATCAGATTTCGGGTAGCGGAAAAGGAGGGAGAGTGACCAAAAACGATATGCTGTCTTACCTTGAAACCCGTACAAAGACGAGTACTTCGACACCTACGCCACCAGTACCAACGTCAGCACCTAGCTCCAATTCAGTAACGCCAACTGTGTCTAGCGGAACCGATGAAATTGTAGAAATGACCCGAATGGGGAAACTTATCTCTAAGCACATGATGAACTCTGTGCAAACTTCGGCACATGTTCAATCCTTTATCGAAGTCGACGTTACCAAAATTTGGAATTGGCGCGAAAAAATTAAAGCAAAATTCATAGAAAGCACAGGTGAAAAAATCACATTTACCCCAATTTTTATGGAAGCCGTAGCCAAAGCATTGACCATTCATCCTATGTTGAACATCTCTGTTGATGGTGATCACATCATCAAACACAAATCCATCAATTTAGGAATGGCCACCGCACTTGCTGACGGAAACCTTATCGTACCAGTGATCAAAAATGCGGATCAACTCAATTTGATGGGAATGACCAAACGCGTCAACGATTTGGCGGTTCGTGCACGAAACAATCAACTTAATCCAGATGATATTCAATATGGAACATACACCGTAACCAACGTTGGTGGATTTGGGAGCATCATGGGTACACCCATCATCAATCAACCACAAGTTGGTATCTTAGCACTTGGTGCCATTAGAAAAGTTCCTGCTGTGATTGAAACTAGCGAAGGCGATTTTATTGGGATTCGTCAAAGAATGTTCTTATCGCACTCGTACGATCACCGCGTAGTGAACGGAGCACTTGGTGGACAATTCCTCAAAACAGTAAAAGAACTATTAGAGTCTTGGGACGAAAATAGACAAGTATAGCAGTATGCAATTAAACCTAAAAAAACCCATTTGTTTTTTCGATTTAGAAACTACAGGCATAAGTATCACTTCAGATAGAATTGTTGAAATCTCCATTTTGAAGGTTTTTCCAGATGGAAAGGAAGAAAAAAAAACATGGCTTGTCAATCCAGAGATACCCATACCAGCACAAGCCACAGCTGTTCATGGTATTTCCGACGAAAAAGTAGCCGATGCACCTACCTTCAAAATGCTTGCAAAAGAAATCAATACTTGGGTAAAAGATGCAGATTTGGGAGGATTTAATTCCAACCGTTTCGATATCCCCATTCTTGCTGAGGAAATGCTGCGTGCTGGTGTTGATTTTGATATGAAAAACAGACAATCTGTTGATGTGCAAACCATTTTTCACAAAATGGAACAACGTACCCTTACAGCGGCCTATAAGTTCTATTGCGATAAAAATTTAGAAAATGCGCACAGTGCAGAAGCCGATACTATAGCCACCTATGAAGTCCTTAAAGCACAATTGGATCGTTATGAAGCTTTAGAAAATGACACCTCTTTTCTGGCTGAATTTAGTACTCGTCAAAAATTCGCAGACTTTGCAGGGTTTATAAAATTTGATAAAGATGGCAATGAATGTTTTTCATTTGGAAAACACAAAGGAAAAAAAGTGACCGAAATTTTAGAAAAAGAACCTGGTTACTTTGGTTGGTTGCTGAATGCTGATTTTCCTTTATACACCAAAAAAGTTTTAACAGCCATTAAACTTCGTGCCTTTAATCAGAAACTGTCTTAGATGAAACTGATTTGTATTGGTAGAAATTACAGCAATCACATAAAAGAGCTTCAAAACGAAAAGCCAACAGAACCTGTTGTTTTTTTGAAACCAGACACCGCTATACTTTTAAAAAAACAACCCTTTTTTATTCCAGATTTTTCAAACAATGTACAACACGAAGTTGAACTACTGGTAAAAATCAACAGAGTAGGGAAGTATATTTCTTCTGAATTTGCGCACAAATATTACGAGCACATTGGACTTGGTATCGATTTTACAGCTCGTGATGTACAACAAACTTTAAAGCAAAAGGGATTGTCTTGGGAAAAAGCCAAAGCTTTTGACGGTTCGGCTGTTGTTGGAAAATGGGTGCCTAAAACAAATTTTCAGGATTTGAACAATATTTCATTTAGTTTAAAGCGAAACGACGAGCTTGTGCAATCTGGTAATACACAAAATATGCTTTGGCGCATAGATGAGCTTATTGCTTATGTTTCGCAGTTTTTCACCCTAAAAATAGGTGATATTATTTTCACTGGAACTCCTGCAGGCGTTGGGCCAGTTCAGGCCGATGATATGCTTACTGGATTCATCGAAAATGAAGAATTTTTCAAAATAAAGGTTAAGTAAATGAATGCTGAAATTATTACTATTGGCGATGAAATTTTGATTGGGCAAATTGTTGACACCAATTCGGCTTATATTTCAAAAGAACTCAATAAAATAGGGATTTCTGTTTTTCAAATTACTTCGGTTCAAGACAATCGATTTCACATTTTAGAAGCCCTTGAATCCGCAAAAGCCCATGCCGATTTAGTCATTCTTACAGGTGGATTAGGACCAACCAAAGATGATATAACAAAAACTACTTTGGCGGAATATTTTGACGACACTTTGGTGTCCAATGTAGAGGTCGTTGCGCACATCAAACACATTTGGAAAACATACATCAAGCAGCCCTTACTTCAGGTCAATTTAGACCAAGCATTAGTCCCTTCAAAAGCTAAAGTTTTGATGAACCAATCGGGTTCTGCACCAGGCATGTGGATGGAAAAAGACAATACATTTTTTGTGTCACTTCCTGGAGTTCCTTTCGAAATGAAAGCACTGATGCAAAACGAAGTGCTGCCCAAGCTTTCAGCACAATTTGATCTTCCTTTTATTTTGCACAAAACATTACTAACCTACGGTCTTGGTGAAAGCATCATTGCCGATCGAATTTCGGAATGGGAAAACAACCTGCCAGAGTCTGTAAAACTGGCGTATTTGCCCAATTTAGGCCGTGTACGTTTAAGATTGTCTTCAAAAGGATTTGATAAGTCTGCTGTTATGGACTCAATCAATGCGCAAATTGATAAGTTAATTCCTCAAATTAGCGATGTTTTTGTTGGGTTTGAAGAAGATTCTACCATGGAGCAAATCATTGGTAATCAACTTATTAGACGTGAACAAACCTTGGCTGTAGCCGAAAGTTGTACAGGCGGGCGAATTGGTGCTCAATGCACAGCCAACCCTGGTGCTTCTCGTTATTTTAAAGGGGGAGTGATTGCCTACGATACCAAAATAAAAACAGAGGTTTTGGGTGTAGATGATAAGCTGATTGCGCGTCATTCTGTAGTGAGCTTAGAGGTCGCCAAAGCCATGGCGCTTGGCGTTCAAAACCTTTTTGGTTCTGATTATGCTATAGCCACTACTGGAAACGCTGGTCCAGACAAGGGTGATTCAGACGCTGAGGTGGGCACTGTTTGTATTGCTATAGCCACACCAAAAAACGTTTTTGCGCAACAATTTACTTTCGGTAAACACAGAGTGCGCATCACGACAAAAGCAGTGAATATGGCACTGACTTTGTTGCAAAAAGAAATTTTTTAAAATTGACTTCATAAAATTTGTGAACTTGTAAAGAATTCGTATTTTTGCACCTCGTTTTGAAACAACAAAACATCTAAATTATAGATCATGTCAAAAATTTGTGAACTTACAGGAAAAAAAGCGATGGTTGGAAACAACGTTTCCTTCTCTTTGAATAGAACAAAACGCAAATTCAATGCCAATTTGGTAAAAAAGCGTTTTTACCTTCCTGAAGAAGATAAGTGGATCACGCTAAAAGTTTCTACATCTGCATTGAAAACCATAAACAAAATCGGTATTACTGCAGCAATTAAAGAAGCAAAATCAAAAGGGTTTTTAAAATAATATACCTAACAGAACAGCATCATGGCAAAGAAAGGAAATAGAGTTCAAGTAATTTTGGAATGTACCGAGCACAAAGCTTCAGGACAGCCAGGAACTTCTCGATACATTACAACAAAGAACAAAAAGAACACACCAGACCGCATTGAGATTAAAAAATTTAATCCCATCCTTAAGCGCATGACGGTGCATAAAGAAATTAAATAATTTTTGGGGTTTAGATCACTACAACCACCAAACTAATACTTGAATCATGGCAAAGAAATCAGTAGCATCATTACAAACAGGATCAAAGCGTTTGACAAAAGCAATCAAAATGGTTAAGTCTCCAAAAACAGGAGCATATACTTTTGTTGAATCTATCATGTCACCAGATAAAGTAAATGACTTCTTAAACAAGAAGTAATTTTTTAAATAATATAACATTTCAAAGCTGCTTTTATACAAAGCGGCTTTTATTTTTTTAGTACCTTGCAAAAGGTCTAAAAATGATAAATCAACAGTCGTCATGAGTTTTTTTAAAAAGATATTTTCTTCCGAAAAAAAAGCCACCCTTGACAAGGGATTGGAAAAATCTAAATCCAGTTTTTTTGATAAATTGGGTAAAGCTGTTGCAGGAAAATCTAAAGTTGATGACAGTGTTTTAGACAACTTGGAGGAAGTCCTTGTAACGAGCGATGTAGGGGTCAATACAACCCTAAAAATCATCGAACGTATCGAAGAACGTGTTTCACGAGATAAATATCTTGGAACCGAAGAATTAAATCTAATTTTAAGAGAAGAAATTGCTGGATTGTTATCGGAAACGCATAATGGTAATGAAACGGATTTTGCCTTGCCAGACACACAAAAACCCCATGTGATTATGGTGGTTGGTGTGAATGGTGCTGGGAAAACTACAACCATTGGAAAATTAGCGCATCAGTTCAAACAACAAGGGCTAAAAGTTGTATTGGGTGCGGCAGATACATTTAGAGCAGCGGCTATAGATCAGTTGCAAGTATGGGCCGATAGGGTGGATATCCCTATTGTAAAGCAAAATATGGGGAGCGATCCCGCTTCAGTGGCGTTTGACACCCTACAAAGTGCCGTCAGTTCCAATGCAGATGTGGTGATTATTGATACTGCTGGACGTTTACACAACAAAGTAAATTTGATGAACGAATTGACTAAAATCAAGCGTGTCATGCAAAAAGTAGTGCCCAATGCACCGCATGAAATTCTTTTGGTTTTGGATGGATCAACAGGGCAAAATGCTTTTGAACAAGCAAAGCAATTTACAGCCGCTACAGAAGTCAATGCTTTAGCCGTTACTAAACTGGATGGCACTGCTAAAGGAGGCGTAGTGATTGGAATCAGCGACCAATTTCAAGTACCTGTAAAATATATTGGCGTGGGTGAAGGTATTGATGATCTTCAAGTATTCAATAAGTTTGAGTTTGTGGATTCGTTTTTTAAATAAATTTATATGAAAAAAATTTCAGCACTTCTTTTCATTATCGTTTTTTTTGGGTGTAAAAATGATACGCACAAAACAGAAAATAATTTAAGTGATATTTCTGAAAAATCGTTTAGAACCTTCAAAGTCGAAGACTCCCAACACATTGACTTAGAAGCACTTTGGGCACCCTTTCAAGAAAAATTATCTAATTTTTCTAATGAGCAATATGAAGCCCTAAAGCCCTTAATAATGGATCAAGACATACCAACGCTTCAAATGCATATTGCAAATGGAAAATTAAGCTATGAAGCATTGGTTACCTTTTATTTGTACCGCATAAACCTGTTGGATAGAGCTAATGAAAAATCCCTAAATTCCATAATTTCGCTCAACCCAAACATCATTGAAGAAGCTCGAGAAAAAGATAAATATAGACCAAGAAATCTGTCTCATTTTTCTTTATATGGCATGCCTATTTTATTGAAAGACAACATCAATGCTAAAGGCATGATCACTACTGCAGGAGCCGTGGCTTTACAAAAAAATAAAACGGATGATGCGTTTATGACCAGCCAACTTAAAGCAGCTGGAGCGCTTGTTTTAGGAAAAGCAAACCTGAGTGAATGGGCCTATTTCTTTTGTGGCGATTGCCCTAGTGGGTATAGCGCCGTAGGCGGACAAACCTTTAATCCTTATGGTCGAAAAACATTAGACACTGGGGGCTCAAGTTCGGGTAGTGCTGTGGCTGTGGCCGCCAATTTTTGCACCGCCGCCATAGGTAGTGAGACCTCGGGTTCTATTTTATCGCCAGCCAGTCAAAATGCTGGAGTCGGACTAAAACCAACTATTGGCGTGGTAAGTCGAAGCGGAATAGTTCCCATTTCTAGTACTTTAGATACCGCAGGACCAATATCCAAAAGTGTCATCGATAACGTATTGGTGTACAATGCAATCATTGGTTATGATTCTGATGATTTTAAATCCAGATTAACCTCAAAAATTAATGTGAAATCTATTTTAGAAGCTTCCTTTGTAGGAAAACGTTTTGGTGCCATAAAAAAAATGACAGAAAACCCTTTGTACGCAGAAGCTGTTGAAGTGCTCAAAAAGTATGGCGCCAAAGTCATAATTGTTGATCCAGAAAATGTGGATTTGCCAGACTTTCTTCGACTTCTCAACTTGGACATGAAAAACGATTTGCCTCAATATTTTAAGTGGCATGCCAATTTTGATTTGCCATTTGATGGTGTACAATCCATTATTGATTTTAACACCCTTGATTCATTGAAAAGAGCTCCTTATGGTCAAAAATTATTTGAGGGCATCGTAGCCGATGAAGCCACTACAGAGGAGTTTGAGGCCATCAAAGCAACACTGAAAGCTAATGGTCGCGCCTATTTTGAACAAGTGATGAATGCACATCAATTGGATGGTGTTTTGTCCATAAATAATTATCATGCAGGCTATGCTGCAGTTGCAGAATACCCAGCCCTTACCGTACCGATGGGACTTAATAAAGAAAATGCGCCAATGGGACTTACTTTTATCGCAAAACCCTATAAAGAGTCTTCGTTATACACTTGGGCCTACCATTTCGAAAAACTAGCCAACAAACGCCCTTTGCCAACCAATTATAACTAATCCGTTTGATGAGAACAAAATCACGAAAAACCAATAAAATTAATGTCGTAACGCTTGGGTGTAGCAAAAATGTATACGACAGCGAAGTCCTTATGGGACAACTCAAAGCCAATGGAAAAGCTGTAGCGCACGAAGAAGAAGGCAATGTTGTGGTGATCAATACTTGCGGATTTATTGATAATGCCAAAGAAGAAAGCGTCAACACCATTTTAGATTTTGTACAAAAAAAAGAAGCAGGGGAGGTCGATAAAGTCTTTGTAACGGGTTGTTTGAGTGAACGGTATAAACCCGACTTAATCAAAGAAATTCCAGATGTAGATCAATATTTTGGAACTACTGAACTGCCTCAATTGCTCAAAGCTTTAGGTGCTGATTATAAGCACGAACTCATTGGGGAGCGTTTGACCACTACACCAAAAAACTATGCCTACCTTAAAATTGCCGAAGGGTGCGACCGTCCATGCAGTTTTTGCGCTATTCCATTGATGCGCGGAAAACACCGTTCGACGCCCATAGAAGATTTAGTAGTAGAGGCCGAAAAATTAGCCGCTAATGGCGTTAAAGAATTGATTCTTATTGCCCAAGATTTAACGTACTACGGCTTAGATTTGTACAAAAAACGAAACCTTGCAGAACTGCTTAAAGCTTTAGTCAAGGTTGAAGGCATTGAATGGATCCGTTTGCATTATGCCTTTCCAACGGGGTTTCCTTTGGAAGTATTGGAAGTCATGAAAAATGAACCTAAAATTTGTAATTATTTGGACATTCCTTTACAACATATCTCAGATAAGATATTGAAAAGTATGCGTCGTGGAACAACTCAAGCAAAAACCACCAAATTACTTCAACAATTCCGTGAAGCGGTACCCAATATGGCCATCCGTACTACACTGATTGTGGGTTATCCTGGCGAAACAGAAGCCGATTTTCAAACCCTCAAAAACTGGGTAGAAGCCATGCGTTTTGAACGTTTGGGCTGTTTTACCTATTCGCATGAAGAAAATACCCATGCCTTTAATTTAGAAGACGATGTACCCCAAGACGTAAAACAAGCTCGTGCCAATGAAATTATGGAACTGCAATCCCAAATTTCTTGGGAATTAAACCAAGCCAAAATAGGCCAAACCTTGCGTGTAGTAATTGACCGAAAAGAAGGCCAATATTTTGTAGGCCGTACCGAATTTGACTCCCCCGATGTCGACAACGAAGTCCTTATTGATGCTTCCAAAGTATATCTAAAAACAGGAGCATTTGCCACAGTCACCATTACCGATGCCGCTGACTTTGATCTTTATGCCAAGGTGCTGTGATTTTTACTATAGAATTAATTCAAGTATCTTTACAGCCAATTAAAAATTAGAAATGGCTATGCCGTTTATCCCATATAAAACAACACAAACTTTACCCAAACTTCTTCATGAGGTTATGACCCAAAACCCCCATTTGGACGTGTTTTATACGGCAGCTGCAACATTAGAAAATGTTGAGCATCAAATCAAAGCTAAAGGTAATGTGTTTTCCAACGAAAAACGGCAGATTTTGGTGGAGGCGGTACAAAAACAATACAGGCACATCAACCCTGACCTTACTGTAAGTGCACAGATAGAATCTTTAAAAAATGACAATACGTTTACCGTAACCACAGGGCATCAATTGAACCTAATGGGTGGGCCATTATATTTTGTGTATAAGATAATTTCGGTTATCAATTTGGCCAAAACCCTAAAAGAAAAATATTCTAAGTACAATTTTGTACCTGTATTTTGGATGGCTTCTGAAGATCATGATTTTGATGAAATCAATCATTTTTATTTTGGTAAAGATCGACTGGAATGGGCACATGAGGTAAATGGCGCTGTAGGACGATTATCGACAGAGGGGTTGACTCCAATTTTTAAAGAATTTACGGGAAAGCTCAGCGATACCCCTTATGCTGAATCCTTAGAACAATGTTTTCAAAAAGCATATCGATTAAACACTAATTTGGCCGATGCCACGCGTAGCTTAGTGCATCAATTATTTGGAGTAGATGGACTTCTTGTCATTGATGGTGATGATGTACATCTCAAATCATTATTTGCTCCTGTAGTAAAAAGTGAGCTTAAAAATAAGTTGGTTTTTGAAGAAGTGACAAACACCAATAAGGCATTGCAAAACATAGATAAGGAGTTTAAAATTCAAGTGAATCCTAGACCACTCAATTTGTTTTATTTAAAGAACAATTTAAGAGCTCGTATCGATGAATATGACGGTATTTTTCGAGTGCTGAATACAGATTTGAGTTGGGATTTAGAAGGGGTTTTAGAAGAACTCAAACGACATCCAGAGCGCTTTTCTCCAAATGTACTGATGCGTCCTTTGTATCAAGAAACAATTTTGCCCAATCTGTGTTATGTTGGTGGTGGAGGCGAACTGTCGTATTGGTTACAGCTCAAATCGTGTTTTGATCATTTTGGTATAAATTATCCTTTATTGATGCATCGCAGTTCTGCAATTGTACACTCAGAAAAGCAACAGCGAAAACTAAAAAAAGAAAATTTGTCTCTTGAAGATTTATTTTTGTCTTCCGATGAATTATCAACGAAAGTGGCTAAAAGTCAGAGCAGTTTGATCGATTTTTCAAGTCAAAAAAACCATCTAAAAAAACAATTTGAAGCCCTCTATACCCTTGCCAAGCAAACCGACGCTTCTTTTGAAGGGGCAGTAGCAGCCCAAGAAAAAAAACAACGCAAAGGGTTGGATAATCTGGAAAAACGACTGCTTAGAGCCGAAAAACGAAAGCACAAAGCACAAATAGAAAAAGCATTGTCGTTGCAATCTGCGCTATTTCCAAACGGAAACTTACAAGAACGTGTGCTCAATTTTTCAACCTTTTATGCACTTTATGGAGATGATTTCGTGGATAAATTAAAATCAGAATTAAATCCCTTTCAACAAGGATTTGCTGTAATTTCTTTATAATTTTTTATAAAAAATTGATTTAAAATTTAGAGATAAATAGTACTTTTGGGCATGCAACACGATAAGGTATTAATTCTCGATTTTGGATCTCAATATACACAACTCATCGCACGCCGTGTAAGAGAGTTGAACATTTACTGCGAAATCCATCCCTACAACAAAATTCCAACCTCAATAGAGGCCTACAAAGCGGTCGTGCTTTCAGGAAGTCCACAATCTGTTCGTGGCGATGATGCGCTGCACCCTGATTTGTCGGAAATCCGTGCAAAAAAACCACTATTGGCGGTGTGTTACGGTGCGCAATACTTAGCCCATTTTTCTGGTGGAAATGTGGCGCCCTCAAATACAAGAGAATACGGTCGAGCAAATTTGTCTTTTATCCAAAAAGAAGAATTGTTTTTTGACGGCATTTCTGAAGGTAGCCAAGTGTGGATGAGCCATAGCGATACCATCAAAACATTGCCCACTAATGGGGTGTTATTGGCCAGTACGCATGATGTTGAAAACGCCGCTTATAAAATTGAAGGGGAACAGACTTATGCCATACAGTTTCACCCCGAGGTGTACCATTCTACAGATGGAAAAACACTTTTAAAGAATTTTCTAGTCAAAATTGCAGGCTTACAACAAGATTGGACATCCGATTCATTTGTAGAAGAAACCGTAGTCGATTTAAAAGCACAATTACAAAATGATAAAGTTGTTTTGGGACTTTCTGGTGGTGTAGATTCTACGGTAGCCGCTATTTTACTCAACAAAGCTATTGGGAAAAACTTGTATTGCATTTTTGTCAATAATGGATTGTTGCGTAGAAATGAATTCAGCAGTGTATTGAAACAATACGAAGGGATGGGGTTGAACGTCAAAGGTGTTGATGCTTCGGCACGTTTTTTGGACGCATTGGCAGGAATTGATGACCCAGAACAGAAACGCAAAGCCATAGGGCGTGTTTTTATCGAAGTTTTTGATGATGAAGCACATTTAATCAAAGACGTAAAATGGTTGGCTCAAGGGACTATTTATCCCGATGTAATTGAAAGTGTTTCGGCTACAGGGGGACCGAGTGCAACCATAAAAAGTCATCACAATGTAGGTGGATTGCCAGATTTTATGAAATTAAACGTTGTAGAACCATTAAAAGCACTATTTAAAGACGAAGTACGCCGCGTGGGTGCTTCAATGGGGATTGATGCACAACTATTGGGACGTCATCCTTTTCCAGGCCCTGGTTTGGCCATTCGAATTTTGGGTGATATTACTGCCGAAAAGGTGCGTATATTACAAGATGTAGATGCTATTTTTATCAATGGATTACGCGAATGGGGTCTATACGACAGCGTATGGCAAGCTGGTGCTATGTTGCTGCCAGTCAATAGTGTTGGGGTGATGGGTGATGAACGTACTTATGAAAAATGTGTTGCCCTTAGAGCCGTGGAAAGCACAGACGGTATGACCGCCGATTGGGTGAATTTACCCTACGAATTTTTACAAAAAACATCTAATGACATCATTAACAAAGTCAAAGGTGTAAACAGAGTTGTGTACGATATTAGCTCTAAACCACCAGCCACTATAGAATGGGAATAAGATTTGGATTTCTCAAAACTGCGCTGTAGTTTTAAAAACTCAATGCGCCAAAACAACAACATGAATAGATTTCTTTTTAGTACCATATTCTTATTGTGTTTGACAGTACTATCTGCGCAAACACTACGCACCCATACCGTTGATGCTAAAGATACCTTAGAGACTATTGCTCAACGTTATGGCGTAATTCCAGAAGATATTTTAGTACTCAATCCAGACGCCAAAGATCATCTTGCTGTTGGAAAAGTTTTGGTTATCCCCAATCCGATTGAAAAGAAGACAAATGAAACTACTCAAATAAAAGAACTGGTTTCATATAAGGTTCATCGTGTCAAGCGCAAAGAATCGCTGTACAGCATTGCAAAAAAATACAACACTTCTGTAAAAGAACTCAAGAAACACAACCAACAATTGTACACTAAGGCATTACAGTTTAAAGATAAAATTTACGTTCCTAAATACAAAACAAAAACTGTTGCTGTAGTTCCTCAAGCGGTAAAAACATATACCGTTTTGCCAAAAGAAGGGAAGTGGCGTGTGGCTTATAAATTTGGAATTTCCGTACAAGAATTAGAGGCGCTTAATCCCAACATGGGTGCTGTTTTACAGCTAGGTCAGCAACTCAATGTGCCCAATATAGATACTGAAAAAGAACAAGATGTAACAGACGAGCGTTATGGATTTTATGAAGTATTGCCCAAAGAGGGATTTTATAGGTTGTACAAAAAATTAGGCATCGCACAAGATGTTTTGGAACAACTGAATCCTGGTTTGGCTGAATCAGGATTAAAAGTTGGTATGGTCTTAAAAGTTCCCAAAACAAGTATTGAAGGTGTCGATTTGGATGCTTTAGAAGAAACACGATTGGCCGACCAATTGAAGTTTTTACGTCCAAAATCGGTAGCGCTTTTACTTCCTTTTAAAGTCAATTCTGTTGATTTTGATTCCATCAAATTGGCCAAACAACAAATTCAGCGTGATGGATATATCCGTATTTCCACTGAATTTTATGCAGGTGTCGAGATGGCTTTGGACTCTGCTCAACGTTTGGGGATTTCTGTTGCTTTGGATGTATTTGATACAGAAGCCAGTCCACAAACAACAAACCGCCTATTGCGCACCAACGATTTTTCGCAATACGACTTTATTTTAGGGCCACTAACCCAAAAAAATAATAATACTGTTGCACAAGCATTACAATCTACAAATACGGCCGTAGTTTCGCCTTTTGTACAATTTACCCAACGCGAGGACAACCTTATCCAAACGATTCCCGATGATGAATGGATGGCCGAAAAGCTGTTACGCCATGCCCAAAAAGATACTATTCCGCATCAAACCTTAATCATTTCAGACTCGAAGTCAATTAAAAGAGCAAAAAAAATACAAACGGTTTACCCCCATGCAACCTTACTTACTTCACAGCGTGATGATGAAGGAAAAGAGCAATTTTATATTCAATTTGAAACTGTACAAAAGGCCTTGCAACCAGGAAGAACTTTAGTGTTTTTGGAGACCAACAATGAAGGTTTTGCGTCCAATGTAACCAGTATGCTTAATGGACTAAATGGAATTACTTTACAAAAAGATGAAGATAATAAGAACGTTGAATTTAAGGTTGAACGCGAATTGATTTTGATCACCACAAACCGCAACAAGGCCTTTATGGGTAGTAATATTTCCAACACAGATTTATCGAATTTGAATTTTCAATTTCCGTCGGTTCATTTCTACAAAGAAGACTTAAATTCCTTTACCAAAAACTACAAACAAAGGTTTGGCGCATACCCCACACGCTATGCCACTCGTGGCTTTGATTTGACTTTAGACCTATTGTTACGCTTAGCGGCCTATGATTCTGTTTTTGAACAATTAACAACGATTCAAACAAATTATTTAGAAAATAAGTTTAAATACACACAAGGCGTAAATGGTGGTTATGTCAATCAGTCTGCCTATATTCTAAAATATGAGGATTTGTTTATTGTGAAGGTTGAGGATTAAATCTATTTCCACTTAATATTACACCCAATACTTGGCTTTTGTATCCGTGTATTTGGTGTGTTTTGTAATAAACAGTCCATAGCATTTTTTAAATCAGCACCATCGATAGGAAGATCATTTCCTGGTCTTGAATCATCCATTTGACCTCTGTATACTAGCTTTAGCTTTTCATCAAAAAGAAAAAAATCTGGAGTACAAGCCGCATCATATGCTTTGGCTATGGCTTGGGTTTCGTCGAATAAATAGGGGAAAGGATAATTTAATTTTTCGGCCTGTACCTTCATTTGCTTTGGGCCATCTTGTGGATAATGTTCTACATCATTGCTCGATATGGCTACAAATTTCACACCTTTCTCTTGATACCCATTGGCAATATCAACCAGGGCTTCATTGATATGAACTACAAAAGGGCAGTGGTTGCAAATGAACACCACCACAGTCCCATGTTTTCCTTGAACTTGTGCTAAAGTTTTAAATTCATTAGAAACTGTATCCAATAAACTAAATGGAGGCGCTACAGTGCCAAGCGCCAACATATTTGAGGGTGTTCTAGCCATGCTGTTTTGTTTTTAAATGATATCTTTACGTTGTAAAGTTACATATAAATGAAAGAAGTTTTATTTGAAGATTTTCAAAAATTAGATTTGCGTGTGGGGACTATTATTGAAGTGGATGATTTTCCAAAGGCCCACAAACCGGCTTATCAATTGACTATAGATTTTGGTCCGCTTGGGATTAAAAAATCATCAGCACAAATTACTACACTGTACGCCAAAGAAGATTTGCTGCATAAACAAATTGTAGCCAATGTGAATTTTGAAGACAAACAAATTGCAAACTTCAAAAGCCAGTGTTTGGTCCTTGGTGCAGTTCGTGAAAACGATGTGGTATTGCTTAATCCAGAGCAAAAGATACCCAATGGAGCAACGGTTCAATAATTTTAGAATTCATCTCTAAAAAATAGGGCATTCATCAACAACTTGTTGGTACCATACCAAAATGCTCTAAAATTGGTATTATCGGTGAATCCAATAACTTTACCTTGCCCAAGCCGTTCAACTTTAAAAGGGATAGTACCTTTTATCAGTTCTAAGTTTTCTTTCGAAATATATCCACTCAAAAGTGGATTTTGACTGTATTGAATTGGGTTATTATAACTGTTTTTGTCAGGTTTAATGAAAATAGTCGTATTGCGAAACAAGGCCAATTTGTTGCTGTCATATCCAAAATTTATGGGGTGAGAGCGGTCTATTTTTGCTTCAAAAATAGCTCCACCAATGCCTTGAGCTCCTCTAAATTTTGACCGATCTTCGAAACTAATATTTTTAGCCTCTAAAGTTTTAGATTGAAGTTCCATAGAAAACATTTTATGTTTCTTAAGCCATTTTAATGCATTTTGGTAAGCGACTAATGTGCCTCCGTTTTCTACCCAACTTTTAAGTTTTTGAGCGACCTTATCTTCTAAACCATAGGTGTTTGGTAAAACAATGCAATTGTAACGCTTAAGATTTGTTTGAGCCAAAAAGGAAACGTCTAATTTCGTGATAGGCATGTTGTAGCGTGTATCCATCAAATGCCAAATTTCCCCCGCATCATAAGCATCGATACCGCGTCCAACTACAAGCGCCATATTAGGTTTTGTGAGTGTTCTGAAATTATTACTTCCCAAATCAGGGCCGACCGAAACTCCAGTAGAGATACCATAAATTGTAAGGTGACTTTCTTGGGTAATTTTTTCTAAGATTTGTGCAAGTTTTTCAGAGGAATAGTTTTGATTTTGAACAGGAATAAGAATACTGCCATAGTCAAAATTTTTAGCTTCTGAATGAAATGGTTGCATAGCCATTTTCACTCGAATATTTTGTTGCATAAGTTGATTCAATGCTTTGGGGCTGTAATAATCATTCCAAGGCATGATGTATGCATAATTGCTTTTTTGTGTCAATTTTCCTTCTTTAAGCGTTGGATTAACCATTTTGTCAGCATGTTTTATTTTGGCCTTGTCACTGTAATCCAAATCGAATGCTAGTGGAAAAGTCCATGCCGAGATATCATAAAACAAACTGTCTTGAAATCTTGTACGGCGTTCAAACATTGCGTTGAGCAATCTGCTGTGTTTTTGTTGTTTCGGAACAATATAGGAATTTGATTTTTTGAATGTCATACCATCAATAGTAATGTCATTTTTCAGTGCATGAACTTGGATTTGATGCCGGTCTAAAATTTCAGCCAAATGAAACGCTTTAGCAGAGTCATTTTGATCGCCAAAAACATAAGCATCTTGCGCTTGTGATTTCGCTTCATTGCGCGCATTTTCAAAAAAATCAAACTGATATTGAAGTAATTTTACCCGCATGTTTACGGCGGCTTTTAATGTCGATAATCCAGCAGTGAGTTGATTTCTGATTGTAAACGGGAAGGTCAGTAGTCCATTATCACTTTCTTGGATATGCCCACGCGAACTGGCTTGTTCAAATAAAATGCCGATACTCCCATTGATGTCTGGAAAAGTAGACCCTTTACCATAATAAAAATCATCATAATTTTCTTCCGAATAATACAAAGACCCTAATTCATCAAAAGCTTGAGCGTGATAGGTGCCAATTTCTTTGGTAAGCTGTTGGTTTAATTGTGGTGTCAGTGGATGTGTTCTTGACGGAATTCCAGGTTGAAAGAAAAAGCTCGAATTGGTTCCCATTTCATGATGATCAGTCAAAATATTGGGCATCCATTGATGAAATGTTGTAATGCGTGCTCTAGATTCGGGTAATTGCACGGGTAGCCAATCTCGATTCATGTCAAACCAATAGTGATTGGTGCGTCCACCTGGCCAATTCTCATGATATTCACGATCGTTTGGGTCAGGATTTAAGTTGATGTTTTTATTGGTATTCGCCCAATGCGCAAAGCGTTGAAGTCCATCGGGATTCATTGCGGGATCAAAT
>CBFHQL010000022.1:0-25257 GCA_965658025.1 Flavobacteriaceae bacterium | reverse complement strand
ACGGTTTATATTCGCGATGTGAATGGTTGTGGTACTACGCCTAAAGATATTTATATTGTAGGTTATCAAAAATATTTTACGCCTAATGGTGATGGTTATCACGATACGTGGAACATAGGGGTCTTATCAGGTCAGTTGGGGTCAAGGATTTATATTTTTGATCGTTATGGGAAATTGTTGAAGCAGATTAGTCCAGCTGGTGATGGTTGGGATGGTACGTACAATGGCCAACCTATGCCAACAAGTGACTATTGGTTTATGTTGGAGTACAACGATCTCAAGACAGGACAACCCAAACAACTCAAAGCACATTTTAGCTTGAAACGGTAATAGTCAAAATGATTTAAATAAAAAAGCCCAGCGAAGATGCTGGGCTTTTTTTTTGGACTAATTCAAATTACAAATCCAAACTTAAAGTAAGTGTTAAGATTGAGTTTTTATTATTTAATGACACTGCATCAAGCGTGCCACTTTGATAGAGTTGTTGTGTTCTTTTTTGTTCTGTATTTTCGTAAGCTAAATCTAATTTTGAGTTGCCAAAATTATATCCTAATCCCAATGAAAAACCGTTTAAATCTCCAACAACAGCGGTGTTTTTGTAAGGACTTTCTTCTAATCTGTAGCCCCCTCTAAAGCTGAATTTTTTGTGTCTTAGCTCTGCTCCAATTTTGTATGAATTAGCAGCTTTGAAATTATTGCTGATATCGCTATTTAGTTCATTGTCTAATTGGTTTTCTCCAGTATTAAAACGCGTATTTCCATAATTTTTTCTACTGTAATCGAAGCTTATCAAACCTGTTTTTCCAACAATATAAGCCAGACTTCCAGTAAGTTTTCCGGGTGTTCTTAAATTGTACTCAGGAAAAACATTAACAATATTTGGATTTAAAACATTGTCTTGATTATTATTTGCATCATTAAAAGTTGACAGGTATTGTGTAGTTTCTTCGCGAAGTGTGAGCCAAGTTGGTGTTGCATAACTTAATCCTACGCGAATATCATCCGATAATTTTACAATGGATCCAAGTTGAATGGAAAGTCCTTCACCAGTGGTATACAGTTCATTTTCAAAATTCACTCTGTTTATTGTCGATCCAGTATTGGTATTTTCTTCATATAAATAAGTACTTTTTCTGAAGTCTATAAAGTGAGAATTTATATTCAAACCAAGGTAAATAGACTCACTGTATTGTAGGGCTATGTTTGCAGTAAATTTTCCATTGTATCCTTGAGTTAAATAATCATACTCTTGATCAAAACTCCCCGATGCAATGTTTGATGTGTACGCTGTGTTATCGTCATCGTTGCTCACAGGCTCTAAAATATAGCTATCATAACCTAAGAACGCTTGTTGGTGTCGGTAGCCATAACTAGCTCCAATGTCTGCATAGGCCTGTGTTGCTGTTTCACCTGTTAAGGCACTAATGTTTCCTAAATTTAGGCCATTTGCATTTTGTAAAAAATAACTGGATATGGAATTATTGGTGGTACCAGCAGCAAAAAAGCGGGCGTTATAATCTTGAAGTTGTTCGTAAAATAAACTCACAACAAACTTTTTCCATGGTGAATTATTATTGTTGTTTCTAAATACAAATGCTGCACCAAGTTGATGCAAATCAAAATTATTTACAGTTTGGTTATTCATCAGTCCACCAAATTCAGCATCTTTTGAAACAGCATTATTGGTTGCAGAGATAGCCCCATGACTTCTATTGAAAATGGCAGCACCAGCAGGATTGATGCTTGCTCCAGAAATATCGCCTCCTAATGCACCAAAAGCACCACTTAACGCTTTAAAACGTGCTGTTCCTTGGGTTTCTCCGCTTGAATATCTTAGAGCATCGGTTAAATCTTGTGCATGAATAAGGCCAAACGAAAAGAGGCATGAAATGTAAACAAATAGTTTTTTCATCTTAAAATCTTAAATTTTACTGTGGATTAATTTCTTCTGCGAACACTTCCCCCTCCTCTAGATCTTGAAGATCTGCTGCTAGATCGAGTAGTTGTTGGCCTTGATGTAGATCTCGGTCTCGAGTATGATGAGTTTCTGGAATTCGATGAACGTGTTCGCGTGGTCGTTCTTGTAGGTTGTGAAGTTGTTCTTGTAGGTTGTGAAGTTGTTCTGACCGAGCGTGTAGTTGTTCGTGTACCGTTACTATTTCTTATAGACCTTGTTCTTGTTGTTGTACTTCTTGTTTTTGTTGTTCTTGTGGGGCGTGTGGTAGTGTACGAACGCCGCGAACTGCTTGCAGAACTTCGGTTAGCGCTAGAACGTGTTCTGGAAACGGTGCTTAAAGCACTGCGATTGGCCAAGCTTGTTGTTCTGTAGCTTGAATTTCTACTTCTAGAATTTCTGTATCCATTAACATATGCTACACTACGACCTCTGTATGGTCTGTAGTAATAATTTGCTCCGTAAGTACCCCAATAAGGAGAGATCCATGGATCGTAATAAAAAGGATCCCAAACACCCCAGTTGTTCCAACCTACATTCCAACCCCAATTATTCCAGCCCCAGTTATTCCAACCTACATTCCAACCCCAATTGTTCCAGCCCCAACGGTTGTAATATGGGTAGCCCCATGCCCCCCAATAAAGCGGTCTTGTTTGTACATTAATTACAATTTGACTATCGTTATTTTGGCCCCAACCCGCGTAGGAATTTTCGTCTGAGCTTTGATCGTTTTCATCGTAGCTCCCGTTATACTCGTCTACGTCTGTAAAAACACTTGAGTCGTTATTGCTATACTCATTGGCTTTACCTTTAAAATAATCTTTGTAATAACTATTTCCATTAGTATTTTCTGTTGCACTGTCCTCAACAGGGGTATTGTATTCTACAGATTCGGATGAGCCATAAATCCCATCTTCAGACATGCCAACATACTGATAAGATCCACATGAAGCAAAAAAGGAGAACCCAAGTAGGGCGAAAAGAACAGATTTGTGGCGCTGTAGTAATGTAATAAATTTCATGACAGTGTAATTTAAATTGTTGGACGTTTTAAAAATACTTAGTTTTGTGTAAAAATAATTTTTATAGTACAACACAATAGTTGTGCCAAATTACAACAATATGCCTAAAAACCTCACAAAAAGAGCTGAAGATTACTCCAAATGGTACAACGAATTGGTGGTAAAAGCCGACTTAGCAGAAAATTCAGCCGTGCGTGGTTGTATGGTCATAAAACCCTATGGCTATGCCATTTGGGAAAAAATGCAAGCAGAACTCGACCGCATGTTTAAAGAAACAGGGCATCAAAATGCCTATTTCCCCTTGTTTGTTCCTAAAAGTTTGTTTGAAGCGGAAGAAAAAAATGCTGAAGGTTTTGCCAAAGAGTGTGCTGTCGTTACCCATTATCGTTTGCAAAATGACCCTGAACGTCCAGGGAAACTTCGCGTCGATCCTAAAGCAAAACTCGAAGAGGAGCTTGTCGTACGCCCCACAAGTGAGGCCGTAATTTGGAATACATATAAAGGTTGGATTCAATCCTATAGAGATTTACCAATTTTGATAAATCAATGGGCCAATGTCGTGCGTTGGGAAATGCGTACACGCTTGTTTTTGCGTACTGCCGAATTTTTATGGCAAGAAGGACATACCGCACATGCTACGAAGCAAGAAGCATTAGACGAGGCCAAACAAATGAATCAAGTGTATGCTGATTTTGTTCAAAATTTTATGGCTATCCCTGTCATTCAAGGGACAAAAACAGAAAGCGAACGCTTTGCAGGTGCAGAAGAAACCTACTGTATTGAAGCGCTTATGCAAGATGGAAAAGCCCTTCAGGCCGGAACATCGCACTTTTTGGGGCAAAATTTTGCTAAGGCCTTTGACGTAAAATTTATGACCAGTGCTGGTGATCAAGATCATGTTTGGGCCACGTCGTGGGGGGTTTCTACACGATTGATGGGGGCACTCATCATGACACACAGCGACGATCAAGGGTTGGTACTTCCGCCAAATTTAGCCCCCTATCAAGTGGTCATAGTACCCATTTATAAAAGCGAAGAACAATTGGACGCCATAAGCACTGTTGCTCAGGATATTATGAAAACACTTCGCAGTGAACACATTAGTGTAAAATATGACGATAGAACCACCCAAAGACCGGGGGCAAAATTTGCTCAACACGAACTGCAAGGGGTACCGTTACGTATTGCTATTGGACCAAAAGATTTGGAAAAAGGTACTGTAGAGGTCGCACGTCGTGACACCCTTTCAAAAACGACTTTTGTTTTGGAAGGATTATCCAAAGAAATTAAAAATTTACTCACAGAAATTCAGGAGTCTTTATACAAAAGAGCTTTTGATTTTAGGGATGCACACATTACTGAGGTTGATACTTTTGATGCATTTAAGGAAGTTTTAGAGGGCAAAGGCGGATTTATTTCTGCGCATTGGGATGGCACTGCCGAAACCGAGCAAAAAATCAAAGACGCGACCAAAGCCACCATACGTTGTATTCCTTACGATGCAACAGAAGAATCTGGCGTTTGTGTGTTTTCTGGAGCACCATCTAAAGGCCGTGTTTTATTCGCAAAAGCGTATTAAAATTTTCAAAAAAAGCTAAAAAAACAATCACGATTGTTGTAGCATTTAAAAATAGTTGTATTTTTGCAACCGCAATAGAAATATTGCAGCTGTTTTGGAATTTAAACCAACAGATTTAAATCGAAACAAAACGGCCCGTTCGTCTATCGGCTAGGACGCCAGGTTTTCATCCTGGTAAGAGGGGTTCGATTCCCCTACGGGCTACAAATAAAAAGTTTAATATTTAGAACATTATGGCAAATCATAAGTCCGCATTAAAAAGAATTAGAAGCAACAACGCGAAGCGTATTCTAAACAAGTATCAGCATAAAACAACACGTAATGCGATTAAAACTTTACGTGCGTTGACCGATAAGAAGAAAGCTGAAAAAGCGTTTCCTTCTGTGGCGTCTATGATTGATAAATTGGCCAAAAGAAACATTATTCATAACAATAAAGCGGCAAATTTAAAATCTAAATTGGCAAGCCATATCGCACAGCTATAATTGTTTTAAACTTATTTTAAAAAAGGCCTTTCATGTTTGAAAGGCCTTTTTTTATGGATTTTTTTCTATATTTGGAATGAATAAGAACCCAAATCTAATTCTTCAAAAGCATGAATGACCTACAATTTCTGTAGATTTTATTTTTTGTACATACTAACAATTTAGTTGTTGGGAGAGCTTTGGTTGGGGTTATAAATAATTATAATGAATAGATTAAAAACTTTAGTCCGAATTTTATTTTTAATAGTTATTATGATTGGCTGTAAAAATAAAAAAAATGAAAATGTAAATAACCAAAAGGAAATAGTTGAATCAAAAGAAAAGATTTTTAGTGAATTGGAAATTGCTAAATACACAATTTCTGCGATTATGGATCAACCACCAGAAATAATTACAGTAAAAGAAAAGGATGGAATTTATTATGTATCATACATACGAGAAGCCGACAAAAAAAAATTTGATTACAAAATTAAAATTAGTGACAATAGAGTGACTTGGGGAAATGTTAATGGAAGATGGAGAGAAACAAAATTTGATGAAAAAATAAAACATTTTGAAATTAATAATCGACTGAAAATTATTCAGACATTTTATGATGGTTCTGAGATTGTTAAAGAATTTAATAAAAGTAAATAAGAAGTTATTTAGTTGCTACATGTTTCCCCGCTGGTGCGCGAAATCGAAGATTACTACGTGAACCTAAAGGTTTCAACAAAGTTAATCCTTTCGCGTTCCAAATAAATACCCCACACGATACACTTCGACTAGCTCAGTGCAGGAGAATCGTGCGGTAGCGGGGGTTATTATACATAATTTAAAAAACTACTTATGAAAAAACTTGAGATATAAATTTACATATCTCAATAAATTCATTTTTTTAGGAATATAAAATAATATATTGTACTTTTGAGCTCTAAAGTGAGATATAGTGTTTTATATTTAAGTTTAATAAAATGATACAACTTGAAAATTTCATATCAGGTCGATTTCAAAAAAGCCATACAGGATATGAGTTTTTCATTCCTACAAAAGTAAATGATGTATGGATTTGGGATGACCCAAAATTAAATCAACTAATAGAAAAAGCCGCAATTAAGTTAGGTGAATTAAATTCATTCTCTAAGTTAGTTCCCAATATTGACCTATTTATTCAACTCCACGTCACTAAAGAAGCAGTTGTATCTAGTAGAATTGAAGGTACTCAAACTAATATGGATGAAGCCTTAATGGATGAGGACGAAATAGCACCTGAACGAAAAGATGACTGGAAGGAAGTTAATAACTATATTAAGTCATTGAATGATGCCATAGAGCAGCTACAGAAACTTCCTATCTCATCGCGTTTGTTGAGAGAAACACACAAAATTTTGTTAGATAGTGTTAGAGGAGAATATAAACTTCCAGGCGAATTTCGCTCAAGCCAGAATTGGATTGGAGGAAGTAGTCTATTAGATGCCACTTTTATTCCCCCCCATCAAGATTATGTCGGAGAATTAATGAGTGACTTGGAGAATTTCATCCATAACGAAGATATTAATGTTCCGAATTTAATTAAAATAGCTATTGCCCATTATCAGTTTGAAACAATCCATCCATTTTTAGATGGAAATGGGAGAATAGGTCGGTTATTAATTACTTTATTTTTAGTTGATAAAAAAATATTAACTAAGCCTTTATTATACCTATCAGCTTACTTTGAAAAAAACAAAAGTTTATACTACGACAATCTGACTTTCGTAAGAACAAAAAGTGATATGAAACAATGGTTGAAATACTTTTTAGTTGGAGTAATTGAAACAGCAGAGAAATCTTCTCAAACACTATCCAATATTTTGGAAATGAAGAATATTCTTGAACTAAAAATCAATTCAGAATTTGGCAGAAAAAGTCAAAGTGCTATGATTTTACTTCAGTATTTATTGAAGAAACCCATAGTTAATGTTAATCAAGTCAAAGAAGAAATGAAGTTAAGTTATAATGCTGCTAATTCATTGATTTCAGATTTCATAAAAGCCGAAATTCTCAAAGAGGTTACTGGCTATAATCGAAACAGAGTTTTTGTGTTTGATGATTATTTAAAAAAGTTTTGGGAATAATGGAATAAAGCCAGCAGAGAACATTGTGTATAAGCAATAGCGGTTTAAGTGTTATTTTGAAACGTAAAACTATAAATTAAAGGTTGGTGCTATCTGACAGATTAATAAGTTAAAACCCGTTACTTTTTATATACGAGACCCTTACCACCAAAAAAAACCCTCCATTGGAGGGTTTTTTATTAGGGTTTAGTGTTGATTATCCATTCATAGAAATCAAAAACTCTTCGTTGTTTCGGGTTTGTTTAAAGCGGTCATTAATAAATTCCATCGCTTCTACAGGGTTCATGTCGGCCAAGTATTTGCGCATCACCCACATACGTTGTACCGTTTTTTCGTCCAACAACAGGTCGTCTCGTCGTGTACTTGAAGACGTCAAGTCAATTGCAGGGAAAATACGGCGGTTGGAGATTTTACGATCCAACTGTAGTTCCATGTTTCCTGTACCTTTAAATTCTTCAAAAATAACCTCGTCCATTTTAGAACCTGTTTCGGTTAATGCTGTTGCAATAATGGACAGCGAACCGCCATTTTCGATTTTTCTAGCGGCACCAAAAAAGCGTTTGGGTTTGTGTAACGCATTGGCATCGACACCACCACTCAATATTTTACCAGAAGCGGGTTGTACCGTGTTGTAAGCCCGTGCCAATCGTGTGATGGAATCCAAAAGAATCACCACATCATAGCCACATTCTACCAGTCGCTTTGCTTTTTCTAAAACAATATTGGCAATTTTTACGTGTTCGTGGGCTTCTTTGTCAAAAGTAGAAGCAATCACTTCTCCTTGTACATTTCGTTGCATATCGGTAACTTCCTCAGGACGTTCGTCAATGAGAAGAATCATTTGATACACCTCTGGATGATTGGCGGCAATAGCATTGGCAACATCTTTCAAAAGCATGGTTTTACCTGTTTTGGGTTGCGAAACAATCATACCACGTTGTCCTTTTCCAATGGGCGAAAACAAATCCATAATTCGTGTCGAAATGGTGCTTTGTTTTTCAGCGATATTAAATTTTTCTTGTGGGAAAAGTGGTGTCAAGTGTTCAAAAGCCACACGGTCACGTACCACTTGTGGATCTAGTCCATTGATTTTGCTCACTTTGATGAGTGGGAAATATTTTTCACCCTCTTTTGGTGGACGCACATGGCCCAGTACCGTATCTCCATTTTTCAATCCAAACAAACGAATTTGCGATTGTGAAACATAAATATCATCAGGAGACGAAAGGTAGTTGTAGTCTGAAGACCTCAAAAACCCATAGCCATCAGACATCACGTCCAAAACGCCTTCACTTTCAATGATGGCATCAAACTCAAAATCGGGTTCTTTGTAGCGATTTCGGTTGTCTTTGTTGCCGTTATTGTCTTTGCGTTGATGATTATTATTGTTGTTGTTTTTGTGATTTTGTCCGTTGTTATGTTTTTGTTGCTTTTGCTGTTTTGGTTTGTTTTGCTGCTCTTTTGCAGCTGCATTAGCATTGTCGTTCGACTGTTTTTTGTGCGTGTTGTTCTTTTTGGTGTTGTCTTGAGAACGCTCAGCGTTATTTTGTTGCTGATTTTGTGCAGGTTTTTGGACGCGTTCGCGTTTTTGTTTTTGAGGTCTTTTTTCGTCTGTTTTGGATTCTGTTTTTGGGGCAACATTAGGCGTGGCCGCTTGAACATCCAAAATTTGATAAATCAAATCTAGTTTTTTTAAACTTCTAAATTTTGGGACCTTCAAATTTTTTGCAATTTCCTGTAATTCAGGGAGTTTCTTTTCTTTTAATTGTGAAATTTCAAACATTATATTTTGATTGTTTAATGATATTTAAATTGGTGCATTTTGCTGCATACAGCAAAAATTAGTGGAGATTATTTGAGAACGAAATAATTGTTGATAAAGTAAAAATGAATAAAAGCCAAAGAGTGCTTTTATGTTTATATACTGCAATAATACAACATTATTTTTAAAAATTTATTTAAAATAATAAAAAAGAAACAGCTACATTTGACCCCACAATAGAGAACAATGCTTCAAAGAATTCAAACCGTCTATATTATTCTTGCTTCTATATGTTCAGGATGCTTGTCATTTTTGTTGCCATTATGGACTGTTGCAGATGAATCTTATTTCGCTGTTGATTTTATAGAATACACTGCTTTGTTTGTGGTTTCTGCTTTGTTGTCTGTTGTGGCTGTTTTTCAATTCAAATCCAGACAGAACCAATTTGTATTGGGTCGTCTCAATATCATATTAAACTTAATTTTACTAGGATTGTTTGTATATCGACTACTTAACTTACCTGGAGCATTGGAAGATGCTGAGAAAGGTATTGGGTTGTTCCTTCCTGTTATTTCTATCGTATTATTGGTTTTGGCCAATAAAGCCATCAAGAAGGATGAAGCACTCGTAAAATCTGTAGATCGATTGAGATAAACCTATTATCTTAGTAGTATTAGTGCGAGAAAAAACCCTGATTTAATCAGGGTTTTTTTGTACACTGCGTTTAAATTCGATAACCTCTAAGTTTTGAATTTTTCCACTTGAAATTTCAAACCGCAACATAGTCCGTACCTTATGAAAGCCATGAATCCCTGCGGCACCAGGATTCATGTGCAAAAGGTTCAGTTTTTTGTCGTGCATAACCTTTAATATATGGGAATGCCCAGAAATGAACACATCAGGAGTGTGCTGTTTAATTTCTTCACGAACCCCTTTGGCATAACGATTTGGATAACCGCCAATGTGTGTCATCCAAACGCGTAGTCCTTCAAGCGTAAATTTTTGATGGAGTGGAAACTCCGTGCGCGCTTGACTGTTGTCGATATTTCCATACACTGCACGAAGAGGTTTTAACTTTTTTATGGTATCGGTAACCTTTAAATCCCCTATATCTCCAGCATGCCAAACTTCGTCTGCTTGATGGACATACTTGATGATTTCTTCCCCAATATAACCATGGGTATCTGACAATAATAATATTTTTTTCATGGATTAATTAAAACACAAATAGGGTTTCGCTTCAAAGTCTTATCTTTGTTTTTTCAGTAACAAAAGTATCAAATTAGCGTGAGATATTTCCTAGAATTCTCTTATAATGGAACGGATTATCATGGTTGGCAAGTACAGCCCAATGCCATTACGGTACAGTCTGTTTTGGATAAAGCGCTTTCTATCTTGCTCAAAAAACCAACCACCACAATGGGCGCAGGGCGCACAGATACTGGTGTACACGCCGCACAAATGGTTGCTCATTTTGATACTGAAACGTCAATTGATACAGAAGATTTAACCTACAAATTGAACTCTTTTTTACCCAAAACAATTGCCATTCACAACATTAAGCAAGTACATGCAGATGCGCATGCCAGATTTGATGCCACACAACGTACGTATCGCTATAAAATAACCACTTTTAAAGACGTTTTTAATTTTGATAACGCTTATTATTACACAAAAAATTTAGATATTAACCTGATGAACGAGGCCTCAACTATTTTGTTGGAATATTCTGATTTTAAGTGCTTTTCCAGAGCCCATTCAGATGTAAAAACCCATATTTGCGCACTTACTGAAGCTTTTTGGATCAAGAATGAACATGAGTTGATTTTTCAAATCAGTGCCGATCGATTTTTGAGAAATATGGTTCGTGCCATTGTTGGTACACTTCTCGATATAGGGAATCATAAAACTTCTCTGGAAGATTTTCATAACATCATTCAATCCAAAGACCGTTCAAATGCAGGGGCATCAGCGCCAGCCAAAGGGTTGTATTTAACCAAAATTGTCTATCCAGATTCCATTTATGATGTCAAAAAGTAATACAAAAAATAAGAATATTGCTTTCGATGCTCAACTTTTTGGGCGTCTTTTAGGATATACAAAACGCTATTATTTAGTCTTTTTATTTTCGCTATTTACTGTCATTGGATTGGCTGTTTTTGGGGCCTTACGTCCCAAAGTTTTACAGATGGCCATGGATCAAAACATTGAACAGCAAGTACAAGCTGGTTTTTTGAAGTATATCCTATGGATGCTGATTTTGTTGTTTTTGGAAGTCGTTTGTAATTTATTTTTTATCTACTATGCGAGTTGGCTTGGGCAATCTGTAGTTCGGGATATCAGAATTAAGTTATTCAACCACATTTTGGGCTTTAAAATGAAGTATTTTGACAATTCTTCTGTTGGTGTTTTACTCACCAGAACCGTAACCGATATGGAACGAATTGCCGATATTTTTGGCGAAGGTCTATTCATGATCTTTAGCGATATTCTTAAAATGCTTGTCGTTGGATCGGTAATGGCGTATATGAACTGGCATTTGAGTATCATTGTTTTTTGTACGCTTCCTATTGTTTTGATTGCGACCAAAATTTTTCAAAAGCATATGAAAAAGGCCTTTGAAGAGGTGCGCAATGAAGTTTCAAATCTAAATTCCTTTGTTCAAGAACGTCTGACAGGTATGAAGATTGTTCAATTATTTGCTCGAGAAACCATTGAATATCAGCGATTTAAAGAAATAAATGAGCGACACAAAAAAGGGTGGATCAAGACGGTTTGGTACAATTCTGTGTTTTTTCCAATTGCAGAACTTTTGTCGTCCATCACACTTGGAACAGTCATTTGGCTCGGAGGACTGAATGTTATTTTTGAGCAAACGGCAACGGTTGGGGACTTGGCCGCATTCATCATGATGGTACCCATGATATTTCGGCCCTTACACCAAATCGCCAATAAATTTAATACACTACAAATGGGGATGGTGGCTGCAGATCGTGTGTTTAAAATTCTCGATACTAAATCTAATGTCGAGGATCATGGAACTAAAACCCTCACTAATTTTAAAGGAGAAATTGAATTTAAAAATGTTCATTTTTCTTATGTTGAGCATGAACCCGTTTTAAAAAATGTATCATTTTGCGTAACTCCTGGTCAAACCGTTGCTCTTGTGGGATCAACAGGGGCTGGAAAAACGACCATCATCAATCTTCTGAATCGATTTTATGATATCAATTCTGGTTCTATTTTGTTTGATGGGGAGGATATTACGTCCTTTTCTTTAAAATCGCTCCGTAAAAATGTAGCGGTGGTGCTCCAAGATGTGTTTTTGTTTGCCGATACTGTATTTCAAAACATTACTTTAGGAAACCCACAATATACTTTAAAAGATGTTGAATTGGCCGCAAAACAAATTGGAATCCACGATTTTATTATGAGTCTCCCAGGGGGCTATCAGTACAACGTAAAAGAGCGCGGTATTATGCTTTCTTCAGGGCAAAGACAATTGATTTCTTTTTTACGCGCTTATATCATCAATCCAAAACTGTTAATTCTCGACGAAGCTACCGCTTCAATTGATTCTTATTCTGAGCAATTAATTCAAGAGGCCACCAAAAAAATAACCAAAGGAAGAACGTCAATTGTCATCGCACATCGATTGGCTACGATTCAAAAAGCCGACAAAATAATTGTCATGGATGCTGGAAAAATTGTGGAGTATGGTACCCACAAGTCCCTTTTAAAAAACAAAGATGGAGTGTATCGTGGATTGTACGAAGCGCAGTTTCTAAAACAAAAAGTACTAAGTTAAATCTGCTTTTACTTTTTCTTTGAGTTCTTGAGTGTCGTTGAACAGTACAAATTCCCCGTTATTTACATACGAAATTTGCCCAGATTCTTCGCTGACCACAAGGGCAATAGCATCTGTTTTTTCGGTAATACCTAGAGCAGCTTTGTGTCTTAAGCCGAAGCGTGCAGGGATGCTTTTTTTATTGGTGACGGGCAAAATGACGCGCGTCGCCTTTATGATGTTGTTCGAAATAATTATGGCACCATCGTGGAGCGGACTGTTTTTGAAAAATATACTTTCTAATATGGATTGAGTGACTTTGATGTTCATTTTTTCACCTGTTTCTTCAAGAAAATCTAAATTATTGTTGCGTTCAAGTACAAGGAGTGCTCCAGTTTTGCTGCTGCCCATTTTTACACAAGCATCAATGATGGCCTCGATATCTGTAGCGTTTTGATTTACAGGGTTTGTCAAAAAATTAAATCGTCCAAAAAGACCGTTTTTCTTGCCAAAGTTTGTGGAACCAATCATAAGGAGAAATTTTCTAATTTCAGGTTGAAATACCACAATAAGGGCAATAATTCCAACACTCATAAATCCGCCAAGAATCCTAGTGAGCATCCGCATTTCAAGCGCATCTACGAGTAAGAAAAAAAGATAAAAAATAACAATTCCGATGAAAATATTAATGGCAACTGTACCTCGAATAAGTTTGTATACATAATAAAGCAAAAATGCTACTAAAATGATGTCCAAAGCATCAAGAATATTGAAGTCTAATAGGTCTTTGAGAATGTCCACAAAAATTAAATTTTAATAAAGATACAACATAATAAGCAAATTGCTTAGAGTTGGTTGTAGAGCTTGACGCACTCTACCGCTTCTTTTACATCATGTACTCGGAGGATTTGCGATCCGTTCAGCAATGCAGTCATGTTCAGCGCAGTAGTTCCATTTAGAGCCTCGTTGGGGGTGCAGTCCAAAACCTTATAAATCATTGATTTTCTAGAAACCCCCGCAAGAATAGGGCAGTTGAGGTTTGTAAAAAAGTCTAATTGACTAAGAAGTTCATAATTTTGCGTTTGTGTTTTTGCAAATCCAAAACCAGGATCGATGACAAGGTCTGTGATCCCGTGGTTTCGGGCACACTGAATACGTTCCGAAAAATATGCATAGATGTCATTAATCAAGTGGTTGTACGTTGTTAGTTTTTTCATGGTTTGTGGCGTTCCTCTCATGTGCATCATGATGTAGGGGAGCCCCAAATCGCCCACAGTACTCATCATTTCAGCGTCCAAATGTCCAGCTGAAATATCATTGGAAATTACCGCGCCAGCCCCAGCACATTCGCGTATTACTTTTGAACGAAAACTATCAATCGAAATCAAGCATTTTGGAAAGTGTTTCACAATTAGTTCTACAACAGGAACAATTCTGTTGAGTTCTTCCTTCTCGGACACAAAATCTGCACCAGGACGAGAACTGTACGCCCCAATGTCCACAAAAGTAGCTCCTTCGGTCAATAGTTTTTCGACTTGTGCTAAAATACTTTTAGGGGCTTTAAATCGTCCACCGTCATAAAAAGAATCAGGAGTAATATTTAGAATCCCCATCACTTTTGGGGTGCTGAGGTCTATGAGTTTGCCATTGCAATTTAAACTCAAATTTTTATTGAGATTTTCAGATTTCATTACTGTGCTAAAGTTTAAACCATAAATTTTGATGGTTTGAAAATTTTAAGCGAAATTTACGGAAAATTCAAGCCATTTTATGCAAAATACAGCAAAAGAATACGATGCAATAGTTTTAAGTTGTAGAGACTTATTTTCAAAAAAAATGAAAGACTATGGTTGTGCTTGGCGTATTCTTAGACTTCCTTCGCTTACAGATCAAATTTTCATCAAAGCGCAGCGTATTCGTGGATTGCAACAAAATAAAACACAGCGTGTGAATGAAGGTGCAGCGAGTGAGTTTATCGGCATTATAAATTATTGCGTCATGGCACTCATTCAAATCGATCGAGGTGTAGTAGAACAACCCGACTTGTCTTTTGAAGACACAATGGCTGATTATGATGCGAAAATTGCCCATACAAAACAATTAATGTTGGATAAAAATCACGATTATGGAGAGGCCTGGCGCGACATGCGTGTGAGTTCGCTCACGGATTTGATCTTACAAAAATTACTGCGTGTCAAACAAATTGAAGACAATGCTGGACAAACGCTTGTCAGCGAAGGTATTGATGCCAACTATCAAGATATGATTAATTACGCCATTTTTGCACTTATTCACTTAAACGAAAAACAATGAAAATCTTAACCCCCATTTCTCGAATATTTGTCGGAATTTTATTCATCATTTCTGGCTTTATTAAACTCAATGACCCCTTGGGGTTCTCTTACAAATTGCAAGAATATTTTAGTGCAGAGGTGTTGAACCTTCCTTTTTTGGAGCCCTATGCACTTGCTATATCTGTTTTTGTTGTAGTTTTTGAAGTCGTTCTAGGCGTTTTTTTATTGATTGGTTATAAGCCAAAATTTACGCTGTGGAGTCTTCTGTTAATGATCGTTTTCTTTACGTTTCTAACCTTTTATTCAGCGTATTTTGATAAAGTTAAAGATTGTGGATGTTTTGGTGATGCTCTAAAGCTAACTCCATGGGAAAGTTTTACGAAAGACGTCGTTCTGCTCGTACTCATTCTTATCGTATTTTTTGGAAGAAAATATATTACGCCAATTTTTAATCCATTATTAACTAATATTTTTGCTGCACTCAGTTTGGTTTTGAGTTTAGCTTTTGGGTACCATGTACTGATGCATTTACCAAGTATAGATTTTAGAGCGTATAAAATTGGAGACAACCTAATAGAAAACATGAGTACGCCCCCTGATGCGCCAAAAGCAATTCAAGAATTTACATGGACTTTTGATGTCAATGGCACTCAAAAAACTATTGTTACGGACGGTTCGTACCCCAATGTCGACGGCACTTATGTTGGTGTGGAGACTAAAATTATTGATGAAGGTTTTCAGCCTTCAATTTTGGACTTTTCCATTGAATCAGAGTCAGAAGATTTGACAAATTATTTCTTAGAGCAAGACCATTTATTGATGATTGTTTCCTACAATTTAGAAACTGCTGAAAAAGAAGGGCTTTTGAAGCTTAAATCAATCTCGGATCAAGCATTAAAAGAAGGATATACCGTCATCGGTTTAAGCGCTTCTGGAGATGAGGTTAAGCGTAGAATTAAAACAAAATACGATCTCAATTTTGAGTTTTTTATCTGTGACGAAAAAGCATTGAAAACCGTGGTACGTTCCAATCCAGGCGTGTTGACACTTCAAAAAGGAACGGTACAACAAAAGGTACATTGGAACGATATTGAAAGACTAGAATTATAAAATTTGGGTAGTTACTTAGCAAAAAAAATCATCAATACCTTCATCACGCTTTTTGGTGTTGTATCGGTCATATTTTTTTTATTTAATGTATTGCCAGGTGACCCTGCGCGTATGATGTTGGGTCAAAATGAAGATGAAGCACAGTTGCTAGTGGTCAAAAAAAAATACGGATTTGATCAACCTATTTTTACTCAATATCTTTATTATTTGAATGATTTATCTCCTGTTTCTTTTCATTCCGATACAAAAACGCACTACACCTATCTTTCACCTGAAAAGTATACGTATTTAAAACTGTTTGACATTCAAAATAAGCATGTGGTTTTCAAATATCCTTATTTGCGTACTTCGTTTACACGGCAAGGAAAAAATGTTTCACAAATCCTTAGAGATACACTGCCAAATACCTTTGTTTTGGCCAGTACTTCTATTATAATTGCCTTGTTTTTGGGGGTGTTTTTGGGAGTACTTTCCGCATTGTATAAAGACCGTTGGGTGGACAAACTTGTGCTTGTTATCAGTACACTCGGCATGAGCTTACCTTCGTTTTTTAGTGCCATTATTTTTGCTTGGTTGTTTGGTTTTTTATGGCATGAATTTACCGGTTTAGAAATGACGGGTAATCTGTATGAATTAGACGATTTTGGCGAACTGAAGACTTTGCACCTGCAAAATTTAATTCTTCCAGCAGTAGTTTTAGGCATCCGTCCCTTGGCAGTTGTTTCGCAACTCATGCGCAATTCGTTATTGGAAGTTTTCAATCAAGAATACATCAAAACGGCAAAAGCCAAAGGACTGAATGCCAAACAAGTCCTATTAAAACATGCATTAAAAAATGCTTTAAGTCCTGTAATCACTGCAATTTCAGGATGGTTTGCCTCATTATTGGCCGGTGCAGTTTTTGTAGAATACGTTTTTGGATGGAATGGTCTAGGAAAAGAAATCGTAAATGCACTAAATACATTAGATTTACCGGTAATTATGGGTGCTGTTTTAATAATTGCCACTATTTTTGTAATTCTAAATATTGTTGTAGATATTATCTATGCCTATTTGAATCCCAAAATCAAATTAAATTAAATGAAAAAATTATTTTTATCCTTTTTGATTGGAAGTTCGCTGCTGAATTGTCAAACAGAACCAGTTACTACCTTCTCAGATGAAGCGTTGAATGATGAGTTTATAACCTTAGACGGATCGGTAGTACCTTTTAGTACAATTTTAGAAAAACATAAGGGAGAAACCATCTTTATAGATGTCTGGGCCTCGTGGTGTAAAGATTGTGTAAAAAGTCTTCCAAAACTAAAAGAACTTCAGAACGATTATCGCAATACAACTTATGTATACTTGTCTTTGGACAAATCTATAAATGCCTGGAAAAAGGGCATTCAAAAACACGAATTAAGAGGTGATCATTACTACATGCAATCTGGATGGAAAGGTGCCATGGGCAAATTTTTAGATTTAGATTGGATTCCTCGCTACATAATTGTAGATGACAAAGGAAAAATTGTAGTCTATAGAGCCATTAAAACAAAAGATAAAAACCTAAGAAAACACTTAAAATGAGAAAACAAATTGTTGCTGGAAACTGGAAAATGAATAACGATCATGTAGATTCTGAACTATTAATTTCAAAACTTTTAGAACAGCATCACCATCCTAGTACTGATGTTATTGTTGCACCACCATTCACCAATATATTAGCTGTTACAAATTCGCTAAAAGGAAGTTCAATTGCTGTGGCTGCACAAAATATGCATTACGCAGAACATGGAGCTTTTACAGGGGAGGTGAGTGCAAGCATGCTCACCAGTGTGGGTGTCCATACCGTTATTTTGGGCCACAGTGAGCGCCGCGCTTATTTCAATGAAACAGATGCATTACTCGCCAAAAAAGTAGATACTGCCCTTGCTCATGATATGCGTGTTATTTTTTGTTTTGGAGAAGAACTAAAAGATCGAAAAGCAGGAAATGAAAATGAAGTTGTAGCCAGTCAAATTAAAAATGCGCTATTCCATTTGCCAGCATCAGCTTGGAGCCACATTGTCTTGGCTTACGAACCTGTATGGGCTATTGGAACTGGTGAAACAGCTACACCTGATCAGGCCCAAGACATGCATGCATTTATAAGACAAACACTTGCCGATCAGTATTCCTCTGCATTAGCTGATGAGGTTTCAATTCTTTATGGAGGCAGTGTAAAGTCTGCCAATGCCAAAGAAATCTTTTCTAAACCAGATGTAGATGGAGGTCTTATTGGAGGCGCATCCTTAGATGCAGAGCATTTTAGTGCGATTGTCAATTCATTTTAGAAAATGGACGCATCCATTTACATTGGATATCATTTTACGGTCACACCACAACACCCAGGAGTGGAAATTCTTATAGCTGAACTTGGCTACGCAGGTTTTGAAAGTTTTGTTGAGCATACTAATGGTGTAACCGCTTACATTCAAAAAAAAGAACACCATTCAAATATTTTGGATGATGTTCAACTATTGAAAAACGATGCCTTTTCAATACAATACAATTCAGAAGAAATTGAACAAGTCAATTGGAATGCTAAATGGGAAGAAAATTTTCATCCTATTGTAGTAGATCGCCGTTGCACAGTTCGTGCCCCTTTTCACGAAAAAACCAATACTGAATATGACATTGTCATTGAACCCAAAATGAGTTTTGGCACTGGACATCATGAGACGACACACATGATGATTCAATATATTCTAGATACAGATTTTACAAAGAAATCTGTTTTAGATATGGGTTGCGGTACAGGTGTTTTGGCGATTTTGGCCGAGAAAAGAGGTGCTGCTCATATTGATGCTATCGATATCGATGAGTGGTGTTTTGTCAATAGTTTGGAAAATTGTGAACGGAATTCATGTAAAAAAATCAATGTTTTAAAAGGAGATGTACAGCTTTTGAAAGATAAATCGTATGATGTCATTATAGCAAACATCAATAGAAATATTCTTATGAACGATATTCCTCAATATGCGTCTTGTTTAAATCCAAAGGGTTTATTATTTTTAAGCGGTTTTTACAAACAAGATATCCCTTTGATTCAAGAGGTGTGTGTACAGCACGAGTTAGGTTTGGACGCACAAATTTCCAAAAATGATTGGGTGGCCCTAAAATTTAAAAAAACTAATGGGAACAAAAGAGCACATACAAGAGGCGGTTGAAACGACTGAAGATCATGGTTCGTTTAATGAAATCGTATTATTTAATGACGATGTGAATACATTTGACCATGTGATAGAAACTTTAGTAGATGTATGTAACCATTCATACGAACAAGCTGAGCAATGTTCTATTTTGGTACATTACAAAGGGAAATGTACTGTAAAAACTGGACCTTATGACGATTTGAAACCACGCTGTACAAAACTTTTACAAGCGGGTTTAAGTGCCGAAATTGCTTAATCGTTGGTTCACAATGTTGATGGGCAAACATAGTTGCTCATTTTTAGATTGGTCTTTTTCAATGCGGCAAATCCACCTGCAATATCTACAACATTATGGTGTCCTTGCCTTTTTAAAATAGAAGCGGCAATTACAGATCGGTATCCACCAGCACAATGAATATGGTAGGTTTTGGAGTTGTCAATTTGCTCCATTTTCTCATTGATGTAATCCAAAGCAAAATGCTGTACATGGTCGCCTTTCAAATGCATGGACAAATATTCTCCGTCTTTTCTTACATCCAAAACATTGAGTGGTTTGTTTTTGATTAATTTTTCAAATTCATTAGCAGAGATAGAATCAATTTGATCCGTTGCTTTTCCAGTACTCATCCAGGCCTTGATTCCACCTTCTAAATAACCAAGGGTATTGTCGTAGCCAACTCGTGCCAATCGAGTCACGGCTTCTTCGGATTTTCCTTCAGGGACAACCAACAAAAGCGGTTGAGTGATGTCCTCTATAAGTGCGCCTACCCATGGTGCAAAACCACCATTGAGTCCAATAAAAATTGATCCGGGGATGTGGTTTTTCACAAACTCTTGTTGTGTTCTCACATCGAGAATGAGGGTATTTTTGTTTTCGGCAAGTTCTTGAAATAAATCCACTGAAAGTGGCGTATCTCCAGAAGCCAATACTTGATCTAAATCTGAATAACCCGTTTTGTTGAGTAGTGCATTTTTGGCAAAATATTGTGGGGGAGGACTGATACCGTCTAACACCTCTTTTACAAACTCTTCTTTGGTCATTTCAGACCTTAGGGCATAGTTTGTTTTCTTTTGGTCCCCTATGGTTCCTACAGTTTCTTTGCTGAGGTTTTTTCCACAAGCCGATCCAGCACCATGCGCAGGATAAATAATGACATCGTTGTCTAGGGTCATGATTTTTGAACGCAAAGATTCAAAGAGCATTCCTGCTAAATCTTTTTCTGTGAGATCAGATTTTATGGCCAAATCTGGACGTCCAACATCACCCAAAAAGAGGGTGTCTCCAGTAAAAATTGCATGATTCCGTCCATTTTCATCAATCAATAAATAAGTAACTGATTCTAACGTATGGCCTGGTGTATGCAGTACTTTTATGATAATATTGCCAATTTTAAATTTTTCGTTATCAGCAGCGTTATAGCAATCAAAAGTCGTTTTTGTGTTCGGACCAAATACAATGGTAGCGCCAGTTTTTTTGGCCAAATCGACATGACCAGAAACGAAATCGGCATGGATATGGGTTTCAAAAATAAATTTGATTTGAGCACCGCTTTTTTGAGCTCTTTCAATGTAGGGCTGAGGTTCTCTTAATGGGTCAATAATTGCTGCTTCGCCGTTCGATTCGATATAGTAGGCGCCTTGTGCAAGACATTTGGTATAGATTTGTTCGATTTTCATAGCTAAAACATATTGTTTGCATACAAATTTAAGTTTTTTGAATTTGAACAAAAATTCTTTTGCGTAAAAAATTATTAAGTTATATTTGCAGCCCTATAAAGGCCTCGTAGCATAACTGAATAGTGCACTTGATTACGGCTCAAGAGGTTGCAGGTTTGAATCCTGCCGAGGTCACAACTACTAATCCTAAAACACTGATAATCAATGGTTTTAGGATTTTTTTTATCTTCGTTTGCCAAATGTTTGACCACATTTTTATTTGTTTAAGATATGAAAAAATCTTTTTTACCAATTCAATTATTTACTTTTTATGACAAACAAAGGTTTAATTCTTTTAATGTCATTAAAAGCTCTTTTATTGATAGAGATATAAAAAAAGATTATTTCGGATATGTTATTGATTGTCTCAAAAATTACGAGAAACAACAACTATTTGAAAGATTATTAGTCATATGCCCTTTTATTTTCTTTTCAAATGAAAATAAATTTAGCGAAGCAAACTTAAAACGTCATTTAGACATAGATGGCACTACTGTCTATGATATTGATAATTTATTGGACACTTTAAACTTTAGGTATGATGTGAAATCAATTTTAGCTTCAATCCAAAGTGTAAAAGAGATTAGTGGGGCTAAATTTAAAAATGAACTCTTTGTGAGTTTATTGTTTAAGTATTCTTATAAGCGTGCATTTATAAAATTAGCGGAAAGCATAGTTTGGAAAACAACCGAACAGGGGGTTCCATTGAAACTAAATTTTCGTCAGTTGTTTGAACTTGTTTCAAATGCAAAGTGGAGTATTGAGAATAATCAATCGAATTTTTTCGCTAGAGAATTAGATAATGATAAATTAAAAACGTTTGATAACTCATTTGGACATGAAATAAAAAATAAAAAAATGATAGTTAATGAAATTGAACTATTTTTAAATAATGCTAATTGTTCCAAGATTTTTTATTCATTAATTGATTTCAGTGTAGAGATGCCTAAAAATATGAGTTCAAGCAAAAGGAATCAGCTAATGAGACCTTTCTTTTATTATATCGTCTGCCCCTTGTTCTACAAAGATTTTATGGATTATGAAAAAGACCATGAATTTGTCGTCCAAAAATTTAGAAACTTTTTAAAAAATTACAAAAAAGCAGATTAATTAAACTTTTTTAAGCGCCTGACGGCGCTGGTTTTAAACACGGGGCTTGGAGAGTAAAAGTTAGACTTACGCTAAAAAAAGTAAATATCTTTTCATTGTTTAATCTTTGATAAATCTTATTGATAAAAATCTATTTTTTGGCCATGAAAAACCTGGAGTTGTCCCATAATTTCCTGAAAAAAACTGGAACTGTTTTGCTGAATTTATATCAGATTCGGTAGATGACCAAAAAATTGATGCTGAATTCTCCATGATAAATCCATTCTCATTTCCAAACCCTGTAGGATAAACATCAAAGCCACTTATATTGTTAGAAGCTGGGTTATTCCCTGGAGAGCCATCAACATTTGGTAATGGAGCCCATCCATTTCTGGACGATACTGCTTTCAAAATCTTGTTTTCATTTGTACTACAATCATAATTGTAACCATTTGAAATTAAATAATCATACAAATTATTCCATTCATTTTCACTAGGGATATGCCATCCCTCAGGCGCAAATTCTTTATTAGGTGTACTTGGGTCTGTGTCATGAATTCCCATAACAGCATACCAATTATAAAGTTTTCCTTTTGTGGGGTCATTATTATAATACGTCCATGCTCCAGTGGTAAGGCTTGACCATTCCAAAGGATCGGTTACCTGTGGAATAGGTGTTCCATCCTTATAAGTAGTTACCTGTGCATTGTCAACAGTCCAAATTTGGTTACCATATGGTAAATAATGAATATTATTATCTTCAAAATCAGGAAATGAACCAGAGACAGTAACTTCTAAAACAAAAGGTAAGCCTACACAACCAACACCGTTGCTTGGAGTAACTGTATACAGAACACTTTGGAGAGAATTACTTAAATTTATCAAGGTTTGATTAATATTATTTTGGGGAGTAGATTCGTTAGAGGCTCCTGTAATATTTGAAGAAACTACCCATGTATATTGAATTCCATTCGTGGGACAGCCGTAGAATCCATCAGGTGTTGGACTAACATCAAAATAATCGCCACTTTTAACATTCATTGATAAAGACTCAATTGATGGAGGGGCAACTACATGAACTTCAGTTGTAATTGTATAAAAATAATCGCATTCTAAATCACCGGTAGTAACTTTACACGAATATCTTGTAATACCAACATTTGATGTATCTGGATATAAATAACTATTATTTGACACAACTACACCAGGAAACTCAGATGAAAACCACTCATATAATACAGCACCATCTGTCTCAGCTGATAAAGGTGTTTCTACGTCAGCATTTAAACAATAATAAAGTAATGAAATTGGAAGCGTTTGAGCATTTATTGAGTCTTGTCCATCACAATTACTATCAATCCCATCACATACATCAATAGCACCTGGATAAATGGAGGCATCAGAATCATTACAATCTCCTTCATCTTCTGTATATCCATCTCCATCATCATCAGTATTCAAATCATTAGATTCATCTATTTCACCATCACAATCATTGTCTACACCATCTTGTATTTCTTCTGCATTTGGGTATATTTCAGGATTGTTATCATTACAATCACCTTGATTTTCAGAGAATCCATCATTATCATTGTCAATGGTTGAGTTAATCTCTTCAATTTGAGCCTCCAACTCTGAAACATATGCCAATGTCACTGCATCCTGAGCATCAGTAGGGTCTTGTAAATCTTTTATCTGTTGGTTGTTGGCTGAGTTATTTTCAGCAAGTACAGTTTCTAAATTTGGTGTTGTTGGTGTGCTGTTGCCACTGTTTTCTGCATAAAGTGCGTAGGGTACGCTCAAGAGTTGTGTGGTTCCCATAGCCACATAGCCATTACCTGTATCGAGTTCTATTCCTAAATAATAACTCCCCAATGACCAATCCAATTCGGAAAAAACACCTTCAGTAGCTGTGCCTTGTCCAATCACAAGATTGACCTGTCCTAAATCGTCTGTTGGGACATAGTGGATTTCTGTAAATACAGGAAGACTGGTTTGAGAGCCCTGCATCACATTAAACTTAAAATACACATTGGTATTTATAATTAAATCTCCTGAGCTGTTTCTAACCGTAGCTTGGTAGTTAAACCCCTGTGGGGCTTGAGCTTGCAGTTGTGTAAGTGATGCTATGGATAGGCATAGTATAGCGTAAAACTTTTTCATTTCTTATTATTTAATTTTGAACTAATACTTGAAAATCATCAATTTCAAAAGTTCCATCGTAATTAGGGTCATTACTACCGATATATTTGATGGCAATGTATGCATTTCCACTGTAAGAACTTAAATCAGTAAGCCCAGAATCAACCCAGTTTTGGTAATAATCAGAATCGGAGGATATATTTGCATTTAAAATTTCCCATGTTGAAGTGGATATTGAATTTTCATTACCATCCCAGTCTGTAGAAATTAAAAGTTGTAAATCGCAGTTATCAGCGTAAGATTGTGAGGATTTAAAATTTACAAATTCAGCACCTTGAGCATCTAAATCTATGACTGGAGTAATTAGCCATACAATATTACTTGAATCTCCACTATTGTAGGCACTCATAGAAGCAATTTTACTTCCAGAATTTTGGTTATCGTAAGTTGTTTTTGCAAGCCAGTATAAACTGCCCTCCTCAGCATAATTAGTCCATTGACCTAAAATATTACTATAATTTGTATATGACTCAAAATCATCTTCGAAAATTGGAGAAAAATCATTGATATCTAATAATTGACAGCGATTACTATCCATTTGAACATTATTGATGGAATTTAATTTTAAAACCAAATCACTACCATTGTAAGTCTTTGAAACAATTCCAGAAATTGAACCACCACCAGATGGGAGTATATTGTTTTGAAATAAAGCGAAAGCCGATGTTTGTAACTTAAATGTTGTATACTCAAAATCTGAGCAGCGTTGTATTGTCCGTTCTGTATCATAATCGTCAGTTGGTGATACATAAGGTTGTCCTATTTCGTTTTCAATAAATTCTACATTGTTAACTGTAATGAAAATTCCAATATCATCAGAGCTCAATGACGTGACATCTTTCGGCACTATTATTTCTGTCGTTGAAGAACGAAACAAATACATAGGCACTTCATTAGCATTTAATGATTCTACTTCGCCATCTCCATTCATAGAACTTCCAATAGTGAACACTCCATCTCCGCGATTCGCTTCACCTAAATATAG
>CBFHQL010000021.1:0-26731 GCA_965658025.1 Flavobacteriaceae bacterium | reverse complement strand
TAGGTATTGAACGCTATGGGTTTTGTTTACCTATGGATGATTGTTTGGCACAAGTAGCCATAGATTTCGGTGGGCGAAACTGGCTCGTTTGGGCGGCCGATTTTAAGCGTGAATATATTGGGAAAATGCCTACAGAAATGTTTGTGCATTTCTTTAAATCCTTTTCAGATGGCGCAAAATGTAATCTCAACATCAAAGCTGAGGGCACCAATGAGCACCACAAAATAGAAGCGATTTTTAAAGCGTTTGCAAAATCCATTAAGATGGCTGTAAAGCGCGATGCAAATAAAATGATTCTTCCATCAACAAAAGGTACGCTCTAATGAAAGTCACAATTTTAGATTATGGTGCAGGAAACATACAAAGTGTTCAGTTTGCATTGGCACGGCTAGGGGTCAATTCCACACTTTCAAATGATAAAGAAGAAATTTTGTCATCGGATAAAATCATTTTTCCAGGTGTAGGGCATGCTAGCGAAGCGATGAAACAATTGAATGCTACTGGATTGGCTCATTTAATTCCTAACCTAAAACAAGATGTATTGGGGATTTGCTTGGGCATGCAATTATTGTGTAACAGTACAGAAGAAGGGGAGACCAAAGGATTAGGTGTTTTTGATGTTGATGTCAAACGGTTCACAAATGCGGTGAAAGTGCCGCATATGGGTTGGAATCGTATTGAAGATTTGAAATCAGATTTATTTAAAGGGTTAAATTCGAATCCGTATATGTACTCAGTCCACAGTTATTATGCGCCAAAGGTTGCGCAAACCATTGCATCTTCAACTTATGAGTTACCTTTTTCAGCGGCACTACAACATAAAAACTTTTATGGCGTACAATTTCACCCTGAAAAAAGCAGCACTGATGGGGCACAAATATTAACTAATTTTTTAAACCTTTAACCATGAAAATCATCCCTGCAATTGATCTTATTGATGGACAATGTGTTCGACTCACCAAAGGGGACTATTCGACCAAAAAGGTATACAATTCAAATCCTTTGGAAGTTGCCAAACAATTTGAAGCTGTAGGCATTGAATATTTGCATTTAGTAGATTTAGATGGCGCCAAAGCACAACACATAGTAAATTATAAGGTTTTAGAAGAAATCAGTACAAAAACACAACTAAAAATTGATTTTGGCGGAGGACTAAAATCAGATGAGGATTTAAAAATTGCTTTTGAATCTGGAGCAAATCAAATTACTGGTGGGAGTATTGCCGTAAAAAATCCATCAAAATTTAAGTCATGGTTATCTTTGTATGGGGCAGAAAAAATCATTCTTGGCGCCGATTGTAAGGAACAAAAAATTGCAGTACACGGTTGGCAAGAAGCGAGTGATTTAGAAGTGTTGCCATTTATTGAAGCGTATGCCAAAAAGGGCATCACCGATGTGGTTTGTACTGATATTTCAAAAGATGGTATGTTGCAAGGCCCCTCATACGATTTATACCGTAAGATTTTGGCCAACACACCCGCAATTAACCTCATTGCATCTGGAGGAGTTTCCGCTGCTGAAGATCTTCCAAAGTTGATGCAGTTGGGATGCGCAGGGGTTATTATTGGTAAAGCGATTTACGAAGGAAAAATCACGTTAAAGCAACTTGAGTCCATTCAATTAAATTCAAAATAAATGCTAACAAAACGAATTATACCTTGTTTGGATATTAAAAACGGTCGTACCGTAAAAGGCGTGAATTTTTTAAATCTTCGTGATGCGGGCGACCCTGTGGCACTGGCCAAACAATATGCTACTCAAGGGGCAGATGAGTTGGTGTTTTTAGATATATCTGCCACCTTAGAAGCGCGAACAACAACACATGAAATGGTTCGGGAAGTAGCACGTCAAATTGATATTCCATTTACAGTGGGTGGCGGTGTGCGCAGCATCGATGATGCCGCAAAATTATTAAAATCTGGCGCTGATAAAGTAGCAGTTAATTCATCAGCAATCAAGCGTCCAGAACTCATAAAAGAATTGTCTGAGGCCTATGGCAATCAATGTATTGTGGTGGCTATTGACGCTAAGAAAATCAATAACGAGTGGATTGTTCATTTGGCAGGTGGTACACAACCAACCGATTTGAAATTATACGAATGGGCCAAAGAAGTTGAAGCGCTTGGTGCAGGTGAAATTTTATTTACTTCAATGAATCATGATGGCGTAAAAACAGGTTTTGCTACCAATGCCCTAAAAACGCTTTCATCTACAGTGAATATCCCTATAATTGCTTCAGGTGGTGCAGGAAAACCAGAACATTTTATTGATGTATTTAAAAATGATGCCGCAGATGCTGCTTTAGCAGCAAGTGTGTTTCATTTTGGTGAAATTTCAATCATAGATTTAAAAAAAGAATTAAAACAACATAACATTTCAATTAGGTTATAATGGAAGTAAAATATGATCAACAAGGATTAGTCCCAGCTATTATTCAAGATGCACAAACAAAAACTGTTTTGATGCTGGGGTATATGAATCAAGAATCCATCGCTAAAACAATAGAAACTAATAAGGTTACATTTTATAGCCGTAGCAAACAACGCCTTTGGACAAAAGGCGAGGAGAGTGGCAATTTTCTGGAACTCGTCTCTATGAAATCTGATTGCGATCAAGATGCAGTTTTGATTAAAGCCAATCCAAAAGGGCCAACATGTCATAAAGGTACAGACAACTGTTGGGGTGAGCAGAATAGTGCAGATTTATCATTTTTAAACACCTTAGAGTCGGTGATTTCTTCTCGAAAAGCACAAGAACAATCCGATGTTTCATACGTCGCTCAATTGTTTGAAAAAGGCATCAATAAAATTGCGCAAAAAGTAGGCGAGGAGGCCGTTGAAGTGGTTATTGAGGCCAAAGACAATAATGACAACTTGTTTTTAGAGGAAAGCGCTGATTTATTGTTTCACTATTTAATCTTACTGCAAGCCAAAAATTATTCTCTTTCGGACGTCGTTAAAATTCTTAAATCCAGGCATTAATTTTTATATATAGCGAAAAAATACGATCTTGAATACATGTTTCAAAAACGATATTATTATTTAATTAAATTTCAATTTTTGGGCTATCGTTTTCATGGTTGGCAAAAGCAACCTAACACAAAAACATTGCACTTAATGATTGATCGTACAATGAAGTATGTACTTCAGGATCAACGTTTTAAAGCTTTGGCTGCGAGTAGAACAGATGCAAAAGTTTCGGCAGAAGAAGCGGCATTCGAACTTTTTTTACACGACAAACCCTTAGAAAATTTAGTACAGTTTTTGGCTGACTTTAATACCAATTTGCCTCAAGATATTCGAGCGTTGTCAATTGAGGAAGTTACTTCGGATTTTAATATTATTCAAGATTCAAAACACAAAGAATACCATTATATTTTTGCGCAAGGGGAGAAGTGCCACCCGTTTTGTGCACCCATTATGACTACGATTTTAGAACCTTTAGATGTTGAATTAATGACCAAAGGTGCGCAACTTTTCGAAGGTAAACATAACTTCAAATCATATTGTTATAAAGCCACTGACAATGGCTTATATCATCGTGAATTGCTGAAGTGTGAACTGATTGAAAATGACTTATATACAGCAAATTTTTTTCCAAAAAAGAGTTATATTCTACGTGTTGTAGGTAAGGGGTTTGGTCGCCATCAAATACGCTTGATGATGGGAGCATTAATTAAACTCGGACGAGGAGAGGTGGATTTAGATTTTATTGAAAGAAGTTTAAAAACAGATTCAACAATTTCCATCGATTATATCGCTCCAGCATCTGGTTTGATTTTACATAAAATAACATTTTAAACCGCCTAAATTAATTGGTCTTCCAATCGTTGTTTCAGCATCGAAAAAATGCGCTTGTTTATCTTTGAGCTGTCCTTTTGATAAACCTCAAATTCGTCTTTAGTAAATAGTCCAATGATGATTCCTAAGAGTTGTTGTTTTAGCGCAGTATTAGATTTAAAATGTGTAGCAATGGATTTCTGCTTTTCTAGATTACTATACCGGTTGAAGTGTTGTTTTTTGTTTTTTAAATCAAATAAAAACAAACGAATTAAAGCATCATTTTGAAGCTTTAGAATAGGGCGCAAAACTGTATTTTGAAATACCTCAATAGCAGTTGTTTCTTCCAATACTTGGGCAGAAGGCAATTCTGGTCTCAAATGTAAAAGATGCTGATCTCTAGAACTTATGCTCATAAATTTCTAGATCAAAAGTAGCAGATGCAGCAATGATGTGATCAAATATATCAGCAATGATGTATTCATAATTTTGCCATCGTTTATCATTGCTAAACGCGTAGATTTCGATAGGCAGGCCATTGTCTCCAGGTTGAAGTTGACGCGCCATAATCATCAAATCCTTATTGATTGCAGAATGCTTTTCGACATAAGATTCAATATACTTTCTAAAAACACCAATATTTGTAAGGTTTCGCCCATTGATTAAAAGAGATTTATCAACCTGATGTTCCGTGTTATAACTTGTAATGTTCTCTATTTTTGAAGAAATATAACCTTTAATCAAATCGACTTTAGATAATTTATCTAAATCATCTTGATGAAGATGACGAATACTGGCCATACGGATATTCAGAGAACGCTTAATGCGTCGTCCGCTAGATTCGGTCATACCACGCCAATTTTTAAATGAATCCGAAATAAGGGCATAGGTAGGGATTGTCGTGATGGTGTGGTCAAAATTTCGAACTTTTACGGTGGCTAGATTGATTTCAATCACATCTCCATCGGCACCAAATTTTTGAAAGGTAATCCAATCGCCAATGCGCACCATATCATTTACAGAAACTTGAATACTGGCTACAAAACCTAGAATTGTATCTCTAAAAACTAAAATAATGATTGCGGATACTGTACCAAGTCCAGTCATAAACTGCCAGAACGAGATTCCCGTAATTACAGCGAAAGTGGCAAAAATACCAGTCAGCCAAACAAAAATCATGATGACTTGGATATAGCTATCAATTGGTTTGTCTTTAAGGCGATCTATAGATTTAAAAAAGTCTTTTACAGAGCCAAAAACACTTCTAAGTCCCCAAACAGTAAAGATGATTCCAAGCACCAGAATCACTTTTTCAAGAAAGAACTGCCATTGCGGATGCTCAAAGAATATATTTGGGATGCTTTTGTACGCTATGATTAGAGGAAAAATATGTGCAATATTCCGAGGTACTTTATGCGCAATCATGATGTCATCAAAGCTGGTTTTGGATCGATTGGCGATTTTAGTAAAAATGACACGAATAATGGTACGAATGATAAAGTCTAAGAAAAAGATGACCAATAATACCACCAGAACAAGCAACACAATGCTTGACCAATCCGCTGCTGAAGGACTCATGCCCACAGAAGACAAAAGATGTTGAAGTTTGTTGAGAAAAAATTCCATTAAATAGATAAAGCTATAGTTTAGTTAGTGTTGAACTTATTCAATTTATATTCAACTACAAATGTACCAAAAGGAATGACAGAAGCGAGGATAACTGCAAAAAAATTATTTTTAATCCATTGATTATCAGCTCTCAAAACAATAGATAGCGCAATGTAGCCCATAAATAACATTCCATGAGGCATTCCAAGCATTTTGACATAGGATGGATCGTTATTCATGTATTTTATGGGTACAGCAATAAACAGTAGAAGTATATAAGATAGACCTTCAAGAAAGGCAATAACTCTAAAAATAGTTAATAAAGACATATGTGTGATATTAATAGGTCACAAAAATACAAATAAAGGATATAAGTTGAAAATACTAATTTTACATAATATAAATTATAGTTCAAATTGTATAATGTATTGAATGAAAAAGGAAAATAAGAAGATCAAACCAAAAACTGAAACAATTCAGGTTTGTCGTTTAAATAGTCACCAAAAAAATTGTGGGCTTTTAACTTTGAAATTAACGGTTGAAGATCGTCTTGACTTTTTAGTTGGATACCTACCACAGCTACATCATTTTCACGATTCACCTTTTTGGTATACTCAAAATGTGTGATGTCGTCTTGTGGGCCGAGCATATCGACGACAAACTCGCGTAAAGCGCCTGGGCGCTGCGGAAATTTTATGATAAAATAGTGTTTCAAATTCGCATACAACAATGCACGCTCCTTTATTTCTGCTGTACGCGTGATGTCATTATTACTGCCACTAACCAAACATACCACCGTTTTTCCTTTAATTTCGTCTTTAAACTCATCCAAAGCGGCAATACTCATTACCCCTGCAGGTTCAGCAACAATGGCATCTTTGTTGTACATTTCTAAAATGGTTTGGCATATTTTTCCCTCATGAACAGTGGTCATCACATCCAGATTTTTTTGACAAATACTGAATGTTAAATCGCCAACACGTTGTACGGATGCCCCATCGACAAATTTTTCAATATGGCCCAATTGTACAATTTCGCCTTTGTCTATGGATTTTGACATGGACGGTGCACCAGCCGGTTCTACACCTATAATTTTTGTTTGTGGTGATAATGCTTTTACCACAGATGATAATCCAGAAGCTAAACCACCGCCGCCAACAGGAATAAAAATATAATCTATTGGTACGTCCGTTTGTTGAACGATTTCCAAACCTACAGTACCTTGACCTTCAATAACTTTAGGATCATTAAATGGATGCACCAATGGTTTTCCAAATTGTTCACTTTCTTCAATCGCTTTGTGGTACGAATCATCAAATGTATCCCCTATCAAAACCACTTCAACATATTCTTGACCAAACATTTTTACCTGTTCTACCTTTTGATTTGGTGTTGGTGCAGGCATAAAAATTTTGCCTTTTATCTTCAATAGTCTACATGACAAGGCCACACCTTGAGCATGATTTCCAGCACTGGCACAAATAATACCCTCTTTGGTGTCTTCAGGGCTCAAAGAGGATATTTTGTTGTAAGCTCCGCGAATTTTATAAGACCGCACCTGTTGTAAATCCTCCCTTTTGAACAACATTTTACAGCCATACTTTTGAGAAAAACGAGGATGTTCTTCCAAAGGAGACACAGCGGCAATACCGTTCAGTTTATCTGCCGCAGCTTTTATGGCTTCAACAGTTGGAAAATATGTGGTTTGAAGGTCTTTCATTTCGGTTCTTGTTATGCTTCAGTCTTTATAACTTTCATATCAGTCATAGCTTGACGCAAAGTATTTCCTATAGATTCTATTGAATGATTTCTAATGGACTGATTTACAGTGATTAAAGTTGCATTATCTACACTGTTGGTTTCAGAAGAATATTGAGTTCCAATAACATCTGTTTTTATGGTTTTCATAAAGTCTACCAACAAAGGTTTACATGCATGATCAAACAAATAACATCCATATTCAGCAGTATCAGAAATGATGCGGTTCATTTCGAATAATTTTTTTCTTGCTACAGTGTTGGCAATTAATGGAAGTTCATGCAACGATTCATAATAAGCCGATTCTTCAACGATTCCAGAGGCAACCATAGTTTCGAAGGCCAGCTCTACTCCAGCACGCACAAAAGCAACCATAAGTACACCATGATCAAAATATTCTTGCTCGTCAATAGTTTCAGAAGTTGCAGCGGTTTTTTCAAACGCAGTTTCGCCCGTAGCGGCACGCCATGTCAATAAATTAACATCGTCATTGGCCCAATCTTCCATCATTGTTTTAGAAAAATGTCCAGACATGATATCATCCATATGCTTTTCGAACAATGGGCGCATAATCTCTTTTAACTCTTCTGAAAGTTCGAAAGCTTTAATTTTAGCTGGATTGGATAAACGATCCATCATATTGGTGATACCACCGTGTTTTAAAGCTTCTGTGATGGTTTCCCAACCATATTGTATCAATTTTGATGCATAGGCAGGTTCTATCCCCTCCTCTACCATTTTATCAAACGATAAAATAGAAGCGGTTTGAAGCACACCACACAAAATAGTTTGTTCGCCCATCAAGTCACTTTTTACTTCTGCAACAAATGATGATTCCAAAACGCCTGCTTTGTGTCCTCCAGTCGCTACTGCATAAGCTTTGGCTTGTGCCCAACCTTTTCCTTCGGGATCATTTTCGGGATGAACAGCAATAAGTGTTGGGACACCAAATCCTCGCTTGTATTCTTCACGAACTTCACTTCCGGGACATTTAGGCGCTACCATAATAACGGTTAAATCCTCACGTATTTGTTTTCCTTCTTCAACAATATTAAACCCATGTGAATAGGAAAGTGTAGCCCCTTTTTTCATGAGTGGCATTACGGTATCTACAACATTAGAGTGTTGTTTGTCTGGTGTAAGGTTTAATACAACATCTGCTGTAGGAATTAAATCTTGATAGGTTCCAACATTAAAGTTATTTTCAGTTGCATTCTTGTACGACTGTCGCTGTTCTTTTATAGCTTGTGCTCTTAAGGCGTAAGAAATATCAAGCCCAGAATCACGCATATTAAGCCCTTGATTAAGCCCTTGAGCTCCACACCCCACAATGACTATTTTTTTGCCATTTAAGGCCTCTACACCAGCTTCAAATTCTGATGTTTCCATAAATCTACATTTCGATAGTTGATCGAGTTTTTGTCCTAAAGAAAGTGTGTTAAAATAATTTGCCATTTTTTTATTTGATTAGTTATTAAATGCGGCGAGCATTTCTGTTATTTTCATTTCATCTTTTGTGACGGCGATACGTCCAGAGCGAACAAATTGCATGATCCCAAAAGCACTTAATTCTCTGTGTAGCATTTCGATTTCATGACGTCTCCCCGATTTTTCAAGAACAAAAAATTCTCGATTTACGGTGACAATTCTTGCATCGCTTTCCTTTATAATATTTTGAATTTGGCGTTCTTCAAACAAAAGGTCTGATTTAATTTTAAACATACAAGATTCTAAATAAATAGTTTCTTCATCGGTATGATAAAATGCTTTAATGACCTCAATTTGTTTTTCAATTTGTCCAATAATTTTTTTGACATTATTCTCTGTCATATTCACCAAAATTGTAAAACGTGATACCGCTTCAATTTCTGAAACTGAAATATTCATGCTTTCAATATTGATGTGTCTACGCTGAAAGATTGCCGAAATTCTGTTCAGCAGCCCAATATTATTTTCTGTATATACAGATATGGTGTATTGTTTTGTTGTATTGTCCATCTTTTTGTTATTCAAGTCGTATATCTGATACTGACGCTCCGGAAGGAATCATCGGGAATACATTGTCTTCTTTTTCTACGCATACTTCCAAGAAATAAGCTTGCTTAGAGGCCATCATTTCTGCTACGGCATCGGCCAATTCTTCACGTTTAGTGATGCGTTTGGCCTGAATATAATATCCTTTTGCAATAGTCACAAAGTCGGGATTAGTCATCTCAGTTGAAGCGTAACGCTTATCAAAAAACAACTGTTGCCACTGGCGAACCATCCCCAAAAAGTCATTGTTTAGTACCACAATCTTGACCGCCGCTTTGGTTTGGAAAATAGTCCCTAATTCTTGTATCGTCATTTGATATCCACCATCGCCAATTACAGCGACAACTTCGCGCTCTGGAGTGGCCATTTTTGCACCTAATGCAGCTGGTAAAGCAAAGCCCATAGTACCCAATCCACCAGAAGTAATATTACCTCTTGATTGTGTAAATTCGGCATAACGGCATGCGATCATTTGATGTTGTCCAACATCTGAAACAATTGCGGCTTCTCCTCCACTTTGTGTGTTTATTTCTTTTAAAACTTCACCCATAGTGAGCCCTTCTTTTGTTGGGTGTAAATCGTCTTTGATGACTTTATCAAACTCGATTTTGAGTAAATCTTTAAATTTTTGATGCCAATCTTCGTATGATTTCTTTTCGATCATTGGAAGAATTTCTGCTAAAGTTTCTTTAACATTACCAAGAACTGGTATATCTGCTTTGACGTTTTTGTTGATTTCAGCTGGATCAATTTCAAAATGAATCACTTTTGCTTGTGTAGCATAATCACTTAATTTTCCAGTAACACGATCATCAAAACGCATACCGATAGCGATTAAAACATCACATTCATTGGTGAGCTTATTGGGGGCATAATTTCCATGCATACCTACCATACCCACATTGAGCGGGTGTGCGGTGGGGATTGCCGAAACGCCCATGATAGTCCATGCTGCTGGTACACCTGATTTTTCAACAAAATTTTTGAATTCTTCTTCGGCTTCGCCTAAGATTACCCCTTGACCCCAAACAATCATTGGGTTTTTTGCATTGTTTATGGCTTTGGCAGCCTCGGTTAAAGCATTAGTGTCAAACTTGGGAACTGGCTTGTAACTTCGTACGCCTTCGCATTGTTTGTATGTAAAATCAAAAGTATCGAATTGAGCATCTTTAGTGATATCAATTAATACAGGGCCCGGTCTTCCACTTCGGGCAATATAGAATGCCTTAGCGATAACTTCTGGAATCTCCTCAGCACGAGTGATTTGGTGATTCCACTTTGTCACAGGCGTTGAAATTCCAACAATATCAGTTTCTTGAAAGGCATCACTACCCAATAAATGGGATGGTACTTGACCTGTGATGCACACCATTGGTGTAGAATCGATTTGAGCATCGGCAATTCCGGTAACGAGGTTTGTAGCACCTGGTCCTGACGTGGCCATAGCAACCCCTACTCGACCAGAAATTCGTGCATAACCTTGTGCCGCATGTGTTGCGCCTTGTTCATGTCGTGTCAATACATGAAGAATTTCTTCTTGATATTTATAAAGTTCGTCGTATACAGGCATAATGGCACCTCCTGGATAGCCATAAATGATATCCACACCTTCTGCAATAAGACAGCGCACAAGGGCTTCACAACCAGTTATTTTTTCACTTGGTTGATTCAAATACTTTGTTTTCGCTTTAGTTTTTACATCCATAAATCTTTTTTTTGGATTAAAATTCATCTGTTACACATCCCTGTGATGCAGAAGAAACTGTTTTTGCATATTTAAACAATACACCTCTTGAAACTTTTAATTCGGGTGCTGACCATTGTTTTTTTCTAAGGGTTAATTCTTCATCAGAAATCTCAAGATTGATAGTGTTGGATTCAGCATCAATTGTGATGATATCACCATCTTTTACCAATGCAATCGTACCACCCTCTTGAGCTTCTGGAGTAATGTGTCCTACAACAAATCCATGTGTTCCACCTGAGAAACGACCATCTGTAATAAGGGCAACATCCTTTCCAAGTCCTGCGCCCATAATCGCAGCAGTTGGTTTGAGCATTTCTGGCATACCTGGCCCTCCTTTTGGTCCTTCATAACGAATAACAACCACATCTCCTTTTTGAACAAGACCATTTCTGATGCCGTCATTTGCAGCATATTCGCCATTAAAAACTTTGGCTTTACCAGAAAATTTAAGCCCTTCTTTACCTGTAATTTTAGCTACACTCCCTTCTGTGGCGAGATTTCCGTACAACATGCGCAGATGCCCAGATGCTTTGATAGGGTTTTCTAAAGGTTTAATCACTTGCTGACCCTCTGAAAGTCCTTCAATATCCGAAAGGTTTTCTGCGAGGGTTTTGCCCGTCACCGTCAAACAATCACCGTGCAATAAATTGTGATCCAAAAGATATTTGAGCACTGCAGGAATACCCCCTACTCGGTGTACATCTTCCATGAGAAATTTTCCGCTTGGTTTCAAATCTGCCAAAAATGGTGTTTCGTCACTTATGCGTTGGAAATCTTGCAATGTAAATTTAATATTTGCTGCCCTAGCAATGGCCAAAAAGTGCAATACTGCATTTGTAGACCCTCCCAATACGGTAATCAGTCGAATGGCGTTTTCTAATGATTTTTTAGTAATAATGTCTGAGGGCTTAATGTCTTTTTCAAGAAGTAAACGAATGGCTTCTCCAGCTTTTATTGCTTCTTCTTTTTTCTCTTTGCCTGTAGCTGGATTAGAAGAATTGTATGGGAGCGCCATTCCTAAAGCTTCAATAGCCGAGGCCATTGTATTTGCGGTATACATACCGCCGCAAGCACCTGCGCCTGGACATGCCTTTTGGACAATGCTTTGAAATTCATTTTCTTCCATGGTACCTGCAACTTTACTGCCCCAAGCTTCAAATGCAGAAACTATATCTAATTTTTTTCCATTGTGACAACCAGAATCAATAGTACCACCATAAACCAATATTGAGGGTTTATTGACACGAATCATGGCCATAAGCGCCCCAGGCATATTTTTATCACAACCCACAACAGTGATCATACCGTCGTAACTCATGGCTTGTACAACAGTTTCCATAGAATCTGCAATCACATCTCTTGATGGTAATGAAAAACGCATTCCAGGTGTTCCCATAGAAATACCGTCACTCACACCTATGGTGTTGAAAATCAACCCAACAACGTCTTTTTTTAGTGTCCCAGATTTTACCAATTTGGCCAAATCATTCAAGTGCATATTACAAGGATTACCTTCGTATCCAGTACTCGCAATGCCGACAAATGGCTTTTCAAAATCTTCACGAGTAAGACCAATAGCATGCAACATGGCCTGTGCTGCTGGTTGTGTGGGATCTTGTGTAATAGCTTTACTAAATTTGTTTAATGACTGCATATTTTTTAGAAAAAAAACGTTTAAAAAATCTTATAAACCAAAAATAATTAAATGTGATTATTTCTCTTGTAAAAAAATCCAAAATGCATCTAAATTCAGTTCAAAAAAAACAAACTTAACTAATTGATAATCAAATTATTAAATAAAAAAATTTATGATGTCCAATACCCCAAATTATTTTAAACTAATGCGTTTAATTTCAAGTTGGAATGCAGTGTTTTTCTTGGATGCTTTTAAAAACCCTAACTGCTCTATTGGTTCTTGGCCAAAATTTGGAAGATCAAGACTGTATCCTCTAAAGCGAGGCATCATTTGATTTAATGGAATGGTGATGGTTTCCCATTGACCAGAAGTTTCAAAATTGAAAACATAAGAATGGCGATCGTATGTTGATCTTTTTACGCGGAATTGAAACGTAGTTCCATCGCCTTTTACATGCAATAAAATGGCTTCGTACGAAGCGGTTTGAATGGGCTTAGTATTTAAACGCATTGACGAAAAACCTCCGTTATTTTCAATAGAAACATCGCCTTTAAAAAGACCGTTACCTTCGTTATTTAATGTGCATTGCCCTAAAGACTTTCCGCCCATCACTACATCATCCACAACTTGCCATGATTCGATGGCACAATCTGCATTAAACTCAAATATGATGTTCGCATTTTGTTTTGAATTAATCAGGGTCATAAACATTAAAAGTAAGTGTACTATCATTTTGAATTTAACTCAGATTTTATGTCGTCAAAATTTTGTCTTAAAAACGAGCGTAATTTCTTTTTATAATCTTCTTTAAGCCATGCCAAAAAGTTGTGCGTGCTTTTGCTTATACATTTCGAATAGCGGTTGATTCTAAACTCAATATCATCATTTAGTAATTTCATCAACGTCAAAGCATCAAAAATATCCTCACTATTTTCCACACAAATTTTGGCGTGTTGTTCGATAGATCTTTTCAGAACAACTTTTGAAGACTCCCCTCTTCTGACCGATTCTATATAGGTTTTGTTGATGTCAAAATAAACGTCTTCAGACTTAGAAAATGAAGCTCTTACAGATTCAGGCATTTCATACTTGAAATTGTTTTCTAAATCCTCGTCGCTTAGGATACCATCTAAATAATGACTTGGATATTTGAAAATTCGTTGCCAATCTAAATTGGTACTTCCCCATGGACCAAAACGATGAAAATTATTGCCAAGATCAATTACATTAAAGCTATCTTTATCCTTAAACATTCGAGATCCACGACCTATCATTTGATAGTAAAGGGTAAGGGATTTTGTAGCACGGTTTAAAATAATGGCCTCTACACTTGGTTCGTCAAAACCTGTGGTAAGGATACTTACCGAAGTAAGAATTGCCCCTGGGGTGTTTTTGAACCATTTTAGAATATTTGCACGTTCTTTTTTGGAGGTGGTGTTGTCCAAATGTGCGATAGGAAGCCCTGCTCTACGGAATAAATCATAAACAAACAAGGAAGTATTTATCCCATTGTTAAAGATTAATGTTTTTTGACCAGCACAACGCTCGTTGTAGGATTCCATAAGCTTAGACAACATCTCGTTGTTGGTATACAAATCTTCTGAAGATTTAACAGTATAATCACCATTGGCACCAACGACTAGCGAAGTCAAACCAACATTGTATGAATACATATTGGCTTTGGCTAAAAATCGATTTTCAATAAGCGATTCTATGCTTTCACCAACAATAAGTTCGTTGTAATTGTCCGTCATTGGCAATTCAATATTTGAACTCAGAGGCGTAGCAGTAACCCCTAAAATGAACGCTTTATCAAAGAATTTGAACAACTTAGTGAAAGAGTTATAATGCGCTTCATCAATAATAACCAAACCAATGTCTGAAATGTCTAATTTATCATCTTTTAATCTGTTATTAAGCGTCTCTACCATGGCCACAAAACAATCATAGTCCTTTTGATCATCAAGCTTTGCTTTACTATCGACTACCTTATTTGCTACACCAAACTCTGTCAGAACACTAGAAGTTTGCTTACAAAGTTCTATTCTATGGGTCATTACCAGTACTTTTTTGTTTCGTGTCTTTAAGTACTGACTGACAATTTCAGAAAATATGACGGTTTTTCCACCGCCTGTAGGTAATTGATATAATAAATGGTAATCCTCGGCAGCTGATTCAAAGCATTCAAATATTTTCTGAATGGCTCCTTTTTGATAGTGGTACAGCTCTTTGCCTTCTTTGCGTTCTTCTCTTTCGACTGTGGTTAGCATAATTTGGTTTGTGTTCAACTTTGCAAAAATAACGCCTTTTTTGAGTTTTCAAATAATTTAAACGCGAATTTTCTTAAAAATGTAAATGATTTTATCTGAAAAGAATGAATGTTTTATTGATTTATTTTTAATTCATTACTTTTAGTGTATAATATTAAATTCAAATCTTATGAATACTACTTCAAAAAAACCTACAACCCGCTACTGGATTATAGCGGTTTTTGCACTTTTGTGGAACACTCTTGGCGTTGTGGCTTATCTTGGACAAGCATACATGACCGACGATGCTTTGGCAGCTTTGCCAGAGTCAAATCAACTTTATTATTCTAATCTCCCCGCTTGGGTTACAGCTGCTTTGCCATCGCTGTTTTCGGTGGTTTTTTGGGTGCTATTGGCCTGTTGAGGCGAAAAAAATGGGCTTATTTCCTTTTTGTAGCGTCTTTAGTTGCCATTATTATACAACAAATACACAGCTTTTTTATTCAAGAATACATTGAAATTACTGGTGCTCAAGTTGTTCTTCCTGCGTTGACATTGGCCATTGCTGTATATTTAGTCTATTTTTCTAAAAAAAATACAGGAACAACGCATTGAACTAATAGTTTCAATCTGTTTGTTTTAGTTTGTGCACTTTTTTTGTGCCGCTATACATTTTATACAATACCAATCGAGATTCAAGTTTTGCGTTGAATACTTTTATTTTTCTTGATGGTCTAAGGCCAACATGTTTTAACGCCTCTAAGTTTGAAGTAATCAACCAAGCATTAGTTCCAGAATAATTGTGTTTTAGTGTACTCCCGATAGCTGCATAGAATGTCTCCATTTCAAGATCAAGACGTTCGCCGTAGGGCGGGTTGAAGACCATATGCAAAGGTGCATCGCCCCCTTTTTGAGTTTTGAAAAAATCTTCATGTTTTATGGTAACAAACTCATCAAGGTGTGCATTTTTTACATTTTCTAGCGCTTTGCGCACGGCGCTCGGAGATTTATCAAACCCTAAAATTTTGTGATGAAAATCACGTGTTTTTGACAATAGAGATGCTTCAATTTTTTCAAAAAGATCAACATCCCAATCTTGCCAACGCTCAAAAGCAAATTCATTCCGCATCAAATTTGGAGGAATATTACATGCGATCATGGCCGCTTCAACAAGTAATGTCCCTGAACCACACATGGGATCCATAAAATCGGATTGACCATCCCAACCGGACAGCATAATGAGCCCAGCGGCCAAAACTTCGTTGATGGGTGCTATGTTTGTGGCAATTTTATAACCTCGCTTATGCAAGGATTCACCCGAACTATCCAATGAAACATTGCAAAAATCACCATCAATATGGATATTGATTTTTAAGTCTGGAAAGCGCAAATCTACATCTGGTCTTTGACCAGTTTGTTCTCGAAATCGATCTACAATGGCATCCTTAGTTTTTAGGGCAATAAATTGAGAATGTGTAAAGCGATCTCCACTTAAGGTTGCTCCTACTGCAAGACTTCCATCGTTTTTGAGGTAGTTTTCCCAACTGATGTTTTTGATTTTCTGGTAAAGCTCAGACTCATTCTTTACGCTAAATTTAGCAATAGGTTTCAGAATTTTAATGGCCGTACGAAGCCCCAAATTACATTTGTACATGAATCCTTTATCACCCACAAAACGTACATGCCGTACCCCTTTTTTTATGTTTTGAGCCCCTAGTTGTCTCAATTCCTTTTCTAAAAGTTCCTCAAAACCATAAAGAGTCTTGGCAACCATTTCAAAATTAGTATTCATAAGGTTTTTTGCAATAGGTGTCAAAAATACAGTATTTTTGTCGTGGTTAGCATGAAATAAATGACAAAACATCAAAAATGGTTTCAATCGTGGTTTGATACACCATATTATCATATTCTTTACAAACAACGCGACCAAGCCGAAGCACAAGATTTTATAAAAAATCTCGTCGCTCACTTGGGCATCAACCAAACTCAATCTATTTTAGATTTGGCTTGTGGGAAAGGGCGACATTCAATCTTTCTTAATACTTTGGGGTTTCAGGTCCAAGGCGTTGATCTGTCCAAAAAAAGTATTGCAGAGGCCTCAAAAAGCGCAAATAAGCGTTTGCAATTTGCTGTTCATGATATGCGTATTCCTTTAGAAAGTAAATTTGATGTCGTTTTAAATTTATTTACAAGTTTTGGTTATTTCGATAACCCAGAAGATAACTATAAAGTTTTAGAAACCATAAAAAGCGCTCTTTCTAAAGATGGAGTTGGTGTTATTGACTTTATGAATAGCCCCTTTGTCACTCAGCATTTGGTTCCTAGCAATTCAACTGAAATTGATGGGATTCATTTTGACATCGAACGCAACTTTTCCGATGGAGTGATCACAAAATCAATTACCGTAACCGATGGCGATTCAGTAGAACATTATAATGAACGAGTACGTGCGTTTAATCTTAACGATTTTTTGGATATGCTTTCCGCTGTAAATCTTAATTTTGTGGAATGTTTTGGGAGCTACAACTTGGAACCCTACAATGCTAAAACCTCTAAACGCTTAATTTTAATTTTTAAAAACAATGCTTGATTTTATTCTTCCCATTTTGGCTGTTGTTATTGGCTTGCTGTTTACCTTATGGTTTTCCGAATCAAAACATATGAACTTAAAATTGCTACTCACATTTAGTGGTGCATTTTTACTTTCAACAACAGTTTTTGAGCTTTTGCCAGGTGTTTATTCAAATTTAAATGCAAAACTCACAGGAGTCTATATACTGACAGGTATCATTCTCCAGAATATTTTAGAGTTGTTTTCTAAAGGTGCAGAACATGGACATTTGCATCATCATGATGATAAAAGAAAGATTTTTCCATGGTTTTTATTCTTAAGCTTGGGCGTTCATGCGTTTTTAGAGGGCTTTCCAATTTCTGCACATCACACAATAGTCTATGGCGTTTTTGTACACAAAATTCCTGTAGCAATTCTTATTGTTTCCTATTTATTGATTTCTAAATTACCAAAAACTCAAGTAGTTTTATTTCTTATTGCATTTGCATTTTTGACGCCTTTGGGCACATTAGCTGCACAAGCGGTCGTATTTTCAGATGATTTGATATACAGTATAAATGCCCTTGTAGCAGGAATGTTTTTCCACATTGCTACAATTATTTTATTTGAAGCGGATCAGGGACATAAATTCAATCTGAATAAAATTGCAGCCATCGTTACTGCGGTTGTTATTGCCTATTTTATTTGATAAAAAAACCGCGATCAATTTGGGGTTATGGGGGTTTTGACCGCGGAATTTCTATAGGTTATAATAAGGGCAAAAAAGGGATTTTCTACTTTAGTTTTGAATTTGTTCAACAACTTTTCCTTTTCATTAGTCAAAGTTACAAACATTCAAACCACATAATAAAGCACCATGTAATGAGCGGCCATTTGACGTAACAAATGGCCATTTGACGTAATAAGTGGGAAAATTTTGCTAAAAAAAGGTCAATTATTGCGCTTTTTTGGGCCTCCAAAGCTTGTTTAAAACGTACAAATCGAAGGTTTTGTGCGCTTTTTGGTATTCCAAGTTACCTTTTTGGAACTGGCGCTGTAAAATATCTTCAATTAAAAAGTCTTCTTCTACAGTTTCAGGATCAAACGGAATTTTGAGTGACATATTGAACAACTTAGCGGTATTGTTGTACCAAAATGCTCTCCAACCACTGCGAAGCTCTGTTATCAAATCAAAAGCAGTTTCTCCAGTTTGCCGGTGGATGAGCTTAATAAGGATTTGCCCTTCCGTAATGGTAAATTTCTTTAATTTTTCTGAAAATTCATCTTCAACAAATTTTTGTACTCTTCGTGTATATAATTTTCGCTTTCTCTTACTTTTTACATTTGCCATTCGCTTATTGAGGGTCTCTAAACGTTCTGCTGCCAACTTTGCATAGGGATACACTTTTAATGTTTTGCGTTGTAAAATCAAATAACGTCTGCGATCTTCTTTAGTTTTTAGACGTAAGCGTGGCAAAATAACTACTTCGTCCAGTGAAATCGATTGATTAGCGATGGTATCACCGACAATCATCAGATACTTTTCAGTAATTGAATCCGTGGCCCTTAATGGAGATTGTCCCCAACTTGTCAAAAGTCCAAATAAATAAATAATTCCAACGTATTTCATTGTTGCCCTAATTGAACTCAAAGTTAAAAAATATGCGCTATTTCATGACTTAAAATCATTGTTATTTGTTATTTTTAACCAAAATTTTAAACCATGGCAAAACAAAAAATTTTAGACCAAAAAGCACTTGATTTTTTAGAATCCTATCTCAACAATGCCGCGCCTACTGGATATGAATGGGATGGTCAAAAATTGTGGATGGACTATTTGAAACCCTATGTAGATACATTTATAACCGATACTTATGGTACTGCTGTAGGGGTAATCAACCCAGAAGCAAAATTTAAAGTTGTAATTGAAGGGCATGCCGATGAAATTTCTTGGTATGTTAACTATATTTCTGATGATGGTTTGATTTATGTCATTCGAAATGGAGGTAGCGATCATCAAATTGCACCCAGTAAAGTTGTCAATATTCACACCAAAAATGGGATTGTGAAAGGGGTATTTGGTTGGCCAGCCATACACACGCGTACTTTAGCCAAAGAACAAGCGCCAAAACCCGATAATATTTTTATTGATGTTGGATGTCAAAAAAAAGAAGATGTAGAAAAATTAGGCGTTCATGTTGGATGTGTCATTACCTATCCTGATGAATTTCATATCCTTAACAAAGATCATTTTGTTTGTCGTGCATTAGACAACCGCATGGGTGGATTTATGATTGCACAAGTTGCTCGATTACTCCATGAAAACAAAAAAACACTACCTTTTGGATTGTACATCACAAATTCTGTTCAAGAAGAAATTGGACTTCGTGGTGCACAAATGATTACACACACTATCCAACCTAATGTTGCGATTGTAACCGACGTAACACACGACACTACCACCCCGATGATTAATAAAAAGAAACAAGGACATTGCAAGATGGGTGACGGCCCTGTTATTGCTTATGCTCCTGCGGTACAACAAAAATTGAGAGACCTCATTACAGAAACTGCTGAAGCCAATAAGATTCCTTTTCAAAGAGCAGCACTCTCCAGAGCTACGGGCACAGATACCGATGCTTTTGCATACAGCAATGGCGGGGTAGCTTCGGCGCTCATTTCTTTGCCGCTACGCTACATGCATACCACCGTAGAAATGGTGCACCGCAAAGATGTTGAAAATGTTATTCGCATGATTTATGAAACGCTGCTAAATATCAAATCAGGGGAAACATTTAGTTATTTTGATTAATCGTGGAAGAATTTCTTGATGTTTGGGACCAAAACGGCACCCCAACTGGACGTGTTTGTAAAAAAGATGAAGCGCACCAAAAAGGCTTATTTCATCCAACGGTGCATGTTTGGTTTTATACGCCTACTCCTACTCTATTGTTACAAAAACGAGGGGCAAACAAGCAAACCTTTCCAAACCTTTGGGATGTTTCAGTAGCGGGTCATGTGGCGGCTGGTGAATCCATTATTGAAGGTGCATTACGAGAAGTCAAAGAAGAAATTGGACTGACGCTTAAGGCAACAGACTTACATCGTATAGATGTACGCAAAAACGTAAATAAATTCCCAAATGGAATTACAGATTGTGAATTCCAACATGTGTTTTTGTCAGAACTAAAAACAAATGCTCAAAACTTACAAATTCAAAAAGAAGAAGTGGACGCTGTGCGTCTATTTACTTTTGATGAAATTCATACTTGCATGCAACAAAAACATACGGAATTGAGCATTGTCCCCGCAGATATGAGTTACTATGCCTTTGTGATGAATGAAGTTCTTAAACTAACCCAGTAAAAATACGTTTACCAATCTGATGGGTTTAATGTGAACCATTGATTTTTAAAAATTGGCGTTATTCATAATATCTTGAACCACTTCAGGATTGAGTAAAGTACTGATGTCGCCAAGATTTGAAGTATCGTTATTGGCTATTTTTCTTAAAATACGCCGCATAATTTTACCCGAACGTGTTTTTGGCAAACCACTTGTAAATTGCATTTTATCCAATTTTGCAATTGGCCCTATTTGATTTGTAATCAATTGATTGATTTCAGATTTCAATTGATCTGTATTTTTGGTATCAGATTTTAAGGTAATAAAGCCATACAATGCATTTCCTTTTATGGGATGGGCAAAACCAACGATTGCCGATTCAGCAACCAATTCATGCTCGTTTATTGCATCTTCTATAGGTGCAGTTCCTAGGTTATGCCCAGAAACAATGATCACATCGTCTACACGGCCTGTAATTCTATAGTGGCCATTGGTTTCTCTAAGCGCTCCATCACCCGTAAAATAACAATTTTCGTATGCAGAAAAATACGTGTCTTTGTACCGTTGATGATTTCCCCAAATGGTTCGCGCCATCGATGGCCATGGAAATTTTATACACAATCGCCCCTCGGCTTTAGGTGTTGTTATTTCATTGCCTTGCTCGTCCATGAGTGCTGGTTGTACCCCAACAAATGGAAGTGTAGCATAGGTTGGTTTTCCATCGAAACAATTTGGAATTGGACTGATAAGAATACCGCCCGTTTCAGTTTGCCACCACGTATCGACAATAGGACATCTGTTTTGTCCAACATGCATGTTGTACCACTGCCAAGCTTCATCGTTTATGGGTTCGCCAACGGTACCAATGACCTTTAGCGATGATAAGTTATAAGATTCAACAAAATTCAAATCTTGTTTAGCCAAAGCACGAATCGCTGTTGGTGCTGTATAAAATTGATTGATTTTGTGTTTTTCAACAATTTCCCAAAAACGTCCGAAATTTGGATAACTCGGTACGCCTTCAAACATAACAGTGGTTGCCCCATTAAGCAAAGGACCATAAACAATATAACTATGTCCTGTAATCCAACCGATATCGGCAGTACACCAATAAACATCTTGATCTTGGTATTGAAAAATGTTTTTAAATGTATACGCTGTATAAACCATATACCCCGCAGTGGTATGCACCATTCCTTTTGGTTTGCCTGTGGATCCAGAAGTATAAAGAATAAAAAGCGGATCTTCGGCATCCATTGTTGTCGCTTCACATTCCATTGAAGCCTCATCCAAAAGCGGTTGAAGCCATTCATCTCGGCCTTCTTTCATTTCGATTTCTGATTGAATACGCTTGGCGACTAAAACACTTTTTACATTAGGGCATGAAATTAAAGCTTCATCCACAATTCCTTTTAAATTTATGGTTTTTGCACCACGAAAACTTCCATCACTTGTCAGTACCATACTACAATCACAATCGTTGATTCTCGTCGCTAATGCATTGGCAGAAAAGCCAGCAAAGACAACGGAATGAATAGCGCCAATACGCGCACAAGCCAAAACAGAAATGGCCAGCTCTGGGATCATGGGTAGATATATACAAACCCGATCCCCTTTTTTAATCCCTTTTGATTTCAACACATTTGCAAATTTATTTACACGATAATGCAATTCTTTATAGCTGATGTGTTCGGCTTTTTCATTTGGGTCATTGGGTTCAAATATAATCGCTGTTTTATCTGGATTGGTTTCGAGGTGACGGTCTATACAATTTTCTGTTATGTTCAACTGAGCACCTTCAAACCAACTGATTTTAGGAATTGAAAAATCAAAGTCTAATACATTGTGCCACGGCTTTTTCCATTGGAAGTTTTCCTTTGCTAGATTACCCCAAAACTGTTCAGGATTATTAATTGATGATGTGTAAGCAGCTTGGTAATCCGCATTATGTTTTAGCAAGAAGTTGTTCATGAACAATAATTTTCGTCTAATTTAAACATATTATTTAAAATAGGTTCTATTCGGAATTTTATCAAAATAACCTCTAAAAGACTACCTTTGTATTAAATTATAATCTTTGAAAACCAACCGTATATACTTCATTGATGCTGTTCGTGCCTTTGCTATTCTTATGATGCTACAGGGGCACTTTATAGACACGCTGTTGGCGGTAGAGTTTCGTGATACCACCAACATTGCCTTCCGTATTTGGCAATATTTTAGAGGAATTACTGCGCCTACTTTTTTCACAATTTCAGGACTCATTTTTACCTATTTATTGATGAAAGCGCGCGACAAAGGGACTTCTCAGGAGCGCATCAAAAAGGGGCTTGTTCGTGGGGTTATGCTCATTGGTATTGGCTATGCCTTACGGATACCTATTTTTAGATGGTTTTCAGGTCATTTTGGGACTTATTTTATGGTTATTGATGTATTGCAATGCATTGGATTGTCGCTGTTGTTGATTGTACTTTGTTATAAATTAATAGGTCAAAATCATAAACTTTTTTCGTTATTTATGATTGTAATTGGGACTTTAATTTTCATATCAGAACCTTTATATAGAACATATACAGCAACAGATATCCCCTTATTTTTTGCTAATTATTTAACGAAAGCAAATGGATCTATTTTTACCATTATGCCATGGTTTGGTTATATGGCCTATGGAGCATTTATTGCCACCTTATTTTATAGTTATCTAAATCGTCCAAAGTTTAAAAACACCATCATTGCTGGATTTTTAATTGTTGGACTGTTTTTGGTGAATGGCTCCACCAACTTCTTACACTGGATTTATAAAGGTACTGGTATTCAACTTATTGATGACGTTGCAAATTTCAATTATTTGTTCATTAGATTGGGGAATGTTTTGGTAATTTTTGGGCTTTTCTATGCTTTTGAAGCCCTCCTAAAAAATACGCTAATTCTAAAAATCGGTCAGAAGACACTTTCTATTTATGTCATTCATTTTATTGTGCTCTATGGAAGTTTTACAGGTTGGGGATTAAATCGAATTTTAGGGAAAAATTTAAATCCAACCGAAGCTATTTTTGGGGCAATTACCTTTCTTAGTGTAGTAAGTTTGATTGCTATTTACAGGATTAAAGCCAATACTTTTGTTTATGCAAAACTTCGATCAGCAGTACACAAAATCAGACTTCGCTTTACGAAGAAAGATAACTAAGTACATTAGATTCAATACGTGCGTGAATATCAGATAAATCTCCTTTTTCAAAGGTGTCGCCTGTAATCTTTTCGTAAAGTTCGATGTATCTGTTGCTTACGGTTTCGATGTACTCATCACTCATAAACGGAACGTTTTGCCCTTCCAATCCTTGAAAATCATTTTGTATGAGCCATTGACGTACAAATTCTTTGGAGAGTTGCTTTTGGGGCTCCCCTTTTTGTTGTCGCTCTGCATAACCATCAGCATAGAAATAGCGAGAAGAATCAGGGGTGTGAATTTCATCAATTAAAACGATAGTTCCATCTTTAGTTTTTCCAAATTCATATTTGGTATCTACAAGAATAAGCCCTTGTGCAGCAGCAATTTCGCTACCCCGCTGAAATAGTTTGCGCGTATAATCTTCCAAAACGAGATAATCTTCTTCAGAGACAATACCTTTTGCCAAAATATCTTCTCGAGAAATATCTTCATCATGATCACCCATTTCTGCCTTTGTTGCTGGGGTAATAATGGGCGTTTCAAAAGCATCATTTTCAGACATGCCATCAGGCATTGGTACGCCACAAAGTATTCGTTTTCCTGCTTTGTATTCTCTGGCCGCATGACCTGACATGTAGCCACGGATAACCATCTCGACTTTAAAAGGGGTGCACAAATGGCCTACAGCAACATTGGGGTCTGGAGTAGCCAACAACCAATTCGGAACTAAATCCTCGGTGGCTTTCATCATTTTTGTAGCAATTTGATTTAAAATCTGACCTTTGTATGGAATTCCTTTGGGCATCACCACATCAAATGCAGAAAGGCGGTCTGTGGCGATCATCACCAACACATCATCATTAATAGTGTACACTTCGCGAACTTTGCCCTTGTAAACACTCTTTTGATCAGGGAAATTAAAATCAGTTGCTGTAATGGTATTCATAAATTATATTAATCTCTATTCTCAATGTTTTTATATGCATCAATTACTTTTTTGACCAATTTGTGACGTATCACATCTTTGTCGTCTAAAAAAACCATTCCAACGCCTTTAATTTCTTTCAAAATCAGCAATGCTTCTTTTAATCCAGAGATGACGCGGCGAGGCAAATCAATTTGCCCAGGGTCTCCTGTGAGTAAAAATTTTGCGTTTTTTCCCATTCGAGTCAAAAACATTTTCATTTGGGCATGAGTCGTATTTTGTCCTTCGTCCAGAATCACAAAGGCGTTGTCCAAGGTTCGCCCACGCATAAAGGCCAAAGGTGCTATTTGAATGATGCCCTTTTCTATATAATTATCTAACTTCTCATGTGGAATCATATCGCGTAAGGCATCGTACAGCGGTTGCATATAAGGGTCTAATTTCTCTTTCAAATCACCAGGAAGAAAACCAAGGTTTTCTCCAGCTTCAACAGCTGGTCGTGTGAGAATTATGCGCTTAACTTCTTTGTTTTTTAGCGCTTTAACAGCCAAAGCTACACCAGTGTAGGTTTTTCCAGTTCCAGCAGGACCAATGGCAAAAACCATATCGTTCTGACGAACTGCATCCACTAATTTTCGTTGATTGCTTGTTTGTGCTTTGATCAAACGCCCATTCACGCCATGCAAAATCACTTGACCACTTTCATTTGAAGTGGTGTAGTCTTCTTCAGAATCGCTTGTAAGCACACGCTCAATCATGTTTTCATCCAATTTGTTGTAGGTCCCGAAATGACTAAAAAGCATTTCCATGCGTTTGTCAAATTCTTCTAGTAATTCTTCATCGCCAAAGGCCGTAATTTTGTTGCCTCTGGCTACAATTTTTAGTTTTGGAAAGTACCGTTTAAGGAGTTCAATGTTTTTATTTTGAATACCAAAAAACTCTTTTGGTGTAATTTCCTCTAATTCTAAAACAAGTTCATTCAAATGTGTATCGCTTTTTAGGGTGAAACGTTTAGTCTTTAAAATCATCATAAATGTACTAACATTTTTGGTTAATTATTTAGTGGTGTTAATAAAATTTAAAAACAAAAATTTATGTAGGTTTGTATTGCATATGAACTGCATTTTTTGACTATTTTTAACACAGCAACAGTTCACAATTAATGGCCATCATAACGCTCACTACTGATTTTGGAATGAAAGCACACTTTGTTGGTGCGGTAAAGGGCGCATTGTACTCCGAAATTCCAGAGGCCACTATTGTAGATATATCACACAACATCTCCCCTTTTAGTGTGATGGAAGCCGCATATGTCATTCAAAATGCCTTTAATAGTTTTCCAAAAGGAACTATCCATGTGATTGGCGTCGATTCTGAGCTCAATCCAGAAAATACACATCTCGCTATGCTGTTAGACGGACATTATTTTGTGTGTGCCAATAATGGGATTTTGAGTATGATTTGTAATGAAATTAATCCCGATCAAATTGTAGAAATCAATATTCACGACAAAATTGTGGGGAGCTTTCCTGTACTTGACGTTTTTGTAAAAGTTGCAGCCCATATTGCACGAGGTGGAACCCTCGAAGTTATTGGAAAAGCGATTGAAGCCGTAAAGCCCATAAAAAACATTACTCCTTTTGTAGCCAGTGACAGTAATCAACTGATTGGAAACGTCATTTTTATAGACCGCTACGACAATGTAATCACCAACATAAAAAAATCATTTTTTGAAGCGCAACAAAAAGGGAGACGATTCGAAATTTCTGCACGAAATCACAAATTTAAAACCATTCATCAACGCTATTCAGATATAGTGGATTTCAATATTCCCATCAATAAACGCAATGATGAAGGACGAGGATTGGTGGTGTTTAATTCTTCCGGATATTTGGAAATTGCAATGTACAAGAGTAACAAAGCTACTGTA
>CBFHQL010000020.1:4275-27456 GCA_965658025.1 Flavobacteriaceae bacterium | reverse complement strand
GCACGAGGCGGAACTCTTGAAGTTATTGGAAAAGCGATTGAAGCCGTAAAGCCCATAAAAAACATTACTCCTTTTGTGAGCACTGACAACAATCAACTGATTGGAAATGTGATTTTTATAGACCGCTACGACAATGTAATCACCAACATAAAAAAATCATTTTTTGAAGCACTTCAAAAAGGAAGACGATTCGAAATTTCTGCACGAAATCATAAATTTAAAACCATTCGTCAACGCTATTCTGATATAGTGGATTTCAATATACCCATCAATAAACGCAACGACGAAGGACGTGGTTTGGTTGTGTTTAATTCTTCCGGATATTTGGAAATTGCAATGTACAAGAGTAACAAAGCTACTGTAGGTGGAGCTTCTACACTTATGGGGCTAGAGATGATGGATAGCGTTACTGTAACCTTTTTTGGGGACTAAGAATTGGTTAAAAACATAAAGCAAATGTTAATAAGTTTCTTTCATAAATACGCAATGAAAGAATATATTTGTAAGTAGATAATACTTCAAAACAAACACAAAAACACATGAAATTCATTGTTTCAAGCACATATTTACTAAAACAACTCCAAGTCTTAGGTGGTGTGATTAATAATTCCAACACACTTCCAATTTTAGATAATTTTTTATTTGAACTAAACAACACATCACTTACCGTTTCTGCCAGTGATTTAGAAACCACAATGGCTTCTGTTTTGGAAGTAGAAAGTGATAGCCAAGGGCAGGTGGCTATCCCCGCCAAACTCTTATTAGATACGCTTAAAACATTCCCAGAACAGCCCCTAACTTTTGTAGTAGAATCCAACAACACCATCGAAATTAGCTCCAATCATGGAAAATATGCACTCGCCTACGCCAGTGCCGATGAATTTCCTAAAACTGTGGCCTTGGATAATCCGAGCCAAACTGTAGTTTCATCAGAAATTTTGGCAACCGCCATCAACAAAACCATTTTTGCAGCTGGTAATGACGATTTAAGACCAGTGATGAGCGGAGTGTTTTTTCAATTTACAACAGACGGATTGACGTTTGTAGCTACCGATGCACACAAACTTGTAAAATACTCAAGAACAGATGTACAGGCCAATGAAACCGCAGAGTTTATTATGCCTAAAAAACCTTTAAATCTGCTCAAAACAATTTTGGCCACAAGTGATGAAGACGTTACTATTGAGTACAACGACTCCAATGCCAAATTCTCTTTTGGTAATTCAGAGCTTGTTTGCCGCTTAATCGATGGGAAATATCCAAACTATGAAGCCGTAATCCCCAAAGAAAATCCGAATCAACTCACCATCAACCGCAATCAGTTTTTGAATTCTGTACGTCGTGTGTCTATTTTTTCAAACAAGACTACACACCAAATTCGTTTGCGGATCGCTGGGGCAGAACTCAATATTTCTGCAGAAGATATCGACTACAGCAACAAAGCCGAAGAACGCTTGACTTGTGACTACCAAGGCGATGATATTCAAATTGGGTTCAATTCGCGCTTTCTCTCAGAAATGCTCAGCAACATCAATGCCGATGACGTGCAATTGGAAATGAGTTTACCCAACAGAGCTGGAATCCTTACCCCTGTTGATGGCCTTGATGAAGGCGAACACGTTACAATGCTAGTCATGCCCGTAATGCTGAACAGCTAGGAGCATAACATTTGATAAAATAAGCCAATTTAAATTTAGTCGTAAACTAATACCCTGCTTTTGGGTTAAATTAAATTGGTATTTATGAAACGTTTTTTATCAATATTAATGGTATGTTTTCTTCTCGCAGGAGTTACTCTTCAAATTCTAAAGGTATTTTTTGATTATGAAAATATTCCAGCAATAGCAATACTTTCCTGTCTTATTTTAGCAGTAATCTTTAACTTTATAAATAAAAAAACAAAAAAGAATAAGATGAACTAACCGTACATCTTTTCACGAAGTACCCTTATTTTATCATCTTGCATATACTCATCAAAAGTGGTATAGCGGTCAATAATTCCGTTAGGGGTTAGCTCTACCACCCTATTGGCAACCGTTTGGGCAAATTCATGATCGTGGGTTGTGAATAAGACTGTTCCTTTAAAATTTTTCAATGAATTATTAAATGCGGTAATACTTTCCAAATCCAAATGGTTAGTAGGTTCATCCAACATGAGTACGTTGGCGCGAATCATCATCATGCGCGAAAGCATACAACGTACTTTTTCTCCACCAGACAAAACATCTGCAGTTTTTAGGGCTTCTTCGCCACTGAAAATCATTTTACCTAAAAAGCCACGAATGTAGACTTCTTCGCGTTCTTCTTCAGTGGTAGCCCATTGGCGTAACCAATCGACTAAGGTTAGTTTTTCAGAGAAAAAAGCACTATTATCCAAAGGTAAATACGACTGAGAAGTGGTAACGCCCCAAGCATATTTCCCCGTTTTGGCCTCTTGTTTTCCATTGATGATTTCATAAAAAGCTGTTGTCGCTCTGGAATCTTTTGAAAAGACAACCACTTTATCGCCTTTGTTTAAATTTAAATCAATGTTTTGAAAGAGTACTTCACCATCCAAATCTGCAAAGAGTTTTTCAACATTTAAAATCTGATCACCTGCTTCACGTTCACGCTCAAAAATGATGGCTGGATAGCGACGACTCGATGGGCGTATATCCGCAACATTGAGTTTATCGATCATTTTTTTACGGCTGGTCGCTTGTTTGGACTTAGCGACGTTGGCAGAGAAACGACGGATAAATTCTTCCAATTCTTTTTTCTTTTCTTCTGCTTTCTTATTCTGCTGCGCACGTTGTTTGGCCGCCAATTGAGAAGATTCGTACCAAAACGTATAATTCCCTGAAAAATGACTGATTTTATTAAAATCAATATCTGAAATATGGGTACAAACCGCATCCAAAAAGTGACGGTCGTGCGAAACCACAATCACACAATTGTCGTAATTGGCCAAAAAGGTTTCGAGCCAAGCAATGGTTTCATAATCCAAATCGTTGGTGGGCTCATCCATAATAAGCACATCTGGGGCACCAAAAAGGGCTTGTGCCAAAAGTACACGAACCTTTTGTTTTCCGTCCAAATCGGCCATAGATGTGTAGTGCAAATCTTCTTTGATTCCTAAATTTGAAAGCATGGCGGCGGCATCACTATCGGCATTCCAACCGTCCATTTCTTCGTATTGTACTTGCAACTCGCCTATTCGATCGGCATTAGCGTCGTTATAGTCGTTATAGAGGGCATCTATTTCGGTTTTGATGGCATACAAAGGTTTGTTGCCCATAAGTACAGTTTCAAGGACGGTATTGCTGTCGTACAAATTATGGTTTTGCTCCAAAACAGACATACGCTTTCCGGGTTCGAGATGGACATGTCCTGAAGTGGATTCCTGTTGGCCAGAAATAATTTTTAGAAAGGTGGATTTTCCTGCACCATTGGCCCCAATGATGCCGTAGCAATTACCTCCATTAAAAGTAATGTTTACTTCATCAAAAAGAACGCGTTTTCCAAATTGTACCGATAAGTTTGAAACTGAAAGCATGTATTTCTTTAATTTTTTTGCAAAAGTAGAGAATTGCCCCCATACTTCAAACCGCACGCTTCATATATTTCTAAAGAACTCTTTTGGGAATTTGAATTTTGGCTCAATATTTTTAGCGGAAATTTATTTTACTAAAAAAATATAAAAAATAGTGTGACTTTTTTTAAAAAGGTGTGTCTAAACAAATAGGATATCGTAATTCAAGCCAATAGTCATGAAAAGCATATACATTTTTACCATTATAATTTTATCTTTTTTTAATTGTTCATCTTCAAAAAATAAATTGAATAAATGTCCAAGAATTTATAAAAACAACTTCACAGAAATATTAAATGAAAAGCACATTACTATTTACGAAAATGATACAATAGCATATAATGAAATTAGATTTGAATGTGTGTACTCTGCGTTCTATACGCACAAAGTGATGTATGATAAATATGGAAAATGGGATTCAGAAATATATCCAAATAATAGTACTCATCCTATTCTAATGTGGACAAAAATTGATTTATTTTCAAACGAGAAAGAATACACAATTTTCACCTTTGGTGTTGAGAGTTTTAAGCATATGCATGCTTCGGTCATGGTTTTTGACGAATACGGGAAAGATGTTTTATCCGAACAAAATGATGAAAAAATTGAGATAACAAAATTCTTCGCTGATTTGATAAAAAATCATGATTTAAAAAAGAAAGATTTTTATGAGACATATTGGACAATAGTCAATCCTGAGCGATGGGAATTTATAAAAAAATATTCAAGTGATTGGTGATTTAACAACACTTTTAAACCCAAAAACTATGCTAAAACTAAAACCCAATTGTGAACACTGCCACAAACCCCTTCCTCATAACAGTGATGAAGCGATGATATGCGCATATGAGTGTACCTATTGTATAGAATGTGTAGAAAGCGTTTTAAAAAACATATGCCCCAACTGTGGCGGTAGTTTTGAAAAAAGACCTAAAAGAATTGTGAATTGATGACAAATATTTAAGCTAAAAAATTTACCCTAAAACTTCGGCAACTTTTTTGCCAATTTCTGCTGGAGAATCGACCACATGCATGCCACATTCGCGCATGATGCGTTTTTTGGCTTGTGCGGTATCGTCGCTACCGCCAACAATAGCACCAGCATGCCCCATCGTACGTCCTGCTGGAGCGGTTTCACCAGCAATAAAACCAACTACAGGTTTTGTGCTTCCGCTGGCTTTGTACCATTGTGCTGCATCGCCTTCGAGCTGTCCTCCAATTTCGCCAATCATAACGACACAATCTGTTTCGTCGTCATTAATGAGTAATTCCAATGCTTCTTTTGTGGTGGTGCCAATAATCGGATCGCCTCCAATACCAATAGCGGTAGAAACACCTAGTCCTTGTTTCACCACTTGATCTGCGGCTTCATAGGTCAATGTTCCAGATTTGGAAACCACACCTACTCTACCTTTTTCAAAAACAAAGCCCGGCATAATTCCGACTTTAGCTTCTTCAGGTGTGATGACACCTGGACAATTTGGCCCTACCAATCGGCAGTTTTTATCTTTTATATAATCTGCGGCTTTAATCATATCAGCTACAGGAATACCTTCTGTAATGGTAATAATCACTTCAATACCGGCATCGGCGGCTTCCATAATGGCATCCGCAGCAAAAGCAGGTGGTACAAAAATAATGGTTGTATTGGCCGCAACGTTCTCTACGGCTTCTTGAACAGTATTAAATACAGGACGATCTAAGTGTGTTTGCCCTCCTTTTCCTGGCGTTACACCACCAACAACATTAGTGCCATAGGCAATCATTTGTTCGGCGTGAAATGTCCCTTCGCTTCCTGTAAATCCTTGTACAATTATTTTTGAATTTTTGTTAACTAAAACACTCATTGAAGTTGATTTTTTGGTTGGTGCAAATGTAATTTTTTGAAGTCGATTTATAAAGATAATTTTTATTTTTCTTTCAACTTTTGCAATAGGTCGGGTAATTGGCGTAATGCGGCCATTTCTTTGAGTTTTCCACGCGATTCTTGTATAGGCGTACCAAAGTAAGTTTTGCCCCCTTCAACAGATTTTGTGACGCCTGTTTGCCCTAAAATAACTGCTTTTTTTCCAATGGTAATTCCACTGTTGGTGCCCACTTGCCCCCAAATGGTCACTTCGTCTTCGATAACACAACAGCCCGCAATTCCTGTTTGCGAGGCAATAAGACATTTTTTGCCAATGACGGTATCGTGTCCCACCTGAATTTGATTGTCCAATTTTGACCCTGCCCCAATGGTTGTATCGCCAGTTACACCTCTATCAATAGTACAGCCCGTACCGATATGAACATCATTTTCAATCACAACACGACCTCCAGATAGCAATTGGTCATACCCTTCCGGACGATTTTTATAATAAAAAGCATCGCCTCCCAAAACGGTTCCTGAGCCAATGACTACATTATCACCAATGATGACATCAGAAACAATGGTGACATTGGCATGAATTAAGCAATTTTTTCCAATGGTTACATTTGGGCCTATAAAAACATTAGGTTGAATTTGCGTTCCCTCACCTATGTTGGCGGAAGAATCAATACTGATCGTAGAACTCACAAAAGGTTTGAAATGTGCGGTCAACTTATTAAAATCACGAAAGGGGTCGTCAGAAATTAAAAGTGCTTTCCCTTCTGGACAGTCCACTTTTTTATTAATAAGCACTACAGTTGCCGCAGAATTTAGCGCTTTGTCATAATATTTTGGATGATCGACAAAAACAATATCGCCAGAAGTGACCACATGAATTTCATTCATTCCCAAAACAGGAAAATCATCATCACCTACAAAGTCGCTGTCAATAAGCGATGCAATTTGTTTGAGGGTTTGCGGTGTGGGAAATTTCATAGAAATTTACGCTTTAACGCGTTCTTTGTACGTGCCTTTAGCAGTTTCAACTTTAATTTTATCCCCTTCATTGATGAATAAAGGCACATTAATAGTTGCGCCTGTTTCTACAGTAGCGGGTTTGGTGGCATTTGTGGCTGTATTGCCTTTTACACCGGGTTCAGTTGAAGTTACTTCTAAAATAACACTTGCAGGCATTTCTACTGAAAGTGGCATATCATCTTCTGAGTTAATAATGACCGTAACCACTTCACCTTCTTTTAATAGCCCTGGATTGTCAATGGTTTTGACATTTAAGGTAATTTGGTTGTAATCCTCTACGTTCATAAAGTGATACATATCACCTTCTGGATAGAGGTACTGAAATTTGTGTGTTTCTACACGGACGTCTTCAATTTTATGGCCTGCAGAAAAGGTGTTGTCTATAACTTTTCCTGTGGTAACACTTTTGAGTTTTGTTCGTACAAATGCCGGACCTTTCCCGGGTTTAACGTGCAAAAATTCAATGATTTTATAAATGTCATGGTTGTAGCGGATGCACAATCCATTTCTAATGTCTGATGTGTTTGCCATAGTTTTAGTTTGATTTAAAATAGCCCTTCATGATTCCACGGTGCGAATTTTTAATGAATTGTAAAATTTCATCGCGCTCTGGAGTGGCTTCCATTTCTGCTTCAATAATGGCTGAAGCTTGGCTGTTGTTATAATTCTTTTGGTATAATAACCTGTATATTCCCTGAATTTCTCTAATCTTTTCTGTGCTATACCCTCTTCGGCGCAATCCAACAGAATTAATACCTACATAGGATAAGGGCTCTCGTGCGGCTTTGACATACGGCGGTACATCTTTACGCACCAAAGATCCACCAGTAACAAAAGCATGATTCCCTATGGAACAAAACTGGTGTACAGCAGTCATACCTGCCAAGACAACATAATCTCCTACATTGATATGTCCAGCAAGTGTGCTGTTGTTCGAAAAAATACAGTTTTTTCCAACAACACAGTCGTGGGCAATATGACAATAAGCCATAATGAGGCAATTGTCTCCAATGACCGTTTTCATTCGATCAGTTGTACCTCTGTTTATAGTCACACACTCACGAATGGTTACATTATCGCCAATTTCTGTGGTGGTGTCTTCATCGTTATATTTTAAGTCTTGTGGATTAGCTGAAATGACAGATCCCGGGAAAATATTACAATTTTTACCGATTCGAGCACCTTCCATGATAGTGACATTAGATCCAATCCATGTTCCTTCTCCTATAACCACGTTATTATTAATGGTTGTAAAAGGTTCTATAACGACATTTTTGGCAATTTTTGCGCCAGGATGTACGTATGCAAGTGGTTGATTCATTTGTTTGTTTTTAAACTATTTAACTTTAGAAATTTGAGCCATGAGTTCGGCTTCAGCACACAATTTCCCATTGGCATAGGCATATCCTTGCATATGACAAATACCTCTTCGTATGGGTGTGATTAGCGAACAACTGAATATAAGTGTATCACCGGGAACCACTTTTTGCTTAAATTTCACTTTGTCTATTTTCATAAAAAATGTGAGGTAGTTTTCCGGATCAGGGACTGTATTTAAAACCAAAATACCTCCAGTTTGTGCCATTGCTTCCACAATCAATACACCTGGCATGACCGGTGCTCCCGGAAAGTGTCCTTGAAAGAAAGATTCATTCATAGTCACATTCTTTGAGCCAATCACATGATTTGGTGATAATTCAAATATTTTATCGATTAGTAAAAATGGTGGGCGGTGTGGCAACATATCCATAATGGCATTGACATCCATCACTGGGGTTTGGTTCAGATCTACCGCAGGCATATTATTTCGACGTTCGATTTTAACGATTTTAGCCATTTTTTTGGCAAATTGTGTATTGACAAAATGTCCTGGCTTGTTTGCTATCACTTTTCCTTGTAATCGAATTCCAGTAAGTGCCAAATCGCCGATAACATCAAGGAGTTTGTGTCGCGCCGCTTCATTTGGATAATGTAAAGTCAAATTGTCTAAAATTCCGTTTGGTTTTACAGAAATTGAATCTTTATTGAAAGCCACTTTAAGTTTTTCCATGGTTTCTTCAGAAAGTGGTTTGTCGACATAAACAATGGCATTGTTGAGATCACCCCCTTTTATCAGACCGTGCTCCAAAAGCATTTCTAATTCATGCAAAAAACTAAATGTTCTGGAGTCCGCTATGTCTTTCTTAAAGTTTGAAAGTTTTTGCAGTGTTGCATTTTGAGTACCTAACACTTTAGTACCAAAATCAACCATAGTGGTCACTTGGTATTCATCCGATGGAATTATCGTGATGTCACTTCCTGTTTCCTCATCAGTATAAGTTATCACATCTTTGACCACATAAATTTCTCTGTAAGTATCTAATTCTTTTGTACCAGCTTTTTCGAGTGCTTCGATAAAAAACTTTGAAGACCCATCCATAATAGGGGGCTCAGAAGCATCTAATTCAATGATGACATTGTCAATTTCTAATCCTACTAGTGCAGCAAGTACATGTTCGCTTGTTTGTATAGAAACGCCATTTTTTTCGAGGCATGTTCCTCGTTGGGTACTTGTAACAAAATTAGCGTCTGCTTTTATAAGCGGCGCTCCTTCAAGGTCAACTCTTTTGAAAGCATAACCAAAGTTTGCTTCAGCGGGTAAAAACGTGAGTGTAACGTTGTTGCCAGTATGCAATCCTACTCCCTTTAGTGTGGTTGGTTTTAAAATTGTTGTTTGTTTCGATTGGGTTTTTGTAATCATTTGTTTAATTTTTTTTCGAGCTCACCGACTGTTTTTGCCAAGTGAGGTAGGTTTTTAAAATGTACGTAAGATTTGTAGTAATCACCATAGCCAAATGCAGGTGTACCCTGAACCACCTCATGGTCCGAAATGCTTTTTGTAATTCCAGACTGGCCTTGAATTTTTACATGATCGCCAATGGTAATATGCCCTGCAATACCAACTTGCCCACCAATTTGACAATGCGCACCAATTTTTGTTGATCCAGCAATTCCCGTTTGTGCAGCGATTACAGTATTTTCACCTATGACTACATTGTGTGCAATCTGAATTTGATTATCGAGTTTTACTCCTTTTTTTATAATAGTCGAACCTAAAGTTGCACGGTCAATAGTCGTTGCAGCACCAATATCAACGTAATCTTCAATAATCACATTTCCAATTTGAGGAACTTTTTTATAAACTCCATTTTCGTCTGGCGAAAAACCAAAACCATCAGCACCAATAACAACTGCTGCATCAATGGTGCAGTGTGCACCAACGATACAATCAGAGTAAATTTTTGCACCAGCAAAAATCGTAGTATTGTCACCAATCTCTACATTATCACCAATGTAACAATTGGGGTAAATTTTCACGTTTTTTCCGAGGCGGACATTTTCGCCAATGGAAGTAAATGCACCGATATAAACATGGTCGCCATGAGTTACTGTTGATGCCATAGACACGGGAGATTCAATTCCTGTTTTACTGTTTTTAATTGAATTGTAATGTTCTAAAAGCGTGGAAAAAGCAGTATATGCATTGTCCACTTTTATCAGTGTGGTTGTAATTTCTTTATCGGCAACAAAATCATCATCAACAATGGTGACCGTCGCATTGGTTGAATATATAAACGGCGTATATTTTGGATTAGACAAAAAAGTAAGTGAACCTTCTGTGCCTTCCTCAATTTTAGAAAGGGTAAAAACTTCTGCATTTTCATCTCCAACGACTTCTCCGTCGAGTAATTTTGCTATTTGGTTAGCTGTAAATTTCATTTCAGTGCAAAAGTAAAAAAAATAATCATAGCAACTCTTTTGGAAAGCATATATAATGACGTTTTACTGTTTTGGATAAACCCTTGAGATTCAGATTGTCAGAGGCATCTATGACATCTGAAATTTTTCCGTCTTTATGCAAAATAGATATGCCATCTTCATGAGGTTTGTAGCCGGTATTTTTTATTGACCCAGAAAAAACGTAGTAGGAAACTGAATCGTTTTTTTGTTTTGCAGATTTCTTCCACTTTTTGGTTAGTTTATCCAACTCCGATGTAATTTGACTTTTTTTGTAGAATTTTATTTTTAATAACTTACGTTCTAATATGCGCTGAGACAGATCTCTAAGGATATCATCTTCATGGTTTTGCCACGATTTTAATGCGGCTATGATGTCATAATCATCAAGTTTTGAAAACTGTTCTAGTACTGATGAATCAAAATTTGTGTCATCAATTGTTTCTTGTAAAAAAAACGTAAAAGATGGACTAACATTCAATGGCACGGATTGATGAGCAAGTTCTTTTGCGCGTTTCAACACATTGATAATCATTTGCTCTGCAACCAAACCTGTTTTATGAAGATAAACTTGCCAATACATTAAACGACGAGCCGTTAGAAATTTCTCAATAGAAAAAATTCCTTTTTTTTCTATAACCAATTGATCATCAACAACATTCATCATTGAAATCAAACGTTCACTATTGATATTACCTTCAGATACACCAGTATAAAAACTATCGCGTTTCAGGTAATCTGATCGATCCATGTCCAATTGGCTAGAAATAAGTTGACCGAAAAATTTGCGGGAATATGCGCCCTTAAAAATGGTGATGGCCAAACTCAATTGTCCATCAAATTCTTTGTTCAAAGCTTCCATAAACCGCAAGGATATTGACTCGTGATCAACGCCATGAACAAGACTATGTTCCATCGCATGACTAAAAGGACCGTGCCCAATATCATGCAGCAAAATTGCAATATACAGTGCGTTTTCTTCTTCTTCTGAAATAGATATACCTTTAAATTTAAGAATACGAACTGCTTTTTGCATCAAGTGCAAACACCCCAGAGCATGATGAAATCGTGTGTGGTGTGCCCCTGGATATACCAAGTAGGACAACCCCATTTGTGAAATTCTTCGCAAACGTTGAAAATAAGGATGGGCAATAAGATCAAAAATTAAAGGATTAGGAATTGTAATAAATCCATATATTGGATCGTTAAATATTTTGAGCTTATTACTGGTATTCAAACTAATTTAGTTTTATTTTGTATTCCGAAATAGAATCCATTTTTTCTGGTGTAAAAGTAATAAAATCACAGGACTTATATTCTTAATTAAAGCACTTTATGAGCAGTATACAAATTTTGTGGGTAGATGATGAGATTTCTCACCTCAAACCACATATCATATTTTTAGAACAAAAAAACTACAACATCACTCCTTGCACCAATGGATCTGATGCGCTTGAAGTCTTCGCAAAAAATAATTTTGACATTGTTTTTTTAGATGAAAATATGCCTGGAATTTCAGGACTGGACACGCTTTCTGAATTGAAAAAACTGAACGCAAACATCCCCGTAGTGATGATTACTAAAAGTGAAGAGGAATACATCATGGAAGAAGCTATTGGGAGTAAAATTGCGGATTATTTGATTAAACCCGTAAACCCTAATCAAATTTTATTAAGCCTGAAAAAAAACCTTGATCATAGCCGTTTGGTTTCCGAAAAAACATCATCGAGTTATTTGCAGGAATTTCGAGAAATTTCCTTAGAAATGATGGGGTTGAAATCTACCGAAGATTGGAAAAATTTATATCAAAAATTAATCTTTTGGGAATTGAAATTGGAAGATTCTCAAGACGGAACATTATTAGAAATTTTAGAAGCACAAAAAATAGAAGCTAACCAACAGTTTGGTCGTTTTATTGAACAAAACTATGCGCAATGGTTTCAAGACAATGATGCACCAATTTTGTCGCATACGCTGTTCAAAACCAAAATTGCACAACACTTATCGAAAGAACAGCCTACGCTTCTCGTCGTGATCGATAATTTGCGTTATGATCAGTGGAAAACAATCGAAAAGACCATCAATACGCACTACAAAACCACTGAAAATAGTATGTATTATAGTATTCTTCCTACAGCGACGCAATATGCAAGGAATGCGCTTTTTTCTGGATTAATGCCAAAGGAAATGGAAACACTTTATCCAGAATATTGGAAAAATGATACAGACGAAGGGGGTAAAAATTTGCATGAAGATAAATTTTTGGATGAACAGCTAAAAAGATTGAATATCAATCATTTAACCCATGAATATATCAAAATAACAAATTTAAAAACGGGAAAAAAATTAGCGGATAATTTTAAAACTAAAATTAAAAATGACCTTACTGTTTTGGTCTACAATTTTGTTGATATGTTGTCCCATTCAAAAACAGAAATGGAGGTGGTTAAAGAACTTGCATCAGATGACAAGGGCTATCGATCACTTACAAATAGCTGGTTTAAAAACTCACCTTTATTGGATATCATTAAACAAGCGCAAGAGCTCAAATTCAAACTCATCGTCACCACAGACCATGGTACCATCAATGTGAAAAATCCATCAAAAGTAGTTGGTGACCGAGAAACAAGCTTGAACTTGCGCTACAAAACAGGTCGTAGTTTAAGTTATAATGATAAAGACGTTTTGGCAATTAAAGATCCGAAAACTGTAGGACTACCCTCAATTTCGATGAATAGTTCTTTCATTTTCGCCAAAGAAAACTCCTTTTTCGCCTACCCCAACAAATATAACCACTATGTCAGCTACTATAGAAACTCGTATCAACATGGAGGGATTTCCTTAGAAGAAGTACTCATCCCTTTTGCTGTACTCACGCCAAGATAATTGAATGAAAAAAACGTTTAGCATAAAAGAAATTGACCAAATTGCAAAAGAACTTCTTGACGTTTTTGGTTCAAAAATTGTCCTTTTTAATGGCGAAATGGGTGCTGGAAAAACTACATTAATTAGCGCCCTTGTTCGTGCACTTGGTGGAACAGAAGAGGCTTCGAGCCCAACATTTTCAATTGTCAATGAATATAAGGTAGCTGATGATTTTGTATATCATTTTGATTTTTATAGAATCAAAAACCACTATGAAGCCCTAGATATTGGGGTCGAAGATTATTTTTGCTCTGGCTATTGGAATTTTATAGAATGGCCTGAAAAGATAAAAATGTTACTCCCCAAAGATGTTACCGTCGTTAATTTGACGATTGACAATGAAAATCAACGCACAATAGAGTGTTTTGAAAGTGAAATTTCTTGAAGTGGTGTAAAAAATAATTGTAATTTGCAGAAACATAACGAATACTATGCAAAAACCAATCTCTCCTTTTTCCAAAGCCCAATTACTGCCTAAAGAAGAACGTTTAGAGGTTTCAAATCAGAATGCAAAGCTTTGCATTGGTCTACCCAAAGAACGGTCATATCAGGAAAAACGCATTTGTTTAACTCCCGATGCTGTCTCTGCGCTTACCTGTAATGGTCACCGTATTCTTATAGAATCTGGAGCTGGACAGCACGCTGCTTTTGATGATCAGGAATACAGTGAGGCTGGAGCTGAAATTACAAAAGACACTGCTAAAGTTTTTGCATGCCCAATGATTTTAAAAGTAGAGCCGCCTACGCTAAAAGAAATTGAGCTCATCAAACCCAATACCATATTATTGTCGGCCTTACAATTGAAAATGCAAGATAAAAGTTATTTTGAGGCCTTAATCCAAAGGAAAATTACTGCACTTGGGTTCGAGTTTATAAAAGACAGTGAAGGTGCATTTCCAGCAGTTCGCCAACTGAGTGAAATCGCAGGAACTGCCTCAATTCTAATTGCCTCTGAAATAATGTCTGTCACCAATCAAGGCAATGGCTTATTGCTAGGAAATATTAGTGGTGTTCCTCCAACCGAAGTGGTCGTAATTGGTGCTGGTGTTGTTGGTGAATTCGCCACAAAATCGGCTTTAGGGCTTGGTGCAAACGTCAAAGTTTTTGATAGTTCTATTTCCAAACTTAGGTCACTACAAGCCAATGTTGGTCAACGCATTTATACCTCTACTGTGCTGCCCAAAAACCTTATGAAGGCCCTTATGCGTTGCGATGTAGCTATTGGTGCAACCAAAGGAAAAAATAGAGCACCCGTATTGGTCAATGAAGCCATGGTAGAGTCCATGAAACAAGGTGCGGTGATTATAGATGTCAGCATCGATATGGGTGGTTGTTTTGAAACTAGCGAACTTACAACACACGACAAACCCACTTTTGAAAAACACGGCGTAATTCATTACTGTGTTCCTAATATTCCAGCAAGATACTCCCGAACATCATCTGTATCGTTGAGTAATATTTTTACCCCATATTTGTTGCAAATTGCTGAAGCTGGCGGTCTGGAAAATGCCATCCGTCAAGATCATGGTTTGAAAAATGGATTGTATGTATATCACGGCGTTATTACCAACAAAAGTGTATCCAATTGGTTCGATTTAGATTGCAGCGATTTGAATCTTTTAATTTTTTAAAGTTTATATATGAAATTCATTCATCGCCTTGGGTTTTACCTCGGAGGATTTTCAATCGGATTGGTTTTTTTAATGTTTTTTTTGAGTGGAAAAAAAACAAGTTGTGCTTATGGTCCAAACAGTAGAGTTTTAAAAAATATTTCTACCAAAACACTTCGTATTAAACCTGAAATTCAAACCAAATTAACAGCACTAAATGTAGATTCACTCAGACTAAGCGAAATACTGTCAAAAGGGGATGTTGATTTTAGAAAAAGTAAAACTAATTTGGACAGTTGTAAGCGTTATGTCATAGAACATAAAACACTTCAAATTCTTGTTGAAAATTGTAAAACCACTGCGGTTATACTCGATGTCAAAACAGAAGAATAGCTATGCTTTCCTACGCTTTTTCTCTTGTTTGATGAGCGAAAGTTCTCTATTGGTTTGTCCTGCTACAGAAGTATTTTCTTCCGCACGTCTTATGAGATAAGGCATCACATCACGGACAGGCCCAAAAGGAAGATATTTAGCGACATTATATTTGGCATTGGCCAAATTAAAACTAATATGATCACTCATTCCAAACAATTGACCAAACCATACGCGAGGATCATTAATATTGAGGTCTAATTCACTCATTAAATTAAGTGCTAAATGTGTACTGCGTTCATTGTGTGTCCCCAAAAAAACGGAAATATCATCGATGTTGTTTAGAACATAGGCCAGACAGTCATCAAATTGAAGATCTGTAGCGGCCTTGGTACTGCAAATTGGCGAAGTGTAGTTTTTTCTTTCGGCACGCTCACGTTCTTTTTCCATATACGCTCCACGAACAAGCTTAAATCCTAACATAAACCCCTCCTCTTTTGCGGTTTGGTGAACTTGTTTCAGATAATCTAAACGATCCCAACGGTACGCTTGAAGGGTGTTGTACACAACAACTTTGTTTTTGTTATATGTACGCATCATATCTAACAGCAAATCGTCGGCTGCTTTTTGCATCCAACTTTCTTCAGCATCTACCAAAATGGCGATATTTTTTTCTTGCCCATAACGACAAATTTGATGAAATCGTTCTTGAATGCGTTTCCATTCACTCTGTTCCTCATCACTAAGCGGTTCAGATGCACTTATTTTTTTGTAAAGATCAAATCGGCCTACAGCAGTAGGTTTAAATACTGCAAAAGGCATTGCAGTTTTTTCATCGGCAAAATCGACTAGCGTACACATTTGCTCCAAAATACGATCAAATTGCTCTTCTTCTTGCTTCCCTTCTACCGAATAATCCAAAACACTATGGACACCACTGCGAAACATTTGATCGATTTTAGGCATGCAATCTTCAGCACTAACACCACCACAAAAATGATCAAACACTGTGGCGCGAATGAGTCCTTCTACTGGAAGATGTGTTTTTAGCGCAAAATTTGTAGCAGCTGTACCAATGCGCACCAAAGGTTCACTGGCAATCATTTTGAACAAAAAATAGGCGCGTTCAAGTTCCGCATCACTCTTAAGATGAAAGGCAACCTTTGTATTGCTGAAATCTACTTCTGATTGTGCCATAGTTTGAAAAACGATTTTTGTTCTATCAAAATTATTAATTCTTAACAAATTTCATGCTATATTTGGCACACAAAATGAAATCAATACAAACACCATCATACGCAGTCCATTTCAATGCCACCGCCTATGCAGCATTAGGGACATTTCTTGAAGAAAATAATTTTTCGAAAATAATTCTATTGGTCGATGAAAATACTCACGAACATTGTTTACCTCATTTTTTGAGTCAAATTCAGTTTCAGACCGCATTTGAAATTATTGAAATTCCTCACGGTGAAGTGCACAAAACCATTGATACCTGCATGGAAGTCTGGCGCAGTCTTTCTGATCTTTCGGCAGACCGTAAGTCTTTACTAATAAATCTCGGAGGTGGTGTTGTAACGGATTTGGGGGGCTTTGTGGCTTCGACATTCAAAAGAGGGATAAAATTTGTGAATGTTCCGACATCGCTTTTAGCAATGGTAGATGCTTCTGTTGGCGGCAAAACGGGCGTAGATTTAGACCTTTCCAAAAATCAAATTGGTACCATCACATTTGCTGATATGGTACTTATTGATCCTGAATTTTTAGATACACTTCCTAAAAACGAATTGCGTTCTGGGTTTGCAGAAATGCTTAAACATGGGCTTATTCGCGACCAAAAGTATTGGTCAAAATTGAGGAATTTAGGGGCGCTTACCCTCGACGATTTAGACACATTGATTCACCATTCTGTTGCCATCAAAAATGAAGTGGTCACAGAAGATCCTACGGAAAAGGGCCTACGGAAAATTTTAAATTTTGGACATACATTGGGTCATGCCATCGAATCGTATTGTCTGGACCACGATCATGTATCAACACTTTTACATGGTGAAGCCATTGCTGTTGGAATGATTTTGGAGGGCTATTTATCTTCTAAACTATGTGGGTTGCCTCAAGAGGAGTTGGAACAAATTAAAACCACATTTTCTGCGATGTACCCCAAGGTTGTTTTCAATACAGAAAGCGTAAAGGAAATCATCAATTTGATGCAGTCCGACAAAAAAAATAGTCACGGACGGGTGAATTTTGTCCTACTCAACGCTATTGGTCAATGCCAAGTGGATGTTGCCGTGGATGAAGCTTTAATCTTAGATGCGTTCGACTATTATTCCGCCTAAAAACTACTGTAGTTCATTAAAAATTGAATGCATCAAACGTTTCTTGTCGTTGATACTTTCTTCTAAAGAAATCATTGTTTCAGTTCTGTAAATCCCTTCGATATCGTCGATTTTGAAGATGATTTCTTTGGCGTGTGTTGTGCTTTTTGCACGGATTTTACAGAAAATATTAAACTTCCCTGTAGTGATGTGCGCTACGGTCACATGAGGAATATCTTTTATGCGTTGCAAAACAAATTTCGTTTGCGAGGTGTTTTGTAGGAAAATTCCAACATAAGCAATAAAGGTGTAGCCCAACTTCTGATAATCCAAAGTCAGCGAAGATCCTTTGATGATTTTAGCATCTTCCATCTTCTTTACCCTTACATGCACAGTTCCAGCAGAGATGAGCAACTTTTTTGCAATATCCGTAAATGGAATACGGGTGTTATCTATAAGCATATTAAGGATTTGGTGATCGATTTCGTCAAGTTTGAACTTTGCCATGTTAAATAAATATAAATTATCAGAATTAAAAGCGCAAATTTAATAAATAAAAATCAATAAAAAAGGGTTAGTGTTAAATTATCTTTAAAAGAGCGTTAATTTTAACAACTTTTTACGAAAATGTCGCAAAACTCAATCCCTAATAATTCAAGGGCTTCTTGTGAAGTGTTTAATGGAGTGTTTTTAAGATCAAGGATGATGTGTCCAAAATGTGTAGACAAGTCCCCTTTGGTCTTTATTTTGGGTAAAAATGACACCTTGCGGTCAGTCAAAGTTTCCTCGTAAGTAATGCCAATATCAATTGTGTGTTTTTGCGTTTCGCTTGGTATCAATACATTTTTGAGAAGTACGTCAAAAAATAAAGTGTTATTTTCTGGAATTTCTAGATAATAGTTCAAGTCGTTTTCGGAAACAGCTCCAGAGCAGATAACTGATAAAGCTTCAAGTATAGACAAAACAATGAATTTTCGGGTTTCTTCTCTGTTATAATCATTGGAAAAATGACCCGCTTCAAACAGAATTGTTGCTACACCCTGCGCTTGAAAATAATCACCAACACAGTTGATGTTAAAAGCATCATCAAAACGACCTATCTGTCCTGGAATTAATTGCTGTAACCCCAAATTCATATGATGAATTACAGACATTGCACGCAAACGGTTGGGGGTTATGGACAATTTATCGTCTTGAGCAGGAGCCAAAAAACTCACCGTGGCTGATTTGTCGCTTTGCCCAACATTAAAAAGGGTTCTTTGATCATGCATATTAAACCCGTAATCAGGTTTGAACGCATCATAAACCTTGCGTAAAACTTTACTTTCCTTTTGTGACAACTGCGCTGCATCTCTGTTTAAATCTACATTGTTTGCGTTGTGGCGTGTGTACACCTCAGCGCCATCAGGATTGAGAATTGGGATAATTACCAAAGAACAGTGTTCCAATATATAGCTACTGGATGTGAGTTTTAAGAAGTTGAATACATCAAATAAAGCTTTGGTACAGGTAGATTCGTTGCCATGCATTTGCGACCAAATCAAGATTTTGATTGCACCTTTTCCAACAGCAACGCTATAAATTGGACGATTTTGCTCAGAATAGCCAATAATTTCAGTAGAAAACGCTTTAGAAAGATTATTAAGCAAAGGCAAAATATCAGCGTTTGTGATGTATCGACCAGCAAGGTCAGACGCTTTTATTTGGCTGTATTTCGAGACTAAATCATCAAGTGTATGCATCGCATAATTTTTGAAAGTACAAATGTAAACATTATGTTTTTTACATCTGTAAACTATCATAAAAACTTATTTTGTTTACAATTGTATACAACATTAACAAATAAAAGATAAAATTTAGTATCCAATTTAAAATATTTATATAAAATATTATAAATCAGTAATTTACAGGATTTATATAAAGTTTTAATTAAAATTTTTTTTGTCTTTTTAGTGTTGATTTTAATCCGTTTTTTTACTGTATTACACTTGTGAATAATAATTTTATATACATTTGTAATCTATGATAAATACATCAGATTTTAGCGAACGATTGAACGATATAATGGCGTATTATAGCTTGTCGGCTTCTGCTTTTGCAGAATTGATTCATGTACAAAGGTCTAGTATTTCACATGTTTTGAGTGGACGAAATAAACCCAGTTTGGATTTTATACTAAAACTAAATGCAGCATTTCCGGATATCAATCTGTATTGGTTGCTTAACAATACTGGTGATATGATTAATTCAACACCCACTACTACTCCATCCGTTGAGAAAAACTTAAAACAAGGCCCTATTGAAAAGATGCAAACTTCTAATCACAATGCTGAACACATTTCAAAACAGGTTGACCGCATAGTAATCTTCTATAAAGACGGGACTTTTGAAAATTATGACCCGAATACGTCAAAGTAAAGTTTAATAGTTTTGTATTTTTACAACATGAAATCTATTTATTTACTCGCTTTTATTTTTTGTTGCTCTTGTTTTCAGGTTGAGCGCAACTGTCAGGACTTTAAAACAGGTACGTTCCAGAGTACAGTTACCATAGAAGGCACAGCCTATGTTTCAGAATTTACACGATCTGAGAATTTACAAGTTGAACGTTTTAACGCAAAAACAGATAGCGCTTCTGTACGATGGATTAATGATTGTGAGATGGTATTCAAAACTATAAACCCAAAAAACAGAGCTGAACAAAAAGATGTACACCTGAAGATATTAACCACCACAAAAGATGGTTATACGTTTGAATACGGGTATGTGGGCAGCCCAATCAAGCAACAAGGGAATGCCAAGCGGGTGGATTAAAATAAAGTAATTTGTCCTTCTTCCGCAGAGGAATCTGTATCATTCGACAAATTATTTGGTGTTGTTGAATCATCCGTAGGGCTTACCAAATCTTCTGAAGTTTTGTCTGGTGTCGGTGGTGTTTCCTCAGATGTTTGTCCAGAAACCTCTACTTCGTCTACAACCTCCAACTCATCGGCATGTACCGTTTCTGGCGCTTCATAGGGCAAAGGTTCCAATAAATCTATTTGATTTACTTTTTGGCGCGACAATTGATTCCCTTGAGCAGATATTCCTTTAACATCTATAAATTGCTCAATATCAATGGTTTGATTGGGTTTTCTATCCTTACCCCTGTCTTTAGCAAAAGTTATATCGACAACAGGACGCCAGTCTGTACTCACAATTTCCAGCGTACTTGACGCATGGGAAGAAATAAAAACATCTTCTTTATTCTCATTTTCAATTAGAAAACGCTTGACAAAATACTTTTGTTTGGCACCATCAAAATAGATGGCTGAAATAGGTTTTTTGGGAATCCATTTTTCCAATACAATCATATCATCACTAAAATGAACTGTAATTTCAGGAATAATTGTTTTTACAATTCCAGATTGTGTAATGACCAACAAGCGGTCTTCCCCTCTAAATTCACCAATCAAATCTCCTCGCCCATCGACGTTTAGACGCTGAATGGTGTTGTCGAACCATATTTTGCGGGGTTTGAGTGTACTCACCCCTTTTTCTTTAAGCTCGATGCGTTTTACGGCGTGTTTTGTAACAATATTTCCTTTTGTACCTCTACCCTTTATGGCAAGTGTAGAAAAATCAACATCCCATTTCAATTTTTTAATGCTTCCTACCTGACGTAACAACACCGTTACAACCTCAGCTTCTCCATTGGGATTTGCAGAAAAATACAACACACTGGTTTGTGGTTTTCCAGTGGTTAGATCATATTCACGATCACGAGTGATGGACGTCACCGCAAAGCGTTTGATGTAAGACGCTCCTCCTTTTCCATCTTTGTAGATCATGTTGTAGATCGTTCGTGCATCTTTTTTCTTGAACACAGCAACATGTATGATATTTTTACCCACAAATGTTTTAGTATCTACTTTAGTGACCATCATTTTACCGCTTTTGGTAAATACAATGATATCATCAATATCGCTACAATCACACACATATTCATCACGACGCATGCCGGTACCTACAAAACCTTCTTCTCTATTGACATACAGTTTTGTATTTCTAATCACCACTTTAGTCGCATCGACGTCATCAAATACTTTTATTTCCGTTTTGCGTTCTTTGCCTTTGCCATAATCTGATTTCAAGCGCTTAAAGTAATCAATAGCATAGTCAATGATGGTGGCCAAATACCCTTTAGTTTCTTCTATTTGACCTTCTAAAGCTTCTATTTTTTGTTGGGCTTTATCAATATCAAATTTTGAAATTCTTTTAATTCTAATTTCAGTCAGTCGCGTGATATCCTCTGTTGTAATGGCACGTTTGAGGTGTTGAATGTGTGGTTTCAATCCGCGGTCAATGGCGGCTATTACGCCTTCCCAAGTTTCCTCTTCTTCAATATCGCGATAAATTCTGTTTTCGATAAAAATACGCTCGAGGGATGCAAAGTGCCACTGTTCTTCAAGTTCCTTGAGTTTTATTTCAAGCTCAAGCTTTAGAAGTTCAACGGTGTGGTTTGTCGAATGACGCAACATGTCGGATACCCCAACAAAAAGAGGCTTATTGTCTTCAATCACACAACCTAGAGGCGAAATAGATGTTTCACAGTTGGTGAATGCAAACAAAGCATCAATAGTTTTATCAGGAGAAATACCAGAGGGCAAATGAATCAAAATTTCAACCTCAGCTGCGGTATTGTCTTCAATTTTTTTGATTTTTATTTTACCCTTATCATTGGCTTTAAGAATGGAATCAATCAATGATGAAGTGGTTGTTCCATAAGGTACCTCCGTAATTACAAGGGTGTTTTTGTTTAATTGACTAATCCGCGCTCTACAGCGTACTTTCCCTCCTCGTAAACCGTCGTTATAGTTTGTAAAATCGGCAATTCCTCCCGTAGCAAAATCTGGAACGATGCTAAAACGCTTCCCTTGAAGGTGTTTAATTGAAGCATCAACGAGTTCAATAAAATTGTGCGGCAATACTTTGGTTGAAAGTCCAACTGCAATCCCTTCTGCGCCTTGTGCTAAAAGCAGCGGAAATTTTACAGGCAAATTGATGGGCTCTTTTCGGCGTCCATCGTAAGAAGCCTGCCATTCTGTTGTTTTTGGATTAAAGACAACATCAAGGGCAAATTTCGAAAGCCGTGCTTCAATATATCGAGAAGCAGCAGCACGATCACCAGTAAGAATATTTCCCCAGTTCCCTTGTGTATCAATCAACAAATCTTTTTGTCCAATTTGCACCATAGCATCGGCAATACTGGCATCTCCATGGGGATGATATTGCATGGTATGACCTACAATATTGGCTACCTTATTATAGCGCCCATCGTCCAAATCTTTCATGGAATGCAAAATACGACGCTGAACTGGCTTAAATCCATCTTCGATTGCAGGCACAGCACGTTCCAAAATCACATAGGACGCATAGTCCAAAAACCAATCCTTGTACATCCCAGTAACTCTGGTAATGGTTTCATGACTTTGTGTGTTTTCTTCAGGAATATGGTCTTGTTCTTCAATCATCTACGAGGACTTTACAGGGTCGATTAAGTCAAGTTCTACCTTGAGGTTATCTATAATAAATTTTTGACGCTCTGGGGTGTTTTTACCCATATAAAAAGACAACAATTCGCTAATACTTTTTTCTGTATCCAACATTACAGGATCGAGTCGAATATCATCACCAATAAAGTGTTTAAATTCATTGGGGGAAATTTCCCCTAACCCTTTA
>CBFHQL010000020.1:0-4177 GCA_965658025.1 Flavobacteriaceae bacterium | reverse complement strand
TTCTGGTTTAGGTTTTAGTTTTTCAATAGCATCTATGCGTTCTTGCTCGGTATAGCAGTAAATGGTTTCTTTTTTGTTGCGCACACGAAAAAGTGGGGTTTGCAAAATATACAAATGCCCTTCCTTAATAAGTTCAGGAAAAAACTGCAAAAAGAAGGTAATCAACAACAAACGAATATGCATCCCATCGACATCGGCATCAGTAGCGATCACAATGTTGTTGTAGCGTAAATCTTCTATAGATTCTTCGATATTGAGGGCTGCTTGCAGCAGATTAAATTCCTCATTTTCGTATACAATCTTTTTGGTTAATCCATAACAGTTAAGCGGTTTTCCCTTGAGACTAAAGACCGCTTGGGTGTTGACATCTCTAGATTTTGTGATGCTTCCGGAGGCCGAATCCCCTTCTGTAATAAATAGTGTGGTTTCAAGGTTACGGTTGTTTTTAGCATCACCAAAATGTACACGGCAATCACGCAATTTTTTATTGTGTAAGTTTGCTTTTTTGGCACGTTCTTTGGCAATTTTACGAATGCCAGAAAGTTCTTTACGTTCGCGTTCGGCTTGTAGTATTTTACGCTGAATGGCTTCTGCGGTATCAGGATTTTTATGTAAATAATTGTCGAGCTGTGTTTTGACAAAATCATTAATAAAAGTACGTACTGTGGGCAATCCCCCACCCATATCCGTTGAGCCCAATTTTGTTTTGGTTTGGCTTTCAAAAACGGGTTCCATGACTTTTACCGCAATGGCAGAAATGATGGACTTTCGAATATCGGAAGCGTCATAACTTTTACCAAAAAAATCACGAATGGTTTTGACAAAGGCCTCTCTAAAAGCTGCTAAATGCGTTCCTCCTTGTGTGGTATTCTGACCATTAACAAATGAGTGGTATTCTTCGCTGTACTGGGTCTTACTGTGTGTGAGTGCAACTTCTATATCATCGGCACGAAGATGGATCGTTGGGTACAGTCGATCTTCTGCTTTAGAATTGTCTTCCAAAAGGTCTTTTAATCCATTTTCACTAAAAAATTTCTCACCATTAAAAACAATGGTTAACCCCGGATTCAGATAGACGTAATTTTTGAGCATACGCGCGACGTACTCATTTCTAAATTTGTAATTCTTAAAGATAGTGGGATCCGGAATAAAGGATACTTTGGTTCCTTTTCTTCGCGTCGTATCGTCTAAAATTTCTTGATTCGTTAGTACACCGAGTTCAAACTCTGCGGAAGCGGACTTCCCTTCTCTGTTGGATTCTACACGAAAATAAGTCGAAAGTGCATTAACCGCTTTTGTTCCTACCCCATTTAGACCTACCGATTTTTTAAATGCTCTAGAGTCGTATTTTCCTCCTGTATTCATTTTGGAAACTACATCCACAACTTTGCCAAGTGGAATACCACGTCCATAATCGCGCACAATCACTTTGTTGCCTTGAATAGAAATCTCGATGGATTTTCCAGCACCCATGACGTATTCGTCAATAGAGTTGTCCAAAACTTCTTTGAGGAGAATATAAATCCCATCGTCGGCAGAAGACCCATCACCCAGTTTACCGATATACATCCCCGGGCGCATACGGATATGCTCCTTCCAATCGAGGGATCTAATGTTGTCTTCTGTGTAGCTTGTGTTTTGGGCCATAAAAATTGGTCAGATGAAGCGCTAATATAGTGTAACGTTTTAAAAAATAAAACCTTTAAAACACAAAATAATTAACAAAAAATAAGAAGAAATGTTGAGAACATTTTACACTTCAATTTTTAGAAAAATTATTAAACATTAAAAAGGAAGTGAACCACATCGCCATCTTTGACGATATAGTTTTTACCTTCGACACGCATTTTTCCTGCTTCTTTGACTTTGGCTTCACTTCCAAAACCGACATAATCCTCATAACTTATCACTTCGGCGCGAATAAAACCTTTTTCAAAATCGGTATGAATAACGCCTGCCGCTTGAGGTGCTGAGGCCCCAATTGGAATCGTCCAAGCTCTTACTTCTTTCTTTCCTGCCGTAAAATAGGTCTGAAGACTTAAAAGTTTGTACGCCGCACGAATCAATTTTGCTGACCCTGGTTCGTCTAAGCCAATATCGTCCAAAAAGAGTTGGCGTTCCTCAAAATCGTCCAACTCGTTGATGTCCGCCTCGGTTCCTACAGCCAACACCAATACTTCGGCATTTTCGTTGGCTACAGCAGTTTTTACTTGCTCGACATAGCTATTGCCACCAACGGCTGAGTTTTCATCTACGTTACAAACATAAAGCACAGGTTTGGCAGTAATGAATTGCAACGGCTTGACATAGGCCAAAAAATCATCTTCGGAAACATCTACACTTCGTATGGAGGCACCAGATTCCAAATGTGCTTTTAAGTGTTCTAAAACAGCTGCTTCTTTTTGGGCTTCTTTGTTGCCTGTTTTGGCAGTTCGTTTGACTTTTTCAAGTTTCTTTTCAACAGTTTCTAGGTCCTTTAACTGCAACTCCATATCAATCGTATCCTTGTCCCTAAGCGGGTCTACACTTCCATCGACATGAACAATATTGTTGTTGTCAAAACAACGCAACACATGCAAAATAGCATCGGTTTCACGAATATTTCCTAAAAACTGATTCCCTAAGCCCTCGCCTTTACTGGCGCCTTTGACCAATCCTGCAATATCTACGATTTCTACAGTCGCTGGAATCACTTTTTCGGGGCTGACTAAAGCTTCTAATTTTGAAAGTCGTGGGTCTGGAACATTAACCACACCAATATTGGGTTCAATGGTGCAAAATGGAAAATTAGCGCTTTGCGCTTTGGCATTGGACAAACAATTAAAAAGTGTTGATTTGCCCACATTAGGCAATCCGACGATCCCTGCTTTCATAGAATTATATTTTGAGGGCAAAAGTACATAAATGAAAACTTAAATGCACCAAATAATGTTTTGGTTTTAAATGATCTACCCCTCAGGATGCATAAACCGTTGTTTTCCGAGCAATACGTCTTCGTTTTCAACATGATTGTCGTCAGGAACACAACAATCCACAGGGCATACCGCCGCACATTGGGGCTCTTCATGAAAGCCCTTACATTCGGTGCATTTATCGGGGACAATAAAATAATATTCGTCACTAATGGGAATTTGTGGCTCATCGGCATCGACTTGTTTGCCGTTGGGCAAAATAACTTGTCCTTCTAAGCTTGTACCATCGTTATAGCGCCAATCGTCTGCACCTTCATAAATGGCGGTGTTGGGACATTCGGGCTCGCAAGCGCCACAATTGATGCATTCGTCTGTGATTATAATCGCCATAGTCGTTTTTCGTTAATTTATTAACTAAATTTGCCACAAAATTAACGCCAAAATCACGGTTAAGCAAATTATGAATCATAAAAAAAATATAATAAAAACATTAACCCACTTAGGGGATTTTTTGGGGCAATTTTCAACCATTGAGCCCAAAAAATCTGAGCATGTTTTGCATAATGATTTGTTTTTTGATGGGTTTAAACACCAACTCAAATTGGCCAATGAACACAATGGCTGGTTTACTAAAGAAAACCTCTGTTTTGCGTTAAAACAGTGGAATCAAGTCCTTCAAAAAGAACCGTTGGAAGCGTGGCTTTCTCCCTATACCCTACCCAACGAAACGCCCAAAACCGTTGCCCTCATTATGGCAGGAAATATTCCGTTGGTGGGCTTTCACGATTTTATTTCGGCTTTGGTTACTGGTCATCACTTGCTCATCAAGCAATCGTCCAACGATAGCCATTTGTTACCCTTTTTAGCAATGTACATAGGACATCTTTCCCCAGAACTCAAAGGAAAAATAAAATTTACCACAGAACAATTAAAAGATTTTGATGCGGTCATTGCCACTGGTAGCGACAACACCGCACGTTATTTTGAAAGCTATTTTAAAGACCACCCCTCTATCATCCGTAAAAACCGAAATTCTGTAGCCGTACTTACAGGAAAGGAATCGCCGAAGAATTTAAAGGGTTTGGCCGAAGACATTTTTAGATACTACGGCTTAGGTTGTCGAAGTGTATCCAAAATTTTTGTGCCTAAAGATTACGATTTTGACGCCTTTTTTAATGCTGTGTATGATTGGCATCCTATTATGAATAGTGCAAAATATGCAAACAATTATGACTACAACAAAGCGGTTTACCTGATGAGTGAAT
>CBFHQL010000019.1:0-33900 GCA_965658025.1 Flavobacteriaceae bacterium | reverse complement strand
TGTTGAACAAGTACAACAAGTTTATGCCTATCCCCATCAAGTTTGGCACAAAAGAAATCAACGACCCAGAGCATGAACCTAAAACAACCACTGACAAAGACGGTAAAGAAACTACTGAACCTCATCGAAAGATTACCGTTGACAATGTCATCAATAACCCAAATCCTGCTTGGACCAAAACGCCGTCCGAACTTAAGGATGAAGACTATAAGGGCTTTTATAGAGAATTGTATCCCATGCAGTTTGAAGAACCTTTGTTTAATATTCACCTCAACGTAGATTATCCGTTTAACTTGACTGGAATCTTGTATTTTCCAAAACTGTCTAACGACATGAATATACAAAAAGACCGCATCCAACTGTATCAAAATCAAGTGTTTGTAACAGATAATGTAGAAGGTATTGTCCCAGAATTTTTGACGATGTTGCGCGGAGTCATTGATTCGCCAGACATTCCATTGAATGTATCGCGATCTTACCTTCAAGCTGATGGTGCAGTAAAAAAAATATCGTCGTACATCACCAAAAAAGTAGCTGACAAGCTGAAATCATTATTCAATAACAACCGTGAGGATTTTGAATCAAAATGGAACGACATCAAAATTGTGATTGAATACGGAATGCTTTCCGAAGAAAAATTCTTCGAAAAATCAGAAGCATTTGCACTTTATCCGACAGTAGACGGTACATATTATACCTACGACGAGCTGTACAACAAAATCAAAGCGAAACAAACGGATAAGGACGATAAATTGGTGATTTTATACGCTTCAAACGCTGAAGAACAACACAGTTATATCGAAGCTGCTAAAGCCAAAGGCTATAAAGTATTATTGTTAGACTCACCGATTGTATCACATTTAATTCAAAAATTAGAAGGCAGTAAAGAAAATATTTCTTTTGTGCGTGTTGATGCAGATCATGTGGATAAACTGATTCAGAAGGAAGAAAACACAATTTCTAAACTGACTGAAGAAGAAAAAACAAAGTTAGACGAACAACTAAAAGAAGTTATTTCGTCTGAGAAATTCATCGTTCAGCTTGAAGCTATGGACAGCTCTGCAGCGCCATTTATGATTACCCAACCAGAATTTATGCGCCGTATGAAAGAGATGCAACAGACTGGCGGTGGCGGTATGTTTGGGATGGGCAATATGCCAGAGATGTACAACCTTGTTGTCAATACAAATTCTGATTTGGTGAATGAAATTCTAAACACCAAAACAGCAAAAAAACGAGAACGTTTGATTAATCAAAGTTTAGATTTGGCGCAGCTTTCGCAAGGTCTTCTCAAAGGGGAAGCCCTAACAAATTTCATTAAAAGAAGTTATGATATGATTAAATAAATCTAAACATAGATAAGTTAAAAAAGGGTGGTTTTAATTAATCGCCCTTTTTTTTATTCCACAACAAAATCAAAATAAGTATTGGGAAATGGTTCATTATTAAAAGTAAAATGCCACCATTCTTGAGCATAAGCCCTAAAACCATGTTTGACCATAAGGGTATTTAGCAATTTTCTATTGGCAAGCTGTTCAGCAGTCAAATTTTTATAGCTCAAATGCGAAATTTCACCAAAGAAATCATAGGGGCTACCCATGTCTAATGCCGTACATGTATTAAAATCAATAAGGGTCAAATCTATAGAACTCCCTCTGCTGTGTCCAGATCGGCTGGCAATATATTGTTCCTTGAACAATTGAGATTTTCTAATGTTTGGATAAAATTGGGCCTTCATCAAAGTATCTTGAACATCTTTAGCCCAGCGCACAAAATGGTGTACAGCGCGTTGAGGACGATAACCATCAAAGAATTTTAAACCTAAGCCGTAGGGTATCAACTCCTCTTGAACAGCCATTAAAGCCCGTGATGCGGCAGTACTCAAAATTGCTTTTTCTGATTCGTAGCCATCAATTTTTTGCCCTACAAAATTATTTTGCTTTGCATAGCGCAAGTCTATTTCTAAATCTGGAATCAACTTTTTTACATCGCTAAAGCCCTCAGGTAGTGGGGTTTGAGCAAATAATAAAGTCGAAAATAAAAACGTTAATATGAAGGTATATGTTTTTTGTTGCATGAATTCAGAACTTATGCTAATTTAGAAAAAAAATTAAACGATGCTTTTTGGGGTTCAAAATAATACAACTTTAGATTTAAAGGATGCAGAAATTTCCTACGATGAGCATTTTTTAAGCCACAATGAAGCATCAACTTATTTTGATGTATTACGAAAAGAAACCGATTGGCAGCAAGACCGTATTAAAGTTTTTGGCAAAGAATATGATCAACCTCGGCTTACAGCCCTTTTTGCCGATAATAAAAATCCTTATACCTACTCTAATGTTACGATGCATCCAACCCCTTTTTCGCCTGTACTTTTGGATATCAAATCAAAAATTGAAAAAAAATTAGACCAAAAATTTACAACGTGCTTGCTCAACTTGTACCGCAATGGACAAGACAGTAACGGTTGGCATGCCGACAACGAAAAAGAATTAGGCAAAAACCCTGTTATCGCCTCTGTTAGTTTGGGTGCCGAGCGCCTGTTTCATATGAAACACCGCACAGACAAAACTCAAAAATTAAGACTAAATTTGGCTCATGGTAGTCTTTTGGTTATGAGTGGTAGCACACAACATCATTGGCTTCATCAGATTCCAAAAACTAAAAAAAATGTTGGTGAACGCATCAACCTCACATTTCGAATTATAAAATAGATGATTATGAAAAAATTCCTTTTGTCACTGGCTTTTAGTTTACTTTTTTCGATGCCTATTTTAGGGCAAAATTTTGCCACAACTGAGCTTGGTGTAAATCAACACATTGAAGGAACTTTGTATACCCCAATTGAGAATGAAACTTCACCATTGGTAATTTTTATCGCTGGCTCTGGCCCCACGGATCGTAATGGCAATCAATCATTTATGAAAAATGATATGCTAAAAAAAATGGCTACTTTTTTGTCTAATAATGGCATTGCAACGTTCAGGTATGACAAAAGAATTGTTAAACAAATTCGCACAAAAACTATTGATGAAAATATCTCTTTTGATGATTTTGTGACCGATGCAAAATCAGTCATTAATTTTTTTAAATCCAAGTATGAAACCATCATTGTTGCAGGGCATAGCCAAGGAAGTTTGGTGGGATTATTGGCACTAAATCAAAGTGTTGATGCATTTATCTCATTGGCAGGCGCTGGAAAACCTATTGATCAGATTCTTGAAGAACAAATCTCGAAATCGGCACCAATGTTTTTGGAAGACAGTAAGCGCGTTTTAGCCACACTAAAAGCAGGAGAAACCACAAAAGATTATCCGTTGCCATTGGCCTCAATTTTTAATTTGGAGCTTCAACCTTTTATGGCTAATTGGATGCAATACAACCCCGTTGAAGTGATGAAAAAACAAGAAACACCTACCCTTATCATCAATGGTGATAAGGATTTGCAAGTAGGTATTGAAGAAGCTAAACTATTGTATGAAGCAGCACAAAATGGACAGTTACTTATTGTAGAAAACATGAATCATGTTTTGGTAAACATTGAAGGTGATGATTTGGAAAATATGAAATCTTATAATATTGCTACATTAGAAATTGCCCAAGAAGTCAGCGAAAGGATGTTGGATTTTGTAAAAGCTTTGAAATAAAAAAAGCACTGAGAGAACAGTGCTTTTATTACTAACCAACCAAAGTGTATTCAAAATACAATCTTTATAGTACAAATATAGAACCAATAGTTTATATTGATATTATGTTTAACAATACTTTCACAAAAGGAAAAAGCATCATTAAGAGAAATGATGCTTTAACCACTAACCAACCAAAATATATATTACTAACAAAAAAATTAAATAATATACTTTATGTTACACAACTTCCGTGCCAAAAATAAATTATACTGTATATTGTTCATGTCTATTAAGAGAAAACACATAAATACTAAAAAACATTAACAATGACCAGCACCACACCTCTTTTTACAAATGATACTATTGTATTTGGTTTACTTATGTTAGCCATTGCATTTATTTTTTATACAGAATCCAAAACTTCGGGGTTTTGGCATAAATTTTACAAAATAGTTCCAGGACTTTTTATGGCCTATATGCTTCCAGCAGTATTTACAACATTGGGTTGGATTGCTCCTGATTGGGAACGCATCACCCCTTCGGGAACTGTGGTCAATGAAAGCAGTAATTTATACTATGTTGCAAGTCGGTACTTACTACCCGCCGCACTTGTACTCATGACGTTGAGCATAGATTTAAAAGCCGTATTCAATCTGGGATGGAAAGCGCTAATTATGTTTTTTACGGGAACATTAGGGATTGTTATTGGTGGCCCCATTGCCATTTTGCTTATCGCTATGGTTTCTCCAGAAACAGTTGGTGGTGTTGGTCCAGATGCGGTTTGGCGAGGATTGTCTACCCTTGCAGGGAGTTGGATTGGTGGGGGTGCAAACCAAACAGCTATGCTTGAAATTTATGGCTATAACCCTAAACTCTATGGCGGTATGGTATTTGTCGATATTGTGGTTGCCAATATTTGGATGGCTCTACTGTTGATTGGGATAGGAAAAAGAAAACGCATCAATACATGGCTCAAAGCCGATACTACAGCCATCGAAGATCTTAAAGAAAAGGTATCCTCTTTTACAGAAAGTGTCAAAAGAAATCCAAGTCTTACAGATTTGATGATCATGGTGGGTATTGCCTTTGGCACAGTAAGCTTTTCACATTTGTGTGCTGGATATTTAGCCCCATTTTTCGAAAACCTTGTCTCTGGTATTGAATCGGAAACCTCTAAAAATATTTTTACATTTTTGGGCTCATCTTTCTTCTGGATGATTAGTATTTCAACGCTTGTTGCTGTGGGACTTTCCTTTACAAAGGCAAAAAATTATGAAGGTGCAGGAGCGAGTAAATTTGGGAGTGTCTTTATTTATATTTTAGTGGCTACCATTGGCATGAAAATGGATTTAAAACTCATTTTTGACAATACCGGGCTTATTGCCATAGGGATAGTATGGATGAGTATCCACGCACTGTTGCTGATTCTCGTTGCAAAACTTATTAAAGCACCATATTTTTTCCTCGCTGTAGGAAGTCAAGCCAATGTAGGAGGTGCAGCTTCTGCGCCAATTGTGGCCTCTGCTTTTCATCCATCTTTAGCAACGGTGGGCGTACTGTTGGCCGTATTTGGCTATGCCATTGGAACTGTTGCCGCTATAGGATGTACTATACTTATGGCATTGGCCTCAGGAACGGCTTAGATTAATCAATTTTAAATTAAAAATAACCATGAAAAAATATTTTATCCTCACAGTCCTATTTTCTATCATCGCATGTGGTACTGAACCCAAACATAACACCACAGTTTCAATGACTGTAAAAGGGCTACAAAAAGGAATGGTGTATTTGCAGAAATTTCAAGATACCACTTATATTTCTATAGATTCATTATCCGTCAAAGGTGAAGAAACCTTTCAATTGGGATGCCAGCTTGATGAACCCGAAGTGCTTTATTTAAGCTTATCAAAAGCAATGGATGCTGAGCGGATACAGTTTTTTGCTGATGAAGGGCTAACCACTATCAACACCACTTTAAAACGATTTGTTTATGATGCTAAAATTGAAGGCGGCAAACAACAAAAACTTCTTAAAGATTACCGCGATAATTTGAGTCGTTTTAAAAACAAACACTTAGAATTAATGGAAGTTTCCTTAAATGCGCAACGTTTGGGTGAAGAAAAAGAAGTGACTGCTGTTGAAAAACAAATGGAAACAAACCTCAAAAGGCAATATTTGTACAGCATTAATTACGCCATAAATAATAAAGATAACGAAGTTGCACCTTATATAGCGCTCTCTGATATATATGATGCAAATTCTACCTTCTTGGATACCATATACAACAGTTTGACTCCAAGAATCGCAGCCTCAAAGTATGGTATAATTCTAAAAGATTACTTGAAAAAAATGACGCCTGAAGACAACTAATTAAAGGGCATTGATCTTTTCAATCATGGCACGGCCTTTAGTTTCTAGTTCGGCAGCAATTCCTTTGAAATGTACCTTGTGATTTTCAACGTCTTTGGCATTTACTTTTTCGATAAGATCGTCAAAAGTAGCAATAGCTTCATCGATTATGGCATCACTCTTTTTTCGGTCTTTATCGGGATTTGCAGATTCCCAAATGTATACTGCTTCAATGATGTCCCCTAAAACATAATTGATGTCTTTTTTTAAATTTCTAACGTTAGCCATAATTCAATTTATTTATTTTTTACAAAATTACATCATTTTCAAATATAAACCTCCAACAATCGAGCATTTGGTGAAGTAATTTTAAAATCTTTTATCGAAGCAGGTATTAAAATCGTTTCACCAAAAGATAGTTCTGTTAGTTTTCCATCAACTTCAAAAACAGCAGCGCCATCAACAGCCATATAAATCAAAAAAGAATTTTTAGTATTGTGTTTTAAAATTGCGCCCTCAACATCGAGAATATTAGTCGTAAAATAGGGGCATGAAACCAATTGTTCGGACGTATTTTTTTGGGGCTTATAATTAACCTTAAAATCTTTAGTCATATTGAAATCTATGGCATCCATGGCCAAATCGTTGTGTAATTCCCGTGGTTTACCCTTGGCATCGGTGCGGTCCCAATCGTATACCCGATAGGTAATGTCGCTGGTTTGCTGGATTTCGGCCAACAATACTCCTGCTCCTATGGCATGTACACGCCCAACTTCTATAAAAAATGTATCCCCTTTGGTTACGGTTTCAAAATTCAGAATTGACGTTAGGGTTTTTGCCTCCAGATGCTTTTTGTAAAGCTCTGCCGTCATGGGCTGATTAAAATCGATAATCAAATTTGAGTCTTTATCGGCTTGCATAACATACCACATTTCTGTTTTACCAAAACTTTGGTGGCGTGCTTTGGCCAATGTGTCGTTGGGGTGCAACTGAACCGATAAATCCTTTTTGGCGTCAATATACTTGATGAGTAAAGGAAATTTTGCACCAAATTGTGCATAAACTTTTTCGCCAACTAAATCCGCTTTGTATTGTTCCAAAAGCGTTTTCAATGAAGTTCCCGAAAGAGGTCCATTCGCCACCAAAGAAGTATCGCCTTCAACGTCGCTCAGTTCCCAGCTTTCGCCAACACCATCCGAATCCATAGATTTGTTTAACAACGTATTTAGCTTTTGGCCGCCCCAAATTTTTTCTTTTAAAATGGGGGTGAATTTTAGTGGATACAGTGCTGACATCATTTATTTTCCAGAATAAGAAACAAAATTCCTTGGGGTTTCATAGAGGGTGACTTCCAAAGACAAATGAGCATCTAAAACGGCTTTGAGTTTGTTGTAAATCACCACAACAATATTTTCGGCAGTAGGATTTAAATTTTTAAACTCGGGGACATCAAGGTTTAGATTTTTGTGATCAAAGGCATCTTCTACCTCAGATTTTATAAAATCTTTTAAGATTTTTACATCCACAACAAAGCCCGTTTCGGGATCAATTTCACCAGTAACACTCACAACAAGATCGTAGTTGTGTCCGTGGAAATTAGGGTTATTGCATTTGCCAAAAACAGCATCGTTTTTTTCAGCACTCCAGTCTGGTCTGTATAATCTATGGGCCGCATTAAAATGGGCACGTCGGCTTACGGTTACATTCATGATGTTGTGTTTAGATGATTATAAAATTTTTCAAAAATAATTTTAAACCAAGCTGTATACAACGCTGGTTGTACACTTATATCTTGTTTTACTTCCTCTAAGGGCATCCATTTCCAATGTTCAACTTCGTCTGTGTTGATGATGGGGTCATCTTCATAATATCCAATCATGATATGATCCAACTCATGCTCGGTCAGGCCATTATCAAAAGGCGCTTTGTAAATAAAAGAGGTCGTTTCTTTAAGAGGCGTCGTAAACCCCATTTCTTCTTGCAAACGTCGTGTTCCTGCCTCAATATTGGATTCGCCATCACGCTGATGACTACAACATGTATTGGTCCACAATAGTGGCGAATGGTATTTGTGCGCCGCACGTTGTTGTAACATGAGTTCGTTTTTAGCATTAAAAATAAATACCGAAAAGGCACGGTGCAAAACCGCTTTTTCATGCGCCTCCATTTTGGGCATCAATCCAATTTGTTCGTCATGTTCATTGACCAATACGACCTGTTCTTCAATCATGGTGCTAAATTACCCACTAATTTATGATATTATATTAATTAATTGCTAAAATATAATTTTTGAACCTCATTTTTGCGGTTTAGAAACCCAAAAAAGAGTAATAGTTCTTGATTGAATAATAGTATCTTTGCCCAAATTTATAATCAATGTCTTTTAAAAGCGAAATTCAGCGCCGTCGTACTTTTGGAATTGTATCGCATCCCGATGCAGGGAAAACTACCCTTACCGAAAAACTCCTTTTGTTTGGTGGAGCCATTCAAGAAGCTGGAGCAGTCAAAAGCAATAAAATCAAGAAAGGAGCGACCAGTGATTTTATGGAAATCGAACGCCAACGGGGAATTTCTGTGGCTACTTCTGTCTTGGCTTTTGAGTATAAAAACATCAAAATCAATATTTTAGACACCCCCGGACACAAAGATTTTGCCGAAGATACCTTTCGAACTCTTACTGCTGTAGATAGCGTAATTGTCGTCATTGATGTGGCTAAAGGGGTCGAAGAACAAACCGAAAAATTAGTCCAAGTGTGCCGTATGCGCAACATCCCCATCATCGTGTTTATCAATAAACTCGACCGAGAGGGAAAAGACGCTTTTGATTTATTAGATGAAGTAGAACAAAAATTAGGATTAAAAGTCACCCCACTAAGTTTTCCTATTGGTATGGGTTACGATTTTAAGGGGATTTACAATTTATGGGAAAAAAACATAAACCTCTTTACAGGGGATAGTAAAAAAGATATTGAAGATACCGTTGAAATTTCTGATTTATCAGATAACCAATTAAACACATTGGTAGGCGATACAGCGGCGCAAACCCTACGTGAAGAAATAGAATTGGTACAAGGCATTTATCCGGAATTTGATAAAAACGCCTATCAAGAAGGCAATCTTCAACCTGTATTTTTTGGTTCTGCGCTGAATAATTTTGGTGTTCGCGAATTGTTGGACTGCTTTGTAGACATTGCCCCGCCACCCCGACCAAAAGCCAGTGAAGAACGTCTTGTTCATCCTGATGAATCCAAATTTTCGGGCTTTGTCTTTAAAATCCATGCCAATATGGACCCCAAACACCGCGACCGATTGGCCTTTATCAAAATTGTTTCAGGTGAATTTAAACGCAATACCCCCTACTTACATGTACGCCACAACAAAAAACTAAAATTTTCGAGCCCTAATGCCTTTTTTGCAGAGAAAAAAGAAATTGTAGACACCTCCTACCCTGGCGATATTGTAGGGCTACACGATACCGGTAATTTTAAAATTGGCGACACCCTTACGCAAGGCGAAATTTTGAACTACAAAGGGATTCCTAGTTTTTCGCCTGAACATTTTAGATACATCAACAATGCCGACCCCATGAAGTCCAAACAACTTTTTAAGGGGATTGACCAGTTGATGGACGAAGGTGTAGCACAATTATTTACCCTTGATCTCAATGGACGAAAAGTGATTGGCACCGTTGGGGCGCTACAATACGAAGTGATCCAATACCGTTTGGAACACGAATATGGCGCCAAATGTAGTTACGAAAACTTAAACGTCCATAAAGCCGCTTGGATAGAGCCCCAAGACGAAAAAAGCGAAGAGTTTAAAGAATTTAAACGCGTAAAACAACGCTTTTTGGCCAAAGACAAACAAGGCCAATTGGTCTTTTTGGCCGATTCCAAATTTACGCTACAAATGACCGAACAAAAATACCCTTCCATCAAATTTCATTTGACTTCGGAGTTTTAAACCTCCACCAACACATCGCTTACAGAAGTAGATGCTGAGCGTGTCCAACTAGCCCACTGAGCGTGTCGAAGTGGAGCATGTCGAAGTGGAGCGTGTCCAACTAGCCCGCTGAGCCTGCCTAAAGGCAGACAAGCCCGTTGAAGTACCATGATTTCACATATACACAATGGGCATAAAACAAAACATCTAAACTTCGTGCTGAGAAATTTTAAACCTTATCCAAAAACTCTTGCTCGCTTAAGATTGGTACATTAAGTTGTTCTGCTTTTTGGCGTTTGCTGGGGCCCATATTGGCACCAGCCACCACATAACTTGTTTTTGCAGAAATAGAACTGACCACTTTACCCCCATTGGCTTCAATTAGGGCTTTAAGTTCGTTTCGGGAAATGCTTTCAAAAACCCCAGACACCACAATACGGTCTCCTGCCAACAAAGTAGTTTGATTGGCCATAGCGTCTTCAGACAATTGGAGTTGTAGTCCATAACCCACCAATCGAGAAACCAAACGAATACTATGGTCATCACGGAAAAAGGCATAAACGCTTTCGGCAATTTTAATTCCAATTTCGTCAATAGCTTCTAACGCTTCTACGGTAGCTTCAGAAAGTCCACCCACGCTTTTGTAGTGTTTGGCCAAGGTTTTGGCCACAGTTTCCCCAACATAGCGGATCCCTAAACCAAAAAGCACCCGCTCAAAAGGAATATTTTTGGAGCGTTCTATCCCGCTAATCAGATTTTCAGCACTTTTTTGTGCCATCCGTTCTAGTGGCAAAACATCTTCAATACTTAAAGTATATAAATCTGCAGCGTCTTTAATTAGCCCTGCATTGACCAACAAGGCCACCGTTTCGCCGCCTAGCCCTTCTATATCCAGTGCTTTTCGAGAAATATAGTGTTGAATTCGGCCTATAATTTGCGGTGCACACCCCAAAGTATTAGGGCAATAATGTTGCGCCTCGCCTTCCGTTCTTGTTAGTGGGGTTTGGCATTCTGGACATTCCGAAATATACTCTGTTGGCACAGAGGTTGTTGGTCGTTTTGAAAGGTCTACACCCATAATTTTGGGGATGATTTCCCCACCTTTTTCAACAAAAACTGTATCGCCCAAACGCACGTCCAATTTTTCAATTTGATCAGCATTGTGTAAAGAGGCCCGTTTGACTATAGTTCCTGCCAATGCTACAGGTTCAAGGTTGGCCACAGGAGTAATAGCACCCGTACGCCCCACTTGATACGAAATATGATTGAGCAAGGTTGAAACTTGCTCGGCTTTAAATTTGTACGCCATGGCCCAACGTGGTGCCTTGGCGGTATAGCCCAATTCGGCTTGTTGTTGCAAGTCGTTGACTTTCACTACAATACCATCAATTTCGTATGGTAAATCATGGCGCGCAGTGTCCCAATGCGCTATAAATTTCAAAACCTCGTCAATAGAAGACACACATTGGGCTTCGTTGGGTACTTTAAAGCCCCAAGCACGAGCTTTTTTTAAGTTGTCAAATTGGGATGAAATCCCTGTATGTTCCCCAACAATACTGTACAAAAGACAATCCAAAGGACGTTTGGCCACTTCACTACTGTCTTGCAATTTTAGACTTCCAGAGGCCGTATTTCTAGGATTTTTATAGGGGTCTTCACCGGCGGCAATACGTTCCTTATTCATGGCATTAAACCCTTCAAAGGGCAATACAATCTCCCCTCGAATTTCAAAGGTTTCAGGATAGTCCCCTTGAAGTTTTAGAGGGACAGATTTTATGGTTTTGATGTTGGCGGTTACGTCATCGCCCTGGGTACCATCACCTCTTGTAAGGGCTTGAAAAAGAGTGCCATTCTTGTACGTTATACTGATGGATGCACCGTCATATTTTAGCTCACAAGTGTACTCAATAGGGCCGTCGACCATTTTTTTGATGCGGTTTTCCCAGTCTAATAAATCCTCTTTGGAATAGGAATTATCCAAAGAATACATGCGTTGCGCATGAACCACCGTTTGAAAGTTTTTAGTGACCGCACCCCCTACACGAAGTGTTGGCGAATTAGGATCATAAAATTCAGGGTGTTGTGCCTCTAAGGTTTGAAGTTGTTTCAACTTCATGTCAAAGTCATAATCTGAAATACTGGGGGTGTCCAACACATAATATTTGTAATTGTGCTGTCTGAGTTCTTCTCGAAGTTGAATGATTATTTCTTTATCTGTCATTGGTATAAATGTCCCAGCGGTTTTGTGACTACTAAAATAATAAAATCAGACCAATACATTGCGGTAAAAAACACGAAAATAGGTTTATTTTTTTTGTGCTTTTAGCATTCGATCTTTTCCAAATGTGTCTTTTTTAAGGATTATATTTTTGAACTGGTACGCATCAAAAAGCGCTTTTGTTTCGTTGCCAAAATGTTCATTCAGTTCAGCAAAACAAAACCCATTGGGTTTTAGATTTTTTTGAGCGATATTTTTTAGTGCCTTATAAAAAATAAGGGGGGATTCATTGGCTACAAACAAGGCCAAATGGGGCTCATGAACCAATACATTTTCTTTCATTTGGGCTTGTTCCTTTTTAGTGACATATGGGGGGTTCGATAAGATTACATCAAAATGTTGATTGCTAACCCAATTGAGCATATTGGCTTCAATAAAATTGATTGAAACATCATTTTTCTGCGCATTGGTTCGTGCAACTTCCAAGGCCTCAGCGCTAACATCCAAAGCAAAAACCTGAGCATTGGGCAGTGCTTTGGCGAGTGCAATGGCGATACAGCCCGACCCAGTCCCTAAATCTAAAATTGTTGGTGCATCATTTGATTTGAAATGTGCTAAAACCCAAGCCACAAGTTCTTCGGTTTCTGGGCGAGGAATGAGTACGGAAGGAGTAACCGATAACGTGAGCCCAAAAAAATAGGTTTCGCCTAAGATATACTGAATGGGCTCATGATCTTTAAGACGATTTAGGGCGTACTCAAAAGAATTTTTAACAGTATTGGAAACTTCTTTGTCATAATTTAGTACAAGCTGATAAGGTTTTAAATTGAGATATGCCGCACACAACCGTTGAAAAAAAACCAAACGTTCTGTTTCAGGATAAAGCTCTAATTGCTGATTAAAATACGCTTTTAATGTACGAAGGTTCATGTTAATTTTTTTATCATCCAAACGCCACAACTGTGGTGGCCGGTGTCGCCAAGTTGAGCATCAATTTCCAAAAAACCATTACGTTTGTACAGTTTGATGGCCGCTTTGAGCTCTGGAGTAGTTTCTAAATAACACTGCTTAAAACCAAAAGAATGGGCAGCATTCAAACAACGATTCATCAATTTTTGTCCTATCCCCTGACCTCTCATTTTGGGCAAGGCATACATTTTTTGAAGTTCGCAAACTGTTTCATCATAATTTTTAAGCGGTTTTATTCCTGCACCACCCAAAATTTCTCCCTCAGACTCAAGCACGAAATAAACAGATCGCGAAACGTCATAAGCTTCAAACATCATTGAAGTCTCGGGGTCTGCATAGGCAGTTCCTTTCAGTGGGAGATTTAGTTCTAAAAAAACAGACCTAATGACCGATTCAATTTGAGGATTATCCTCCTTTTTGATTTCTCTAATTTGCATGATTTGTATCCGCGCAATTAATCTTATTTTTGTAGTTTCGAAGATACGTATATCGTCATTGAAATTAAAAGTTTTTCATCATCAAAGATTCAACATACATAAAACGTTGTATTGCAATTGCCAAAAATGCATTGGGCACTGCCGCTCCAAATCCAGCTGTGGGTTGTGTTATTGTTTACAAGAACAAAATCATTGGTGAAGGGCACACCAGTGCCTATGGCGGTGCTCATGCCGAAGTGAATGCTGTTGCATCGGTAAAGGACAAAACACTTTTAGAAAAATCGACCTTGTATGTAAGTTTAGAGCCCTGTTGTCATCATGGAAAAACACCTCCTTGCACAACCCTTATTATTGAGCATAAAATACCCAGAGTTGTTATTGGATGTGTAGACACCAATAAAAAAGTGAGTGGAAAAGGGATAGCTGCTTTGGAATCTGCTGGTTGTACGGTGATTGTGGGTGTAGAAGAAGAACTTTGTAGTACACACCACCGACGTTTTTTTACTTTTCAGAACAAAAAGCGTCCTTATATTATACTAAAATGGGCGGAAACAAAAAATGGCTATATCGCGCCACTCACAAAAGGCACTAAAAAACCCGTTTGGATCAGTACGCCTGAATCACGTCAATTGGTACACCAGTGGCGTTCGGAAGAACATGCGATTTTGGTGGGCGGAAATACTGTTTTAGAAGACAACCCAAGGTTGACTACAAGAATGGTTTTCGGTAGAAACCCCATCCGTGTTGTGGTCGACCACAAAGGGAATTTACCAAAATCAGCGGCCGTATTTGATGATAAAGCACAAACCATTGTCCTCACCCCTGAGCATATAGACTTTAAGAAAAATAGTGCACAACAATTGTGTGCAAAACTACATGATATGAGTATCCTTTCAGTACTCGTTGAAGGAGGACAAAAGACACTTCAACATTTTATAGATGAAAATTTATGGGACGAAATAAGAGTATTCAAAGGAAATATTGTGTTTGATGAAGGATTGAAGGCCCCTGTGTTTGAAGCAAAACCAAAATTTAAGAAAAATAGTGCAGAAGACGAGTTACTCATTTATACAAATGAAAAAATTAATCATTAGATGAGTGAAGAAATTCTTGAGTATAAATCGATTGAATGTGCTTCGGATGAGCTTCTATATAAAGACAAGGGAAGTAAATTTTTTGGTTATGCGTATCCTATTCAAAATGTGTCGGATGTCCAAAAACACATCACCGAACTCAGAGAGAAACACCGTACAGCTGGGCATTTTTGCTATGCCTATAGACTAGGAGCATGTGGAGAACACTATAAAGTATCGGATGATGGAGAACCCAATAACAGTGCAGGTATGCCTATATTAGGACAGCTACAAGCCAAAGCATTGACCAACACTTTGGTCGTAGTGGTGCGTTATTTTGGTGGCACTAAACTGGGCGTAGGAGGACTTATTGCAGCTTATAAAAAGACCGCAAAACAAAGTTTGGATACGACTAAAATAATTACCCATTTCATTAAAAAAACGATTAAAATTCATTTTTCATACAACGAACTGAGTTTCGTGATGCGTATTGTGAAAAAATTTGATTTAAAAATCACGGAACAGTACCAAGAAATGGAATGTTGGGTAAAAATTTCGGTCAAAAAAAGAGATTTAAAATTGGTGAAGACTGCGTTTGAAGCGCATCACAAAATTGAACTTGAAATTTTAAACGATTAATTCTGCATTTTGTCTAAAAAAAAATCCGGGCAACGCATCGGCAAACGTGTTTTAGTGTCCACAAAAACTAGTTTTGTATAGGCCGTGGTCAAGAGCTCTCCTTGTTCGTTTTTAAGCTCGTATTCAAACTCAATGGATACTTTTGGTGGCTTTATCAAAGTTGTTTTTATAACTAAAACATCTTCATAAAGTGCTGGTTTACTGTAGTTTATATTTAAAACAACAACGGGAAGCATAATGCCTTGGGCTTCCATATCTTTGTATGAAACACCCAAAGAGGACAGCCATTCAATTCTTCCAATTTCAAAATATTGAGCGTAATTTCCATGATAAACAACCCCCATTTGGTCTGTTTCACCGTAGCGGACTTTAACTTTTGTTTGGTGACTTTTCATGAAAAAATGTATATATTTAAGGGTGCTTAATTTAAGCGAAAAAAAAATAAAATTTCCTGCAATTTTAATTTTTTTTTTAGAAATTTTGTTCACATATTTGTGACAGACAAAAAAATAACCAGCACCCCCCCAAGTGTTTCAATTTTTAGTCTCTAACTAACTAAAATTTTTACATTAACAATGAATAACACTGCGCAATCGGTATGGGGAAACTGTCTTAATTTTATCAAAGACAACATTCAACCTCAAGCATACAAAACATGGTTTGAACCCATTGTCGCAGTTAAATTAGCAGACCAAGCGCTAAGCATTCAAGTTCCAAGTAAATTTTTCTATGAGTGGTTGGAAGAACACTATGTAAAGATTCTTAAAGTTGCATTAACGAAAGAATTGGGGGAAGATGCCAAACTAGTATACATCATCAAGATGGAAAACACTTATGGCAACAAGCAACCTTTTACAGAAAAAATTCCTAGTGCAAACCGCTCGGCAATAAAGTCTCAGCGCGCTGATATCCCCTTAAAAAATAAAAATCCCGAGCTCAAAAATCCATTCATCATTCCTGGAATAAGAAATGTAAAAATTGAATCTCAACTGAATCCTATTTATACATTTGAGAACTTCCTCGAAGGAGATTCGAATAGATTGGCCAGAAATGCAGGAATTGCTGTAGCCAATAAGCCCGGTGGAACCTCTTTCAATCCGCTGCTTATTTTTGGTGGTGTAGGATTAGGAAAAACACACTTGGCTCATGCTATTGGTGTAGATATTAAAGACAAATATCCAGAGAAAACAGTGTTGTATATCTCTGCAGAGAAATTTACACAACAGTATATAGAGTCCGTAAAAAAGAACAACCGAAACGATTTTATTCATTTTTATCAAATCATTGATGTGCTCATCATTGATGATGTTCAATTCCTTTCTGGAAAATCGGGAACTCAAGATGTATTTTTTCACATTTTTAATCATTTGCATCAAAACGGAAAACAAGTCATTTTGACGAGTGACAAGGCACCTGTAGACATGCAAGATATCGAACAGCGCCTTTTGTCTAGATTTAAATGGGGGCTTTCTGCTGAACTTCAGAAACCAGATTTTGAAACTCGTGTTTCAATCATTAAAAACAAACTCTACAGAGATGGTGTTGAAATGCAAGACGACATTGTAGAATATGTGGCCAAAAACATCAAAACTAATGTACGCGAGCTAGAAGGTGCTATCATTTCTTTAATTGCACAATCTTCCTTTAATAAGAAAGAAATTACACTTTCGCTGGCTAAAGAAATCGTAGAGAAATTTGTAAAAAACACCAAACGAGAAGTTTCGATCGACTATATTCAAAAAGTCGTTTCAGACTACTTCCAAATGGATGTGGACACCCTTCAATCCAAAACAAGAAAAAGACATATCGTTCAGGCACGACAGTTAGCGATGTTCTTTGCGAAAAAATTTACCAAAGCTTCACTGGCAAGTATTGGCTCTCAAATTGGACAGCGCGATCATGCAACCGTTCTTCACGCTTGCAAGACTGTAGACAACCTTTCTTCTACAGACAAACAGTTCCGAAAATACGTTGAAGATTTGACAAAAAAATTGTCTGTATAAAGTACAAGTTATGACCAAAATTCTGATGGTTTGCTTGGGAAATATTTGTAGATCACCTTTGGCCGAAGGAATTTTAAAATCAAAATTACCAAACACTTCTTTTTTTATAGATTCTGCAGGAACTAGCGGTTTTCACTCTGGTAGTGCGCCCGATCCACGATCTGTTGCAGTTGCCAAAAAAAATAACATTGATATTGCACAACAAAAATCTCGGCCATTTAGAGCCTATGATTTAGAAGAATTTGATCATATTTTTGTGATGGATAATGCCAACCTTCAGGATGTTTTACGGCATGTTCAAAATGAAGTGGAACGCCAAAAAGTGAAGCTTATTTTGGATTATCCAAATACAACCGTTAAACAAGTTCCCGATCCATATTATGGAGGTGAAGACGGTTTTGATTATGTATTTAATCTGTTGGAACAGGCTTGTACTTACCACAGTGCACAATTAACAAAACAATAATGAACGGAAAATTGTATTTAATTCCGAGTACGCTTGGCGACGCACCTCCGTTGGAAACGATGCCTTTATCCATCAAAAGGACCATTGAAGAAATTGATATTTATATCGTCGAAAATGAAAAATCGGCCAGACGATACATAAAATCTGTTAGCGCAACAAAACTTCAATCAGGTTTAAGGTTATTTCCGTTGAATAAGTTTACAAATCCTTCCGAAATACCTGCCTATTTGCAGCCATGCAAACAAGGCATTTCTATTGGTCTTATTTCGGATGCGGGATGTCCAGGGGTAGCCGATCCTGGAGCAGAAGTTGTGCGTTTGGCACATGAAAACAACATTCAGGTAGTTCCTTTGGTTGGGCCGTCTTCTATACTATTGGCCATGATGAGTTCAGGAATGAATGGGCAAAATTTTGCCTTTAACGGCTATCTCCCCATCGATAAAGCTGAGCGCAAAACCAAATTGAAACAATTGGAAAAACGATCTTTTGAAGAACAACAGGCGCAATTGTTTATCGAAACCCCATACAGAAATCAAAAACTTCTTGAGGATATGTGTCGGATTTTACATCCAAACACACGGATTTGTTTGGCTTGTGATCTCACACTACAATCAGAATACATCAAAACACAGACTGCACAAGCTTGGAAAAATACAACTGTTGACTTTCATAAAAGACCAACGTTGTTCATCATCCAAAAGGATCAAAAATAAGGATTAGAGAAGTTTGGCTTTGGGTCGTCTATTTGGTACAATAAATGAAGTGTCATAAGAAGAAAAATCGCGCATGTACGAGGCGATATCCGTACCAAAAGCATCCGTAAAACCAACCGCGCCATAACTGCGCAAATAGCGCTTTACATTACCAGGACCAGCCAAATGTGCAGCGGCCAAAATCCCAGACTCAGTTACTGTAGTTCCATTGATTTTGTGGCCCACAAAACGCTTAATGTCGCGGCGTAAGATCCATTTGTTGCGCTTAGCATTGGCCAAAAATGCTTTTTCCTGCAGTTTTGGATCTTTTAAAAAATTTGAAGAATTATAAATACCAATAAGTTTTAGCGTGGAAACGCCAAATTGATACTTTCCCATATACCCTAAAGAATTGACAACACTATATTTACCCTGAGATTCTTTAAAGGCAATAGCTTCTTTAAACCCAACATAGCTACGGTCTAAAATGATGTAATTTACAAAGTCTTGGGGAGAATCACTAGCGTCATCCTGTTCTGGAAAATTATAATTTAAATCCAATGCATCCGGGTATACCACAGCAACAGGCTCAAGATTTGGTGAAGATGTAAACCCAAAAAAAAGAAAACATGCAACAGTATAAAGTGCAATCCTAAAGTTAATTTTAAATGGTTTCATTGTTTCTATTTTAAAGCATATGCTTGTTAAAAAACAGTGCAAAGGTACATAAAAATAAAAGATGTTGATTATCAGAGAGTTACGCTATTCCAAAATACCTTTCTTATTGAGGTAATTTTGGTATGATCGCGCATTTTTGTTGTGCCCAGAGAGTGTTTTTGCAAAATTATGAAATCCTGGACGTTGTGGATTGGCCGCAAAATAGAAAAAATCGTGGTGCTCATAATAAAGTACTGCCTCCATAGCCGACAAATCAGGCATAGCAATAAGGCCTGGTGGAAGGCCTTTATACAGATAGGTATTGTAAGGCGATTTGATGGTTTTGTGCTTGTTTAAAACACGTTTAATGACTTTATTTTTGTAGGATGGAAGTTGATAGGCGGCAAATTTAAGTGTGGGGTCCGCTTGAAGTGCCCACCCTCTTTTCAATCGGTTCATATAGACTCCCGCCACTCGTGGTTGCTCACTTACTTCTTTTGATTCTTCCTGAACAATGGCCGCAAGAATAGAGACTTCTACTGGTGAAAGTCCAATTTTTTGTGCTTGTGTTGTTCGTTTTGAGTTCCAAAAGCTATTATATGATTTAAGTATTTTTGTCCTGAATTTTTTAGCAGAAGTATTCCAAAAAAACTCGTAGCTGTTGGGCAAATACATCGCCAGTGCGGTTTCTGGTGTAAATCCGTATTCCTTTAAAAAGTCTTTATCTGTAAACGTTTGAATAAGTGACAAACTATCAGCTTCGATTTGATTGGAAATTCTTTTGGCCAATTGTGGCAAACTATGTTGGTTATTGAAAGAAACTGTAAGTGGAATATTTTGACTTCTAATCGAATTGATGATGTCATTATTGGTCATTCCTTTAGAAATGCGGTAGCGTCCTGCTCTAATATTTGAAGTGTATTTTTTTTGTTTGGCCAAAACATCAAATGTATTGATATCGATGAGCAAAGGTTCCAGATCGGAGCGCACCTCGTCATAAGTTGCACCTGAACGGATAAAAATAAACGCTTCTTTGCCATTGAATGCAGTGTTGGACACCAACATTATAGAATAGATGTAGTATGAAAAACCTGCAAGAGCAACAAGGCCGATAAACACAAATGCAATAGCTATTTTCTTTATGCTCATAGTGCTAATTATTTATGGGATATGATCCTTGAAAAACTAAATGAGCTGCTCCTGACAACCAAACATTGGCGTAAACTCCTTCTGAGCATTGGAAAGACACTTGCAGCGTTCCCCCTTTGGTTTTTAGGATAATGTGCTCAGCATTCGTTTTTTTCATAAAGTGCATTGCAATTGCAGCAGCGGTAGCACCTGTTCCGCACGATAAAGTCTCATCCTCTACGCCACGTTCGTAGGTTCGTATACCAAAAGTATTTTGTTCTAGTTGTGACACAAAGTTCACATTAATTCCTTCTTGTTTAAAAGATGAACTGTAGCGAATTTGTGCTCCTTCTTGCTTCATGTCCAGAGCATCAATTTCCGATTTGAAGGCCACATAATGTGGCGAACCTGTATCCAGCGTCACATGATCAGATGTCGAGTGAATTTTAGCAACTGACTGCATTTTTAGGTGAATTTCATCTCCGTCTATACGTGCTTCATGGACACCGTCAATAGCCAAAAACGTTGTCGTCATTTCTATAATTCCAAGTTGTTTTGCAAAGGCGACAATACTTCTACCCCCATTGCCACACATACTACTTTGGTTGCCATCCGCATTGAAATACACCATTTCAAAATCATAGTCTGAACTATTCTCCAATAAAATAAGTCCGTCGGCGCCAATGCCAAAACGTCGGTCACAAAGCGTTGCAACAAGTTTGGTATTATTTTTGTCAAATGTTTGTGAGCGATTGTCAATTATCACAAAATCATTTCCAGTGGCTTGATATTTATAAAATGTAAGTGTCATTTGCCTTGCAAATATAGGAATATTAGATGGAATCAATCGTTGTTAAAAGTGCGTTAAATTTTAATTATTCATTCAATAAAAAATTAATTTTAAAGTTATAATAACCTAAACTAAAACATCAAGATCATGAAAAAACTATTCACATTATTAGCGGTCTCGGCTCTTGGTGGTGCAATGACGCTCGGCGTCTACACCCAATTGCAAAAGAAAAACGACTATACAGCTTACGAACCCCCTACAGAAGTTCCATTTTTTCAACCTGTAAACTATACTTCCGTAGCGAGTGGGGGCACCAATGTAGATTTTACTACAGCCGCAGAAAAAACCTTGCACGCTGTGGTGCATGTCAAAAATACAACCATGAGTAAAGGGTACACCACCTTTGAAGATTTATTTTTTGGTCGTATGCAAAGCCGTCCACAAATAGGAACAGGTTCTGGAGTGATCATATCGCCCGATGGATACATCATCACCAACAATCATGTAATCGATGGCGCGCAATCCATTGAAGTGACCACCAACAACAACAAAACATTTGAAGCAAACCTTGTAGGTACCGATCCTGCAACTGATATTGCCTTACTTAAAATTGACACCAACGACAAACTCACCTATACCACTTTTGGCGATAGCGATACGGCCAAGGTCGGCGAATGGGTTTTGGCCGTTGGCAACCCCTTCAATTTGACTTCGACAGTAACGGCAGGTATCATCAGTGCTAAATCAAGAGATCTTTCTGGAAGAAATACACAATCGTTTATTCAAACTGATGCTGCAGTAAATCCAGGAAATTCTGGAGGAGCTCTTGTGAATATTCATGGTGATCTTATTGGCATCAATACAGCAATCTCATCGCAAACGGGTTCATATATCGGCTATTCTTTTGCGGTTCCGAGCAATATTGCACGTAAAGTCGTAAGCGACATTATGGAGTATGGAAATGTTCAAAATGGTATTTTGGGTGTCATTGGCCGTACGCTTGATGGTCAAAATTCGGAAACTTTTGGGGTAGATGATACCGAAGGTTTTTATGTCAGTGAAGTACAAGAAAACAGTGGAGCCATGCGTTCGGGGGTGAAAAAAGGAGATGTCATCAAAAGTGTAAACGGAGTAAAAATTGTAAAGTTTTCTGATTTAAGCGGATTTTTAAAAACCAAAAGCCCCAACGATATCGTCGAGGTTACCCTAATCAGAGATGGTGAAATTAAAGTTGTAAACGTTAAACTTGAAAAATTGACCACCATTGATGTTCCTGTTATCGGAACTTTAAAAGAGCTCAGTCCTTCAGAACTCAAAAAACGTAACAGTGATTATGGCCTTGAACTGCAAAATTTGTCGGAAAAATACAAAACAGATTGGAAGGAAGATGGCGTAGATAAAGGTGCTTTGGTCGTCTCGATTAATAACATAAAAGTAAATTCTATTGCTGATGTCAAAAATGCTATGAGTGAATATTCCAACAGCGTTTTTCAAATTTCTGTAGTCAAAACAAATGGTGAAAAATTGGCCTATCGCTTTAGGTAAATTTATCCCCTCCCATCGAAAAGAATCGCATACAAAACTGTATGCGATTTTTTTTTAAATTTAATTTACGAAAACGTTATAGTTGTTTTACTTTTGCAGTACATTTAACACAAACATTTAGACACCTATGCCTACACACAGCGCTTATGAAAAAGAAGTTTCATTGCAAACCAACTGTAGAAAATCTGCAGTAGAATTCGTTAAAATTGTAAACGACCTTTGGTACGATGATGCCATTGAACTGGTTATTTTCAGAAATCAACTGATTGATAAAAACGTCAATGAAATTTTACGGTTGCACGACTACGCTAGTGCATTTGTCAACAAACCCATCTCTATTTTTGATGCGGTAGAAGTCGCAAAGGCCATCCAAAACCTCCGCCTTCCCCCTTCAAAAATTGACATTGGAAAACTTACCTATGAATATCATAAAAAAGCCCCTGAGCACAACGATGTGTTTACATTCATTTCAAATCAATTAAAAGCCCATAAAAAACAAAAAAGCATCACCCCCAGAGATGTGGTATTGTACGGTTTTGGCCGTATTGGCCGATTGGTCGCAAGAGAACTGATGCTCAAAAATGGCAAAGGGAGTCAATTGCGTCTACGCGCTATTGTGGTTCGCGGCCAAATTACCGCAGACGTATTAGACAAACGTGCCACACTACTCAGCAACGACTCGGTTCATGGCGAATTTCCAGGCACCGTAAAAGCAGATCATAAAAAACAGGCACTCATCATCAATGGAACCACAGTTCATATCATTTCGAGCAATGCACCTGAAGCTATTGATTACAGCACCTATGGGATCAATAAAGCATTAGTTATTGATAATACGGGGGCATTTCGAACCAAGGAGGCCCTAGAACGTCACCTCAAGGCCAAAGGCACCGAAAAAGTATTGCTGACTGCACCAGGTCAAGGGATTCCCAATATTGTGTATGGCGTCAATCAAAAAGAATATGACCCCAAAAAACACTCTATTTTTTCAGCGGCCTCTTGTACCACCAACGCCATTACCCCTATTTTGGACGTTATGGACACCGCTCTTGGTGTAGAATACGGACACCTCGAAACCATTCATGCCTACACCAACGATCAAAATTTGGTCGATAATATGCACAAAAAATACCGCCGGGGTCGTGCGGCCGCACTCAATATGGTCATCACCGAAACTGGCGCCGGAAAAGCCGTAAGTAAAGCCCTACCCAATTTGGAAGGGAAGCTCACTTCCAATGCCATTCGTGTCCCTGTGCCCAACGGTAGTTTAGCCATTTTGAATCTAGAATTGTCTAAAAAAACAAGTGTTCAAAAACTCAATACACTCATCAAACGCCATGCCTTAGAAGGGCCTTTGGTCGAACAAATCAAGTACGAATTGAGTGATGAACTGGTGTCGAGTGATATCATCGGTAGTAGCGCCCCAGCCATTTATGATAGCAAAGCCACCATTGTACGCAACAATGGAAAAAATGCCATCCTTTATATTTGGTATGATAACGAATATGGCTACAGCCATCAGGTGATTCGTTTGGCCAAATATATGGCCGAAGTTCGACGATTTACCTATTACTAAAAAGAGCACTTCGCATAATTCACTTATATTTGTAATCAAATTTATGTGGTATGCGCATCGACATCATTAGTGTAGTTCCAGAATTACTCAAAAGCCCGTTTGAAGCTTCTATTCTTAAGCGTGCTATTGAGGCCAATTTGGTGGAAGTTCATGTGCACAATTTGAGAGACTACACGACGGATAATTATAAATCTGTGGATGACTATCAATTTGGTGGTGGTGCAGGTATGGTCATGACCATAGAACCCATCGATAAGTGTATTTCCAAATTAAAAGCAGAACGCCACTACGATGAAGTGATTTATATGACGCCAGATGGTGACGTATTAAATCAAGGCATGGCCAATCAATTATCACTTAAAGGGAATCTGATTATTTTATGTGGGCATTACAAAGGGGTTGACCAACGTGTACGTGACCATTTTATCACCAAAGAAATTTCCATTGGCGACTATGTCCTCTCTGGTGGCGAGTTGGGTGCGGCCGTATTGTGCGATGCCATCATCCGATTAATTCCCGGAGTATTAGGCAATGAAACCTCAGCCCTCACCGATTCTTTTCAAGATAATCTTTTGGCGCCACCCATTTATACCCGACCACGATCGTACAAGGGATGGGATGTTCCTGAATTGCTTTTTAGTGGAAATTTTCCTAAAATAGAACAATGGCGTGAAGCCCAAGCCCTCGAACGCACCAAATCCCGTAGACCAGATTTGTTGGACTCTTAAAGATAGAAAGATTAATTTTTTTGTATCTTAGCTTAAAGAATAAACGCCAAATCTATTCGACAACCATAAACCAAAAAATAAAGCCATAGATTTGGTTTAACCCTAAAAATCTATTGTTATGGAACAACCTAAAAACAAGAACTACAAACCTTATTTATTTATTTTTCTATTACTCTCTACGTTTTCAATAATGATTCTAGCCATAGAGGAAGGGCTAAAAAGCTTAGGGATCGCTGCGACAATCGTAGGGGTATTCATTATTGGCTATGGTCTATTTAGTGTATTGAATGTTACAGGCAAATAGATGACCAAAAGAAAAGGAACAAAAAAGAACCCTTTAAAACCTAAGGACGACAAAAATTGAATTAAAAATTGCAATCATTTAATTATTGCTTATATTTGCACCCACTTTTGGACCAACCTCTAGCGAAAACCGTACATGTTGCTTCGAAAAAATTCATAAAATAATAACTATGGAATCCTTAATTAAATTCGTACAAGACGAATTTGTAACCAAAAAAGACTTCCCAGAATTTTCTGCTGGTGACACCATCACTGTGTATTACGAAATTCGTGAAGGGCAAAAAGTAAGAACTCAGTTTTTCCGAGGCGTCGTCCTTCAAAAAAGAGGATCAGGGTCTACAGAAACATTTACCATCCGTAAAATGTCGGGGACAATTGGTGTAGAACGTATCTTCCCAATGAATTTGCCTGCATTGCAAAAAATTGAAGTGAACAAGCGCGGTAAAGTACGTCGTGCACGAATCTTCTATTTTAGAGAATTGACGGGTAAAAAAGCAAGAATTAAAGAACAAGCAAGATAGTTCTTCAATCATATTCATTTACAAAAGCGCTGTTTTCAGCGCTTTTTTTTGTTAAAATATTACTATTTCATCAAAATTTGAGCACTCCTTTAAAGATGTTATAATAATGTCAATTTTCCTCTGTTTTTGAGGGTATAAAAAAATTCAATTATTTATATTTGTGGGCTTTTTATAAGCCACGTTACAAACAAACAAAAAATAAATTATTTTCCTCGAATGGCAAAAATCATATATACAATTACTGACGAAGCACCTGCACTGGCAACCCATTCATTCTTGCCTATTGTTTCATCGTTTGTTGAGCCCTATGGCGTTTCTATTGACACCAAAAACATTTCGCTTGCAGCACGAATTCTTTCTGCCTTTCCCGATTTTTTATCTGAAGATCAGAAAGTAGAAGATGCTTTAGGTACTTTGGGGCAAATTGTAAAATCTCCTGAAGCTAATGTCATCAAACTCCCAAACATTAGTGCCTCTATCCCTCAACTTCGAGAAGCCATCGAAGAACTGCAAAAAAAAGGATACAACATACCAAAATATCCAGAGCAGCCCAAAAACGAAGCGGAAAAGAATATAAAATCACGCTACGACAAAATTAAAGGGAGTGCGGTAAATCCGGTTTTACGTGAAGGAAACTCGGACCGACGAGCACCAAAAGCGGTAAAAAATTACGCCAAAAAGAATCCACACAGTATGGGGGCTTGGGCATCAGATTCCAAAACCCACGTAGCGAGTATGGAAGCTGGCGATTTTGCGCACAACGAACAATCGGTCACCGTAAATGACGCCACAACCGTAAGCATCATACACACCGACACCTTAGGAAATAAAACCGTTTTAAAAGAAAATATCGCCCTGCTTGAAGGCGAAATTTTTGATGCTACTGTTATGAGTGTCCATGCTTTAAAACGCTTTCTAAAAACACAAATTGATGATGCCAAAGCTTCTGGGGTACTGCTGTCTTTACATATGAAAGCCACCATGATGAAGGTTAGTGACCCTATTATTTTTGGTCATGCAATTCGTCTATTTTTTGCGGATGTTTTCGAAAAATACAGCACTGTATTTGATAAAATTGGGGTTAATCCAAACAATGGGTATGAAAATGTTTTACAGAAGTTACACAAACTTGACGATACTCAACGTTTAGAAATTGAAGCGGCATTTGAAAACGCTTTAAACAATGGCCCAGATTTGGCGATGGTCAATTCAGAAAAAGGTGTTACCAATTTACATGTCCCAAGTGATGTCATCATTGATGCGTCTATGCCAGCCATGATCCGAACTTCTGGACAAATGTGGAATGCCGAAGGAAAACTTCAAGACACCAAAGCTATTATTCCAGACAGTAGTTATTCTGGAGTTTATGCCGCAACTATTGATTTTTGTAAAAAACACGGTGCTTTTGACCCTTCAACGATGGGTACAGTACCGAATGTTGGCTTGATGGCACAAAAAGCCGAAGAATATGGATCACATGACAAAACCTTCGAAATTGAAGCCAAGGGCGTTGTAGAAGTCGTAGACCAAGAAGGAAATTCATTAACCACACACACCGTAGAACAAGGCGATATTTGGCGCATGTGTCAAGTTAAAGATGCCCCGATTCAAGATTGGGTAAAACTGGCCGTCACTCGTGCCCGTGCCTCTGAAACTCCTGCTGTATTTTGGTTAGATGAAAACCGTGCTCATGATGCCGAACTCATCAAAAAAGTAAAAAATTACCTCTCCAATTACGATACCAACGGATTTGAATTTGAAATTTTATCGCCCATAAAAGCCACGCATTACACCTTGGCTAGACTCAAAGACGGTTTGGACACTATTTCTGTAACAGGAAATGTTTTGCGTGATTATTTGACCGATTTATTTCCAATTTTGGAAGTCGGTACGAGTGCCAAAATGCTGTCCATTGTGCCCCTAATGAATGGTGGTGGACTCTTTGAAACTGGTGCTGGAGGATCGGCGCCAAAACACGTAGAGCAATTTTTAGAAGAAAACCATTTGCGTTGGGATTCCTTAGGAGAATTTTTGGCGTTGGCTGTTTCTTTAGAACATTTTAGTCAAGTCCATAATCACCCAAAAGCAGCCATTTTGGGTGCCACTCTCGATGATGCTACAGAGCAACTTTTATTACAGAAAAAATCACCTTCTCGAAAAGTAAACGAGTTGGACAACAGAGGCAGTCACTTTTACCTCACTCTTTTCTGGGCTGAAGGATTGGCCGCACAAGATCAAGATGAAGAACTTAAAGTGGCCTTCACAACTGTTGCTGAACAATTGAAAGCCAATCAGGATAAAATTTTGGAAGAGCTCATCGCAGTACAAGGCCATGCTGTAGACATTGACGGCTACTACCTTCCAGACGAAGGCAAAGTAGGAAAAGCCATGCGTCCGAGCGCAACGTTCAATGCGGTTTTAAATTTATAAAAAATAAACATCAAAGTTATGTTAAAAGCACCTTTCAAAGGTGCTTTTTTATTTAGTTTTACGGCATAAAATTTCTTTATGACCATTAGATTTATTTCCCTGTTTTTTGTGTTTACTGCATTCGGATTTGCTCAAAATCAGTACACCCTTAGTGGCACTGTTTATGAAACTGAGGGGCAAGAAACGCTTATTGGCGCCAATGTTATTTTCCCTGAGCTCAAAACAGGAACCACCACCAATGAATATGGGTTTTATTCCATTACGCTGGAGGCGGGAACTTACGAAGTGGTTGTCAGTTATATTGGTTACGATAGCCAAACAGAAACTATTGTTTTAGACCAAAACATCACCCAAAATTTTAACATTAGCGCAGCGCCAGACAACTTAGATGAAGTGGTTTTGGAAACCAATGTAGAGCGGGTCAATATCAAATCGCCACAAATGAGTGTCAATGCCCTTACATCAAACAGCATCAAACAAATTCCAGTGGTTTTTGGCGAAGCCGATGTCATTAAAGCCATCACCTTACTACCAGGCGTATCCAATGGTGGAGAAGGTTCAGGAGGGTTCAATGTCCGTGGGGGCTCTACTGATCAAAACTTAATTTTATTAGATGAAGCGACCCTGTTTAATTCGTCGCATTTGTTTGGATTTTTTTCGGTTTTTAATCCTGATGCGATCAAAAACATCAAACTTTATAAAGGCGGCATCCCTGCAAAATATGGCGGACGTGTGGCTTCAGTTTTAGACATTTACCAAAAAGAAGGCAACAAAAACGAATTTCATGGCAATGGCGGTATTGGTTTGGTCGCCAGTCGGGTGTTGTTGGAAGGGCCACTAAAAAAAGAAAAAGGATCATTTTTATTGGGCGGACGATCGACCTATGCGCATTTGTTTTTACCCCTTTTTGATATTGAAAATATTGCCTATTTCTATGACTTAAACACCAAATTGAGCTACCGCCTTGATGAGGACAACAAAATTTATTTATCGGGTTATTTTGGCCGTGACGTCTTTAGTGTCTCCAACAGTTTTAGAAATGTCTATGGCAATACCGTGGTCAATTTTCGTTGGAACCACCTGTTTTCAGATCAATTGTTTTCGAATCTATCCTTGATTTATTCGGATTATTACTACGGTTTAGACTTAAATTTTGTGGGTTTTGAATGGAATTCAGGCATTCAAAACATGAACATCAAATACGATTTAAAGCACTACCTCAATGACCACTATAGTTTGGAATATGGACTGCACAGCACCTACTACACCTTCAATCCAGGCGTCATTCAACCTAATGGACCCACATCGGGGATCAACAGAGAAGCATTGACCAAAAAATATGCGTTTGAAAATGCCCTTTATCTAGATATCAAACAACAACTCAACGATAAACTTTCACTAAGTTATGGCGCACGTTTGAGCAGTTTTTTACGCTTAGGTCAAGACGAATTGAATACCTATGAAAATGATTTAGCTGTGGGCTTTAATCCCGATTTACAGATATATGAATCCGTAGATCCTAATGGAAGCATTAGTACCTCAAGTGGTCGTGTCGAAAAGTCTTTTTTAAACATTGAACCGAGGTTTGCACTATCTTATATGCTCAACGAGAATAGTGCCCTAAAAGTCAGCTACAACCGTATGGCGCAGTACTTACATTTACTCTCTAACACCACCGCCCCAACGCCTTTGGATGTCTGGGCGCCGAGTGGCAAATACATTCAACCCCAACTGTTGGATCAGGTGGCCTTAGGCTATTTTAAAAATTACGAAAAGTACAGTTTTGAAGTCGAAACATTTTATAAAAAAACCAAAAACCGCATCGATTATATCGACGGGGCCAATTTGATTGCCAATAAAGCCATCGAGCAAGTGCTGCTCAATGGACGCTCTAGAAGTTATGGCTTAGAGTTTTTACTTCGAAAAAACAAAGGCCGCTTTAAGGGCTGGTTGGCCTATACCCTTTCCAAATCCGAACAACAAACCCCTGGGCGTACGGCCAACGAACCCGGCATCAACAACGGCGATTGGTACAATACCCCATTTGACAAAACCCACGACATTTCCGTAACCTCGAGTTATGAGCTCAACGAAAAATGGAAATTGAATGCCAATTTCTTGTTTCAAACCGGGCAACCCACCACCTACCCCAATGGGCAATACACCTACAATGGGCTGGTGATTCCCACCTATGAAGCACGTAATTCCAGCCGATTACCGGCCTACCACCGCTTGGATGTTTCGGCCATCTACAACCCAAAACCCAACAAAAATAAGGGCTGGCGTGGCGAATGGGTATTTAGCGTGTATAACCTGTACAACCGCAAAAATGCACAGTCTTTGAACTTTAGACAGAATATCGATACGGGCCAAAATGAAGCCCTTAAACTTTCTATTTTTGGCGTCATTGGCGCGGTCACTTATAATTTTAAATTTTAGCCCATGAAAAAATTAGTTTTTTATACCCTTATTGGATTAATAACTTTCACTTGTGAAGACGTCATTGAGCTGGATTTAAACACCGCTCCATCGCGATTGGCCATCGATGCACGTTTAAAAATGAACCCCAACGAACAGATCGCCCAAGTGATTAAACTCAGTCTAACAGGCGGATTTTATGATGAAAACACCACGGTAGTAACCACAGCGACAGTAGACCTTTTAGACATCACCAACAGCACCACCTATACGTTTGTGCATGATGCCGATACCCCTGGACATTACACCTTAGACTTTACGCCCAGTTTAGAGACCGACTATAAATTAATCATCCATTACGACAACGAAGTTTATGAATCTTCTGTGGAACGTCTGATGCCTACGGTACCCATTGACAGTTTGGTACAAGGCAACGAAACCCTATTTCAAGGCGATGAAAAGGAAGTTTTGGTGACCATTACCGACGATGGCACGAGAGAAGATTTTTATATTTTTGATTTTGGTTTTAATTTATTTTTGGCCACCAAAGATGAATTTTACCAAGGGAATGCGTTTACGTTTTCCTATTTCTACGATGAATTGGAGGCCGGTGATTCCGCAGAAATTTCCGTTTATGGCGCTGATGAACGTTACTTCAATTTTATGACCGCCATTATTGAGCAAACCGAAGAGGGCGGCGATCCCTTTAAAACCACACCCACAACAGTTCGTGGCAATATGTTTAACACCACAAACCCAAGCCACTACCCTATGGGGTATTTTAGCATTGGAGAGACCTATAGCGCGAGTTTGTTGTTGGAATAAAAAAGTCCCACAAAAAAACTATTTTTGTATATGGACTTTACAAAAACCACCGAACAAGACTCACACTACAATCATTTGGAACAAAAGTCCATTGCAGCACTGCTGCAGGCCATCAATACCGAAGACCAAACCGTACCTAAAGCGGTTGAAAACGTCTTACCACAAATAGAATGTTTAGTCGAAAAGGTAGTCCAACAACTACAATTGGGCGGACGCTTGTTTTATTTGGGGGCAGGGACAAGTGGGCGTTTGGGCATTTTGGATGCTTCGGAATGTCCACCAACTTTTGGCGTTCCCCACGACTTGGTGGTTGGACTCATTGCTGGGGGCGATTCTGCCATACGAAAAGCCGTAGAATTTGCCGAGGACGATACCGAACAAGGATGGAAAGACCTTCAAGCTTATGACCTCACACCCAAGGATATCGTGGTGGGCATTGCCGCTTCAGGGACAACGCCCTATGTCGTAGGCGCTTTAGAACAGTGTAACCAACATCAGATTCCAACGGGCTGTATCACTTGTAATGCGGGGAGTCCATTGGCCAAAACCGCACAATTCCCCATCGAAGTGGTCGTTGGCCCAGAAGTGGTCACAGGGAGTTCGCGGATGAAAGCCGGTACGGCTCAAAAACTTATTTTGAATATGATCACCACCACAACCATGATTCAATTGGGGCGCATTAAAGGCAACAAAATGGTGGACATGCAACTGAGTAACCACAAGCTGGTGGACCGTGGTGTACGAATGCTGATGAACGAATTAAACATTTCTGAACAAGAGGCCAAAATGTTGCTCGAAGAACACCAAAGTGTCCGTGCCGCCATCACCGCTTTTAAATCCTTATAACATGGAACAAAAACACACCAACAGACCACTACTCGTACAAGGGCTAAAAACCATGGGGCTGACCTTAGTCTTGTTGTTTCTGGGGCCTTTTTTACTGCATACGGGATGGTCTAACCCCGACAAACCGCTTTATATCCCGCTCGTAGTGGCCGGAATTGCCCTTTGTGGACTGGCGATTTATATGGGGTTTAAAGGCATCAGAACCATTATGGACAGTATTTTTAAATAAAGGACTGCGCAAACACATCCAAAAAACTTGGATTGCCCTTTTTTGGTGCATGCCCAACACCGAGATTTTACTATCTGTTTGATATTCAGCCCCATAACTAAGTTTTAAAAAAACATAATTTTTTATAAATTTATAGGATAGCCATCAACCATTTTAGTTTTGGAATAAGAGGAACTTATTTTTTATGTCCTCAAACGCCAACAAAAACCTACATCAAGCCAAAAACGCTAAAAAAGACGAATTCTATACCCAACTGCCGGATATAGAAAACGAGCTTAAGCACTACCGCCACCACTTTAAAGACAAAGTGGTCTATTGCAATTGCGATGACCCCCGTATGAGCAATTTCTTTCACTATTTCTCCTACAATTTTGAGGATTTAGGGCTTAAAAAACTGATTACGACTTGCTACCAAAACCAAAACCGAGATTTGTTTAGCACACATGACTCTGAACGTGCTATATACTTAGAATACTGTGGCGACACCAACCAAAATAGAGTTCCTGATATAGAAGAAATTGGCGTACAATACCTTAAAGGCGATGGCGATTTTAGAAGTGCTGAAAGTATAGAATTATTAAAGCAAGCCGATATTGTAGTCACAAACCCACCCTTTTCGCTGTTTCGCGAATATGTGGCCCAACTCATAGCATACAACAAAAAGTTTGTGATTATTGGAAACATGAATGCTATTACCTACAAAGAAGTTTTTCCACTTATAAAAGAAAATAAATTATGGTTTGGTCCAAGTATTCACAGCGGAGACAGAGAGTTTGGTGTTCCATACGATTATCCTTTAAAAGCTGCAGGGTATAGAATTGATGAAAATAGGAATAAATTTATTAGAGTAAAAGGTGTAAGATGGTTCACCAATTTAGACCATAACAAACGCCACGAAGAGCTGATTTTATACAAACCCTATACGCCTAAGGACTACCCCAAATACGACAACTACGAGGCCATAAACGTCAATAAAACCAAAGAAATCCCCATGGATTATAAAGGTGTTATGGGCGTACCCATCACCTTTTTGGATAAATACAACCCCGAGCAGTTTGAGATTATTGGAATTGATAGGTATGTAAAGGATAACCCAAACTTTGGTAAAAGATTTAAAATTCAGGGAAGAGAAATTTATGCAAGAATTCTAATCAAAAACAAACGCTTATGAATATAGAATTAAAAGAAATAACCATTCGTGAACTCACTACCGGCTATGTCGATAACCAAGAAGACGGTGTGCGGGGCTATAGCGGGAAACTGGACATACGTCCCCCCTACCAACGTGAGTTTGTCTATAAAGACCATCAACGTGATGCGGTGATCCATACCGTCAGTAAGGGTTTTCCGCTTAATGTGATGTATTGGGCAGTACGTGAAGATGGTAATTTTGAAATCATCGACGGGCAACAACGCACCGTGTCCATTTGCCAGTTTGTCAACAAAGAATTTTCGGTGATTTATGGGGATATTCCACAACCCCG
>CBFHQL010000018.1:0-37796 GCA_965658025.1 Flavobacteriaceae bacterium | reverse complement strand
TGGGGTATGGGCAATACCGCTGAAGCTGTAGCCAATGAATTCAATATTTCAAGAGAAGATCAAGATGAATTTGCCTATAATTCGCATATGAAAGCATTGAACGCTCAGGCCGAAGATCGTTTTCAAGATCAAATTGTTCCTATTGAAGTACATCAAAACTATATTGATCACAACGGAAAACGAGCAACAAAAAGCTACACTGTCCAAAAAGATGAAGGGCCAAGAAAAGGCACTAGTTTGGAAGCATTGGCAAAATTACGTGCTGTCTTTGCTCAAGGCGGAAGTGTTACTGCCGGAAATTCCTCCCAGATGAGTGATGGCGCAGCATTTGTAATGGTCATGAGCGAAGATTTAGTAAAAGAACTGAATTTAGAACCCATAGCGCGATTGGTAAGCTATGCCGTAGCCGGTGTAGAGCCCAGAATTATGGGGATTGGCCCCGTCAAAGCAATTCCTAAAGCGTTAAATCAAGCCGGATTGAAGCAATCTGACCTCGAACTCATAGAGCTAAACGAAGCCTTTGCATCACAATCTTTAGCCGTTATAAGAGCACTAGGATTAAATCCCGATATCATCAATGTCAATGGAGGCGCTATAGCACTTGGACACCCCTTGGGATGTACAGGGGCGAAACTATCGGTGCAGTTATTTGACGAAATGCGCAAAAGAGAAATGAAATCAAAATACGGAGCAGTAACCATGTGTGTTGGTACGGGACAGGGGGCATGCGGAATTTTTGAATTTTTAAAATAACAGACTCAAATTTATTAGACAATGGAAGAAAAAGAATTATTAAGAGGAGGACAATTTCTGATTAAAGAAAGTCATTACAACAGTGTTTTTACCCCTGAAGATTTTTCAGAAGAACAACTGATGATGAAAGAAGCCGTCAAAGAATTTAACGAAAGAGAAATCATTGCACACCGCGACCGATTTGAAGCCAAAGACTATGCACTTACCGAAGAAGTCATGCGCAAAGCTGGAGAAATGGGATTCCTTGGTGTTGCCGTGCCCGAAGCTTATGGAGGTTTAGATATGGGCTTTGTGTCCACCATGCTGGTTTGCGAATACATCTCGAGTGGAACTGGATCTTTCAGTACGGCATTTGGGGCGCACACAGGAATCGGAACGATGCCCATTACGCTTTATGGAACAGAAGAACAAAAACTGAAATATGTACCAAAACTTGCTTCTGGAGAATGGTTTGGAGCATATTGCCTTACAGAACCCGGTGCTGGTAGTGATGCCAACTCCGGAAAAACCACAGCAACTTTATCTAAGGATGGAACATATTACAGCATTACGGGTCAAAAAATGTGGATTTCAAATGCTGGTTTTTGCAATCTATTTATTGTGTTTGCTCGTATTGAAGACGACAAAAACATCACTGGATTTATTGTAGAAAATGATGCAGAAAACGGGATTACATTAGGCGAAGAAGAACATAAACTGGGCATCAGAGCATCGTCTACACGCCAAGTTTTCTTTAATGAAACCAAAGTTCCCGTAGAAAATATGCTTTCGGAACGACAAAATGGATTCAAAATTGCAATGAATGCGCTTAACGTGGGCCGTATCAAACTGGCTGCAGCTTGCTTAGATTCGCAAAGACGAATTACTTCTGAAGCTATTGTTTATGCCAATGCACGTCAACAATTCAAGACACCCATTGCCGAATTTGGCGCTATCAAATATAAATTAGCAGAAATGGCCACCAACACCTATGTAGGTGAATCGGCAAGTTATAGAGCAGCAAAAGACATCGAAGACCGCATTGCCTTACGTATCGAAAAAGGAAATACACATCAAGAGGCCGAACTCAAAGGGGTTGAAGAATATGCCATTGAGTGTTCTTTACTTAAAGTCGCTATTTCTGAAGATGTTCAAAATTGTGCCGATGAAGGAATTCAAGTTTTTGGTGGAATGGGATTCTCTGAAGACACTCCTATGGAAGCGGCTTGGCGCGATGCACGTATTTCGAGAATCTATGAAGGTACCAATGAAATCAATAGAATGATTTGTATTGGAATGCTTATCAAAAAAGCCATGAAAGGTCATGTCGATTTATTGGGGCCTGCCATGAAAGTTCAAGAAGAACTTATGGGTATTCCTTCGTTTGATACACCAGACTACAGTGCTCCACTTTCTCAAGAAAAAGCCATTGTAAAAAACTTAAAAAAAGTGTTTTTGATGGTTGCTGGAGCAGGAATTCAAAAGTTTGGACCAAAAATAGAAGAGCACCAACAATTGATGTTGCATGCCGCCGATATATTAATTGAAATTTATATGGCAGAATCGGCTATTCTAAGAACAGAAAAAAACATTGCTCGTTTTGGTGAGGAAGCCCAAAAGCATCAGATTGAAATGAGTCAATTGTATTTGTACAATGCTGTAGACATCATCACGAAAAGCGCCAAAAGTGGCATTATTTCTTTTGCCGAAGGCGATGAACAACGCATGATGCTCATGGGATTGAAACGTTTTACAAAATATACAAATTACCCTAATGTCGCTGCACTAAGAAACAGCATTGCCGAAAAGGTGAATAAAGAGAATGCGTATTGCTTTTAAGAAATGCGCAGTTTAGTTGGTTAGATGAAAACGCCCTCACACTTGTGAAGGCGTTTTCTATTTTTATGAAATTGAAAAAATAAAGTTATATTTGAAAGAACAATTCCTAAATTATATGTTTACCAACATTTATGAGACTTACTTACATACTCTTCTTAATATTTTCGCTGAATCTTTTAGCCCAGGGTAAAGCACAAAATGAAACAAAATACACCCATCAAGATAGCTTGAGGGGAACAATTACCCCAGAACGAATGTGGTGGGATTTGACTCATTATGAATTGGATGTAACTGTACGTCCAGAGTCAAAAACAATCTTTGGAAAAAACACCATTCAATACAAAACCTTGGATCCAAACAATAATGTAATGCAAATCGATTTGCAACCCCCAATGCAACTGACCAAAGCTATGCAAGGCGGTCGAGAACTTTCTATAGTTCACGATGGAAATGCACATTTTATTGCGTTAGAAAAATCACCACAACTTAATGCCATTGACAGTATCATCGTTCATTTTGAAGGGAAGCCAAAGGAGGCCATTCGTGCGCCTTGGGATGGTGGTTTTTCGTGGGAAAAAGATGAACATGGAACGGATTTTATTGCCACCTCGTGTCAAGGTCTTGGCGCCAGTGTATGGTGGCCCAACAAAGATCATATGTACGACGAGGTGGACAGCATGAAAATTCATGTGACTGTACCAAAACATTTGACAGCGGTAGCCAATGGACGACTAACACAAGTGGCCAAAACTGATGATGAAAAAACATTTACTTGGGCGGTACTAAACCCCATAAATAATTATGGCGTAAATGTAAATATCGGAGATTATGTCCATTTTTCTGAAACTTATAAAGGAGAAAAAGGGGTTTTAGATATGGATTATTATGTGCTAAAGCAGCACCTAAAAGAAGCCCAAAAACAATTTTTAGATGCGCCAAAAACAATGGAAGCTTTCGAGCATTGGTTTGGCCCCTACCCTTTTTATGAAGATAGTTTTAAGCTTGTAGAAGTCCCTTATTTGGGTATGGAACATCAAAGTTCGGTCACTTATGGAAATCAATTCAAGCAAGGGTATTTAGGACAAGATTTATCAGGTACAGGATGGGGACTAAAGTTTGATTTTATCATTGTTCATGAAACAGGCCACGAATGGTTTGCAAACAGTATTACCAACAAAGATATTGCTGACATGTGGATTCATGAAGGGTTTACGGCCTATTCAGAAAATCTGTTTTTAGATTACCATTACGGCAAAGAGGCCTCAGCTGCATATGTGATTGGTACACGTAAAAGAATTAAAAATGACCACCCAATTATAGGAGATTACAACGTAAACGCTAGCGGCTCAGCTGACATGTATTACAAAGGCGCTAATATAATTCATATGCTAAGACAATTGACAAAAGATGATGAAAAATGGCGTCAAATTCTTCGTAAAATGAACACCGAATTTTATCATCAAACAGTAACAACACAACAGATAGAGACCTTTTTATCCAAAGAGATAGGACTAAAATTAAATCCATTTTTTAATCAATATTTAAGAGATATCCGCATCCCTGTTTTTGAATACAAAATTGACAAAAAAACACTACATTTCAGATGGACAAATGTGGTAGATGGATTTGATATGCCCATAGAAATCGTCTCAAACAACGAAACACAATGGCTCTACCCTACTGAAAATTGGCAATCGACTGTAATAAACGCAACTTCAATTAGGGTCGATGAGGACTATTATATTGAAACAAAAAAAATTAAATAAAAATAGATATGAAATTTAGATTCACCTTAGTATTTATCTTGCTTAGTTTGATGGGTTTTTCACAAGAATTTTCAATGGATTTGGTGAAAAATATGACCCCAAGAAATATTGGCCCTGGCGGAATGTCGGGGCGCGTAACCGCCATTGATGTTGTCCTGTCAAATCCTGATATCATGTATGCTGGAACAGCTTCTGGCGGACTGTGGAAATCAACATCTGGAGGGATAAAATGGGCTCCTATTTTTGATGATGAAGTTACCGCATCTATTGGTGCTGTAGCCGTCCAACAAAGTAACCCTGATGTAATTTGGGTCGGTACTGGAGAAGGAAACCCTCGAAATAGTCTTAACGGTGGTTTTGGTGTTTATAAAAGTTTAGACGGAGGGAAAACATGGAACGCTATGGGACTCGAACAAACCCGTCATATTCACCGAATTATCATAGATCCGACAAATCCAAATACCATTTATGTAGGTGCTATTGGTTCTCCATGGGGCGAACATGAAGAACGAGGAGTCTACAAAACTACCGATGGCGGAAAAACTTGGTCCAAAATATTATTCGCAAACAACAAAACAGGGGTTGCCGATTTGGTGATGGATCCCAACAACCCCAACAAATTAATCGCAGCGCTCTGGGAACACAAAAGAGACCCTTGGTTTTTCAATTCTGGAGGAGAAGGTTCAGGAATCCATATCACTTATGACGGAGGCGAACATTGGAAAAAAATAACTAGCGAAGAAGGTCTTCCTGATGGAGATTTGGGGCGGATTGGTCTTGCTATTGCCCCCAATAAGCCCAATATCGTTTATGCTTTAGTTGAAGCAAAAAAGAATGGATTATACAAAAGTGATGATGGTGGTGATCATTGGAAAAAAGTAAATGAAGACATGAATGAAATCGGTAATCGTCCGTTTTATTACGCCGATTTGTATGTCGATCCTCAAAATGAAAACCGTGTGTATTCTATTTTTACATACGTCAATGTGAGTGAAGATGGTGGGAAAAGTTTTAAGCAACTCATGCCGGCCTATGGCGTTTCCAATGGTATTCACCCCGATCATCATGCCTGGTGGATTCATCCAAACAATGGAAATTTTATGATTGATGGAAATGACGGCGGCTTGAACATTACCAAAGATGGAGGAAATTCGTGGCGTTTTGTTGGAAACCTTCCTGTTGCACAATTTTACCACATTAGTGTTGACAACGAAATACCTTACAATGTTTATGGCGGTATGCAAGACAACGGTTCTTGGCGCGGTCCAGCTTATGTTTGGCGTGATCAAGGGATTAGAAATTCGTACTGGCAAGAAATCAGTTTTGGCGATGGTTTTGACGTAGTGCCCGACCGTGACGATTCTCGCTACGGATGGTCTATGAGTCAACAGGGTTATGTGAGCCGCTACGATTGGAAAACAGGTAATAACTATACTGTACGCCCTACCCACCCAAATCCTGAAGTTAAATTAAGATTCAACTGGAATGCGGCAATAAATATTGACCCCAATGACAACAGTACACTCTATTTTGGGAGTCAATTTGTTCATAAATCCACAGACAAAGGCGAAACTTGGGCCATCATATCACCAGATTTGACTACCAACGATCCAGAAAAATTAAAACAACATGAAAGTGGAGGACTGACGATGGACGCCACTGGTGCTGAAAATCATTGTACGATTTTGGTCATTGAGCCCTCGGAAGTTGAGCCCAATATGCTTTGGGTAGGTACAGATGATGGCCGTGTACATTATACCACAGACCATGGTACAGCATGGATAGAAGTCACCAAAAACATAAAAGGATTGCCCAAAGGCAGTTGGATTACGCAAATCAAAGCATCAAAAACCAACAAAGGTGAAGCTTTGTTAGTGGCCAATGATTACAGAAGATACAACTACACCCCTTATGCCTACCGAACTACTAATTACGGAAAAACATGGCAACGCATTGTGGATGAACAAGATGTAGAAAGTTATACCCTTTGTATTGTAGAAGATGCCAAAGAACCGAATTTAATGTTTTTAGGTACCGATGATGGGCTTTATATCTCTGTTGATGCAGGAAGCCAATGGACCAAGTGGACCAATGGATTCCCTACGGTATCGGTAAAAGATTTAGTGATTCAGCCTAGGGAAGATGACTTGGTCATCGGCACATTTGGACGCGCCGCTTGGGTTTTAGATGATATAAAACCTCTTAGAGCTATTGCTAAAAACAGCAAAACCCTTACACAAAATCTTCAACTATTTGAGCCACCCACGGCCTATCAAGCGGCCTATCAGCAACCGACTGGCAGCCGTTTTGGTGGTGATGCTAAGTATCATGGTACCAATAGAAAATCTGGTGCAAAATTTAGTTATTATTTTAATTCAAAACCTAAAAACGTAAGAGACACAATCTCCAACTGGGACAGCTTGAAACTTCAGATTTTTGATGGCGATCGCTTAATTCGTACACTAAAACAAAAAGTACCCAAAGAAAATGGTATACACCATTGGCGTTGGTACATGACTGAAAAAGGGGTGCAATATCCTTCAAAAAAGATAAACAAATCAACACGAGAACCTTCTGGAGTACGTGTTTTACCGGGAACATACAGAGCTGTTTTGAGTTATGGAGATTTAAATTCTGAACAAACCATAAAGGTTGAACACGACCCAAGAATAGACTTTAATCTTGATGATAAAAAAGAAATCTATAGCGCTGCCAAAACATTAGAAACTTATCTTGGAGCTGCAGCTAAAGCAACTAAACAATTAGCGCAAAGCAAACAAATTGCCAATGAATTTTTAGAATCACTAAAAATCAAAGATGAAGAGGGGTTTGAGCAGGAAATTGAGCATACCGAGGAAGTTAGCGATAAGATGGATAACCTTTTTGAACTCTTTTTTGGAAAAGAAGATGAGCGTCAAGGTATAACTTCTGACCCAGTTGTATCTGTTTTAGAGCGTTTGGGTGCAGCAAGTTACTATGTAAATACGCGTCAAAATGGACTGACCAGTACAGAACATACACTCATCAAAAATGCAAAATCTGCATTGCAAAATGCATTGCAAAAAGTCAATGCTTTTTTTGAAAACGATTGGAGCGCATACCAATCGGCAGTAGAGTCAATTGACCTCTCGCCTTTTAAGGCAACAGAAATGATCAATTTGGATAATTAAATTAGAAACCACAATCAATCCAAAAACTCAAGTTCTTTTGGGTTCGTTATTTTGATGTTCTTGCCGATGATATGCAACAAACCACGCTTCTTGAAATTAGAGAGTGTTCGGATGGTAGTTTCGGTTGTTGTACCGATTAAACTTGCATAATCATCGCGCGATAATTTCAATTTTAAAAAACCATCATCAGTTACACCAAATTGGGCTTTACTAAATAAAAGCAAATCCGCTAAGCGTTGAGCTACCGACTTTTGAGCCATTTTTACAATATTATCGTCTGCAGATTTTAAATCTTTAGCCAAACATTTTAATATTCCATTAGAAAGTCTAGGGCTGTTCTTTAACCAACTCAAAATTTTCGCTTTTGGGATAAAACATGCTTCGACTGAGTTTAGTGCAATTGCTTTTAGATTAGTGCGCTCATCACTGACCAATGAACGTTGACCAACGGTATCGCCAGAAGAAACTAATTTCACAATTTGATGGCGTCCGTTGTCGCTTAACTTCATTAATTTACATACTCCTGAACGGACACAAAACATACCATTCAAAGCGTTGCCTTCTTCGAATAAAACATCCCCTTTTTCAAAAGTACAAGAAATTTTGTTTTGATGAACTTGTTCAAGTTCTTGATTGGTTAGAGTGCTGAAGGGGCCAAAACTCCTAACCTTACATTGTTTGCATAAGATCATAATAAGTAGATTTAGATAGTATAAAGTTATAAAAAATATGATAATTATCATATTTTTTGGCCATTTATATCACAACCTTTGGCAATAATATTTGTAATAAATGTCAAAAAAAACCTGCCATCATTGTGGTTTAAGTTGTGCTTCTTCTATACATAATTTAGGAGACAAAATATTTTGTTGTCGCGGCTGTAAAAGTGTGTTTCAGTTATTAAAATCACACAACTTGGAAGCATATTATGCGTTCCAAAAAATGCCTGGGCAAAAGCCACAATCTACTGCATATGAGTACTTAGACGCCATCGAATTTAAAGAAAAACTTATAGAATTTAGTGATGCTTCTGGTATTCAAATCATTACGCTTACAATTCCTAGCATTCATTGTAGTTCGTGTATATGGGTTTTGGAACATTTACAGCGCTTGGACTCTGGAGTAAAAAAGGTGGTGGTTAATTTTAATAAAAAAACAGCAAGAATTCATTTCAATGAGCTCGAAATTTCATTAAAAAATTTGGCTGAATTGTTGAACAAAATAGGTTATCCACCACATATTCATTTAGAAAATTTAGAACAAAAAAAAGAACCTAAGGACCGAAGTTTAATCTATAAAATTGCAGTGTCAGGGTTTGCTTTTGGCAACATCATGTTTTTGTCTTTTCCAGAATATTTTCAAGAACAAGGGTTTTGGATCGATCAATACAAGGGGTTGTTCAGATGGTTATCCCTGTTGATGTCTATCCCTGTTGTTTTTTATGCCGCACAAGATTACTTTATAAAGGCATTGAAAGGTATCCGTGCAAAACACCTCACCATTGATGTTCCTATTGCATTGGGCATCGCGGTGCTTTTTATTCGAAGTAGCGCTGATGTTATCTTGAACACCGGTTCTGGTTTTTTTGATAGTTTGTCTGGATTGGTTTTTTTCTTGCTCATTGGAGTGTATTTTCAGCAAAAAACTTATGCCTTTTTGTCTTTTGAACGTGATTATAAATCTTATTTTCCAATAAGTGTAACAGTGATAAATAAGCATCATGAGGAGCATCAAAAAGGCGTTAATTCAGTAAAAAAAGGAGATAAATTACTCATCAGACATGGAGAACTGATTCCGGTAGATTGTGTTCTAAAAAAAGGAAAAGCTGTTATCGATTATAGCTTTGTTACCGGAGAATCAACTGAAGTCTCAATAGATCTTGAAAATAAATTATTTGCAGGTGGTAGACAAATGGGTGGTGCAATCGAAGTGTGCGCACTAAAAACCATACAACAAAGTTACTTAACCCAACTTTGGGAACACCAAGTCTTTCAAAAACCAAAATTTCAAAGTTCCATTTCAAAACTTACAGATCATTTCAGTAGATATTTTACATTTATCATTATCAGTATAGCATTAATGGCATTCATTTTCTGGATATTTTACGATGCTACTCAGGCCTTGAATGTTTTTACCGCAGTACTTATCATCGCCTGCCCTTGCGCTTTGGCTTTGGCGGCCCCATTTACTTTTGGTCACAGTCTTCGAATACTAGGGCAACACAAATTTTTTATTAAAAATGCTAGTATCATCGAAGCCATGGTTCACATCGATACCATTATTTTTGATAAAACAGGTACGCTAACACACGCAAAAAAAGCTGCAATTGAGTATGTAGGAGAAGCGCTCACAAATGAAGAAAAAAACATACTAAAAAGTACGCTTAGAAATTCAAATCATCCCCACAGTCGTGCACTTTATAATCTTTTAAAAACGAATTCGATTTATAGTTTAGACCATTTTGAAGAAGTTTTGGGGAGTGGATTGGCTGGAGAATACAAAAATCAAAACATCAAAATAGGGTCTGCAGAATATATTACTCAAAAAAAGGATCAAAACACTCAACAAACTGGCGTACATATCAGCTCAAATGACCACTACAAAGGCCACTTTAAATTCTACAACAAGTACCGGTCAAATATTACTCGCTTGTTTAAATCACTTAGCCGTGATTATGATTTGGTAGTACTCACAGGGGATAATAATAGTGAACGAGCGTATCTAGAAAAAATATTGCCTTCAAAAACCAATTTACTTTTCAATCAAAAGCCAATGGACAAATTAGAATATGTAGAATATCATCAAAACCAAGGTTCAAAAATTCTAATGATTGGTGATGGACTCAATGATGCTGGAGCACTTGCACAAAGTGACGTTGGAATTTCTTTATCGGAAGATATTAATACGTTTTCTCCAGCATGTGATGGGATTTTACACGCCTCTAATTTTGAAAAAATTGCTGCTTATTTACAATTTTGCAAACAGGCCTATTCTGTTTTAAAATTCAGTTACATTATTTCAATTATATACAATATTATAGGACTATATTTTGCAATAACTGGACAATTGGAGCCAATAGTTGCGGCCATTTTGATGCCATTGAGTTCCATTTCAATTGTAGTATTTACCTCATTAGCAACCAACTACTCAGCAAAACAACTGAAACGTTTTTAAAGCACATTACCAAAACATGACAAAAGTCATATTTAGTGATTTTAACGAAATGTACCTTTGTAGTAAACTTTTAGCTATGGGTGTAATTTTCTTATTGCTTGGTATTAGTTTGGTGGTAGCACTTGGCTTTTTTGTGGCTTTTCTGGTCTCTGTGAAAAACGGACAGTTCGATGACAGCCATACACCCGCAATTCGCATTTTATTTGATGAAGAAAAACACCCAAACCACTAAGTAAAAACTCTAAAAAAACGAATAACCTATGGAAGTACAACAGTTTTATTATGATAATAAAATAGTTAAGAAATTTTTATATGCCACTATTTTGTGGGGGGTCGTTGGTATGCTCATAGGGCTTCTTTTGGCCTTTTTGTTTTTATTTCCTAACCTAACCGAAGGCGTGTCCTGGTTAAGCTTTGGGCGTCTTCGTCCTCTACATACCAATGCTGTAATATTTGCCTTTGTTGGGAATGCCCTTTTTGCAGGGGTCTACTACTCTACACAGCGTCTACTCAAAGCCCGAATGTTTAGTGATTTATTGAGTAATATCAACTTTTGGGGATGGCAACTTATTATCGTTGCCGCAGCGATTACATTACCCCTTGGTTTTACCTCGTCTAAAGAATACGCAGAACTCGAATGGCCAATAGATATTGCTATTGCACTAGTTTGGGTTGCTTTTGGGGTTAACCTCATCGGTACCATCATCAAACGTCGACAACGACACATGTATGTGGCGATTTGGTTTTACATCGCCACTTTTGTTACTGTTGCTGTTTTGCATATTTTTAACAGCTTAGCACTGCCTGTAAGTGGTCTAAAAAGCTATTCTGTGTATGCTGGTGTACAAGACGCCTTAGTACAATGGTGGTACGGGCACAATGCGGTAGCGTTTTTCTTGACTACTCCGTTTTTGGGGCTGATGTATTACTTTGTGCCCAAAGCAGCCAACAGGCCAGTCTATTCCTATCGACTATCGATCGTACATTTTTGGTCATTGATATTCATTTATATTTGGGCTGGTCCACACCACCTCCTCTATTCTGCACTTCCAGATTGGGCGCAAAACTTAGGGGTTACCTTTTCTATAATGCTCCTTATGCCTTCATGGGGTGGAATGATTAACGGACTTTTGACTCTAAGAGGTGCTTGGGATAAAGTCCGTATAGATCCTGTGCTAAAATTTATGGTCGTCGCCATTACGGGCTACGGAATGGCCACTTTTGAAGGCCCAACACTATCCTTGAAAAGCGTAAATGCAATTGCCCATTTTACAGATTGGATTGTCGCTCATGTACACGTTGGCGCCTTGGCGTGGAATGGATTTTTGACTTTTGGTATGATTTATTGGCTTGTGCCTAAACTTTTTAAAACAAATTTGTTTTCAAGAAGATTGGCCAATGCCCACTTTTGGATTGGTACTTTAGGAATTATCATTTATGCGCTCCCAATGTATGTAGCTGGGTTTACTCAAGCAAGTATGTGGAAACAGTTCAATCCAGACGGAACATTAGTCTATGGAAATTTTCTTGAAACAGTAACAGAAATAATTCCCATGTATTGGATGCGCGCCATAGGAGGTACAATGTACATTATTGGTATGCTCATTTTAGTCTACAACATCTATAAAACTGTACGAAATGGGGCCAAAGTCTCCGATGAACTTGCAGAAGCTGCTCCTCTAACTAAAGTATCCAAAAAACGTACTAAAGGAGAAACATGGCATGTATGGATTGAGCGCAAACCCGTAAAATTTGCAATCTATACCACCATCGCTATTTTAATTGGTGGATTGGTACAAATTGTGCCCACACTGATGGTGAAATCCAATATACCCACCATAACTAGTGTAAAACCCTATACACCATTAGAACTCGAAGGTAGAGATATTTATATACGTGAAGGTTGTGTAGGATGTCATTCGCAAATGATACGCCCATTTAGAAGTGAAGTGGAACGCTATGGCGAATATTCAAAAGCAGGAGAATTTGTATACGATCATCCTTTTTTGTGGGGAAGCAAACGAACAGGTCCAGACTTGCATCGCGAAGGCGGACTCAAATCTGATGCATGGCACTTTAAACACATGTACGACCCACGAATCATTGAGGAGGAATCAATCATGCCTTCCTATCCTTGGTTGATTCAAAATGAACTAGATACGTCCCAAACGCAAACCAAAATGGAAACTATGGTGCGTCTGGGCGTACCCTATACTGAGGACGAAATTTTTAATGCTCTAGAAGATATGGATATTCAAGCACAGAGTATTGTAGATAATCTGTATTTAGACCCCGATTTACCGGCATCATTCAAAGAAGAAAAAGAACTAAAAGGTGATGATTTTATCCCCGTAAAAGATCGTGAGATTATTGCACTCATTGCCTATTTGCAACGTTTAGGTACAGATATAAAAGTATCCCAAAAAAACTAATATGATTATGCTAAAATTTGTAAAAAAACATATGGAAACCATAAACGATGTAGAAGTATATCCCATCATTTCATTATTAATATTTTTTGTGTTTTTTGTGGTGCTTTTTTGGTGGGTAGCAACAGCCCGTAAAGAGTACATCGAAAATGCACGTAACATCCCCTTAGAAAAGAACTAATACCATGAGAAGACTATTTCCTGCCTACATTCGAATCCCTGTATTCTTTTTTATCATCGTTGGAATTGTAGAATATTTTGTGGACTCTGGAGAGCTCCCAGCTTTTTTAGAATACACCGAGGTTCAACTCTTTCTTTTGCTTGTGCTTTTGATTTTAATCGCTATTGAGGTCATCATCAATGCTTTAGAACACGTGATGCTCTATAAACTTGACGAAGAAGCGAAAGCCAAATTTTTAGAACATAAAAAATTAAAAACACCTGTTTGGATCAAAAATACCTACAAAAAACTGCAAGGATCTAAGCCGATTGAAAAAGAGCATGAAATAATTTTAGATCATGATTATGATGGCATCAAAGAACTAAACAATGACTTGCCACCATGGTGGTTGTACTCATTTTATATCTCAATCATTTTTGCAGTTGTGTACATGGCCAAATACCATATTTTAGATGGTGACACCCAAATCGACGAGTATAATACGCAAATGGCAAAAGCCAAATTGCAAATTGAGGAATACAAAAAAACAGCAAAAGATTTAGTGGATTACAACACTGTACAAATGTTAGAAGGTGAAGATTTAAAAGCGGGAAAAAACATTTGGGATCAAAACTGTGTTGTTTGTCATATGGCCGATGGCGGCGGAGGAATTGGCCCCAACATGACCGATGATTATTACATTCTTGGTGGTGGTATAAAAAATATTTTTAAAACTATCTCTGAAGGTGGACGCCCAGGAAAAGGCATGGAAGCATGGTCCAAAAAGGGACTTAGAGCATCACAAATTGCGCAAGTTTCAAGTTATATTGTAACCCTCAACGGAACAACTCCTGCCAACCCAAAAGAGCCTGAAGGTGAACTCTGGAACGATAATGAAGAGTAAAAACGAACTTCATAAGCCCTCTAACCGCAGAATCAAACGGATTGAAACTTGAACAAAACAACCCCAAACGAAAATTTCAGAGACTCTATATCGACTATCGATGAGAAGGGAAAACGGCAGTGGATTTTTCCAAAAAAACCAAAAGGAAAATTTTATAACTATCGGAAACTTGTAAGCTATATACTGCTACTGTTTTTACTTGCAGCACCATTTATAAAAATTCAAGGAAATCAATTTCTGCTTTTCAATATTTTGGAACGAAGGTTCAATATTTTCGGATTTCCTTTTTGGCCTCAAGATTTTTACCTCTTTGTTTTTTCAATGATTATTGGGGTGGTATTCATCACGCTTTTTACCGTTGCATTTGGTCGTATTTTTTGTGGATGGATTTGTCCACAAACTATTTTTATGGAGTTTGTATTCAGACGCATTGAATATTGGATTGAAGGCGATAGAGGAGCACAAATTCGACTAAGCAAACAAAAATGGAACAGCGAAAAAATTTTCAAAAAAAGTATAAAGCATCTTCTATTTTATGTGATTTCTTTTGTCATTGCCAATGTGTTTTTGGCCTATTTTATTGGCAGTGATCAACTCTTGAATTATATTATTGATGGGCCTCAAAAACATATGGGTACACTGATTTCACTACTCATATTCACAACTATTTTCTACTTTATTTTTTCATGGTTTCGCGAACAAGTGTGCGTCATTGTTTGCCCTTATGGCCGATTGCAAAGTGTACTTTTGGACAATCAATCCATTGTTGTGGCCTATGATCATGTCCGTGGAGAAGGAAAATATGGGCGTAAAAAAATTAGAAAAAACGAAGATCGAAAAGCAATGGGGCATGGCGATTGTATCGATTGCTTTCAATGCGTTCATGTTTGCCCAACGGGGATAGATATCCGCAATGGAACTCAACTTGAGTGTGTCAATTGTACCGCTTGCATTGATGCCTGCGATGATATTATGGAAAAAGTAAACCTCCCCAAAGGACTTATAAAATATACCAGCGAAGATCAAATTGTGAAAGGCACTGCATTTAAGTTCACAACAAAAATCAAAAGCTATATCGCTGTACTGACCATACTTATTGGAATACTTGGCGTTATGCTGACACTAAGAAATGATGTTGAAGCCAATGTGCTGAGAATTCGAGGGCAACTCTACGAAACAACTGCAAATGGGTGGATAAGCAATGTGTACAGCTATAAAATTGTAAACAAAACAACGAGTGATATCACTGATGTTACACTAAAACTTGAAGGAGTTGAAGGGAATATAAAATTAGTGTCTACCAAAAAAACTTTTACCGTGCCAAAACAAGGTTTAGCAGAAGGAACATTATTGATTGAAATTCCAAAATCTAATCTGAAAAGTGATAAAACAACACTAAGAATTGAAGTGTATTCAAATGAAAAACATATAGAAACGACAAAAGCCAGTTTTATTGGCCCAAGAACTTATTACAACTAAAAATTATGAACATTAACTGGGGAACAGGAATTATATTGGCATTTATTGGGTTTATAGGTTTTATCCTATACTTCGTCATTAATGCATCTATAGATGCAAAATATCGCCATGATTTAGTGAGTCCAAATTACTATGAGGAAGAATTAAATTATCAACATGAAATTGACGGAGAACAAAATGCAATAGCTGATGGATTCTACCCTGTAATTAAATTAAAATCGGAGTCTTTAGATTTTATTTTTCCAACTGAAAAAATATCAGATGATTTTGAAGGACAAATCATTTTTTACAGACCCTCCAACAAGAAATTGGATTTAAAACTACCTATCAAACTAAAAGATTCTAAAATGAATGTTTCGAAAGACAATCTTGTACCAGGACGATATGACCTTAAAATATTTTGGGTAAATGGAGGTAAAAGTTATAGTTATAAAAAATCAATACTACTCTAGATGATTCAAATTGCATTTTTATTTGGTCTATTGGGCAGTGTACACTGTTTGGGGATGTGTGGACCAATTGCTTTTTTGCTGCCTTTAAATCACAAGAATAAGATTGAAAAACTACTACAAGTTACCATGTACCATATGGGGCGTTTGTTTTCTTATGCATTGATTGGTTTTGCATTTAGTTTAATTGGCAAAAACATAGCGCTTTTTGGACTGCAACAGCATCTTTCAATTGCAACAGGAATACTAATGATTCTTTTTGTTCTTTATCCAAAATTTAAAATCCCATTTTTACATAAAACTGTACATCAGTTTTTATCAAAACTTCAGAATAAATTGAGCCAGCAATTAAAAAGAAAAAAAGGGAAGCTACATTTTTTGAGTATTGGTATTTTGAATGGTTTTTTACCTTGTGGATTTGTGTATATGGCTGTTTTGGGGAGTTTAGCCTATGGAAATTCAGCAAACAATAGCGTTTTGTTCATGATTGCATTCGGACTAGGAACCGTACCACTAATGACCTCTGTTGTATATGCTTTTCATCTATTTTCAGTAAAAACACAACAAACCATTAGACAACAATTTCCTGTACTCGTCATCATTCTGGCTGGGCTTTTTATACTTCGAAGTTTGGGGTTGGATATTCCCTATCTCTCACCTGCTCCTATCGATTTTGTAACCAATTCGATAAATTGCCACTAATCAATCTTAATCGTCATAATCAGACTTTGGGAATGATTGACAATATCTTCCGCTATACTTCCCGATAGGAAATGACTAATTCCTTTTCGGCCATGTGTGGGTATAATAACCAAATCCGTAGGGTTTGTTTTGGTATAATTGAGCACACCCTGTTCTACTGTATAATCTGAAACACAAACCACATCTTTTTTTCGATCGGTATGCCATTCTGCATTATCAAAAAATTTCGACATTGTATCGTCCAACTCCACTGTCGATTTAAATTGACTGGTAGGAATATTTACGTTTAAAAGTTTGAGGTTTGTATCGAACTTTGATGCAATTTCTTTAGCATGCAAAAATGCATTAGTCATCTCTTTTTCAAAATTTGTAAGAAATACTATTTTTGAAAAATCTACAGAGTTGAGCCGTTCTTTTACAATTAATACAGGGATTTCGGCATTACGAATCACTTTTTCGGCATTGGAGCCAATCATAAATTCTTTAAAACCACTAGAGCCATGAGAGCCCATTACAACCAAATCGGCTTGATGCTCCTCTGCAACTTCATTGACCTCACTAAACACCTTAAAATGCTTTACAATCGGCGTAATTTTTATGTCGTTCAAATAGGGCTTATCCAAAAATTTGTCAAACTTTTGTTCTGCCAATTTCAAATAAAATGCAACCTCTTCAAATTGATCGTTTACAGACGAAGAATACATCATGTTGGATAGTTCTAACATGTGCAAAACAAAAAGTTCAGAACCAAATTTTTTAGCTAGATGTGCCGCCGCCTCTAAGGCATATTCTGAATGCTCAGAAAAATCAACGGGGATAATTATTTTTTTCATGATTTTGATTTTTAATAGGGTTGTTTAGACAAGTAAAACAAAATTTATTAAAAAAAATATGACATAAATCATGTTTTGATGTGCTAAAATGAATTTTAAATTGCCAAAACACATATTTTATTTAACTTTATAAAAAAAATAAAATGATGAGAACTCTATTGTTTGTCGCCTTTGTAGGGCTATGCCTATTTGCTTGTAAGTCAAAATCTGATAAAAACACAGATCATAGTTCTGTTGAAGCGAACAAAGAAGTAAAAACTTCCGATCAGTCCATCACCATTGAACTTAATGCAAAAAACGAAAGTAATGTTAGTGGCAAAGTTCATTTTGTACAAACTGATGATGTTGTACAAATGACCGCAATGGTTAGTGGTCTTTCCCAAGGGGTTCATGCTATTCATATTCATGAAAAAAGCGACTGTTCCTCAACAGATGGGAAATCGGCAGGCGGACACTGGAACCCTACGGCTCAACCGCATGGAAAATGGGGTGCAGACACTGGCTTTCACAAAGGCGATATTGGAAATTTTATAGTGAAAGACGATAATGAAGACCTAGTTGTCGAATTCTCAACCAATGAATGGTGTATTGGATGTGGCGATGAAACTAAAGATATTCTCGGAAAAGGCGTGATTATTCATCAAGGGGAAGACGATTTTGTATCTCAACCTTCTGGTGCAGCTGGCAGTAGAGTAAGTTGTGCAGGAATCATTGAATAGACCTATTGATATAAAAAATGTCCCCATATGAATCCCTCAGCTAAAGGTTGGCTCAAAAAACTTCTAAAAACATTAGAAAAACAGCCCAATGCCATTGATGTTTTGGAAAATGTATACCCAAAACTAAAAGTTGCTGGATTTATTTATGGAAGTAATGTTTCTGTGGCTAATAATCTCTTTAAAAATCAAGATTTTACACAAGAAGAACGTTGCAAAATCAACCTAATTCTTGCATTGTACTCCGTTTATAAAGCCAATACCAATAACGAAGATACGTTTGTACAGCATTTAAATTTATTTTACAAAAATATTGGTTTTCACAAAACGAGTTTCATCAGTGGGATTTTTGGAGAAGATGTAGAAAACATTCTGCACAAACGCATCCAAATCGATAATAATATCATCACCAAAAATTTTAATTATTTCGTAACCAATGCACTGTTGTTTATGGATGTATTGGCATTTGGTGTGTTTTTAAAAAATCCAAAGGAAACCATAACCTATTTAGAGACTTTGGAACATACCATTCGTGCTGTGGTTTCAGAAGCCCTTAATTCAAAATCCAAAAAAAATAAATACGACGAGAGTTTAATTCGTTTATTGAAATCATCACTGAGAATTTCGGATGAAAAAAGTGCTCCTTTTGACGAATTAAAAGCACACAAATATTCAGAATTAGAGCGCTTATACCTCTTAGACTTGGCGTGTATGGCAACTTGGAGTGACTTAAAAATAGACAAAGGAGAGCAACAGTTTTTTAATCAACTAAAGATAAAATTAAATTTTACTGACCAGCAAATTAATGAGGCCACTTCTTCTGTTCATCAATTTTATGAGAAGCACAAAAATGATGTTGCCCTACTGAGTACAAAAAACCTAGCTGAACGCTTTTATGACAATTCAAGTTCGTTGGTAAAAAAATTGATTTCGCGCAACAGCAAAAAACTGTTTCAAGAACTGAAAGAAAGTAAAGAACTGGTGGTATTACTCTCCCAATCTACAGTTCGAGATTTGACCGATGAAGAGGTAGATAAAATGCAAGAACAATTACTTGATGTGCTAAAATCAATACCGAGTTTAGCCATTTTTATGTTGCCAGGCGGAGCAGTTTTGTTACCTCTTTTTATAAAATTTATTCCAAAATTATTACCTTCCGCATTCGACGACAACAGAATTGAAGACCAATCATAACTAAAAACCATGGGACTTACCAATAACGATATTTTTAAAAAATTAAGAGTTGCTCATAAATTACGAGATGAAGACATCATCAAAATTTGTGCGCTCAAAGATTTTAAAGTCTCAAAAGGAGAAATTAACGCCCTGTTCAGAAACGAAAATCACCCTAAATTTATGTCTTGTGGTGATCAATTTCTGCGTAATTTTTTGGATGGTCTTATCATTCACTTGCGTGGCCCTATGCCTAAAAAATAAAACTATAACCTCATGAAAAAACTATTTATTTACGGTCTTTTACTTCCTCTTTTTTTGATGTGTAAACCGAACACATCATCAGTAAAAATAGATCAAAAGTATATCGAAACACTAGATGAAAGCCGAAAAGAACGTGACCAAAGAAGAAAAAAATATCTTGAATTGTGTGGCTTATTTAAGTTAAACCCAGAAGGCACTTTTTTTGGTATAAATGCGCAACAGCAAGTCACCACCAAAACTGAAGAAATAAAGCAGCACATCGGAAAATTTCAATGGAATGGTACTGCCTTTGATTTTGAAGCATTTAATGAAATTATGGTGACCGACAGTGCTGATGCTCAAGTACAAAGTAAAATATTGGTTTTGAATACTTTAGGAGACTCCGAACTGTTGTTTTATAACAATTTCAAGTGGCGCATCATTACGCGTTCTGGGGCTTTATACTTGCGGGTTTGGGATAAGAAAAACCCTGCCTTACAAACATTTAAAGGATTTGAAATCTTCGAACCTAATGCAAAGTTTATTTTGGACGCAGATTTTAAATATTTTGAAACTTCAAAATCCGAATTGGTTGCTTCAAAACTCGGAATTGATGATGTTGCAAAGTTCATAGGAAGCGTTCATTTTTATTTTAAAGAAGAAGCGTATGCATTAGATGTTGGCGAAAGTGGTTGGATTATGGTGGCGGATGCTACATCGGGAGATTCAACTTATGGTGGTGGACGCTATATGTATATAGATTTGCCTGAAGCCAATGGTAAAGTACAACTGGATTTTAATTACTTGTATAACCCTCCTTGTAGCTATTCGGAGTACACAACTTGTTTTTTTCCTCCGAGGCAAAACAGACTCCCCTTCCCAATAGAGGCCGGTGAACTTTTAGTACACAAAAAATAATTTTAAAAAAAAGTAACTTTTTTATCCAACAAACGTCTTATTGTAAAACCAATTTGAACCTTTTTGAAATCAACCAAAGAAATTGAATTTGTAACACTCGTGCAAGAACATCAGAATTTGATTCACAAAATCTGCCGTTTGTACACCAATAGTGATGCGGAACATAAAGACTTATTTCAAGAAATTACCATTCAGTTGTGGAAGGCCTACCCAAAGTTTAGAGGGGATGCCAAATTTAGTACATGGATGTATCGTGTTGGGATAAATACTGCAATTTCTTTGTACAGAAAATCGAAAAGTAGAATTCAAAGTTTTAGCTTCGATGATGTTTCCTACAAAATTCCTCAAAATGAAACTTACGACGATACTCAGGACCAACAACTTAAATCTATTTATGCTGCCCTCAATCATTTAAATGATATTGATAAGGCCGTTATTTTTCTTTATCTCGAAGATAAGAACTACAAAGAAATTAGCGACACCATTGGCATTTCTGAAGTCAATGCGCGCGTCAAAATGAACAGAATTAAGAAGAAATTAAAAACACAATTAAATCCTTAATTATGGATGAATTAGAATTATTAAAAAAGGATTGGCAAGAAAATCAGAAATTTCCTAAGCTATCAAAGCAGGAAATTTATGCGCTTTTGCATAAAAAATCTTCATCAATTGTAAAGTGGATTTTTATCTTAAGCTTAATCGAATTTGGCTTTTGGACAGTTCTTGCGTTGTTTATGAAAGATACTGAAGCACAACAGCGCTTTGATAGTTATGAAATGGATCATATTATGATACCTCTTATGGTTATTAGTTATTTGATTCTCGGTTACTTTTTTATAACATTTTATAAAAATTACAAGAAAATTTCGAGTACCGACTCCGCAAAATTGCTGATGAAAAACATCCTAAAGACAAGGAAAACAGTCAAGCATTATGTTCTGTTTAATTTAGTATTTATTTACATTTCATTAGTCATAGGCGTATGGATTGAAATGGATAAAAACCCTGATTTTCAGCTCATTACATCGAAGTTTACGGAGACAAACGAATACCTCATAATGTATGGAATTGTCGCGCTTTTAACAATATTGATGATGGTTGTCCTTACTGGAATTTTACTTGGTTTTTACTACCTTGTCTATGGAATTTTGCTCAAACGTCTAAAAAAGAACTACAAAGTATTAGAAGAAATGGAGGGTTAAGCTTACCAGTCGCGCTTTTTGTTTAAGCGTTCATTTTCCAATAATTCTTCTTGAGGAATCACTTTAAGAAAAGAAGGGTGTTGCTCTATAGCATATTCAATTTTTTCCACAATTTGCTCTATAGATTCGTGCTCATAATCTATTTCTAGGGGCGCTTTAATTTCCATAGATTGCAGAATATTTTTCTTTTTGATGCGAATTCCTTTTTTGTCAAAAGCACGTCTAAAACCATCGATTACAATAGGAACCACAATGGGTTTGTAATGTTTTATAATGTGTGCCGTCCCCTTTCGAATGGGTTTGAAAGGCGTAGTCGTGCCTTGAGGAAACGTGATTACCCAGCCATCGTCCAATGCCTTTTTGATGTTGGAAATATCACTCATTTTGACTTGACGATTGACATCCTTCCCAGAAGATCGCCATGTACGCTCAATACTAATTGACCCTGCATAAGCAAATATTTTTGGCAACAATCCAGCTTTCATGGTTTCTTTGGCGGCCACATAATAAAGATTCAACTTAGGATTCCAAAGGTATCCTACATTTTTGATGGAATCGTCACGGCCACTCAATGAAGCATTAAACACATGAAACATCGCTACAACATCGGCAAAATACGTTTGGTGGTTAGAAATAAAAAGGACATTGGTTTCTGGTAATTGACGTAAAATTTCTGAGCCCTCAATTTGAAGGTCATTAAATCCTTGGTAGCGCTGGTGACTGAATACACCCAAAATGCGAATAATCCATTTTTTTATAAAAAGATACTGCCCAAAAATGTTTTTTTTGAATAACCCCATGCAAAAAATCAAAATAGAAATGCAAACCTAAGCTATTTTTTTAAAATGGAATTCAATAACTCGATTATTTCCATCAAAATCATGGCCGTTGCGCCCCAAACAATATGGCCTTCAAAATTAAAAGCAGGAACGCTTACTTTTGGCCCATAAGAGGTTGAAACTAATGAAAAAATACGCTTTGAATCATCCAATATATCTTTCAAAGGAATTTCTATAATAGATTCCACCTCCGAAGGTTGGCGTTTAAAATTTGGTGTCGAAACCGTCATACCAACAAAAGGAAAAACATCAAAATTACTGGGTGGAATATACACCTCTGTAAGGGGGCACAATACATGAATGGAATGCGAAGAAACGCCAATTTCTTCCCAAGTTTCACGTACAGCAGTAGCTTTCAAATCCTCATCAACTAACTCAGGCTTTCCGCCAGGAAATCCAATTTGACCAGAATGAACCCCAGGGCTGGATTTTCGAACAATAAACACCAAATGTGTCTCGCCTTGTTTATTGGGGTAAAACAAAGCCATAACAGCGGCTAATTTGGCGTTGGCCCTAAGGGATACACTTTGCTTTAATAATGCTTCTCTAAAGGGTGGTGCCATAAGCATTTGTGCTTCTAAGCCCGGTAGAGCAAAAGAATTTATTACGTTAATAATTTTAGAAAATGCTTCAAATCTCATATCTTTCTGAATTCAAAAAATCCTTATTTATTGTATGCGCTATTGCTTATTTTTATTTGTTTTTTTGTTGAGCTGTCAAGATACTAAATCTGAAAAAAATAATACAACGCCTAAGAATCAGCCGTCTGTACCCTCAATAAAAACACATAAAGTTGAAGAAAAAAGTGAACCTCCCTTTTTGTTGACAGACAAAAATGTGATGGAATTCTTTTTGGAGTATGACAAAAAACACAAAGAGAACAAAGTGCGCATCTCCACCGATTTTGGCGAAATTGATATCCAACTTTTTGAAGCCACAAAATTCCATCGATCAAATTTTATATACCTCACAAAGAAGAAGTATTTTGATAACACGCAATTCTATAGAGTCATCAACAACTACATTATTCAAGGGGGTAACAGCGATGATCAAAAAACACTAAACAAACGCAAAAAAATAGGACGCTACCTCTTACCCAACGACCACAAAAAAGGATTTAAACACGATCGAGGGATGGTAAGTATGCCCAGTAGTGCAGTGGCCAATCCCTATAAAATGGCCTCTCCTTTTGAGTTTTTTATTGTACAACAACGTGGAGGCGCACACCATCTCGATGGCGATTATGCGGTTTTTGGAAAGGTGATTAAAGGTATGGACGTCGTGGACAAAATTGCAGCCGTACCCACCGACAAAGGCGATTGGCCACAAAACAATGTGTACATCAAAACAGTTGAAATCATTGACTAATGGACTGGATTGTGTTTTTTTTTATACATTGTAGGACTTAATTCACTTTAAAAACAAATCATTATGAACACAAAAAAAATGACGCCCAGTGTGTTGTTGTGCCTCTTGTGTTTGGCTATTGTCAGTACAAGTTGCAACAATTCAACCGCAAATTCGGAGAACACACTCCTTCAAAAATGGACAGGCCCCTATGGTGGTGTCCCTGCATTTGACAAAATGGAAGTTGCTGATATTCAGTCAGCTGTAGAATATGGCATGGAAGAAAACCTCAAAGAAATTGATGCTATTGCCAACAACAAAGATGCCCCAACCTTTGAAAATACGATTGAAGCTATGGAACGTTCTGGAGCATATTTAGATCGTGTTTTTTCGTACTACGGAATTTTGAGCAGCAATATGTCTTCGCCAGAATTTAGAGAAGTTCAGTCAGTGCTTGCTCCAAAATTATCGGAGTTTTCTTCAAAAATAAATCAAAATGAAGCACTTTTTAAGCGCATTAAAACCGTTTATGACAACGCCCAAGAAAACCCTCTGGAAAGCGACCAACAACGTGTAGTGGAGCTTATTTACAAAGGATTTGCCATGCGTGGAGCGGCACTTGATGCTAAGAAAAAAGAACGTTATGCCGCCATTGATAAAGAACTTTCGGTACTGTACAATAAATTTTCGGACAACGTACTGCACGACGAAGAAAACTATGTGACCTACCTCAACAAAGATCAACTTGGTGGACTCTCGGAAGGATTTATAAAATCCGCCGCAGCCATTGCCAAAGAAAAAGGACAAGAAGGCAAATATGCCATCACCAACACGCGTTCCTCAATGGATCCTTTTTTAACCTACTCTACCGAAAGAGATTTGCGCAAACAAGTTTGGACCAACTACTATTCTCGTGGCGATAATAACGACGAATATGACAACAAAGAAATCATTGCTGAAATCTTAAAACTTCGCCGCGAAAGAGTTGAACTTCTCGGACATAAAAATTACGCCGAATGGCGCCTACAAGACCGTATGGCCAAAACTCCCGAAAATGCCTTAAACTTGATGGAAGCCGTATGGCCTGCAGCAATTTCTAGAGTGGCAGAAGAAGTGGCCGACATGCAAGCCATTGCCGATGCCAATGGCGATAACATCACTATAGAACCTTGGGATTACCGCTATTATGCCGAAAAAGTACGTGTCGCTAAGTATGACCTCAACAGCGACGAAGTGAAACAATACCTACAATTAGACAAACTCCGTGAAGCCATGTTTTATGTCGCTGGACGATTGTTTAACTACAAATTTACACCAGTTCCCGAAGGTAGTGTTCCTGTTTTTCATGAGGATGTAAAAGTATGGGAGGTCACCGATTTGGACTCTGGAGCCCATATTGGGCTTTGGTATTTGGATCCATTTGCTCGTGCTGGAAAACGCTCTGGTGCTTGGGCCACAACCTACAGAAGCCATACGACCTTTGATGGTAAAAAGACGGTTTTGGCGTCTAATAACTCTAATTTTATTAAAGCAGCGCCGGGGGAAGCCGTGCTGATTTCATGGGATGATGCAGAAACCTTTTTTCATGAATTTGGGCACGCCCTCCATTTCTTTTCTTCTAATGTAAAATACCCAACGCTCAATGGTGGTGTTCGCGATTATACCGAATTTCAGTCTCAACTCTTGGAACGTTGGTTGTCTACAGATGAAGTGATTTCGCAATATTTGGTACACCACAAAACAGGAGAAGTGATTCCTGATGCTTTGGTGGCAAAAATTAAAAAAGCAGCTACGTTCAATCAAGGATTTGGTACTACAGAATATCTGGCCTCTGCCCTTATGGACATGAAACTCCACCTCGCCGATCCTGAAGGTATAGATGTAGGGAATTTTGAAAAAGAAACATTAGCGGCCTTAAACATGCCTAAAGAACTCCCTATGCGCCACCGTACGCCGCACTTTGGCCACGTGTTTTCTGGAGAGGGCTACGCGACGGCCTATTATGGCTATATGTGGGCCGATGTCCTTACAGCCGATGCCGCAGAAGCATTTACAGACAGCGAAGGCGGATTTTATGATGAAGATATGGCCAATAAACTCGTAAAATACCTGTTTGCGCCACGCAACGCGATAGACCCTGCCGAGGCCTACCGACTGTTTAGAGGCCGTGATGCCAAAATAGAAGCCCTGATGCGCGACCGTGGGTTTATCAATTGATTATTTTTAGGTTTAACTTATTTATAAAAGCCCTCAAAAGAGGGCTTTTTTTTCATCTATCATAATCAAAAAACGAATAGATAAAATTTATACATTTGTAGAAAACAAGATTATGACCATCACTCAACTCCATTATGTATTGGCCGTGGCTGAGCATCAAAATTTTACCAAAGCCGCGCAACATTGCTTTGTGACCCAACCGACCCTAAGCATGCAAGTACAAAAGTTAGAGGATGAATTGGGGGTTCAAATATTTAATAGAAATACCAAACCCATCAAACTAACGCAAGTAGGTCAAAAAATAGTGACTCAAGCCAAAAATATTGTCGCTGAAGCCGACCGTATTAATGATATTGTTGATCAAGAAAAAGGATTTGTTGGCGGAGAATTCAAATTGGGCATTATTCCTACCATCATGCCTACGCTTTTGCCAATGTTTCTCAAAACCTTTATCAAGCGCTATCCGAAAGTTAAATTAAAAATTGAGGAGCTTACTACCGAAGAAATCATTCAACGTATAAATGATGGGCATTTGGATGCCGCCATCGCGGCCACGCCACTAAAAATCGAGGACATCAAAGAACGGGCATTGTTTTATGAACCCTTTGTGGGGTATATTCCACCCAACCACAGACTGAGCGATAAAAAAACCATTGAGGTTTCGGATTTGGATATTAACGATATGCTGCTGTTGGAAGATGGACACTGCCTTAGGGATGGCGTTTTAAATTTGTGTAACATATTGAACAAACCCGATGATGAATCCTTTCAACTGGAGAGTGGAAGCATCGAAATGCTGGTTAAATTGGCGAATGAAGGTATGGGGATGACCCTTTTACCCTACCTCAATACATTGGATTTAAAGGAACAAGAACAGCAAAACTTACACTTTTTTACCACCCCCTCACCTGCGCGCGAAGTCAGTCTAATTTACAATAAAAATGAACTGAAAATTCAAATCATCAACGCAATCCATGATGCCATTTCAGGGATTATTAGGGGCGCTATTGCGTTTCAAGATGTTGAAATTATAAGTCCTGTAGCCAAGCGTTAAGCAAAATACACAATACAACGGCTGAGTTCTGGGTGCGTTTCAATCATGGATTGAACAAATACTTTAAGTTCTTCAATTTCGTAGGGAAGAAGATAGTGCATTGCTTTTTTTACTTCAGCACAAAATAAACTAGGGTCAAAACTTACTTTCTTAAGCACTTGAATAGTGTGCTCGAACATTGCTCTTGCCATTGTAAAAAAATTAAGATTTAAAGTAGTTTTGTTGTATAGGCGTGTCTTTTAATTGAAATAAAATTAATTAAAAAATCAAAAATTCCAAAAAAATTAACATTTATCCTTTTCGTTTTAAACTCCAAAGAAAATTGAATGTAGCGACCACATCTCCAGCTTCATCGCGTCCCTCGGCCGTGAGGGTTATGGTTTGTCCTGCTCCACTTTCGATGGTGGCTTGTAGCACCTTGTCGATGTCCAAACCTTGTGTACAACAAAACGTGATACGCCCTTTTGCTTTTTTGGTAAATTGCGCTTCATTTTTGATCACCAGCATAGAAACATTTTTTCGCAACTGCTTGATTTTCATTATTATAAGCGCACCAGTAGCAAGCTCTGCGGCCATCCCTTGAACGGCCCAAAACATAGACTTAAAAGGGTTTTTGTTGATCCATTTGTGGCGTACACCGACGTGACATTTTTCCTGATCAATCCACTGGACACGCACCCCACACAAATAGGCAGAAGGGAGATTAAAGACAAGAAAAAGATTGAGTTTTTTTGGTGAAAATGCCATAAGACTAAAAAAGTTTATTGGCTAAGATAATCAATATCTTGAACTAAACGAATGTTAAAATTATGTTAATATATACTACTATGTATTACATAATACCTTTTTATGAATACATTTGTATCAAATTCATATACCAATGAACATTGAAAACACAAAAGCACAAATGCGTAAGGGCGTTTTAGAATTTTGCATTTTATCGATTCTAAAGCAACAAGATGCCTATGTGGCCGAAATTTTATCTACGCTTAAAGACGCCAAAATGCTCGTGGTTGAAGGGACGATCTACCCCCTCCTCACACGGCTAAAAAATGCTGGCCTTCTGGAGTATAGATGGGAAGAATCAAGCACTGGGCCACCGCGCAAATATTACAAGTTAACAGCAACAGGAACATTATTTTTAAAAGAACTTAATTCAACATGGGGTGCGCTTGTTGGCGCAGTTTCTACCGTTACCCAAAATCAAACAAAGACAAATGAAAAAAACAATTAGTATCAATTTAGCAGGTTTCTTTTTCCACATTGACGAAGATGCCTATAATCAATTACAAGACTATTTGGAAGCCATAAAACGCTCCATGCAAAACGAAGAAAACACCAACGAAATCATCGCTGATATTGAATCGCGTATTGCAGAACTATTTTCTGAACGCATCACCTCCGACCAGCAAGTGATCACCTCAAAAATTGTGGATGAAATCATCAATATTATGGGGCAACCCGAAGATTATAACATAGACGACAGCGGCGAGGGCACTAAAAGCGAGAACTACAGAAAAAGAACCAAGCGGCTGTATCGCGACAAAGACAATGCTTTTGTTGGCGGGGTTTCGGCTGGATTAGGCCATTTTTTTGGTGTTGATGCCATTTGGATTCGGCTTATTTGGGTACTGCTTATTTTTGGTTTTGGTACGGGCTTATTGCTTTATGCACTGCTTTGGATTTTTGTTCCGCCTGCCAAAACCACTGCCGAAAAACTTTCGATGATGGGAAAGCCCATCGACATTACCACTATTGAACAACAAGTAAAAGAGGGCGTTGGTAATGTTAAAAACCATCTCGATAAAGTTGCTGAAAAAGTAAAGCAACACGAATCTGTCCTTCAAGCAAAATCCAAATCGTTTTTTGAAAAATTAGGCGTTTTGATCCAATCATTGCTAGAAATAGCAATCAAAGTTTTAGGGTATATGCTTGTAATTTCAGGAATATTGGCCATGCTTGGTGCGGTCATTAGCTTTTTTGCTTTTGGAATTTCAGGAATTTACCTTCCAGGAATTGAAATTGACAGCGTACTCAATACGTCTGTAATGCCACTTTGGGTACTTTCGTTGGTTATCTTAATTGTGGCCATTGTACCCTTACTCTTTATCGTGATGCTGGGCTTAAAATTAGTGGGTACAAAATTCAATCCATTAAACAAATCTGCAGTCATTACGCTTATTGTACTATGGATTATCGCTTTGGGAACACTTATCACATTTAGCATCCAACAATTAGTAGATTTTAAGGAAACAGCTCGTGTTGAACACATCGAAAATTTAAATGTAAAAAAAGGCGATACATTGTTTCTATCGATGCGCAAAAACATCAACTTTGCCGATAAAATTTACCGCAACGACAATTTTAAAATCATCACAACCCTTTCTGGTGAAAAACTGATGTATAACGCTGATGTTCGGTTGATTGTACGCACCACCAAAGACAGTTTGGCGTCCATTGCCATAGAGAAAAAAGCAAAAGGAGAGACCTATCAACGTGCTAGAGAACGTGCTCAAGCCATTGATTATCAATACGAATTGAAAAATTCTAGTTTATACTTGAATGCGTATTATACAACTTCACCTCATAACAAATTCAGAGATCAAAAAATAACTGTGGTGTTGTATTTGCCTGAAGATTCTTTTCTTTATGCTGATAAAAATACCTATTCATTCCATAGAAACTACTCAAGCTACGATGATGTTTTGGACAATGGACAAGAAGAACAACTACTCAAAGTTCAAAACAACGCCCTAGAACAAGTCCACTTTAAACCTACCACAAATGCACACACTGATTAAACATATTATTGAAGTATTGGTCTGGATACTGACCTTGATTTTTTAGATTTTTAGACAAAATATACTTTTCATGGCCTAATATTTGTTGTATCTTTCAACAAAGCTAAGGATATGGCATACGTAAAAATTTATGCAGGGAATTTTATCATAATCCAACGAATACGCAAAACTCTAGAAGATAATGGTATTATTCCTGTCATTAAAGACGAAACAGAATCGGCACGCTTGGCGGGGTTTGGCACTACCGCTTACGGTCATCAAGAACTCTTTGTTCATGAAAATGAAGAAGAAAAAGCCATTGAAATTGTAGCGAGAACAATTGAAGCGTTTAAGGGATAAACATATCTAACAAACATCTTTACTTTAGATGTATAGGTTTTAAAATCATTATTGTATTTTAGGGGTTTAAAAACATTTAAGTCATGCGAAAAAGTATCATTATTCTACTGCTTTTATGCTTCAGCTTTAATTTTGCTCAAGATCTAAAAGTTCCTGTGGACACTACAGTCACCACACAACACAAAACGACGATTAAAGGCGTGCAGATGTCCTACACCGCCGAAACCGGAATGCAACCTGTCTGGGACAAAGACGGGACTGTAATTGCTAGTCTATTTTATACCTACTACACCAGAAACGACATCAAAGACCGAAGTTCGCGACCGATTATTATTTCTTTTAATGGTGGGCCGGGGTCTGCATCGGTATGGATGCATATGGCCTACACTGGTCCTCGAATTTTGAAGGTTGATGATGAAGGTTATCCCGTTCAACCCTATGGTTTTAAAAGTAATCCGAATTCGATTTTGGACGTAGCAGATATTGTTTTTGTCAACCCTGTCAATACGGGCTATTCGCGTATGGTTCCGAATAAAGATGGTGAACTTCCTGAACGAAGTCAATTTTTTGGCATCAATGAAGATATTGCGTACCTCTCGGGGTGGATCAACACTTTTATTTCACGCAAAAACCGTTGGGAATCACCTAAATACATTATAGGAGAAAGTTATGGTGGAACTCGTGTGATGGGGCTTTCATTGGCTTTACAACAAAACCAATGGATGTACCTCAATGGCGTGATTTTGGTCTCTCCTGCAGATTATAAAACTTTGCGTGTAGGTGGACCGGTATCCTCAGCACTCAACCTCCCCTACTATGCTGCAACCGCTTGGCACCACAAAATGTTACCAGAGTCCCTTCAATCCAAAGACTTATTGGAAATACTCCCTGAAGTGGAACAGTTTACAATAAATACGCTTATACCAGCTTTGGCCAAAGGTGGTTTTATTGATGAAGATGAAAAAATGAAGGTGAGCGAAAAAATGGCCTATTATTCTGGACTGAGTCAAAATGTAATTATACAACACAATTTGGATGTTCCTAATCGCTTTTTCTGGAAAGAATTGTTACGCGACAAAACTGGTCAAACCATTGGACGTTTAGATTCTCGATATTTGGGTATAGATAAAAAAGAATCTGGTACAAGCCCCGATTATAGTGCTGAACTAACGTCTTGGCTTCATTCGTTTACTCCGGCCATCAATCACTATATCAAAAAAGAATTGAAGTTCGAAACCGATTTAAAATACAATATGTTTGGCTCTGTACAACCATGGAACAATGACAATGATAATACGCGGGACAATTTACGCCTAGCCATGGCACAAAATCCATATTTAAAAGTGCTTAATCAATCGGGGTATTATGATGGTGCTACTACTTATTTTAGTGCAAAATATACTCTATCACAAATTGATCCGAGTGGAAAAATGAAAGATCGATTTACTTTTAAAGGGTACAGAAGTGGGCATATGATGTATTTGCGTAATGAAGATTTAATCCAATCGAATGAGGATTTAAGAGCATTTATCAAAGCATCTTCTGCCGATGGAAAAGCGGCCAAGTACTAATGCCACAATCCAAAATTAGCGTACTCATCCCTTTTAAAAATACAGCGGTCTATTTGCCTGAGTGTATCGATTCTATTTTAAATCAAACATGTTTTGATTGGGAAGCAATTTTTGTAGATGACCATTCTACAGATAATAGCGCTAAAATTGTTCAAGATTATGCGAAAAATGATTCAAGAATCAAGTATTTAAAAAATAATGGTTCAGGAATTATTGCTGCTTTGTGTACGGCTTATGAACATTGTAATGGAGATTTTATCACTCGTATGGACAGCGACGATATCATGATGCCTCAAAAACTAGAGGCCATGCACAACGATTTAATAAAGCATGGAAAAGGGCATATCGCGCTTGGATTGGTGGAGTATTTTTCTGAAACAGGGATAAATGATGGTTACAAAAAATATGAATTGTGGTTAAATGGATTGATTGCTGAGGGAACCAACTTTGAAGAACTCTACAAAGAATGTGTCATCCCCTCACCTTGTTGGATGGTACACCGAAAAGATTTTGAGCGCTGTAGCGGTTTTCAAAGTAATATTTATCCAGAGGATTACGATCTTGCGTTTCGCTTTTTCCAATATGGCCTGAAGTGTATTCCATCTCAAAAAACACTCCATCGTTGGCGAGATTATGCGGTTCGCACATCAAGAACAAGTCCACATTATGCAGAAAATTCGTTTTTGGATTTGAAATTGAACTATTTCTTAGAGTTATCGTTTGATGCTTCCAAAACATTGATTGTGTGGGGTGCGGGTAAAAAAGGTAAAAAGTTGGCGTCTTTACTGCTAAACAAAGAAATAGAATTTGAATGGATTTGTGATAATCCAAAAAAAATTGGAAAAAATATTTATGGAAAAATCCTAAAACCATGGTCAATACTATCTGAGCTAAAACAAACACAAAGCATTATCACTGTAGCAAACGTAAAAGCACAAGAATTCATCAAAAATTATTTTAATCAAGAACATAAAAAACATATGACAGATTATTTTTTCTTCTGCTAAGGTTTTATATTTGAAAAACTCATGTTTTGATGCAATTTGTACGTCCAGAATTTTTATACGCCTTCTTTGCACTCCTTATACCTGTAGTGGTGCATTTGTTCCAACTAAGACGTTTTAAAAAACAAGAATTTACAAATCTTGCTTTCTTAGAAACCATTAAACTACAGTCACGAAAAAGTTCAATCATAAAAAAGTGGCTGATTTTGTGTACGAGGTTACTAGCATTAAGTTGTATCATTTTGGCGTTTGCTCAGCCCTACTTTTCAAATCAGACTGTAAAAGGCACAACCCCAGAAATCGTAATATATTTGGATAATTCTTTTAGTATGCAAGCATTGGGTACCCAAGGAATATTAATTGAGCGATCTGTACAAGAATTGTTGACTCATCTAGAACCCTCTACTGAAATTGATGTATTTACAAACACAAAAACGTACCGCAACAGAACAGTAAAATCTATACAAAATGAGCTACTGGATATTGATTATGTGGCGCATCAATTGGATTTAAAAACCATGCTCTCAAAAGGTAAAATGTTGTTTTCTGAATCTTCCTCAAATCCAAAGTTTTTTATTGTTATTTCAGATTTTCAGCAGACCAAAAAACCTTTGACTGAACTAAAAAAAGACCCTAATTATCAACTCTTTTTTGTTCAACAAAAACCTATAAATATTGAAAATAATTTCATTGAATATGTAGAAATTTCACCCCAATCAAATGAGTATAAACTCAGCATCAAAGCCAGTAGCAATACAAGTTTACAAGATAAATTGACCTTGAGTTTTTATAATAACCAAAAGCTGTTGGGGAAAACAACCCTCGAGAAAAGTAATGACTATAAAACGACGATGGTTGTACCTAAACATAATTTATCAAAAGCAAAACTTGTATTAGAAGATAATGGGCTTAATTTTGACGACACATTTTATTTTAGTATACCAAGCGAAAAACAAATTAATGTACTCACCATTGGCAAAAACTCTAATACATATTTACCGCGCATATTTACTGCAGATGAATTTTCATACAGCTTTCAGAACATAGCGTCATTGGGCTACAGCGCTATTCAAAAACAGGATTTAATCATTTTAGATGCACTAGATCGTATTCCGGAAGCTCTACAATCAAGCTTGAAGTCGTTTTTGAAATCAGATGGTTATTTGATTGTAATTCCCTCTGAAAATGCCGAATTATCTTCTTACAATAGTCTATTTGATTCTGAAGTAATTTTGACAAAAGCTTCCTCTGAAAAAAGAATCACTAACATTAATTTTGACCACCCTATTTATCAAAACATTTTTGAAAAGAGAATTAAAAATTTTCAATTTCCAAAAGTCAAAACATATTTTCCATTAAAGACGACTTCAAATACGTTGTTGGGCTATCAAAATGATGAAGCTTTCTTAGCTCAGTATAACAACATTTTTGTTTTTTCTTCAAACATAAGTGGTAACGACTCCAATTTTATCAATTCACCACTGATTGTGCCTACTTTTTATAGCATTGGAACATCAAGTTTTAAAATCCCTAAAACGCAGTACACCATAGGCGATGAACATATAATTGAATCTAAATATTCCCTAAATAAAGATGAAGTATTAAGTCTTTCTAAAGATGATATGAGTTTTATCCCATTACAGCGTAAAAACAACGCAAAACTTCAAATCATCACCCGAGAATTACCCACAAAAGCGGGGCATTATGCACTACACCACAACAACGATACTTTACAATATTTGAGTTACAACTTTAGGCGAAATGAGAGTGTTTTGAATTATATGAATTTAGAAGCAATTGCGCCAAATATTGCGCAGGAATCAATTGAAAATAGTTTAGCGATCATAAAAAGTAGCACAAATACTAAGTCCATTTGGAAATGGTTTGTTACTTTTGCCATAATATTTTTGGCTTTAGAAATGCTCATCTTAAAATTTTTTAAATGAACGTACTCATAAAATCAGCTACAATTCTTGATTCAAAAAGTGATTTTCACAACAAAACACAAGATATTTTAGTTGAAAACGGAACCATAAGCCAAATCGCTGATTCCATAAAAAACCCTCACAATTATCAGGTTATTGAACTAGACAACCTCCATGTTTCACAAGGTTGGTTCGATAGCAGCGTTTCTTTTGGTGAACCTGGTTTTGAAGATAGAGAAACCATAGAAAATGGATTGGCTACAGCTGCAAAATCTGGGTTTTCAAATGTAGCGCTCAACCCCAATACTTATCCTGAAATTGACAGCCACTCCGATGTTGCATTTGTTCAAAATAAATCTAAACACACAGCCACAAAGCTTCATCCAATTGGAGCACTTACAGAAGGTTCAAAAGGAACACATCTTGCTGAACTTTATGATATGCATATGGCTGGTGGCGTTGCTTTTGGGGATTATAAAAAGCCCATTTCAAATCCTAACATATTAAAAATCGCTTTACAATATTGCACTAATTTTGGAGGACTCGTACAGTCTTTTCCTCAAGAAGAAAAAATTGCTGGATCTGGAGTTATCAACGAACACACCACAAGCATTCGACTGGGGTTGAAGGGGAATCCTAACCTTGCTGAAGAATTGCAAATTGAGCGTGATCTCTCCATTTTGGAATACACGGGTGGGCGTTTGCATATTCCAACCATTTCAACAGCAAAATCAGTTGCACTTATTCGCGAAGCTAAAGCTAAAGGATTGGACATAAGTTGTAGTGTCGCCATCCATAATTTAATATTTACTGATGTTCGTTTGGAAAATTACGACACAAACTGTAAAGTAAATCCACCGCTGAGGACCCAAAAAGATATTGATGCTCTAATTGAAGGACTCAAAGACGGAACCGTTGACATGGTTACTTCGGACCACGACCCTATTGCTATAGAACACAAAAAAGTTGAATTTGATTTTGCGGCTTACGGCACTATTGGCTTAGAAAGTGCTTTTGGGGCACTCAACTCTATTTTTTCTACAAAAAAAACCATTCAGTTGCTTACTGCTGGAAAAAAACGTTTTGGCATAAAAGACGAATCCATAGCTGTTGGAAACCCATGTCAAATCTCCTTATTTAATCCAAATACTCCGTACATTTTTGGCGAAGAACACCTCTTTTCGAAGTCCAAAAATGCACTATTTTTAGGGCATTCTCTTAAAGGGAAAGTCTATGGTGTTTTGGCAAATCATCAATGTATTTTAAAGCATTAGAATCAAAAGAATGAATTCAGAAAAAAGCATGGCATTTGTGAGCTATTTATACCTTTTGGGACTGCTTATTGCCTACCTTAATAACAAGCAAAAGGAAAGTGATTTTGTTCGTTTTCATATTCGTCAATCTCTTGGTTTATGGCTTAGTTTTTTTGCATTAGGATACATTGTTGGAAGTTTCGACAGTTGGATGGTTACCTTTTCATTTTGGATTTGTTTTGGCGTGCTTATTTTTTATGGAATCTCTACTGCCCTTTCAGGGAAAAAAACCCCTGTTCCGTTGGTTGGTAAATTTTACCAAAATCTGTTCAAAAATCTTTCATAAATGAGTGCCTCCAATTTACCACTGCACGCTATTGTTAGGCCTTCATCGTTAGAGAAAAATGCACCTCTTTTGGTACTTCTACACGGCTATGGTAGCGATGAAAATGATTTATTTTCTTTTGCTGATGAACTTCCAAAAACATTGTGTATCATTTCGTTACGTGCACCACACAACCTTCAACCCTATGGGCATGCTTGGTATGCCATTAACTTCGATGCACAGCAAAATAAATGGAATGATGTAGAACAAGCCAAAGCATCAATGACCACTATTGTGGCATGCATCAAAGAAGCATGCAGCACTTATGATTTAGACGCAACCAATGTAAGTTTGCTTGGGTTTAGTCAAGGATGTATTTTGAGCATGGCCATTGCTCTAAATTATCCGAAATTGATAAAAAACGTTGTAGGTCTAAGCGGATATATTTGTAAAGAATTTATCAATGAGGACGCAACCAAACAAGACTTTAGTCACCTCGATTTTTATTGCTCTCATGGAAGCTCAGATCAAGTTATTCCAGTAGATTGGGCAAGAGCAACCCCAAGCTTTTTAAAAACTCATGGCATCAAACATGTGTACAGCGAATTTCCCGTAGGGCACGGCGTAGCACCACAAAACTTTTTTGAATTTAGAAGCTGGTTAGCGGACAGAATTTAATGCCCATCATTAGCATCAAACTTTGCTTTAAGCGCTGTATTTTCTAATTCCAACTGTTCAATTTTTATCTTGTAAGTTTTAATGTCCTTTTCATATTTATCAATAATTTGCTTCGAATTGACATATTGAAAAACAACAACCAACAGGGTAAAAAGAAAAGCGTATGTAAGGAACTTTGATTTCATTTATAAGGAAATTTCTAATTGATCATAAGCCAAAAAAACAGATTTTGGCAATTTTTTTTGCACTTCATCATGGAACCCCATGTGGTGACTAATATGGGTAAGATACGCTTTTTTGGGACCAATACGATTGATAAATGCCAATGCTTCATCTAAATTAAAATGCGATAAATGAGGTTCTTCACGCAAGGCATTCACAACAAGAACATCTAAATTTTTGAGTTTTTCTATTTCAGATTCAGGAACAGTTTTGGCATCGGTAATGTAGGCAAAATCACCAATCCTAAACCCAAAGACCGGAAGTTTGTGGTGCAATACTTCTATGGGGGTCACCTTCTTGTTATGCACAAAAAATGGCGTATTCTGAATGGT
>CBFHQL010000017.1:0-37824 GCA_965658025.1 Flavobacteriaceae bacterium | reverse complement strand
AAAACAGCATTCTCGGCAAAAATTTCTTGGCAGCCCTTTGCATCCATGTTGTTGTAGTTAGCAATGAGTGTCTCTATGGCTTCTACCTCGCCACGATTAGAAAAAACGAGCTTTCTGCCGGTATATTCATTATCTTTTTTTCCGTAAAATTTACCACCTGATGGAAGACCAAATTCGTTTTTAGGATCGTAGCTACGCCACTGAAAGAATCCATTGATTTTTTTATCCTCGTTAAACGAAAATACTTCCATTAAGTTCATTTTTTGTTTGCTGCCATTGTTCCATTCTCTTGTTTCATTGGACCATACCAGCATATGTACATTATCTCCTCCTTTAATTTGAACAGGAATCATGGCCCAAGGTTCATTGGTTACTTTTTTCATTTCACCGTGGTATTTGGTCATGTATTCTCTAGTGTTGTTTGCCATTTCTTCTGTATAAAAAGAAAGCTCTTTTTCTACTTCACCAGCATTATAGGCCTCAATAGTTTGGAGTGTGAGCTCCATATGTTCATCGGAGGCCAAAGTGTAAGGGTTATTTTTTAATTCGTTGTTTCCTAGCCATTTTCCGGCTTCAACGATTTGTGCTGTGGATACTAACCCAACTGACAGGGCAAGCGTTAAGATTGTTTTTTTCATTTTTTAGTTTTTATGGTTAATTATTTATTATTTAATTACATGATGCACATGAGTTGAAACAAACGGTTGAAAGCACGACATCATCACTAATTTGAGCTACCCTGTTGGTGTATTCACCAATGGTTGAAGTACATTCCGTACCCGCTTCAAATTGTTCTTCTACAGCTTGATTGTCTAACGTAAATTTGTATTGTAATTGACCGACGGGAACATCAAATGTACCAGTATATACACCGTCGTTATCCTCATCGGACAACACATCACATGACGCGCACCAATTATTAAAATCACCAAAAACACTAACGTTTTTAAACGATTCCTTGCTTTTGGAAAGATCTACAGAAAATGTAACTTTTTTGGTCTGAAGCGTTTCATTTTTAAATGTAAAAATCTTCATATAGCGAACCTTGCCATCTACGATATAAACGTTAGCTTCAGAGTCGTCTATTGTTACTCCTTCTTTAGTTTTATAATTGACTACATAATCGTTAACAATCCAATCACCAGGATTGACACTTCCGTCTTCATTAACAAACCGAAGTGGAACCGCCCAACGATGCTCTACAGTGATATCTCCATTACCAAAAGTAGCCGTCATCCAGTCCTTCAATTCGTCTTTACCGTTTAAGGTAGCTTCAGGTGCTTCAATATAGATTTCATCGTGTGCTAAAGCCATAATGCCCTCCACATCCTCACTAACGTGTAGTTCCATCCATTTAAACCACAAATCGATACTTTCTTGTCCTCCAGTTTTGAAGACTTCGAAGCGCCCCCCACCATAACCCACGAGGTCTTGCGTTTTTTCTTCTTGTGCTGTAAGTTCAAAGCATGATAAAATAAGGGCAGTGGTTAGTAATAAAAGTTTTTTCATTTTTTTATAATTGGTTAATAATGTGTCACAATATAAAAAAATAAATTGTGTTTTGAAAGTAAAAATAAACAGCGTGTATTACGCTTTATGAATTATATTTTTTCACAAATCAAAACCCATTTTTTTTGTTCTGTTTTCGTGAAGAAAAAAAACATAGTACCACCATCAGAAATGTTAAATTCTTTTTTAAGCCGTGGAATAGATTCAGCAAAATTTCTGGTTTTCACATTAGCTTTTTGGCCATTAAGTAGGGGTCTTAGCTTTTTTTTGTGATAAGGGAGTACTTGTTTGATGCGGTAGATTTTTCCAGGAAAATCTTTAATTTGTTTAGTTGCGGTGTAAAGGTGGGTATGTTGCGCTAATTTTTTGACATCAAATTTAGAAGCAATATATTTAAATGCTCCTGCTTTGAGCACCGCAGCATTGGGTTCATAAAGATATTCTGAAGGAATGGAGTAACTGACTTTAGTGTTATTTTCAGTACTTATTTTGAATTTAAAATCAGGTTGGTTTGTGTTTAAATTTACAGCTTTTAGTGTGGGCTCATCATTATAACCTCTTTCCAAAATAAACAATAATTCTTTCACTTCATTTTTGATGGCAACTACATGAATTTCTTTTGTTTGTGGTAAAGATTCTAATGCAGCATGAATGTCTAGCATAGGGGACAATTTGACCATGATATTTTTGCTTTTGGACAAAAATAATTCCAAATATTTAGCTACATTGGGTATACAATCTTCAATAAAAAAGCGTTTATTTTTTTGCGCATCTCTTCTCGAGGGGTCAACATATACCCAATCAAAATGTTGCTCTTTTTGTTCTAAATACGAAAGCCCATTTTGCGCCACTGTTGCTATGTTTTTGACTTTTAGCGATTTAAAATTATGCTGCACGATTTCAGATAATTTTGCATCAATTTCGCAATGTGTTACGGATTTTATTTTTTTGGAAAAATAAAAGCTATCTACACCAAATCCACCTGTAAGATCCAATAGATATTGCCCTTCTACTAATTTGCTTTTGTATAACGCGCTTATTTCTGATGAGGTCTGTTCAATGTTTATTTTACTGGGGTAATAAATATTTTGAGCATGAAACCACGTCGGTAGTTTTTTGACGCACTTGATTTTGGCTTGAATTTGTTCTAAAAGTTGTGGTGTTTCAATGTCTAAAAAAGGGCTTCCTTTAAGGGCCAAATCTTCAATATTGGCCTTTAAATGCGCATTGATAAATGTTTGTACATTTTCCGCTAAAAGTTTTGAATTAAACATGGTGCAACTTTTTGGTGAGTTCATAAAGTGCGATTGAAGTCGCTTGTGCAACATTCATACTGCTGTTTTGTCCGTACATTTCAATGTGGTAGCAGTCATCCAAAATATTGAGAATATCTTCACTTATTCCGTACCGTTCGGCACCAACAACCAATGCGATTTTTTGGGATTTTTTGAATTCAATTTTGGTCAAAGGAGTGCTTTTGTTTGTAATTTCTAATCCAATCAATACATAACCTTCTGTGCGTAATTTTTTAAGCTCTAAACGAGGGTCTATTGTTCGCTCAAAATGCACTACTTTTTCAGTCGCTCTAGAAGTGTTCCAGACTTTCCTGTTGAGTTCGATGGGTGGGCCACCCAAAATAAGTTTTTCTACACCAAATGCATCAGCCAATCGGAATAAACTTCCGACATTGGAGGGTCGTACCACTTGATCGGCAACCAAAACAATCGGAAATTTTTTCTTCACAAATTTTGAAGTGTAGTGGTCTAATTGCATCATTTTGATAATTAAAATTCAAATGCATATTTAATAATATTGGCACCCATTTTTAGTGCCTTCAAACGTATTTCTTCAGGATCGTTATGTACCACTTGGTCCTCCCAGCCATCTCCGAGATCACTTTCAAATGTACACAAGAGAATGAGTCTGTTGTCGTGAAATATTCCTAGTGCTTTTGGTGGCAGACCATCGTGTTCATGGATTTTAGGAAGTCCATTGGGGAATTTATATACAAGATTAAAAATAGGATGATCCAAAGGGATTTCTCTCAATTCTTTATTGGGGAATAGGTTTTTTATTTGTGGTAAAATATATGATTTCATACCATAATTATCATCTATGTGCAAGAAACCTCCACCCATCAAATAAGTGTTTAGGTTTTTTAATGCTTCATCAGAAAACAAAACATTGCCGTGTCCAGTCATGTGAACAAAAGGATAGCTAAACAGCGCTGAATCTTCGGGGTGCACAACCGTTGGTATAGGTGCTATAGTGGTGTTAATCTCGTTGTTACAGAATTCAATCAAATTTTTCATTGCAGTGGGATTGCTGTACCAATCACCTCCGCCATCGTATTTTAACACTGCGAGGGTTTGCCCTTGTACTTTCGATAAAGTGCATGCTAAGAATATGAATAAAACAAAAAAAGCGTTACGCATTGCAAAGTTCTGTTATATGACAAGCAACTACAGCAGCGGTTTCTGTACGCAAACGCGCATTGCCCAAATTTACCGATTCAAAACCTGATGCTTGTGCAAGGTTAATTTCATCTAAAGTGAAATCCCCTTCTGGGCCAATCAGAATCAAAACGTTTTTTTTTGGCGTGATAAGATCTTTTAAATGCGCTTGATTGTGTTCTAAACAATGTGCTATATAGCACTGTTTGTCAGTTGTGTTTTTTATAAAATCTGTAAAACGAACAGTTGGGTTAAGTATGGGGAAATGTGCACGAAGCGACTGTTTTGCTGCCGCTTGTATGATTTTTTCGTAGCGTTCTATTTTAATTGTTTTGCGTTCGCTACGCGCACAGATAATCGGTGTGATTTGGTCTATACCAATTTCTGTTGCTTTTTCGAGAAACCATTCGTAGCGGTCATTCATTTTTGTTGGAGCAACAGCCAAATGTATGCTGTATTCTTTTGCAGGGACAACTGTAGTTTTTGTTATTGAAACCTCACATTTATTTTGATTATTGGTCAAAATTTCAGCCTCAAAAATACAACCTAAACCATTGGTAATGTGTAATTTATCACCTATATTTTTGCGCAACACTTTCACAATATGACGACTTTCATTTTTATCAAAATAAAAGTGTTTATCGCTAGATTGTAATTCTGAATTGTAAAATAGTTGCATCTTAATTATTATAATTTTAACCGTGCTGTAGCCATTGTGTTTTGTGTAGCAAAATCACGTTTTAAGTACTTTAAATGTCCTACAATTGCAATCATAGCGGCATTGTCGGTTGTGAACTCAAATGCGGGAATAAAGGGTTTCCAACCGTGTTTTTGCTCCGCTTTTATAAGGGCGTTGCGCACACCAGAATTGGCCGAGACACCTCCACCAATCGCAATGCGGTTTATGCCGGTTTCTTTTACTGCCAATTTTAGTTTGTCCATCAAAATACCCACAATTGTATATTGAATAGAGGCACAAATGTCATTTAAATGTTCTTTAATAAAATTAGGATTTTCTTTTGAATTTTTTTGGATGAAATATAAAATTGCTGTTTTTAATCCTGAAAAACTGAAATCTAGGCCCTTCACTTTAGGTTTAGTAAAATGAAAAGCTTTGGGGTTCCCCATTTTTGCACGTTTATCTATTTCAGGACCGGCAGGATAACCAAGCCCTAGTATTTTACCACTTTTGTCAAATGCTTCACCAACAGCATCATCAATGGTTTCGCCAATAACTTCCATATCAAAGGCATCATTCACGCGAACAATCTGAGTATGTCCGCCCGAAATGGTCATGGCTAAAAACGGAAATTCGGGTTTTTCGTATCCATCTTTTTCAATAAAATGCGCCAAAATATGCGCTTGCATATGGTTGACTTCTATCAGAGGAATATTTAATCCGAAGGCAAAAGATTTGGCAAAAGAAGTACCCACAAGCAACGATCCCATAAGCCCAGGGCCTTTGGTAAACGCTACAGCAGATAGATCGCTTTTAGAAACACCCGCTATTTTAAGCGCTTGGTCTACTACAGGGACAATATTTTGTTGGTGCGCACGAGAGGCCAGTTCCGGAACAACGCCTCCATAGGCCTCATGAATGGATTGATTAGCAATAATATTGCTCAATACTTTTCCGTTGCACAAAACGGATGCTGCTGTGTCGTCACAAGAAGACTCAATCCCTAAAATATATATTTTTTTTTCGTTCATTAATGTTAATGCCCTATTTATTCGTTTTCTTTGTACAAGTTTGGCAAAACTATTGCAGTGCCTACGTATAGTTTTTACAAAGAAATAAAAAATGGTCGATGCATAGTGTAAAATTGGCTTTAAATTTTTTGTTTGTTTTTTGATTTTTTAATTTTATACCATTCTTTTAAGTTATTAAAACACGGTTCAACATATTTCTAAGAATTTTAGCAGCAATTGTGCTACTCTTTATTGTTTTGATGTTGGTGTTTTCTGTTCCCAGTGTTCAAACTTATTTTGGACGATATGCCACCAAGCATGTCAATGCAACGTACGGTACAGCGATTAATGTAGAAAAAGTAGGTCTCCAGTTCAATGGTGATTTAGAGTTGAAAAATATTCTTATCAAAGATCATTTCAACGATACGCTTATTGCTGTTTCTGAGTTGAACAGTTCAATCTTAAATTTTGCAAAATTAAATGACAATAAGCTCATTTTTGGTGCTATTGATTTGTATGGTTTGCGGTTCCATATTAAGACGTACAAAGGGGAAGAAAAGTCCAATTTAGATGTTTTTGTGGATAGCTTTGATAATGGAAACAAGAAATCAAAAACCCCTTTTGAATTGTCTTCAAGTGACGTCACCATTTCTGAAAGTCATTTCCTACTGACAGACGAAAATAAAGAAGGTAATACACAGATTTTAGATTTTAAAGAATTAGGCATTAATGCCACCGATCTTCTTATTCGTGGTCCAGATGTAAGCTTACGCATCAATACGTTGAGTTTTTCGGATCCAAGAGGAGTCGAAATGCACAATCTCCAAACTTTTTTCAAATACACCTTAACTTCCATGCACTTCGAGGGTTTAAATATTCAAACCCTAAATTCTGAGTTGGAAGGCGATTTAGTTTTCAATTACAAAAGAGAAGATTTAAAAGATTTTACGGACAAAGTTGTACTGTCTGGAAACTTCCAAAAAAGCACCTTAAATTTAGGCGAACTGAATGTGTTTTTTCCAGAATTTGGTGCATCAGAAAATGTAACTTTTGATACTAAAATTTCGGGCACACTTAATGATTTGAAGTTGCAAAATTTCCACCTCTCTACGAATAGAAATACATACATTAACGGCCAATTTGCATTTAAAAATTTAATTGATTCCAAATCAAACCCATTTGAAATGATGGGTCAAATGGACCAAATTACTTCTAAGTATACGGATTTAAAAGGAATTTTACCTCGTATCATTGGGGCGAATATTCCTTCGAATTTAGCCGCTTTGGGTGTGTTTACTTTACAAGGCAATGTATTCCTTAAGGGGCCTTCCATAAATACCGATTTTGAAGCGCGTACAGAACTTGGACTGGTTGTGGCAGACCTTGATCTATCCAAAATAAAAACAATCGATGATGCTCAATACGAGGGTACAATTCAATTGCAAGATTTTGACCTCGGCACACTGATCGGTGAGCCCAGTTTAGGCTATGTAACTTCAGATTTTTCATTAGAAGGTGTTGGGTTTATGTTGGAAAATTTGCAATCTAACATCAAGGGTGTTTGTTCTGCTTTTGAGTTTAACGATTATGTGTACAAAAACCTAAATGTTCAAGGGCTCATTGAAGACAAAGTTTTTAATGGTGCCTTGGAGGTTGATGACATTCATTTGTCTATGAATTTCGAAGGCCTTGTGGATTTTTCAGAGGAAGAAAATATTTATGATTTTTCGGCCAATATTCGCAACGCAAATTTGAATGCACTAAATTTTGTTTCTCGCGATTCCATTTCGGTTTTTAAAGGGGAAGTTGCCATGGATATGAGCGGTACAGATTTGGATGATATTCATGGTTTTCTTCAATTTAAAAACACGTCGTACACAAATCAAAATGAAGATTATTACTTCAAAGATTTTCAAATTTTATCAGATTTCGATTTAAACAAAGTGCGCACCATTTCTGTCAATTCGCCTGAGATTATACAAGGAACTTTTAAGGGTAAGTTTTTTGTAAAAGAACTTCCTAAACTGTTAAATAATGCATTGAGTGAAATTTACTTTAGAGGAGCATCGAAGGATATTTCTCCCAATCAGTTTATGAATTTCAATTTCAAAATTTACAACAAAATCATCGAAGTCTTTTATCCTAACCTGCGTTTAGGCGCCAACACTTATGTTCGTGGAACTTTGGACAGTGACCCTAAAAAATTTACACTCAAATTTAAATCGCCCAACATCAGCATCGATGATTATATTGCCAAGCGCATTGAGGTTCAACTCATAAACGACAATCCAATTTTTAATACCTATGTAGAACTGGATAGCTTGAGTACACCTTTTTATGATGCCAATGCGTTTAGTCTCATCAACCTTACACTAAACGATACACTTTATATCAAATCTGAATTCAAAGGCGGAAAAGAGAATTTAGATACATTCGATTTCAATTTATTTTTTACCAATGAGGGTGAGAAATCTGTTGTTGGTTTAAAGCCATCGTTTATTAATTTTAAGAATACACTCTGGAAATTGAATGCAAAAAACAATTCCAAAAATAAACTTGTTTTTGACTCTGGTTTCAACGAAGTGTCCATTCTGGATATGGACATGTCCTACAAGGACGAACAAATTGTATTGAGTGGTCAAGCTCAAGATTCTCTTTCAGGTGCCATAAATTTGAAATTCGACAATGTTGATCTAGCCAAAGTCACTCCTGAAATAGACAGTCTTCAGCTTGGAGGGACCATCAATGGAAATCTAAATATTGTAAAACAAAATAAAATTTACCTCCCAAAATCTCTACTCACAATTGATGATTTTGAGGTCAATCGATTTAATTTAGGCGCTTTTAATGCTGACATAAAAGGAAATGTTTCACTTACAAATTATGATGTGAACGTAACCATCAAAGACGACCAAAATGAGTCCTTTTCTGCGCAAGGCAGTCTAGATGTTTCAGGAACCAATTCAAATCTGGATTTGCAACTCAAATTTAAAGATTTTTTATTGGAGCCACTTGATCCCTTTGGGAGCGGTGTTATTACTAATATTAGAGGAAAAGTAACTGGGACATCGTCCATTACGGGGCGTTTGCAACGTCCTCAAATCAATGGTGTTTTGACGCTTAACGAAGGAGGGATGTCCGTTCCGTACTTAAACGTGGACTATGCTTTTGCAGACCGTACAAGAGTTGATTTGGTAGCGCAAAATTTTATATTTAAATCTGCCAAATTTACCGATACAACATTTTCTTCCGAAGGGGTTTTAAGCGGAGTGCTTAGTCATACAAATTTCAAGGATTGGGCATTAGATTTGGACCTCGATTCAAATCGTTTGTTGGTTTTAAACACTGAAGAAACCGAAGAATCGTTGTACTACGGTACAGGATTCGTAGCTGGAAACATCAATATTTCAGGGCCAATGAGTCAGCTTTTCATTGAAGCCAATGTTACCACATCTAAAGGGACAATTTTTAAAATTCCACTTAACGACAATGAAATGATTAGCGAGAATTCGTACATCAAATTTTTGAGTCCAAAAGAAAAGAAAATTGAAAGTCAAGGAAGAGCCATAAAACTGGACGACATTAAGGGCGTAGAGATGGAATTTAATATGGATGTTACAGATGATGCGGAAATAGAAATTGTCATTGATAAAGAAAATGGGAGTTCTATTTTGGGTCGAGGGAATGGAAGTATGTTGGCTCAAATAAATACAAACGATAAATTTTTGATGTTTGGTGATTTTTTGGTGCTTTCAGGATATTATAATTATCGTTTTGGAAAGTTGATTCAGAAAAAATTCAAACTCGTGAAGGATGGGTCATTGGTTTGGGAAGGCGACCCACTTCAAGCCGAAATAAATCTCGAAGCCATCTACGATGATATCTCCGTAAATCCATCAACGCTTTTAGATAATCCAATCAATCAAACTATTCCAGTTGAGGTCATTACCAACCTAACAGGAGCACTCGAAAAACCAGAGTTAGATTTTGATATTCGTTTTCCCAATGTAAATTCTGCACTTAATAGTGAGCTCAGAGATCGTCTTCGCGACAAGGACAAAAGGAATTTTCAAGCACTTTCATTACTTGCAACAGGCTCTTTTAGAAGCAAATTGGCTTTGGACTCACAAGATGCTTTTGAGTTGGTTTCCGATGGCGTAACTAATGTATTGAATGATATTTTTTCGGATGAAGACAACAAAGTAAAATTAGGATTAGATTTAGATATTGGAAAAAATACTCCAGAATTTGAAACCGACAGTCGAGTAGGGGTGACCTTGTCCACAAAGATTAGCGAAAATGTATTAATCAATGGAAAAGTTGGTGTTCCTGTCGGCGGAGTGAGTGAAACAACTGTTGCAGGAGATTTTGAAGTCCAAGTTTTACTGAATGAAGACCGAACACTATCGTTGATATTTTTCAATAGAGAAAACAGTATTCAGAATTTCGGAGAACAAATTGGATATACACAGGGGCTTGGACTTTCGTACAATATTGAATTTGATAATCTTAAAGAATTGTTCAACGAATTATTTTCAGTCAAAGACAAAACGAGTAATCCTAACGCCAAAACTAAAAACGATAATTCTGCTCTTCCAGATTATATGGAATTCAAACAATAACTCCTCTAAACCTATTAAATGCTTAAGTTTTCGCTTTAAAAATAGAATAGTTATTAACGAAAACGTTTGAATTTTGCATTGTATGAAAATTATGTCCTCAACCCTTTATTTTTAAAGCTTAAGTTTATTACTTTAGCCGCCTAAAGCTATGATGCTATGGCCAAGTCAATAAAAAAAATAGGTGTTCTGACTTCTGGAGGCGATGCCCCTGGAATGAATTCAGCTATACGCTCTGTAGCACGTACTTGCGCTTATCACAAAATTGAATGTGTAGGGATTTACAGAGGATATGAAGGCATGATTGATGGCGATTTTAAAGTCCTCGATGCACGCAGTGTAAACCATATCATAAACAAAGGTGGAACTTTTTTGAAATCTGCTCGATCTGATCGTTTTAGAACCAAAGAAGGCAGAAAAGAAGCACATAATCAACTTAAAAAGCACAATATAGATGCGCTTGTTCTCATTGGTGGTGATGGTACTTTTACTGGTGGAATGGTTTTCAACGAAGAATTTAATTTTCCAGTAATTGGTATTCCAGGCACTATCGATAATGACATTGTTGGAACCAATTTCACACTTGGGTACGATACTGCATTAAATACTGCTGTAGAAGCTATAGACAAAATAAGGGACACTGCAAGTTCGCACAAGCGCTTGTTTTTTGTTGAAGTGATGGGAAGAGATGTTGGGCACATTGCCCTCAATGCTGGAGTGGGTTCTGGGGCAGAGGAAATTCTTGTTCCAGAAGAAGATCTTGGATTAGATCGCTTATTAGAATCTTTAGAAAAAAGCAAGCATACCGGAAAATCATCAAGTATTGTCGTTGTTGCAGAAGGAGACAAAACAGGTAAAAATGTTTTTGAACTGCGTGATTATGTCGAAGAAAATCTTGATGGATACGATGTGAGAGTATCTGTTTTGGGACACATGCAACGTGGTGGTTCACCTTCATGTTTCGATAGAGTTTTGGCCTCAAGAATGGGTGTGAAAGCTGTAGAATCATTGATGGAAGGAAAAAATAATGTGATGGTGGGGACCATCAACAATAAATTGGAATTATACCCTATAGATAAGGCCGTAAAGGGTCATTCAAAAATTGATACAGAACTCCTCAGAGTTTCTGATATAATGAGTACATAAATTTAACTAACCAGAAACATAAAACACAAAAATGACAAACGTAAAAATTGGTATTAACGGATTTGGAAGAATTGGAAGAATTGCTTTTAGAATTGCCTCTGAGCGACCAGATGTTGAAGTTGTAGGAATCAATGATTTATTAGATGTAGAACATTTAGCTTATCTTTTAAAATATGATTCAGTACATGGACAATTCAAGGGGAGTATAGATGTTAAAAATGGCAATTTAGTTGTGAATGGTAATGAAATTCGCGTCACTGCAGAGCGTAATCCAGAAGACCTTAAGTGGGATGCTGTAGGTGCAGATGTAGTGATGGATTGTACAGGAATTTTCACAACGCTTGAAGGTGCTCAAAAGCACATCACCGCTGGAGCCAAAAAAGTAGCTATTTCTGCACCCTCTGCAGATGCGCCAATGTTCGTCATGGGTGTAAACCACCACGAAATTACAGCAGACCATACCATCGTTTCTAACGCATCGTGTACAACCAACTGCTTGGCGCCTTTAGCCAAAGTAATTAACGACAATTTTGGTATTGTAGAAGGTTTAATGACCACTGTTCATGCTGCTACAGCAACACAATTCACAGTAGATGGGCCATCGCGCAAAAACTATCGTCTTGGTCGTGCGTCGCTCAACAACATTGTACCAGCATCTACAGGAGCTGCAAAAGCTGTTGGAAAAGTAATCCCAGAACTTAATGGAAAACTCACAGGGATGGCTTTTAGAGTTCCTACTGTAGACGTTTCAGTTGTAGATTTAACTTGTCGTTTAGAAAAAAGCGCAACATTTGAAGAAGTTAAAGCAGCACTTAAAAACGCATCAGAAAACGAATTGAATGGCGTTTTAGGGTACACAGAAGAAGGTGTTGTATCTCAAGATTTTGTATCAGAACCAAAAACAAGCACATTTGATGCCAATGCAAGTATTGGACTTAATGATAATTTTGTGAAATTAATCTCTTGGTATGATAACGAATATGGCTATTCTTCAAAATTAGTAGATTTAGCGCAACATATCAATTCACTGTAAAACATTAAAAAAACACTGTTCCTTTGGACAGTGTTTTTTATTAATTATTCATCATGATTTTTATAATTGACAGTGGCTCTACAAAGTGCGATTGGATAGCAATTGATCCAGAAACAGGCGCACAAGTTTTTGAAAAACAACGCACCAAAGGGTTGAATCCAGCCATTATTTCGGAAAGCGAAGCATTTGCTATCATAAACGAAAACAAAATGCTTATTAAGCATAAGTCAGATGTTGATCATGTGTTTTTTTACGGAGCTGGATGCGGTACTGTTGAAGCACCAAAAATGTTAAAGAAAGTACTTCAATCTATCTTTACAAAGGCTGTGGTTGATGTCAAAGAAGACACCTATGCAGCTATATATTCGACAGTAGGTGTAGAGCATAGTCCTGCCGTAGTATGTATTTTGGGGACGGGTTCCAATTGTACTTATTTTGATGGTACTGATATTCATCAGCGTGTAATTTCATTGGGGTACTCCATTATGGATGATGCTTCTGGAAACTATTTTGGTCGTCAATTATTGCGCGATTATTATTTTGATTTCATGCCGCATAATTTGAAATTAATTTTCAAAACACGCTACAATATGGACGATGACTTTATAAAGGTTAATCTTTATAAAAAGCCAAATCCAAATGCATATCTGGCCACTTTTGCTGAGTTTTTGATTTTAAACAGAGAATCAAATTATGTGCAAGGGGTCATCAAAAAAGGACTACGAACTTTTGTTGAAACAATGATCATGCAATTCAAAGACGAAATTAAGACCGTACCAGTGCATTTTGCAGGGTCAATTTCATTCTTTTTGCAAAAAGAAATAAAGGAAATTGCTCAAGAATATGGTTTTACTGTTGGTAATTTTCAAAGACGTCCTATCGAAGGATTAGCAGAATACCATGTGCGCCAAATAGAAGCGTTATAAGCGGTACTAACGCGCAGCGATTACGCTAATTTCAACATTTACAAACTTTGGCAAATTTGCAACCTCTACAGTTTCTCTTGCAGGAGCGGTTTCAACGCTGAAATATCTTCCGTAAACTTCATTTATCTTCGAAAAATTGTGCATATCAGATACGAAAATGGAAGATTTAATGACATTTTCGAAAGTCATTTCTGCGGCTTCCAATATGGCTTTTAGATTTTCCATTACTAAAGTCGTTTCAGATTCAATATCGTCTATTTCCAATACACCTGTTTTGGGATTAATAGCAATCTGTCCTGAAGTGTAAAGCAAATCTCCCAAAAGTACAGCTTGGTTATATGGTCCAATAGGTGCTGGGGCGTTGTCTGTAGTTATAATTTTTTTCATTTTGTATTAAAATTTTAAAGCGTCTTATCGCGCTGACGCTGTTTGTCATATTTGATATCACTGAGTATACTCGATCGTATTCCAATAAAAAAGTTCCAAGAACTTCTACTGCTGAATGGAATCCATGAAAAATTCATACGCCAACTTTCCAAATCACGTTCAAAACGCAATTGGGTATAGGTGAATCCTTTGTTTTTAAAGTCGTATCCAGACGATGCTCCAACACTCCAACGTGGTGACAAATCGATATCACCAGAAAACATCAAAGAGTGCGAAGAAATCTCACTTTGTCGCCTAGAATTGTTGTAGTTAAGGGCATAAGCAAGACGCAAACTCCACGGAATTTTGTACTTATATAAATCTGTAGGTTCGGGCTTTTCATCATTTGATTTACTATTGTTGAGTCGTCGATCAGCAAAATCTTGTGGTTTTCCAAATAAGTCATCTGCACGACCACCACTTCTCAACGATTCATTTTTTGCGGCATTATTTTCATCAGAATCTCCCCCAAATGAATCACTAGAAAGATTGTAACTCATGGTTAAATTTGCACTTGAAATCCGAAACAAACTCCCTCCATTATCAATGTTGAATGTGTTGATTTTTCTGTTGGTGTTATCTAGTGCATAGGGGTCTAGAGTCGCGCCAAAGTTTACACTCATTTTATTGTCAAACAACTGCGTACCCCCCGTCATGCGTACTGGGTTCCAATTTAAAGAGTCGCTAGCGATATTGTAGTTTGTAGAGAAATTCAGAGAATTTAATAGAAATATTTTTTTTGGTTCCGTAGCGGTACTGTCTTTTGGGCGAACTTTAGCTTCAAGATTATTACTTAACGAAAGCCCAACACTACTCGAAAAGCGATTTCCTGGAGCACCAAATAGCGATTGCTCAAATCGGCTGTATTCGACTTGGTCTGTGGTCAGCCCATCGGCACTCACCACTTCATAGGTGTCATAGTATTGTTCGAATGCAGGGGAAATATTGTAGCTCACCGATGGACGTAGAACATGACGTATGGCCTGTATTTTTTTGTTCTCACCAAAATCAAAAAGACCATAAATGGTCGTTCCTAAGCTTGTGCTAAAGTTGTAGGTGGTATAGGAGTCAAATCCTTTCAGAGGAGTAGTCACTACTTCTTGATCATCAATATTGTAATTTTTTTCAATGGTATTAAAGGTCCAATTATGATTAAAATTGGCACTTGTGCTCATACTGAAATATTTGAATAATTTGAAGTTTGTACTGATGGGAATAGTGTGTTGTACCCCAGCTTTTGCATCATCAAACATTTCTTTTTTGAAGAATAAAGAATCTGTGGTTTGAATTCGATTTTCGCCCCGCACATTGTATTGGAAATTAATGTTTTGAAACACCCCTTTTTTACTTCCAGTTTTTGGTGCAAATGGGAAAACGCGATCAACACTCCCTTGGAACGTTGGCAAGGTCATATTGATCGTCTCTGTATTTGTATTTTGTGAATGTGTGGCTGTAACACTAAGATTGACTTGCGGTTCACCTTGAAAAGTTTTTGAATAAGAAACAGATGATGCAAGGGTATTGTTCAAAAAGTTAGAAGTATTCAGTTGATTGATGGATTCTTGATAGTAGGTGCTACTTCCCAAATTGACAGAGGCCGAAAAGCGTGAATTAGGATTGGATTTACTGTCTTGGCTTTGGTTCCAACGCAAATTGTAAATAATGCTTTTGGAATAGTCAGGAAAACCCCGTTCACTGTTGATGAGGTTTTCGTACCTAAAACTGAGCGCTCCTCGAAATTTGTAGCGCACTGCATAATTACTTTCGAGCCGTAAACCATAACTTCCATTGGTGTAATAATCTCCAAGTGTAGCCAAATCAAAATAATCGCTAAGGGCAAAATAATAACCACCATTTTGAAGAAAATACCCACGGTTGTTTTGTTCCCCAAAAGATGGAAAAATAACCCCTGAAGTTCTTTTTTTTGTCAATGGAAAGAATGCAAAAGGCAATCCAATGGGTGTGGGAACATCTGCAATAAACATGTTGGTAAGTCCAGTGACGACTTTCTTTCCAGGAACTACTTTTGCTCTACGCAATAGAAAGTAGTACTCTGGATTTTCTTCATTTTCGGAAGTCGTAAACTTTGCGCGTTTTACAAAGTAAACAGAATCATTTTCTTTTTTTGTAAGGTTAGAAATAATTCGACCGCCTTGTTGTTCCGTTTTGGAATTCCAAATCAATGCCTTTTTTGTTTTCATATTAAAAACAATAGAGTCGGGCTTTACAACATCAGCACCTTGTTTAAACACAGGGGATTGCGAATAATCGCCAAGTGAGTCTTTGAGTCGACCAGCATAAACCAAATCTTTTCCGTAATCTATGATGATTGTTCCAGATTGAATATCCATGTCTTGATACTGTACTTGTGCTTCATTGTACAAATAAATCTGCTGTGTTTTCTGGTTCACAGATGTATAATCTTTGGCTTTATAATTCACAATACCTTCCAAAAACCCTTTCGGTTTTGCAATACTATCGTTCGTGATGGAGTCTTGTTGTACTGTTTTGGGCTCATTTTTTGGAATAGAATCCAAAATTTGTTTTTCGGGAATTGTTGGTGAAACAGGCACTTCAGTTGAGGGCTTGGGCAAGTCCTGTGCTACTCCGTATGTGTTAGCAAGCACTGTAAAACTAATAATAAAAAGTAGTTTAAAGTATGTTGTTTTCAATGCTTTTAGGTGTATTTTTGTATTAAATGGCCTAGTTTTTGAAGTATCAAAGTTAATGATATTTTTATCGTTTATTATACAAAAACACTTCATCAACGCACAAAGTAATATTTTGTATGCAAATTAAATCATTTTTGACAATCCTCTTGTGTTTTTTTGGATTGATTTCCCTTGCACAGTCCAAAAATAATACCAAACCTTTTGTCGTAGTTTTGGACGCAGGGCATGGTGGTAAAGATCCTGGTAAAATAACCACTTTTGGTTACAATGAAAAAGATATTGCTTTAGATATTACTTTGCGTGTTGGAAAACAACTCGAAAAATCAAATGATATAAAAGTAATTTACACCCGAACAAAAGATGTGTTTTTGGAACTTCGCCAACGTGCAGCCATTGCCAACAAGGCAGATGCAGATCTCTTTGTCTCCATACATTGTAATGCGCACAGTCCACAAGCCCATGGAACTGAAACTTTTGTTCTCGGACTCCATAGGAATGAATCAAACTTTCGTATAGCGCAACAAGAAAATGAAGTGATTTTTTTGGAAGATGACTATGAACAAAATTACGAAGGATTTGATCCTAGCTCACCAGAATCTTTCATTGGATTAACCCTTTTACAAGAAGATTATTTGGATCAAAGCATTTTATTGGCTAGAACTATTCAAGACAATTTCACGCAACAGCTAAAACGCCGCGATCGTGGGGTCAAGCAAGCCGGGTTTTGGGTGTTACACAACACCTATATGCCCAGTGTTTTGGTTGAAACTGGATTTATCACCAATAGAAAAGAAGGTGATTATTTAAACTCTTCCCGAGGGAAACAAGAAATTTCCAAAAGTATTTTTGATGCTATAGTTGACTACAAGTCAAGTTTAAATTCTGGTGTTGTTGTTCAAAATACCGTCACTGATACGGTATCGGTTGCTCCATCAATTTCATTCAAAGTACAAATTGCTGCGGGTTCAAAAAAGTTGGCTACAAAGTCCTATAATTTCAAAGGTCTCAAACCAATTTTTCGCACCAAATCCAACAATGTGTATCGCTATTTTTATGGAGAAACACCAGACTATGAAACGGCATTAAATATGAAGGCCGAGGCCGTCAAATTGGGGTATACTTCAGCTTTTGTTGTGGCCTATCAAAATGGTATAAGAATCTCAATTGAAAACGCCTTAAAAACTAAAACAAATTAACCCTAAATATTGCAAATTAATTATTAGATTTGTAAGGCATCAAAACGTTATTAGTTGAGAACAACAAAAGAAATTAAAACAGCAATATTGGTCCTCTCGGGGATTTTGTTATTCATTTTTATATTTAATTACCTTAAAGGAGAGAATTTGTTGAGCAATGCTCGAAAAATTACAGCTGTTTATGATAATGTTGAAGGTTTGGCCTCATCTGCAGCCGTAACCATAAATGGACATACAGTAGGCAAAGTTCAAGACATTAGATTCACAGATGATGGTAGCGGAAAATTGGAAGTTATGATGTTGGTTGATAGTGATTTCGAATTTTCTAAAAACAGTACTGCACAACTTTACGAATCGGGGCTTATTGGTGGTAAAGCAATTGCCATAATTCCCGCGTTTGATGGTGCCGAAAATATAGTTTCTGGAGATGTACTTGATTCATCTGTAAAGCCTGGGCTTACAGAACTAGTAAATCAGCGGCTCACTCCGCTGCAAGAAAAAATTGAAACGGTAATGGTTAGTGCAGATAAACTTCTAACCAATGTAAATAGTGTTTTTGATGCAGAGACAAAGACAAATATCAAGAGTAGTATTGCTCAATTGAAACAAACAATCACTTCGTTTGAAACGACGTCCAATGCTCTTAATGGACTATTGGAAGACAATAAAACATCAATTACGTCAACACTGAACAATTTCAGTGAGATTTCTAATGATTTATCTGAAGTCAGCACCTCTCTCGTTGATGCAAATTTAAAAGAAACCATCAACGGTCTTCAGTCTACTATTACTAGTTTTGACGCCCTTTTGAAGGGGATGGAACAAGGTGAAGGTTCGGTAGGAAAACTCATAAAAGACGAAGGCTTATATAACAATTTGGAGGGTGCTTTAGGGCAATTGGAAGCACTTTTGGAGGACATGAAACTCAATCCGAAGCGTTATGTTCATTTTTCACTATTCGGTAAGAAAAACAAGCCCTATAATACAACAGAAACACAAACGGAATCAAAAGAATAACACTATAGAATGACGCTACTACCAAACTTTATTTTTGGGCTCATTTTAGTGGGCGGTATTGCTTTTTTTGTTAGAAACATCAACAAACTCAAGCGTAATATCAAATTAGGTAAAGCGGTAGCGGTCGAAGGACAGTCAAAAGAACGCTGGGCCAATATGGCTCGAATCGCTTTGGGGCAAAGCAAAATGGTTCGTCGTCCAATTTCAGGGCTACTTCATGTCATCGTTTACGTTGGGTTTATTGTCATCAATATCGAAGTTTTGGAAATTGTTATCGATGGACTTTTTGGAACACATCGAATTTTCTCATCCATTGGCCCCCTGTACGGAATGCTCATCGGAATTTTTGAAGTCTTTGCACTCCTAGTATTTGTTGCAGTAGTTGTTTTTTGGCTGCGGAGAAATGTACTCCGTATCAAACGTTTTATGAGTTCTGAAATGAAAGGTTGGCCAAAACAAGATGGAAACCTTATTCTATATTTCGAAATCGTGCTGATGGCACTATTTATCATCATGAATGCTACAGATGTTCAATTTCAAGCGATGAACTCTGGAAATGTCATCAGTCAGTTTGTAGCACCATGGTTTGAAGGTTTCCCCCTTCATACCATCGAAAGAACAGCATGGTGGTTGCATATTGTGGGTATTTTGATCTTCCTCAACTATCTGTACTATTCAAAACATTTACATATTTTACTGGCTTTTCCAAACACATATTATGGGCGTTTAACGCCTAATGGCCAATTGGATAACTTAGAATCGGTTACCAATGAGGTCAAACTCATGATGGATCCTGATGCCGACCCCTATGCTGTGCCAGAGGATACTGCAGAAGACCCTGAAAAATTTGGTGCGAGTGATGTTTTTGATTTAAATAGAATTCAATTGCTCAATGCCTATACCTGCACCGAATGTGGCCGATGTACAAGCGAGTGCCCTGCCCATCAAACAGGGAAAAAGTTGTCTCCAAGAAAAATTATGATGGACACCCGAGATCGTTTGCATGAAGTTGGGCAAAACATTGATGCCAACAAAGGAACTTTCAATCCCGATGGAAAACAACTTCTTGGTGATTATGTCACCAACGAAGAATTGTGGGCCTGTACAAGTTGTAATGCTTGTGTTGAAGCATGTCCTGTAAGCATAAACCCGTTGTCCATAATTCTAGATATGCGTCGTTACTTAGTCATGGAACAAAGTGCCGCGCCCACAGAATTAAATACAATGATGAGCAACATAGAAAACAACGGCGCACCATGGCCGTATAATCAAATGGATCGACTAAACTGGAATAACGAATAATTTTAATTTTAAGAATGAAACGAGAAGAAGCTGACGCATTATTACACCAAAAAGTAGAAGAAGGAGAATTGATAAGTCCTGTGCTCCCTGAAGGCGTAAAAAACTATTTAATAGATATCGATGGTACGATTACTGAAGATGTCCCTAATGAAGAACCAGAACGTATGGCCACATGCCTTCCTTTTGAAGACGCCAAAAGAACATGCAACAAATGGTACGATGAAGGGCACATGATTTGTTTTTTTACCTCGCGTACTGAAGAACACCGAGAAGTTACACAAAAATGGCTTGAAACACATGGGTTCAATTACCACACCTTACTAATGGGAAAACCAAGAGGAGGGAACTACCACTGGATTGACAATCACCTAGTGAAAGCGACACGCTACAGAGGAAAATTTACAGACCTAGTAGAAAAAGAAGTCACCATCCAAGTTTTTGATGATGGAAAAAATGGATAAAAATAAACGATAATGAGCGAACAACTTAAAGTGCCTACAATGGCCGAATTATATGCGCAGGGCATAGCCCCTGAGGTATTGTTTTGGGTCGGATGTGCAGGAAGTTTTGACGACAGAGCCAAGAAAATTACAAAGGCCCTTGTGAAAATTTTGCACAAAGCAAATGTTAAATTTGCGGTATTAGGTACAGAAGAAAGTTGTACAGGCGATCCTGCCAAACGCGCTGGAAATGAGTTTTTGTTCCAAATGCAAGCTGTTACCAATATTGAAGTCATAAATGCTTATGAAATCAAAAAAATAGTTACCGCCTGTCCACATTGTTTTAATACCCTCAAAAATGAATACCCTTCACTTGGCGGAACCTATGAAGTAGTGCACCACACTCAGTTTTTAAAGAGTCTGCTTGATGAAGGTCGCCTCACCATTGAAGGTGGACAATTCGAGGGGAAACGCATTACGTTTCATGATCCCTGTTATTTAGGTCGTGCCAACAACGTTTATGAAGCACCAAGAGATTTAATTAAGAAATTGGATGCCGAACTCGTTGAGATGAAAAATTGCCGTAAAAAAGGATTATGCTGTGGTGCAGGTGGCGCGCAAATGTTTAAAGACGCTGAAGCTGGCAACAAAGAAATCAATATTGAGCGTACAGAACAAGCCATGGAAGTAAAACCACAGATTATTGCGGCTGGATGTCCTTTTTGCAATACCATGATGACCGATGGCGTAAAAAATAAAGCCGAAGGCCAAATAGAAGTCATGGACATTGCCGAACTCATTGCCAATGCAGAAGATTTATAACAATTTATGATTGTCGATTTCCAATCTTTACCAGATACAGCACGCATTTGGATTTACCAATGCAACCGTTCGTTTTCAGCTGAAGAACAAGAAGACATATCCAAAAAAGCGCATGATTTTTTGGCACAATGGACAGCCCATGGAACCGATTTGAAAGCTGGGTTTGAATTAAAATACAAACGATTTCTTGTCATAGGTTTGGATCAAAACTTACAAAGCGCCTCTGGTTGTTCTATTGATGCTTCTGTACATTTTATACAAGAACTTGAAAAAACGTACAAAGTTGACCTTTTGGATAAGTTAAATGTATCTTATAAGCAAGGCGATTTTATTGCCTACAAGCCCCTCGCTGATTTTAAAAAAATGGCAAAAAGCAAAGCGGTTTCACCAAAAACAATCGTTTTTAATCATCTTGTGCAAACCAAAGCTGAATACAAAGACCACTGGGAAGTTCCTGCGGCAGAGAGTTGGCATGCACGCTTTTTTTAATGTATTTTTAAGTCCATAAGGGTAATTCATTAGGGTTAAAAGAATTTCTTTTTTCAATGCCCAACAATCTCTTTTTAGTTTGTAATCCTCCAGAATAACCCACCAAACTACCATCACTTCCAATGATGCGGTGACAGGGGACGGCCAAAGCTATGGCATTTGCGCCATTGGCATTGGCAACTGCACGTACACTGCTTTTGGAAATACCTAACATTTCAGTGAGTTGAAGATAGCTTCTTGTCTCTCCGTAGGGGATTGTTTTCAGAGTTTTCCAAACGCTTTTTTGAAAATCACTACCAGCTATACATATGGGAAATTCAAATATCTTAAGCTCTGCGTTTAAATAACAATCAATTTGGGTTTTCACCTTTTCTAACAAGGGGTTGTTTTGTTCGATAAATCTTGCATTGAACGAAGATTTTATTCGTTGATCAATGAATAACCTCCTTTTTCTCCATCGGTAATCTAACAAACATATAGATTGGGCGATACTTCCAATAACAAATTCACCCACATTGGTTTTGTGGTATTGAATTTCTATTTGTTTTTGCATGATTAAAGGATTACAAACCGAACACTAATTTCACTTTCTACCTTAATTTTTGAAAATTCAATATCGATAGGGGTTTCCACAGTCTCAGCCATAGCATATTCTGTTCTTGCCATCATCTGCATATTATTGTAGTATGGTCTGCTGTAAAATTTGTCATTGATATAGATTGCTTTTCCAAGTTGTTGATTCAGTGGTGTGGTTAGGGCTTTTGCTTGTTGTTGTGCTTTTAAAATAGCTTTCGATTTAAGCTCTAATTTGAGGGTTTCGATTTTAGAATAAGCCGTCTTTATCAACCGAACATTAGAAATTCCTTCACTTTCTAGACCAATGAGTACTTTTCCTGCCGTCATTGCATCATAAACTTCTAAGGTGTAGGATTTTGACTTGAGTACATTTTTGCGCTTTAAAAAATATTTTTTGTAATTGCTGGCCAAATTGTCCACTTTCAATTGTTTTTTTAGATCAATGCCTAAATTTTCTAATACATTAGCCATTGTTCGTTCTTGTTTTTCCAGAGAAGTTCTGTTGCGGTCTTCACCTTCATGGATATATATAGAAAGGTAAATCCGATCAGGAGTGACCAGTGTGTCCACTTTGGCGGTAGTTTCCAAATAGGGTTGATCAATAAAATTTTTGGTTTGTCCGAAAGCTAAGCTACAGATTAAGAAGCTCAGCAGATAAAAGGTGTTTTTCATGAGATTTTTTTAAAATAAAAAGAAACAAGATGTGTGCCAAATCGCTATACACCAAAACAAAGTCCTAAATTTTATATAATTATAATTTCCTTAATTGTTGAAATTCTTTTGAAAAATAGTATTTTGGTATAGTATTTTCACAACATCTGAAAACTCAACCTATGCGCTGTTTATTTTCTATTTTTTTAGGGCTTTATCTGAGTGTTTTGTCGGCGCAATCGCCACTTATTGCTCGTGACTCTCTAACACAAAAACAATGGGTTGATAGTGTTTATAACACTTTAAGCTTAAAACAAAAAGTAGGGCAACTCTTTATGGTTCAAGCATTTTCAGAGGAAAAAAACCTTCAAAAAGAAAAATTGCTTGAGCTCATTAATAAGCATCACATTGGAGGAATTATTTATTCTAAAGGTGGTCCTGTTCGTCAAGCCCATTTGGACAACGAACTTCAGTCGAATGCAAAAATCCCATTGCTTGTAGGTATGGATGCTGAGTGGGGACTAAGTATGCGCTTAGATTCAACTTACGCTTTTCCGTGGAATATGACTCTGGGTGCGGTATCGGACTTAAATTTAATCCGAAAAACAGGCCAATACATAGGTGAGCACTGTAAGCGTTTAGGGGTTCACTTTAATTTTGCACCAGTCGTTGACATCAACACCAACCCCGATAATCCAATCATTGGTAATCGTTCTTTTGGTGAAGATAAAAATAATGTAACTGATAAAGCATTGGCTTTTATGCAAGGGATGCAAAGTGTGGGTGTTTTGGCCAACGCAAAACATTTTCCCGGACATGGCGATACCGACAAAGATTCTCATAAAACCTTACCCACGGTCAATTTTAATAAAAGGCGCATACAGAATGTAGAATTGTTTCCGTACAAAAAACTGATTTCCAATGGATTATCTAGCGTTATGGTGGCCCACCTCAATGTGCCCAGTTTAGAACCCAGAACCAACTATCCTTCTTCCTTATCGCGTCCAATCGTTACAGAACTCTTAAAAACAGAACTTAATTTTGAGGGCTTAATTTTCACGGATGCATTGGACATGAAAGGGGCTTCAAATTTTAGTTCTCCAGGCGAGATCGATTTGCAGGCTTTTTTGGCAGGCAACGATGTGTTGTTGATGTCAAATGATGTAGCTCAAGGTATAGAAAAAATAGCCAATGCTGTAACTCGTGGGCAAATCTCAAAAGATCGCTTGGCGCACTCCGTAAAAAAGATTTTAAATGCGAAATATAAAGTTGGTCTGCACCACTATCAACCCATTAAAACGGAATATCTTGTTCAAGATTTGAACCGCATTCAAGATGATGTATTGTACGAACAATTGATGCAAAATGCACATACTTTCGTAAAAAACTCAAAATCGAATGTACCGCTTAGGGACTTACAATTGCGGCGTATTGCTTATGTTGCTTTAGGTGATGACAATGGAGATACATTTCTTGAAATGCTTCAAAATTATGCAGAGGTAACTCAAGTAAAGTCTGAAAATTTAGATGAATTAATCCAAAAATTAAAACAATTCAATACCGTTGTTATTGGATTTCATAAGTCAAATGAAAATCCTTGGAAGTCCTACAAGTTTACCAACAAAGAACTAGTGTGGTTACAAGAAATTGCACGAAACAACGAGGTTATTTTGAGCGTTTTTGCCAAACCTTATGCGCTAAATGCCATAAAATCATTTGCTAATATCGAAAGCGTTTTGCTTGGCTATCAAAACAGTAAAATGGCTCAACGTGTAGCAGCACAAATTATTTTTGGTGCGCTTCCTGCCAAGGGGAAACTGCCTGTAAGTTTGTCAAAATCCAAATTCAAAGTAGGTCATGGTATAGAAACAAATTCACTTGAACGATTATCTTATAGCCATCCTGAACAGGTGGGGATGAGTACTTCTTTGCTCTCTAAATTGGATTCTTTAGCTCATTATGCCATTGATGAAAAAATGACGCCTGGGATTCAATTGTTGGTCGCAAGAGACGGAAAAGTCATTTACAACAAAAATTTTGGATACCACACCTATAAAAAAGTCCAAAAAGTAACTCCACAAGATGTGTATGATTTGGCCTCACTGACCAAAATTTTGGTCACAGTACCCTTACTTATGGAACTGGTAGAGTCGGGGATAATAACTTTGGAAGATCGTCTGGGTGATTTATTACCAAAATACAAAGGAACAGATAAGGAAAACATCACACTCAAAGAAATGTTATCCCATTTTGCACAACTAAAACCTTGGATTCCTTTTTATAAATCCGCTGTAGATTCTGTGACTCAAAAGCCCATTTCTAAATTTTTTAAATCAGAAAAATCTAAAAATTATCCGATTCAAATTGCGGATAAACTCTTTCTTCGTCAAGACTTGACAGATACAATTCACCAACAAATCCTAAATTCAGAGCTTTTGGAGGAAAAGGAGTATCATTACAGCGATTTGCCGTATTATATTCTTAAAGAATTTATAGAACAACAGCACGCTCAACCTTTAAATGAGCTAATAGACCAGCATTTTTATAAGCCTTTGGGTGCAAATTACTCAACTTATCGCCCTTTGGAGCGGTTTAGCAAAAATCAAATCATTCCTACGGAGGAAGATACCTATTTTAGGTTTGAAACGGTTCATGGCTATGTGCATGATATGGGTGCGGCCATGCAAAATGGGGTGGGAGGACATGCTGGATTGTTTAGCAATGCCAATGATGTCGCAAAGCTTATGCAAATGTATCTTCAACGTGGCTATTATGGTGGAAAACAATATATAAATCCTCGTATAATCGACGCTTTCAACACCTGTTACTATTGTGACGAAGACAATCGGCGCGGAGTAGGATTCGATAAACCCCAACTTGAAGATGAAGGCCCAACTTGTGGCTGTATTTCCATGACCAGTTTTGGCCATTCTGGGTTTACAGGAACCTATACTTGGGCCGATCCAGGAGAAGAAATTATTTACGTATTTTTGTCCAACCGAACCTATCCTGATGCTACAAATAATCGTTTAATTGAAGAAAATATTAGAACCGAAATACAACGGCTCATTTATGAGGCCATTATCGACTAAATAATGAATATAGGAATTGTATGTTACCCGACTTTTGGAGGTAGTGGCGTTGTGGCTACAGAGCTTGGATTGGAGTTGTCGCGAAAAGGGCATGAAGTGCATTTTATTACCTACAGACAGCCTGTTCGTTTGGAACTTTTAAGCCCCAATGTTCATTTTCACGAAGTGAATGTGCCAAAATACCCTCTATTTCATTATCAACCCTACGAATTGGCTCTATCGAGTAAAATAGTGGATATGGTAAAAATGCATAACATTAATGTTCTTCATGTGCACTACGCTATTCCTCATGCCTATGCAGCGTATATGGCCAAAAAAATGTTGCTTGAAGAAGGCATCAAACTACCTATTGTAACCACCTTACATGGCACCGATATCACTCTTGTAGGGAGTCATCCATTTTATAAAACTGCCGTAACCTTTAGCATCAACAAATCGGATGCTGTGACTTCAGTTTCCCAAAGTTTAAAAGAAGATACCCAGCGTCTTTTCAATACCAATAAAGAAATTACGGTGATTCCCAATTTTGTGGATTTAGAAAAGCATAAACCAGTGAAAAAAGATTGTCGTCGCGATGTATTGGCCAAACCCCATGAACGTGTGATTACCCATGTGAGTAATTTCAGAGCAGTCAAGCGTATTCCTGATGTTATTCATATTTTTAATGCCATTCAAAAAGAAATCCCATCAAAATTAATCATGATCGGTGAGGGGCCAGAACGCGAAAAAGCAGAACAACTCTGCGCGAAACTCAATCTTGAAGAAAAAGTCGCTTTTCTTGGTAATACCAATGAAGTCAATAAAATTTTATGCTTTAGTGATTTGTTTCTTTTACCTTCTGAAACGGAGAGTTTTGGATTATCAGCCCTAGAGGCCATGGCTTCCAGAGTCCCTGTGATTTCTAGCGATAGTGGAGGGCTGAAAGAGGTCAATGTTTCTGGTGTATCGGGCTATTTGAGCCCATTTGGTGCTGTTGATGAAATGGCTCAAAATGCCATTACAATTTTGAAATCAGATGCCACTTTGGCAAAATTTAAGGAAGGCGCTCTAAACACAGCAGCCAAATTTGATATCCACAAAATCGTCCCCAGCTACGAAGTGGTTTATCAAAAGGCCCTAAAAAATTGTATCTCAATTTAGTGCCTACTACAGTTTGTTTTATTAATTTTACACCTTATTTGAAAATATTTATTTGATATGGCAGGAAATTCGTTTGGAACGGTATTTAAACTTACAACATTTGGGGAATCGCATGGCGTCGCTATTGGTGGGGTCATTGATGGATGTCCCGCAGGAATTTCCATAGATTTTGAAGCCATTCAACATGAAATGGACCGTCGGAAACCGGGGCAATCAAAGATTGTAACCCAACGAAAAGAACCAGACACCGTTGAATTTTTATCAGGAATTTTTGAGGGGGTTACAACAGGAATGCCCATTGGATTTATCATCAAAAATACCAACCAAAAATCCAAAGATTATAGCCATATCAAAGATGTTTTTCGTCCGAGCCATGCCGATTTTACATACAACGAAAAATACGGACAACGCGATTATAGAGGTGGAGGACGCAGTTCGGCACGAGAAACGGCCTGTAGAGTGGTAGCTGGTGCCATTGCCAAACAATTTTTAAGCACCATCAGTATTGATGCATATACCTCGTCGGTGGGCCCTATCGCTTTGGATAAAAATTACCAAGCATTGGATTTATCACTCACGGAATCCAACCCTGTACGTTGCCCAGATCCTGTAGTCGCTGAGCAGATGATTGACAAAATTAAAGCCATCCGCAAGGAAGGCGACACCATTGGGGGTACAGTATCTTGTGTGCTTAAAAATGTACCTGTTGGATTGGGCGAGCCGGTATTTGACCGTCTTCATGCGCAGTTAGGAAAAGCCATGCTTTCGATTAATGCCGTAAAGGGCTTTGAATATGGTTCTGGTTTTGAAGGTGTTAAGATGAAAGGCAGTGCGCATAACGATGCTTTTAACGCTGATGGTTCAACACAAACCAACAACTCCGGAGGTATACAAGGAGGGATTAGTAATGGAATGGATATCTATTTTAATGTGGCCTTTAAACCTGTGGCCACGGTCATGCAAACCCAAGATACGATTGACAAAGACGGGAATTCCGTAGAAATGCAAGGCAAAGGCCGTCACGACCCTTGTGTGGTGCCACGTGCTGTGCCCATAGTTGAAGCCATGGCCGCTCTGGTTTTGGCCGATTTTACGCTTTTAAATCGTCTCTCCAAAAAATAACCTTATGAAATCTTTAGCCCTACATTGGAAAATATTAATTGGCATGCTGTTGGGCTTGGTTTTTGGCTTTGTGCTACTGCAAGTGCAAGGCGGATCAGCGTTTATTGCCTCGTGGATTAAACCGCTGGGCACCATATTCGTCAAACTCCTAAAACTCATCGCTGTTCCTCTGATTTTGGCTTCGCTCATCAAAGGAATTTCCGATTTAAAAGACATTTCCAAATTTGCGTCTATCGGGATAAAAACCATTGTGATTTATGTCCTTACCACCGTCATTGCCATTAGTATTGGGCTGACCTTGGTCAATATGTTTAATCCAGGGGATGGGGTGTCCGATGCCACGATTTCAAAACTTACCGAAACCTATGCCAATAACAGCAATGTTCAGGGTAAAATTGAAGAAGCTACACGCCAACAACAAAGCGGGCCTCTAGACTTTGTGGTAGATATGATTCCCGAAAATGCGTTTTCTGCCCTTAGCAACAACAAACTTATGCTTCAAGTGATTTTCTTGGCCATTTTCTTAGGGATTTCCCTGTTATTAATTGGCGAAAAAAGTGCTAAACCCCTCAAAGATGTCTTTGATTCTCTCAACGATGTTGTGCTTAAAATGGTCGATTTGATTATGCTCACTGCGCCTTATGCGGTTTTTGCGTTGTTGGCCAATGTGGTGGTGTCTTCTGGTGATCCAGAGTTGTTGTATGCGCTTTTATTTTACGCTTCAATAGTGGTTGGCGGATTGCTGTTGATGGTGTGTTTTTATTTGATTGTGGTTGCTGTTGTGGTGAAAAAAAATCCATTTTGGTTTTTAAAACAAATCAGTCCGGCGCAATTATTGGCGTTTTCGACCAGCAGTAGTGCAGCGACGCTGCCTGTAACCATGGAACGTGTTGAAGAGCATGTAGGCGTGGATAAAGAAGTGTCCAGTTTTGTATTGCCTGTAGGGGCTACAATTAATATGGACGGAACGAGTTTATATCAAGCAGTAGCGGCGGTTTTTATTGCCCAAGCGCTAAATTTCGATTTGACATTTACTGACCAATTGATGATTGTCCTTACGGCTTTGTTGGCCTCCATTGGTAGTGCCGCAGTACCCGGCGCGGGGATGGTGATGTTGGTGATTGTTTTGGAATCCGTAGGTTTTCCTGCCGATAAACTCGCCATTGGACTCGCTCTTATTTTTGCCGTAGACCGTCCATTGGACATGTGTCGAACGGTGATTAATGTTACGGGTGATGCCACGGTGTCTACCCTAATTGCAAAATTAGAAGGTAAACTCCATACCCCAAAACCCAAAGATTGGGACGACCATTGGGAAGAGGTGAAGTGATTTTAATCCAAAAACCTAGACTTTAAATCCGGGAGGGGCCCCTCGCTACCGCACGATTCTCCTGCACTGAGCTTCGGTCGTTAGTTCATCGAGCTTGTCGAGATGAGACTCCCGAACCGCGTCGAAGTGTATCGTGTGGTTTTTATTTTGGAACGCGAAAGGATTCGCGCACCAGCGGGGGTACATTATTTGCAGATAGTTACGAATGCTGTTGGCATCCACCATAAATTCACTCCAAATGCTATCGATACAATTTCGTATCCTTGTGCGGTTTTTTCATTTAAGAGTCTTTCTACGTCATTTTTCAGTCCGTCTGTCGACCACATAGTACTTAATTTGATTATTGAATAACTTTTCATTTTAGTTCTATTTTTTATTTTTCTTCGTTTCCTCCAATGAATTGCAACTTGTTTATATCCGCAGCCTTTCGGCTAGCTCAAGGGCAGCGTTTATTTCTTTTATATATTTTTATGTCTTCATTTTCGTAATATGCTCATTATCAATACTTTGATCATCAATAACAGCATCGAACGGGTTTTTTATTTTTGCAAAAGCTGTTCCTCCTCGTTAGTTTAGACCCATATTTTTGTAAAAAGTCACATTTTTTAACAACTTTTTTTAAATTTTTTTTGGTGTACAGGTTTGGGAAATGGGGAAAGGGAGTCGTTTTTACTCTTTACTTTTTTTCCAGTTTTAAAGCCAATACGTTGTCTGTTTTTGTGTTCTATTACTGCTTTGTCTTTTTGCAGCAAATAATTTAGTGCTTGGTGAATGTCTTTAAATTTTATGTTCATCTCTTTTTCTAATTGGGCTATTTGTTCCTTTAAATCCTTATAATCGCTAAGATGTTGTCTCAGCACTACAAATGCCCGCATAATAGAAATGTTGACCTCTATGGCTTTAGTGCTCTTGAGCACACTAGACAGCATCGCTACGCCCTGTTCGGTAAATGCAAAAGGTGGATACCGCAAACCCATTTTATCGGCATTGGACATCACAAATTGTGATCTCCAATTTGCAAACTCAACTTTTGAAAGTTGAAACATAAAATCATCAGGAAACCGTTTACTGTTTCTTCGTACGGCTTGTTTAAGCACTCGTGTTTCTACACCATATAAAGCTGCAAGATCCTTGTCAAGCATCACTTTACGACCTCTTATTATGTGTATTTTCGATTGGATTATTTGTAATTCCATATTAGTATAGACCCATATTTTTGTAAAAAGTCACATTTTTTAACAACTTTTTTTTAAATTTTTTCTGGTGTATAGGATGGGAAAGGGGAAAGGGAAGTAGTTTTTAATCCAAAAACCTGTCCTGTATATCCTTTGTTGGGACCATACAGTGCTCTTGTTGGCCAAACCATCGGTAGCGGTTTTTGGCAATCATGCTGTACAGCCCATCTCTTAAAAATTTGGGGAGGAGATAGCCCACCAACAGTAGTTTGTGCCCACCCCCTAAAACTTTGCAAAGTTTTAGGATGGCCGTACTTTTTTTGTAGAGTGCATTGCCGTCATATAATACAATGCTTTCTAAATTGTTAAGGTCTTCTGGAGGTAGTATTTTTTTGGCATATTGCCCTTGAAGTGAAGCAAATTTTAAGACCTTTTTTTTATCGTGTTTAAGAAGGTAATGAACACTGCGTTGGCATAAGGTACAAACCCCATCAAAAAAGACCACCATGGCTTATTTCTTTGGTTTTACAAATTCCAAACGTTCCAAACTTACGGTAGTGGTAAAGAGTCCATAATTAACCACTGCTTTGCCTTTTTCAATCTTATCGATGGTGCCCACAGCTCTGCCATCGTCCATACGGACGTTTTCGCCCACTTTAAAATTGTGTTTTGGTTTTGGGGGGGCTTGGGCCGCTTTTGCTTTGGCGGCTTGTTTTTCCTTTCGGATTTTGGCCACTTTTTGATCGACCTCTTTTTGTAGGCGGTTTTTTGCCTTGAGTTGCGCTCGTTTTTGTTTGTTGGTTAGTCTTTCTTTTTTGGAATTTTCAATTTGAACCAATTTAAACAACTCCGCCAAGAGTTCGCGTTTGCGTTTGTTTTGTTGGAATTTATCGCCCAAATCTTGAATTTTTTTACCTAAATAAATCAACCTTTGGTTGCTGTCGTAGAGTTCTTGATAGTTTTGTAGTTTTTTTTGTGCCTTTTCGTTGATGTTTTCCAAACGTTCGGCTTCCAAGCCCTTTTTAACTTCATTTTGCTTTAAAGCACGTTCTGTTTTTTCGAGTTTAGAGCGTTCTTTTTGGAGTTTTGCGATGGTCTTGTCAAAACGAATTTTGCCCCGTTCTATTTTCTTTTTAGAACGGTTAATTAAACTGTAGGGAATGCCATTTTTTTGAGCGACTTCAAACGTAAACGAACTGCCTGCTTGACCAATAACCAGTTTAAAAATAGGTAAAAGTGTTTTTTCATCAAACAACATATTCGCATTTTGAATATGAGGCAATTCGTTGGCCAAAAGTTTCAAATTACTGTAGTGCGTCGTAATGATGCCAAAGGCCTCACGTTCATAAAAAACCTCCAAAAACGTTTCGGCCAAAGCTCCACCCAATTCAGGATCACTTCCGGTTCCAAATTCATCAATAAGAAACAAGGTTTGTTTGGTACATTTTTTAAGAAAATGATTCATTTGTTTGAGGCGGTAACTGTAGGTGCTCAAATGATTTTCAATGGATTGGTTGTCACCAATATCGCTCAAAATAGTTTCAAAAAAGCACATTTTGGAACGTTCGTGCATAGGGACTAAAAGCCCAGATTGGATCATCACTTGAACCAAGCCCACAGTTTTTAGAGTAATGCTTTTTCCACCGGCATTGGGGCCAGAAATGACGATAATTCGACTTTCTGTGGCCATACTGATGGTTTGTGGAAACGTTTTTTTGCCTTCTTCATTGTTGGTCACCAAAAGGAGCGGGTGGTAGGCGTCTCTTAAAAATAATTCTTGTTGGTCACTGAGTTCAGGCAATATGCCATTGATGGCTTGTGCATATTTTGCTTTGGCATACAAAACGTCCATCAACACCAAATAGTCTTGATACTGTTGGAGGAGGGGTTTAAAGCCCCGTACATAATCCGTGAGTTCCAACAAAATCCGTTTGATTTCTTCGGTTTCCTCAAATTCGAGGTTATTTAAATCGCGTTGGTGTTGGTGCGTCGTATCAGGTTCGATATAGACAATACTCCCTGTTTTGCTCGCCCCCAAAATACTGCCTTTGACTTTTCGACGGTACATGGCTTTGACAGCCAAAACACGTCTGTTTTCCATTACCGTTTCTCGTATTTCATCGAGATAATCAGCGCTGTTGTAATGGCTGAGGGCAGCATTAAAACTGGTGTTTATTTTGGTCCGCACTGATTGAATGGACTTTCTGAGTGCATATAAAGTCTCCGAAGCATCATTTCTAATTTCCCCATATTTGTCGATGATGCTGTTGATTTGGTTGGAAATCAATTTCGTTTGTTCCAGTTGTGCAGACCGCTCGGAAAGTAGGGGGTAGTAGTCGTGGAATTTTTTAAAAAACTTTAAAAGCACATTGGCGGTAATGGATAACGAAGCAATTTTTCGAAACTGTTCCACTTCCAAAAAATTATTTTCGATGCGCAGAAGTTTGAGTTCTTCAGTGATGGCCTCAAAACCGTGGTTGGGGATCCGGTTTTCATTTTCAAAAGAGGATACAAATTCATGTACCAATTTTAGGGCTTCGGTGGTTTCCTCTTTGGTACTAAAGGGTTTAAGGGCATTAATTTCTGTGCGCCCCAAAGAGGTAATACAGTTCGCCGCAACTTGCGCGACTACCGCATCAAACTCTAAATCGTCAAGGGTTTTTTGAGAAATTTTGATCATACACTTAAAAACGCTTACAAATTTAGGTATTAATGTTTAGAATATCCTGTAAATTTGTTTTGTTAGCATTTATTTAAGACCCCAACATTATAGAAACTATGCGCAAAGTACACGACAGTTGGAACCCTTTTTTAACACCAGAATTTAAAACCCCTTATTTTTTGGCGCTGTTGGACTTTGTGGAAAAGGAGTACAGTACGCATGTGTGTTATCCGCCAAAGTCAATGGTTTTTAATGCTTTGACCCTGTGTCCGTTAGCTCATCTGAATGTGGTCATCATTGGGCAAGACCCCTACCATGGTAAAGGTCAGGCCAATGGGTTAGCATTTTCGGTACATGAGGGGATTCCGCACCCACCGTCGTTGATAAATATTTTTAAAGAATTGCAAACCGATTTGGGTATTCCTTATCCCCAAAGCGGCGATTTATCGTCTTGGGCTACGCAAGGGGTTTTGCTGTTAAACGCCACCTTAACGGTACGCGAAGGTCAGGCGGGGAGCCATCAAAAACAGGGGTGGGAACAGTTTACGGATTTTGTCATCGAAACCATTTCTAACGAATGTGCCGATGTCGTGTTTTTACTTTGGGGCGGTTATGCCCGTAAAAAGAAATCACTTATTGATGCTCAAAAGCACTTAATTTTAGAAAGTGGCCACCCTTCGCCACTCAGTGCAAATCGAGGGTATTGGTTTGGGAATCAGCACTTTAGTAAAGCTAATCGTTATTTAGCGTCTAAAGGAAAAAATCCAATCGACTGGACGTTATAGCGTATGTACCAATTCAGAAAAGGGTACTTTTTTAGAAATTAAATCCAACGCCATCAGTTGATTTTGCACCACTTCAATGGTTTTTTTGTCAATGTTATGTTGCGCCCATTCGGTTTGGCTAAGCCATTGTTGCACATCTTTTTGCTTTTGTCCGTAGCGTTCAGAAATGATGCGGTCTATATGAGGAATATCTTTAAATGTTTTAGTGATGGCATTGATGGTATTAAGAATGGTTTTTAACGATGGATTTTCATGATTAATAAATTCATCATGAGCAGCAATAACAAAGCATGGCCATGGCGTTGGACATTCGCCAATACGCCTAAAAACGCCTGCATCAACAATAGGTTTGGTGGTAAATTTTTCCCACAAAAAATAGTCGGCCTCACCATTAGAGAGCGCCCGAACTCCACCCTCTAAATTTTTAATGATTTTAAACTTTAAATCTTGTTCTGTATTCCATCCCAATTGTTGTGCGTTGATGTAAGCCATCAAGTGCGAACCAGAGCCATAACGACTGATGGCGGCATGTGTTTTTTTGAGGTCTGAAGTCGAGTTGTAGGGTGAGTCATGCGCTACATGAATACCCCAAATGAGTGGTGATTGTACATAAGTTTGTACAATTTTACTTGGGTGGCCTTCAGAAATGGCTTTTACAATCCCCTCGGTCAAAACCACGGCCATGTCGATGTCTTTATTTTTAAGCGCTTCGGTCATTGCTCCAGTTCCTCCTGGGTAATCGACCCATCTTAAATGAATCCCTTTATCTTTAAAAAGATGTTCTTTAAGTCCAATATACCAAGCATAATTAAAGTGCTCAGGCACACCACCAATGCGTATTGTTTTCATTAGGGAATCAATTTATTTAGAGTGTATTGAATAAGTTGATCGATGGTTTTTTCGGGGGTTTTGCTAAAAGTTCCATTGGCTCTGTTGGCCAAAATAGCGTTCATGGAACATGCTTTATGGCCGAGCAATTTAGATAAACCATAAATGGCAGAAGTTTCCATTTCAAAATTTGTTATTCTTAAATCTTCGTACCGAAAAGATTGTAATTTGTCTCTAAAAATACTGTCTTTTGGTTCCAAACGTAATATGCGTCCTTGTGGGCCATAAAATCCACCACAGGTAGCGGTAACCCCTTTTAAAATGTGGCCTTCAAAAAGTTGGTCTTCCAATCCTTTTGAATTGTCCACCAGCACTGGTTGTGCCCGATCAGTACTCCATTGCGTATGTGTACAAAAAGCGGATTCAAATTCTTTGTGGCGAATCCCCTCAATGTTATAGGATGGCAACATTCCGTTGAGGTCCAAACCATGCGAACTCATCAAAAATGAATCTACAGGGATATCCGCTTGCAACGCTCCAGAAGTTCCAATACGTACAATGTTTAATGAAGTGAGTTTATTTTTGATGGTGCGTGTTTCAAAATCAATATTGACCAATGCGTCCAATTCATTCAAAACAATATCGATATTGTCTGAACCAATGCCTGTAGAAAGTACGGTTATGCGTTGGTTTTTGTATGTACCTGTGTGGGTCTTAAACTCTCTTTTGTGTTGTTTAAAATCGATGCGGTCAAAATATTTTGAAACTTGAGCTACACGGTCGGGATCACCAACAGTGATTACTGTTGACGCTAAATGTTCTGGCCGTAAATGCAGATGATAAATACTGCCATCTTCGTTTAAAATAAGTTCAGATTGTTTAATGCTCATTTCCTTTATTTTTACCCACCTACACGCTTTACATTAAACCCCATATGCTTTAAAAGTTCCATAATCTTATCTCTGTAATCCCCTTGAATGATGATGGTATCGTTTTTAAAACTTCCGCCTACACTAAATTCTTTTTTGAGTTTTGAAGTCAATTTTTTGAAGTCAGTATCAGCACCTGTATAGCCCTCAATAATAGTGATGGGTTTCCCTTTACGTTTTTCATATTTGCAAATCAATGGTGCGTCTTGAAGCCAAAAGTCAGCTTTTGGTTTGGACTTCTGTTCTTCCTCTGATTCTTGATGTTCTGGGAACAAATTTTTGAGTTGATCTCTTAAATCCATTAGCTTTTGGTTAACCCCAATTCTTCCAAACGCTGATTAAGGAATTCACCCGCTGTGATGTCTTCGAATTGTTTTGGATTATTTTCATCTATACAACTGTCCAAAACGTCTAATTTCATAGCACTGATGGGGTGCATAAAAAAAGGAATAGAATAACGAGATGTACCCCATAATTCTTTTGGTGGATTCACCACGCGGTGTATGGTCGATTTCAACTTGTTGTTGGTGTGTCTGGAAAGCATATCGCCAACATTAATCATGAGTTCATCAGCTTCAGCAATGGCGTCAATCCATTCACCTTTGTGGTTTTGTACTTGTAAACCACGGCCTTGAGCACCCATCAAAAGCGTAATTAAATTGATGTCACCATGCGCTGCAGCACGAACTGCTTTTTCAGGAGCTTTGGTAATGGGCGGGTAGTGGATAGGTCTTAAAATGCTATTGCCATTGTGTATAAATTCATCAAAATAGGTTTCTTCTAAGTTCAAATGAAGGGCCAATGCACGTAAGACATATTTGGCGGTTTTTTCCAACATTTTGTATGTTTCTTTGCCTACTTTGTTGAATTCTGGTAATTCTTTTACCATCACATTGTCATGGTATTCTTTTTCTAATTCTGGGTCATTTTCTACATACTGCCCAAAATGCCAAAACTCTTTCAAATCGCCTTCTTTTCGGCCTTTGGCACTTTCTTTTCCAAACGACACATAACCACGTTGTCCTCCAATTCCTGGAACTTCGTATTGTCTTTTTTTGTCGACCGACATATCAAAAAACTTTTTGACTTCATTATAAAGTGCATCTACGAGCGCATCTTTGAGGAAATGACCTTTCAGTGCTACAAACCCAATAGACTCATATGCATGACCAATTTCAGAAACGAATTTTTGTTTCAATACATCATCATCAGATAAAAAATCGTTGAGGTTTACACTTGGAATTTTGTTCATAGCAATGACTTTCTTTACACAAATATATAAAATCGTTGGATTAAATAATATGGTTTTAAACTTTGATTCCTAAGTTCAGTTTTATTTTTATAAATTTGAGAACAATCTATACAGCGTTTTATTGAAATCGGTATTTCCATATTCTAAAGCTAAAGTTTCTAAAAGGCAGCAATTATCTCTCTATTTCAATATGCTTAAATCGCGTATGATTGAAGAAAAAATGTTGATTCTTTTGCGCCAAGGGAAAATCTCAAAATGGTTTTCAGGTATAGGTCAAGAAGCAATTTCGGTAGGTGTGACCATGGCACTTCAAAACGATGAATACATCTTGCCTATGCATCGAAATCTTGGGGTTTTTACCACGCGTAACATTCCTTTACATAGACTTTTTGCACAGTGGCAAGGGAAAGCGAGTGGTTTTACCAAAGGACGTGATCGCTCGTTTCATTTTGGAACACAAGATTATAAAATTGTAGGCATGATATCGCATTTGGGCCCTCAACTCGGCGTTGCCGATGGTATTGCACTTGCGCATCTACTCAA
>CBFHQL010000016.1:0-39377 GCA_965658025.1 Flavobacteriaceae bacterium | reverse complement strand
GAAAAATATGCATACGTCGCAAGTACCATTCTGTATACTTTTACCAAATCAGTTCAAAAATCAAAGCTCTCAGATTGGCATGGAAGAGGAGGTTGGTTGTTTCCTTATGATGGTTTCAGGGAAGTTCGAGTTATAGGGTATAAACTACCATTGGTTTACGATTTTATTCATCCTTATATTAAAAATGACGGTAAAGCTTTCGATTTCATAAAAAATCAAAACGTAAACTTTCCTTTTGATGAAGTTCAAAACGTTTTTAAAACCTATGCCAATATCACCGTAAATTATGGGCAAACCGGCTCTAACCATTGTGTGTTAGAAGCTCCAAATTTAGTGTTCAATGCCCTGGGTATGGATGATGAGAAGGAGCGTGAAGCATGGTTGTCTTATTTTTTGAATGATAGCACTGCACATCAGGATGCTTTAAGAGTAATGGCTTTAAATTATGAAAATCAAGGAGATATATGGCCCGAAACCTCACAATACTTAAATCACTCCACTTCAATCTTAACAAAGCTCATGCTAGTGGTTAATAGATATAATCCGTCATTAAAATTAGGACAACAATATCCGAATATTTTACACGCTCTACCGCGCTTAGATTATTTTGTGTATCCTAACGATGAAATTATTCGTTGGGGAGATGGTCACAGAAATGCACATGCTCCATATCAGGCTTATGAAGATGCTTATGTTTTAGCTAAAATGGATGGTCTTTTGGATTTACAAGAAAAATTTGCATCACTTATAAAACATGCAATCAAAAATGGAAAGTACCAAAGGAATGGTTTAGAGGCTTTGTTTTGGTATTCCAATATTACTGCCGATCAAGGTATCGAGATCGACTTGCCCAGAACCGATAGAGTGTATCATGCAGGCATCGTATTACAGCGCAATTTGAGCCGTACCAATAACGCTAAAGATGGTTTAATGGGTTTTGTAGGCGGTGCGCATATGGTACACGGACATGCCGAGGGTATGAATATTGAATTGTACGGCGAAGGTGAGGTTTTAGGGGTAGATAATGGTCGAAAACGATATGGTAAAGATTTACACGAAAACTATTCAAGACTATTTGCTGCACACAATACTGTGATTGTGAATGGTAGTTCAAAAGGCGAAGGTGGTTGGGTAAATTTGGGTATAAATTCAGTAAATTTAATTGCAATGGAACCTCAAGTTGGCGAAGAAGCTGTTTCGCCCTTCCACTCCTTTAGTCAAACCAGTTTTGATGATAATAAAGGAGATAAAGCGGAGGCGGCCCAAGAACGTACATTAGCATTAGTGCGAACATCACCAACAACAGGCTATTACGTAGACGTGTTTAGGTCAAAATCAAGATTGCCGAATGAGTATCATGACTATTTATATCACAATATTGGGGATAAATTAGTTTTTGAAACTAAAGATATGGTATTTAAAAAAACACCAAATCGCTACAAGGCTAATGCCAATGGCGTTTGGAGGCGAAATAAGGAATATAGAAATCCAGGATGGCATTTTTTTAAGAAGGCTAAAACTTCTGCTTCTTATGGAGGTCATGTTAAGGCCACATTTCACACTAAAAAATTAGAAACAGGTGCTGTTTTTATGCAACTACAAATTCCTGGATTTGAACATAGGGAATATACTAAAGTAAAAGCACCAACAACTTTTGAATCTCCTAAGCCCTATAATAAGTTAACGACGCCAACTCTTGTGATTCGTCAAAAAGGTGAAGCCTGGAAGAACCCTTTTGTAGTGGTCTATGAACCTTTTAATGAAAACGAAGAGGCGACGGTAAGGTCTATAGAAAAATTACAGGAGAATCATATTTATAAAGGGTTGAAGATTATAAGCGAGACACCTACGGAAACATTGATACAATATGTGATTACTTTGTCTGCAAATGACGTCTTTATAGATGAAAGCTTAGGGATTTATTTTAAAGGGACTTTTGCGGTCATTACCTTAAATGAAGTCGAAAGGTTAAAAAGTGTTTACATTGGAAAGGGCGACAAGTTGATCTATAAAAATGTTTCTATTGAAACCGACAATACTAGGGCGTATTACAGGGCTTACTAGATTGTATCAAGTATTTTAGGTTTATTCTAATCCTAATGGTTTAAAATCAATGGAAAAAGGTGTTTTTTTAAAGAGAATCTCTTTCAATTAAATTGAATGGTACTTTTATACTTCCTTTTTTGTGATTTATAATCATATCAGAAGCCGTTTCGCCCATTATTTTAAAGTCTGTGGAAAGAACCGTGATACCTAATAAGTCTTTTAGCTGCGTATCATTATAAGAAATGATACCTATATCTTCACCGAGTACAAGTTCATCTTCTTTGGCTTGCTTGACCAAACTTACCAAATCAGATTCTTCAATAGTTATGAATAAATCTCCTTTTTTTATTATCATGTGGTCAATTACCTTCTCAAAAATTTCAAAATCTAATTTAAATTCTACACAAAATTTCCTAAACCCATGTAAAATTCTTCTAGGATATGGGTACTGCGTTTTTTCAGGGTAAAATAAAATAATTTTCTTGTATGAATTTATTTTGTCAATACCTTCTTTGAGCGCATTGTATATATCATTCTCAAAATCTTGATAAACTTCAATGTGATTGCCTTCCATTACAGATTTTATGTTATCTAATATAACAAGTCTACCTTGTGGTAGTGTTTTAAGCGCCTTGATTGCATTATCAGTAAAACTAGTGTGCTTTAAATTTTCCGTCTTAAAATGAGGCATAATAACATAATAATCGTAAGAAGACTTATGCTTGTCCAATAAATTAATAAAAAGCGATTCATCACAATGATAGGTCATAAGGTCTGTGTGAGAATTAGGTCCCATATTATTAATAAACGAATTATAAGTTTTTAATTTGTAAGAACTTAGCTTATTAACCAAAAATAATATATTGGTTTTGGAAATTAATTTTGTGCGATTTATGTAATATCCTTTACCACGAATAGCATTTATTATTTTGCGTTCTTTTAGTATACTATAGGCTTTCTCTACAGTGTCCCTAGACAAATAAAACTCTTCACTAAACCTATTAATGGATGGGATTTTTTCACCCATCTTTAAGTTTTCTTCAGAAATATTATAAATGATAGAATCAATTATCTGTTGGTACTTGGGTACTCTAGAATTCTCATCGATATTTATACAATCAAACAAGTTCATGTTGATCTGTGATTATTTGGTGGTTAAGCAATCAAAAAATAAAAAACAAATATAATAATTTATAATTTTGTAAAGAGCTTTTCTCTAAAATGTGAGAAATATTGATGCTCAATCGAATTAATTCAATCTCAAGAATTCACGGAGTCTGTAACTTAGTACACACGAGTTGCGACTATTGAGCCTCAGAATATTAAAATTTAAAAATAAGAATAAAGATACCGTATAGTACAGGACACAAAATATACGAATCAAATATAAATTTGATATCACAATTTATTATTTTTAAAAAATATGGACATCATTAATAGAAAATTTAAACACGTTGATTATTTATGGGACAATGACAAAGCTACTGCATTGGGCGACAACCAAGTAGACTTGTTCTTGTATCGTTCTAATATCCTTGGAGCTGATTTAAGAATTACTAACTATGGCGGAGGTAACACCAGTTGCAGAACTATCGAAAAAGATCCCTTAACTAATGAAGACGTTGAGGTGATGTGGATCAAAGGTTCCGGTGGAGATATAGGAACTCTAAATAGAAGCGGTATTGCAGGTATTTATGTAGACAGACTTCGAGATTTGAAAAATGTATATGGAGGTATTGAAGATGAAGATCGTATGGTGGGGCTGTTTAATCACTGTATTTATGATTTAGATAGTAAAGCACCATCTATTGACACACCATTGCATGGCTTATTGCCATTTGCACATATAGATCACTTACATCCAGATGCTCTAATTGCTGTTGCTGCAGCTAAGAATAGTGAAAAAGTAACAAAAGAAATTTGGGGAGATACCATGGGTTGGGTACCATGGCAACGTCCAGGTTTCGATCTTGGTCTTCAAATTGAAAAATGTTTAGCCGATAACCCTGGTATTAGAGGAATTGTTTTAGGTTCTCACGGGCTTTTTACGTGGGGCGACACCTCATATGAATGTTATATTAATAGTTTAGAGGTTATTGAAATGGCTTCTGAATTTATCGACAAAAAAATAAAACAAAATGGTAGTGTTTTTGGTGGACAGAAAATAGAAAGTTTGCCAAAAGAAAAGCGACTGGAAAAAGCGGCTCAAATCATGCCGTTGTTAAGAGGGTTGTGTTCTTCTGAACAGAGAATGATCGGTCACTTCTCAGACACTGATGTTGTGATGGAATACATCAATAGCAATGACTTAGAAAGGCTGGCACCAATGGGTACGTCTTGTCCAGATCATTTTTTAAGAACTAAAATTCAACCTTTAGTTTTAAAGTTAGATAAAAATGAAGATCTATCGGACGCTGATGCCATATTGAAGAAATTAGAACCAGCGTTTGAAGCATACAGACAAGAGTATGCAGATTATTATAACACATGTAAAAGAGATAATAGTCCTGCAATGCGAGATGCCAACCCTGTGATTATTATTTACCCAGGAGTTGGTATGTTTAGTTTTGCAAAAAACAAACAGACAACACGTGTGGCTAATGAGTTTTATATCAACGCTATTAACGTAATGCGTGGTGCAGAAGCTATTACAGAGTATACGTCTCTACCTAGACAAGAAGCATTTGATATTGAATACTGGTTATTGGAGGAAGCTAAACTACAGCGTATGCCAAAAGAACAACCTCTATCGAGAAAAGTAGCATTCGTAACTGGTGCAGGAGGCGGAATTGGGAAAGCTATTGCAGACAAATTAGCTGCTGAAGGCGCAAATGTTGTTTTAACAGATATTAATGAAGAAAGTCTTATTACAGCTAATGCCACTTATAAGAGAGATGTATCAACCTATGCAGTATGTGATGTTACTAACACAGAATCTATAGCAAATGCTTACAAAAAGGCATGTGTAGAGTTTGGTGGGGTCGATATTGTTGTACATAGTGCAGGTTTGGCCATATCTAAACCACTTTTAGATACAACAGACCAAGATTGGAATATCCTTCAGAACATCTTAGTAAAAGGACAGTTTGATCTTGCAAAGCAGTTTTCTAAAATTACACGCCAACAAGGTCTTGGAGGAGATTTCATCGCTATAGCAAGTAAAAATGGCTTGGTTGCAGGGCCGAACAATGTAGCTTACGGAACCGCCAAAGCTTCACAACAACACATGGTCCGATTGTTGGCCGCAGAATTAGCGAAAGATAAAGTTCGAGTGAATACCGTTAACCCTGATGGAGTTATTGTTGGTAGTAAAATTTGGGAAGGCGCATGGGCAGAAGGTCGTGCAAAAGCCAATGGAATCACCGTCGAGGAATTACCCGCTTTTTATGCTAAAAGGAATTTATTAAACGAAATTATAACTCCAGACGATATTGCTAATGGAGTGTTTTCTTTTGTGGGATTACTGGATAAATCCACAGGGAATATTTTAAATGTTGATGGCGGTATGGCAAATGCCTTTGTTAGATAATTAAACAAAAAAGTGATTTAATTAAGTGGAGAAAACTTCCAAAAGTTCTGACTGAAGTATTGGAAGTTTCTTTTTTATGAATAATTTTACAGCTATGGAAATAAATAAAAATCAAATTTCTGAATACAATAAAAATGAACTACAAAGCCATAACGAAAGATTTGACTTTTTGGCTCAGAGCTTAACGAAACAAAATCATAATCTCTCAGAAATCGTTTCCAGATTGTCTGAATTTCAGGTTGCTATCCCAAGCTGGGCGCTAGGAGCTGGAGGCACACGGTTTGGACGTTTTTCATTTTATGGCGAGCCTACTAATCTTGAACAAAAAATCGAAGATATAGGGATAATACACCAACTAACACAAACAGCAGGTGCAGTTTCTATGCATATTCCATGGGATATACCTTCAGATTACAAGGCAATTAAAGAAAAAGCCGATGCTTTAAGCATAAAATTTGACGCTGTAAATTCCAATACCTTTCAAGATCAAATCAATTCAGCCGAAAGTTACAAATATGGTTCCTTGAGTAATACGAGTAAAGCAGTCAGAGATCAAGCAATTCAACATAATTTAGACGTCATCAAAATAGGTGATAAATTAGGTTCTAAAGCTCTAACAGTTTGGCTGGCAGATGGCTCCAGTTTTCCTGGACAAAACAATTTTCAGACTGCATTTCAAAATACGCAGGATAGTTTAATTGACATATACAAAGGTTTACCAGATGATTGGAAACTATTAGTAGAGTACAAACCTTATGAGCCAAATTTTTACAGCACAGTAATCCAAGACTGGGGTGCGTCATTAATGTTGGCTAATGGGTGTGGTGACAAAGCTTATACGCTCGTTGATCTAGGACACCATTTGCCCAATACAAACATTGAACAGATTGTTGCCATATTACAGCTTAAAGGTAAACTTGGTGGCTTTCATTTCAATGACAGCAAATATGGAGATGACGATTTAACCGTTGGTAGTATTAAGCCATATGCTTTATTCTTAATTTTTAATGAATTGGTTTATGGCATGCAGAACAATCCACAAAATCCAGATTTAGCTTGGATGATAGACGCAAGCCACAATATCAAAGACCCATTGGAGGATCTAATTCAGTCGCTGGAAGCCATCCAAGAAGCCTATGCAAAAGCACTTTTAGTAGATCAAAATTTATTAAAAATTGCCCAAAATGATAACGATGTTGTTAAATGTCAGGAAATTTTACAAAATGCCTACCGTACTGATGTGAGGCCTTTAATTGAAAGAGCACGTATGAATGCAGGTGGCGCCATACAACCCATAGATGCTTACAGAGCATTAGGCATAAGAGCTCAGCTGATTAAAGAAAGAGGTAAAAATACAGTTGCTACTGGACTATAACATTGTCAATATGAAGCCAGAAGTTACAGCAGTTTTTGACATAGGCAAAACCAATAAGAAATTCTTCTTGTTCGATAAAGACTTCAAAGAAGTACATAAAGAATATATTTCTTTTGACGAAATTGAAGATGAAGATGGGCATCCAACGGAAAACCTTCTAGCACTTCAAAAATGGTTAAAAAGTGTATTTGATCGTATCCTTGAAGCCAAAAAATTTCACATAACGGCTATAAATTTTTCAACCTACGGTGCCAGTTTAGTCCATTTAGACAAAAACGGGAATCCTTTGACACCATTATATAACTATACCAAACCTCTCCCACAGCGAATTGTGGATTCGTTCTTTGAATCCTACGGTCCCAAAGACGAATTTCTTAATGTTACAGGTTGTGGAGACCTTAGCATGTTAAATTCTGGATTGCAGCTATATTGGTTAAAGAAAGAAAATCCAGAACTATTCAAAAAGATTAAATATTCGTTACATTTACCGCAGTACCTAAGCTATATCTTTACCGGGGTCCCTCTTAGTGAATACACCAGTATAGGATGTCACACAGCGTTATGGGATTACAAAAGGAAAGATTATCATTCGTGGGTTTATAAGGAGGGGTTAATTAGTATTTTACCGCCAATAGTATCAACAGAAACAAGTATTAATATGAATTATAACGGTAATCGTATTAAAATTGGTGTTGGTATACACGATAGTTCTGCGGCTTTGCTGCCTTATGTGAGAAGTATAAAAACCAAGTTTGTCTTAGTTTCAACTGGAACTTGGAGCATTGTTTTTAATCCATTTACAAATCAACTAAATGAAGTCAATTCTAATAAAGATAGCCTAAACTATATGCGCATAAATGGTAAACCTGTAATTGCTTCACGTTTGTTTTTAGGGAACGAATACAAGCTGCAAGTTGCCAAATTAGATAAACACTTTGGTGTCGATGATAACTATCACAGATTGGTGAAATTCAATTACGATACGTATTCAGAAATCATGCAAGATTTTAGGTATTCTTTTAAATGGGAAAGTATTTCTGACCAAAATATGCCATCCGAAACACGTCTTACTAGCGATAAATACGATTATTCCTACCATCAGTTGATGATAGAACTCGTGCTTTTACAAATAAATAGTATCAAGGAAGCAATCGGCGATAATGAAATTGAACAAATATATGTTGACGGTGGCTTTAGTAATAATGATATTTATATTAAATTGTTATCGCATCATTTTAGAGGAAAAAATTTAAGAACAACCGATGCATCATTAGGGTCTGCATTAGGAGCTGCGATATCTATTTCGGATACCAAGCTCAACTCAAAATTTTTAAAAAAGAATTATGCACTAAAAAAACATGTGCCTTTCATTATAAAATAAAATATGATCATGAAGTTAGATACACGCTACCCATCAATTGCAGATTTAAGAATAAAAGCCCGAAAAAAAATTCCAAAATTTGCTTTTGAATATCTTGATGGAGGCTGTAATGAAGATGTTAATTTAATAAGAAATACATCTGAAATTAGAGACGTTCAATTAAAACCAAATTATCTAAGAAAACATCAGGGATCATCCTTAAAAACAAGTTTATTCGGTATAGAATATGATGCCCCATTTGGTATAGCACCTGTTGGTCTTCAAGGTCTTATGTGGCCCAATTCTCCAGAAATTTTAGCCAAGGCCGCTTTCAATCACAATATTCCATTTATATTGAGTACCGTTACCACTACAAGTATTGAACGTGCTAGTGAGTTAACTGAAGGAAAAGCTTGGTTTCAACTATACCATCCAACAGAAAACAAACTTCGTGACGATATCATAAAAAGAGCAGAAGCTGCTGAATGTCCTGTTTTAGTGATTCTGTGTGACGTGCCAACCTTTGGATTTCGACCAAGAGACATTAGAAACGGATTAGCGATGCCGCCCAAAATGAATTTGAGTAATATTTTACAAGCGTTTGGCCGCCCTCATTGGAGTTTGCAAACGTTGAAGCATGGTATTCCTAATTTTGAAGTACTAAAGCCATATATGCCAAAAAATCTGGATCTAAAACAATTAGGTAAGTTTATGGATCAAACGTTTAGCGGACGCCTAAACGAAGAAAAGATAAAACCAATTAGAGACATGTGGAAAGGAAAATTGGTCCTTAAAGGCGTTGCTTCAGAGTATGATACAGAAGAAGCCATACGATTAGGGCTCGACGGTATAATTGTCTCCAACCATGGCGGACGACAGCTGGACGCTGGACAATCTGCAATTAAACCACTAACAACTATTGCTGAAAAATATGGAGATCAAATAGAAGTAATGATGGATAGTGGTATTCGTTCTGGACCAGATATAGCCAGAACAATGGCCAGTGGTGCTAAATTTACTTTTATGGGGCGCTCTTTTATGTACGGCGTTTCAGCTTTGGGAAATAAAGGAGGAGATCATACCATTTCTTTGTTAAAAACAGAATTGCAGCAAGTAATGGAACAGTTGTGTTGCGAAAAAACCACAGACTTTCCTGAGCATTTAATCACATAACACCGAAAAAGCTAAAACTAACTAACAAAAACCAAATGACATGAGTCATACTAATACAGAACAACATATCGAAAATAATACGGGAGGTGAATTAGAAAGAACACCTGTTCCCAAATCAAGATTTAAAAGTTGGAAGAGCTTTTTAGGCATGTATGCAGGAGAGCACGCAGCCGGTACTGAATTTATGATTGGTCCATTGTTTTTAACTGCTGGAGTAAGCGCTTTTGATTTAATTATTGGTCTATTACTTGGTAATTTGTTGGCTGTATTAAGTTGGCGATATCTAACCGCAGAAATCGCTGTTAAAAATAGACTAACACTCTACTATCAACTTGAGAAAATTTGTGGAAAGAAATTAGTAACAGGTTATAACCTTGCTAATGGTATCTTATTTTGCTTTTTAGCAGGCTCTATGATTACCGTTTCAGCCACTGCAGTAGGCGTTCCTTTTGACATGCCTATGCCAAAACTAACTGATACGACGCCAAATGGGTTGACTTGGGTTATCATAGTTATATTAATTGGTGCAGTAATATCAATTATCGCGGCTAGGGGATATGATACTGTGACCAAAGCCGCTAATTGGATGTCCCCAATTATTGTAGTTGCGTTTCTTGCTTGTGGCATTGTGGCACTAAATCAATTGGGCGTATCTAGTTTCTCCGATTTTTGGAATATTTGGGGGGAGGGCTCTGAACCATTCCCAGGACAAATAAAATTTACTTTCTGGCATGTTGTAATATGGTCATGGTTTGCCAATGGCGCGATGCATATTGGTATGTCTGATTTATCGGTATTTAGATTTGCTGACAACGCCAAAGCGGGGTGGACTACTGCTGCAGGAATGTATGTTGGTCACTACATGGCTTGGATTGCGGCAGCGCTATTATATGCGGTGTATTTAAAATCACCAGAGGCCCAGGCTTTTCTTTCAAATGGAGAAGCCCCACCGGTTGCACCAGGCCCATTAGCCAATAAAGCAATTGGTGTATTTGGAATCATTGCTGTCGTTTTGGCTGGTTGGACAACAGCAAATCCTACAATATATAGAGCAGGGTTAGCCTTTCAGGCTATTATCCCTAAAGTGTCAACATTTTGGATTACCATAATCGCAGGAGGAATTGCAACAATCGCTGGGTTGTTTCCAGCATTTGCTATGAAACTTCTTGGGTTTGTTGCATTGTATGGGTTTATACTCGCTCCATTTGGTGCTGTGATTGTTTTTGAGCATTTCTTTTCAAAAAAATTGGGAATAATAAAAAATTACGCAGAAAAGGCAAACTTATCGTTCAACCGATCGGTATTTTTGGCCTGGGGTATAAGTTTTGGATTATTTTATTTTATTTCAGTACAATTTGATGTGTTTTTATCTTTTGTGACATTACCAGCTTGGCTAATGTGCGGCGTGTTGTTTTTGGTATTTAGTAAATATTTTCAAAAGTCATAATCCCTATTGCAACTACACAGCAGTCCAAAGGATTAATAAGGAATTGACATTATGTTTCAAGTCAAACAACAATATTGTGAAATAACGAATCAAAATAATATTGAAATTTCTAATTCTAAAACAACAACTTTCGCTAAAATTCAATTAAATCAAGGCGCTAGATTAAAAGAATTAGTATTAGGGGGTCATCAACTTATTCGTGAGATGAAAGAGTCAGATTATTCCAAAACCTATGCCTCTTCAATCTTATTTCCCTTCGCAAATAGAATAAAAGATGGTCGTTATGAATTTGAAAATGAATGGCATCAACTTGATATAAACGAAAAGAAATTGAACAATGCCTTGCACGGATTAGTTTACAACAAAGAGTTCGTGTTGTTAGAGAGTGATATTAAAGAAGATTATGTGTCAGTTGTATTGACTTATGTTGAAGACAACCATACAGAAGGCTTTCCTTACACCTACAAAATTCAGCTGAAATACATATTAACTCATACGTCCTTGAATTTAGTTGTAGAAATAAAGAACACAGATTTAAAGACTTTCCCATTTACTTTGGGATGGCATCCTTACTTCCTTAGCTCTGATCGATACAATAGCTCAGTTATTTTTGATTCAAATCAGAAGCTGGTTTTAAACGACCGCTGCATTACTGAAGGCCTTGAGGTAGATGAAAATTTTGGTTTAGTAGAGGTTAAGGATCAATATCTAGATACTTGTTTTGTGTTGAAAACCAGTACGATTAATTTTAAAACTCCAAAATATACACTCACTATGGATTGTTCTGAGGCGAATAGTTTTTTACAACTCTATACACCACCACACCCTGACATGATCGCTATAGAACCAACAACTGGTGTTTCAGATAGCTTTAATAATGGAATTGGTCTAAAAAAGCTAAAACCTAAAGAGAATTATGAAATAGGATGGTTTTTAACCGTAAATAACATTTAATTTTTTAGATTTAGAAAATCGCGAATGTTTTACAACGACTTTATCTTATGAGTAGAAATTTATTTTTTAAAATAAAGCTTAGTCTTATTGTTTTTACAATTTACAGTTTTACTTCCTGTAAAGAAGAGGTAAAGAGTAAGCCTACTCAGGCACCAATTGGCATGGTTTGGGTAGAAAGTAAAACATTTACACAAGGTGCCAAAAAAGGTGATCAGTATGCTATGCCTAGAGAACAACCAGCACATCAAGTATATGTAGACGGCTTTTTTATTGATATCACAGAAGTAACCAACAAGCAGTTCAAGAAGTTTGTTAAAGAAACTAACTATAAAACAGTTGCAGAACGAGAAATTGATTGGGAAGTAATGAAGGAAAACTTACCAGTAGGGACTCCAAAACCCCACGATTCTCTCTTGCAGCCTGGTAGTTTAATTTTTAACAAAAATGTTAACAAAATAGCCTCTATGGGTAATTATTTACAATGGTGGACATGGAAGATTGGAGCCAACTGGAAACATCCACAAGGACCAAATAGTTCCATCGAAGGTAAAGACAATTATCCAGTAGTGCATATTGCATACGAAGATGCCATGGCATATTGTAAATGGGCAAACCGACGTTTACCAACTGAAGCTGAGTGGGAAGCCGCAGCTTTGGGTACCAGGTCGAACAGTATTTATACTTGGGGGAATAATCCCGATATTTTAGATCAAAAGGCCAATACTTGGCAAGGTGTTTTTCCTGTCAAAAATGATTCTCGGGATGGTTTTGAATCTATCGCTCCAGTAAAATCTTTCGATCCCAATTCAATTGGTATTTATGATATGCTTGGGAACGTGTGGGAACTAACAAGTGACTTATTTAACGTAAATTACTACAAAGAACTCGATATTTCCAAGGTGTCTAAAAACCCAAAAGGTGCAGATAAATCCTATAGCCCTAGTAATCCGTACCAACTAGAACATATTATAAAAGGGGGCTCATTTTTATGTAATGCCTCTTATTGTGCAAGTTTTAGAATTTCTGCTAAAATGGGTACGAGTCCAGATTCTAGCTCAGACCATTCAGGTTTTAGAACTGTAGCAACTAAAAATATGCTACATTAAACTCACCACTAAGCTTTGAGTGATTCTTTTATAAAAGTGTAACCGTTTTTTTATTTTTACAGCATGTTAAAAAATATTATTTACATCTTTTCCGTGCTTCTGTTTGCCTCGTGTACCAAATCGACTAACACTTCTTCTATCAAGGTTGTAGGTGAAATGAGAGATGTGATGTGGAAAGGAGAATTAAAAGGCAAGATTGCAACAGATTCATTAAATTACAAAGAAACCTATGGATTAGGACCTATTGAGTTTTTAAAAGGAGAAATAGTAGTATTTGAAGGACAAACATTTGTATCGAAGGTTATTGATAGTATTTCACACGAGGTAAATAAAGTTCCTTCGGCCAGCGCTCCATTCTTTGTGTACACATCCAATAGTAATCTAAAAGTTATTGAATTAACTGCTACAAATTATTCACTAAAAGGAATTGAAGAACATATCGATTCAGTGTATAAAAATTATGACCAACCATTATTGGTGCGTATTGATGGCGTATTTGAAGACATTAAACTTCACAGTGTGAATCTTCCAAAGGGCAAGACAGTATCATCACCAGATGAAGCACACCAAGGGTTGACTCAGTATGATTTCGAAAACATTAGTGGATCTTTGATCGGTTTTTTTTCTCGAAATCATAAGGCTGTTTTTACGCATCACGATAGTTTCTTTCATGCACACTTAATCTCTGATGATCGTAAAATTTTAGGCCATATTGATGAACTTAACTTAGATTCTTCAAAAATCAAACTAAAGGTTTCATACTAATTTTTCATTTACCGATATTTTATCATCCATGTTTAGCTAATATTTAGTCTACAATACTATATTATTAAATCATAATTTTTGATTTTAAAACGCAATCAATTTTTATTATATTTGAGATTATTAACCAATTTATTTCAAAATGAAAAAACTAATTTTCGTATTATTGGTGTTTGCAGGAGCAAACTTATCGGCTCAAGTTGCAAAGTCACGTTACATCAAAGTTGATGAAGACAAGGGCGAACAAGTCTATGAAGCCATCAAAGCCAAAACTCAGAAATACAACCAATCTGCAGAAAAAGGAGCACATTATACATTCTATATTGAAACTGGACCTCGAGCAGGGCAATTATTTAGAGCTCGCATAGAACAAGATATGGCCGCTTTTGATGAAGATGGAAGTCCAGAAGAGTATCAAATGTGGAACGAAACCGTAGCGCCGCATGTTACAAATGATTTACCACAAGTATGGTACTACAACAAAGATGTTTCTCACGAAATCACAGACCTTTGCGAAAAGCCATTACGTCAAGTTATTCTTTATAATATTGATCCTGCTAAAGCTGATGATTTTTGGACATTCCGCAAACGTGTCTATGATGCAGTCATCAAATCAGAAGCTCAACTTGACATGGGCGTTTGGACTGTTTTTGCGGGAAATCGTGGTCTAAATGTTCTCGTTGGGTTTGCACACAAAGATCATGCAGAAATGCAATCTGATGGTTCAGATGAATGGTCAAAAGTCGTAGCCGCTTACAATGAAACACATGGTGAAGGGCAATTCAAAGCAGACAATGCAAAACTAAGAGAAAGCATGTCTGCGTGGGGTAATAGTACTCAACTTTGGACATTTTTGCCAGAGTTAAGTTCGCCTTGTGTAACTCCATAATTAAAATATCATTTTATAGTTTTTATTTAAATTATTCAAAAAAGCTCGTTGCACTGCTACGAGCTTTTTTTAGTGTTGTGGGATACTCATGACGTATTTTTTTTAAATCGTAAAATGTTGTTGTTGTTTTTTGTAACATTTTGAAAGCGAAACAAATATGTTGTGGTTGAATAACAACAAATGATTTAAATATATTTTCGTCAAAACCTTTCAGTCTCCCCTTTTTCTTACTGTTTACAGATAAAGCTGTGCAAGTTACACCTTTGATAAGGTACATAAATAAATTTCATTTGTATACTAATTGTAGTGTTTTATTATTACAGCAAACTAAAAAATAGTCCTATTTTGTGATGGTGTTTTTTTTGAATAAAAGCACATTTTTTTTGAATAGACAACAAACAACCAATTACAATTATTGACAAATTTTAAATGGATTTAAACAACAAAATATATATAGGTAAGAACGCTGCAAATTTTTCGAATCAAGAAGTTTCTGGCGAAGAGGTAAATTTTGGTAACGAAGTTTTTTATAAGATCTCGAATTTTAACAAAATGCGCCCATTCTTTATGAGCATCGTAAGCAACTCTGATCATTGGATGTTCATATCAAGCACAGGAGGACTTTCTGCAGGAAGAAAAAATAGCAATTACGCTCTTTTTCCATATTATACAGACGATAAAATTACAGAATCAAGCGAGCATACAGGGAGTAAGTCGATTTTCTTAGTCCATAAAGGAGAAAAAGTTTTTCTTTGGGAACCATTTTCTAGCCGACAAGAAGGGGTCTATGAAGTCTCTAGAAATTTATACAAAAATGCATATGGGAACAAGGTTATATTTGAAGAAATTAATCATGACCTTGAAGTTTCATTTACGTACGAATGGAATTCAAGTGATACATTTGGTTTTGTACGCAAATCAACCTTAAAAAATACTTCAGAACAGCCCGTTGACATTCGTCTCTTAGATGGTATTCAAAATATTTTACCCTACGGTGTAGAAGATGCACTTCAGAACAGTACCAGTAATTTGGTAGATGCCTACAAAAAATGTGAACTTGAAGTCGATACTGGACTTGGTATTTATTCTTTGAGTGCCATTATTGTAGACAAAGCAGAACCAAGTGAAGCGCTTAAAGCAAATGTAGTTTGGTCACTTGGTTTAAATTCATCAAAAAAACTTATTTCATCTACTCAAGTTGAAGCGTTTAGAAGAGGAAAACAAATTACGGAAGAAATTGACATTAAAGCAGAACGCGGCGCCTACCTATTAACAGCCGACATCACGCTTGATAAAAAAGCACAAGAACAATGGACTCTTGTGGCCAATGTGAATCAATCCATCAACGATATTGTTGAAATTAAAAAGCACATCAAAAATCAATCAACATTAATTCAAGAATTAAACGACTCTGTTGAAGAAGGTACCCAACAGCTTATTGCTTTGGTTGGTGCTTCGGACGGACTTCAACTAACTTCTGACCGTACTCGAAATACAAGGCATTTTGCCAATACCATGTTTAACATCATGCGTGGAGGTATTTTTGATCACAATTATACTATCGAAAAAGATGATTTTAACGCTTACATAGAAAATGCAAACCACAAAGTATTTTTTAAGAAGTCGAGTATTTTAAATGCACTTCCGGATTCATTTGATTTGAGCCATTTGAAATCTATAGCTCAAGCCGATGATGACAAAAACTTTAAGCGTTTGTGTTACGAATACCTTCCATTAAAATTCAGTCGACGTCATGGAGATCCTAGTCGTCCTTGGAATAAGTTTTCCATCAATACCAGAAATGAAGACGGTTCAAAAATTTTAGATTATCAAGGAAACTGGCGCGATATTTTTCAAAACTGGGAAGCACTTGTGCATTCCTATCCAGAGTTCATTGAGGGGATGATTCACAAATTCTTGAATGCAACAACTTTCGATGGATACAATCCGTACAGAGTTACCAAAGATGGATTTGATTGGGAAACCATCGAACCAGACAACCCTTGGTCTTACATTGGTTATTGGGGAGACCACCAGATAATTTATCTCCTCAAGTTTCTAGAATTTATTGAAAAATATTACCCGAACAAATTGGAAAGTTATTTTTCGAAGGACTTATTTGTGTATGCCAATGTTCCGTACAGAATCAAACCTTACGAGCAAATCCTTAAAGATCCAAAAAACACTATTGATTTTGATCACGAAGCAGAAGCAAAAATTCAGCTAAAGCGTGATGAAATTGGAGTAGATGGTGCATTGCTTAGGGATAAAAACATATTTATTTATAAGGTCAATTTCATTGAGAAAATTTTGGCAACTGTTTTGGCGAAAATCTCAAACTTTATTCCCGAAGGTGGTATTTGGATGAACACCCAACGCCCAGAATGGAACGATGCAAACAATGCATTGGTAGGAAATGGTGTTTCCATGGTCACGCTGTACTATTTGCGTAGATTCTTGAAATTTTTTGCTACCACATTAGAAAATACTTCAACAAAAGATGTTGAGGTTTCTGTGGAACTCATTGAATTTTTTAAACAAGTAGCCAAAACGCTTCAAGACAACAAACACCTTCTCTCAGGATCCATTTCTGATGTTGACCGTAAAACAGTTTTAGATGGTCTTGGTGTTGCTGGTAGTCAATACCGTAAAACAATTTATGACCAAAGTTTTTCAGGAGAGAAAAGCACGCTCAATTTAGATGAAATTTCAAATTTTGTTTCTGTGGCTTTAGAACACTTAGAACATTCTATTGAAGCCAACAAAAGACAAGACAACCTTTACCATGCCTACAACCTTATGACCATTGAAGGCGATGATGCGGTTTCCGTATCTTATTTACCAGAAATGTTAGAAGGTCAAGTGGCAGTTTTGAGCTCGGGCTATCTTTCAGTTGAAGAATCTTTAAGTGTTTTAGATGCCTTAAAGGCGAGTGCCTTATTTAGGCCAGACCAATACAGCTATATTTTGTATCCAAACAAAACGTTGCCACGATTTGTTGCTAAAAACACAATTTCTAAAGCCCAAGTAACGTCGTCAAAGCTTCTACAAAAATTAGTAGAGGCGGGAAATACTCAAGTTATCACTAAGGACAGTAATGGCGAATATCATTTCAATGGTAATTTCAATAATGTAGACAGTTTAAAAGCCGCAATAAAAAATTTACCAGAAGAATTTACAGCTTTAGCAACCAAAGAATCGGAGAATGTATATGCAATTTTTGAAGCTATTTTTGATCATAAATCGTTCACAGGACGATCGGGTACTTTCTTTGGCTACGAAGGTTTAGGATCGATATATTGGCATATGGTTTCTAAGTTGTTATTGGCAGCATTTGAGACCACACAAAAAGCCATAGATGAGCAAAATGATCCAGCAATTATTGGAAAACTTTTTGATCATTATTTCGAGATAAATGCCGGCATTGGTGCACATAAATCTCCGGAACTCTATGGGGCTTTTCCTACAGATCCATATTCACACACACCAGGTGGAAAAGGCGCACAACAACCCGGAATGACAGGTCAAGTGAAAGAAGATATTTTGTGTCGATTTGGTGAGTTGGGTATGCGTGTAACAGATGGTATTCTTGGTTTTGACTCGAGCATCATGAAAGCTTCAGAGTTTATACAAACAGCTGATAATTTTGAATACGTAGACGTTGCGCAACAAAAACAAAGTATCGCATTGCAAAAGGATAGTTTGGCATTTACAGTGTGTCAAGTTCCTGTGGTGTACAAAAAGGCTTCCAAAGCTTCAACTTCTGTTGAGTTTTTTGATGGCACAACCAAAATGTTTGATGCCAATGCATTAGATGCTGAAACAACAAAGCATGTCTTTGAACGTACACATAAAGTAAAACAGATAACTGTTTTTGTGGTTAAATAGAAAAAAGTACTAAACGCGAACAAAAATAAATGATGGATGCCCTAATAAAATATATAAAAGTCAGTCTTTTCTTGATTTGTATTTTAAGTGTGTCCTGTAATAACACAACCAAAAAGAATTTGAATTCTAACAATAAAACTGCTGCGCAACTTTTGGGTAATCCAAAGTATCCAGCCATTTCGTATGGAGGATACCGTAAGTCATCGAGAGAAATTCAACCTTCGATTGAAGCTATAAAGGAAGACTTAAACATCATGCATGCTATGGGAATTCGTTTACTTAGAACCTATAATTTGCAACTCGATCAAGCACCGAATATACTCAAGGCCATAAAGGAATTGAGAATGGAGCACTCTGATTTTGAAATGTATGTCATGCTTGGCGCATGGATCGACTGTGAAAATGCATGGACCGATCTACCTCCAAACCACGATAAAGAAGATGAACAAAACAATGCTTCAGAAATTGCCAAAGCCATTAAATTGGCAAATCAATATCCAGAGATTGTGAAAATCATTGCTGTTGGCAATGAATCTATGGTGCATTGGGCAACGTCTTATTTTGTCAAACCTAATGTGGTTTTGAAGTGGGTCAACCATTTGCAAGAACAAAAAAAACAAGGTCATCTTCCAGAATCGCTTTGGATAACCAGCTCAGACAATTTTGCCTCTTGGGGAGGTGGAAGTTCCGACTACCACAACAAAGATTTAGAGGAACTTGTAGCTGCTGTAGACTTCATTTCTGTACACACCTACCCATTTCACGATACGCATTACAATTCTGATTTTTGGTTAGTACCAGAAAGTGAATCTCACCTTTCCCAATCAAGACAAATAGAATCCGCTATGGAGCGCGCCAAAGATTATGCGATACAGCAATTTCAAAGTGTGAAAGATTACATCGCTACTTTAGGTATAGATAAGCCAATTCATATTGGAGAAACGGGCTGGGCAACAACATCTCAAGGCCTTTATGGCGCCCATGGATCTCATGCTGCAGATGAATATAAGCAAGCTCTATATTATAACTTAATGCGGGAGTGGACCCAAGAAAACAACATTTCATGTTTCTTTTTTGAAGCATTTGACGAACAATGGAAAGACAGCAACAATCCTAATGGTTCTGAAAATCATTTTGGGCTATTTACTATAAACGGTCAAGCAAAATATGCTCTATGGCCATCCGTAGACAAAGGGATTTTTAAAGGACTTACAAGAGACGGAAATTCAATTAAAAAAACCCACGGTGGGAATAAAAGTATTGTGTTAAAAAATGTTTTCCCACCAAAATCAAACCTAATTCACAACGTAAACTAATCCAAAATGAAAACCTTAAGTCTATTTACCGTTTTAATCGTTTCCTTCACACTTATTGTATGGCCATCTTCATCTGAAATAGTCGAAGTTTCTGGAAAGCAGTTGCTCGTAGATGGTCAGCCCTACTTTATGAAAGGTATATGCTATCACCCTGTGCCAAAAGGAGAAACAACTCGTAATTTCAAAAGCATTGATCAAGACTTAGCATTAATGAATGAAGCAGGCATAAATACCATTCGTGTTTATTCACCAATTGATGACATAGAGCTATTGAATAAAATTGATGCTGCAGGCCTCAAGCTCATTGTTAGTTTTGGGTACAACCAAAATGGAGTGTATGATATTCTTTCAGGTACTTTTTTGGACTATATTAAAAAATATAAAGATCATAATTCAATTTTAATTTGGGAGCTTGGTAATGAATACAATTATCATCCAGAGTGGTTTGATGGCGATATTCAAAACTGGTACAATGCTCTAAGCGCAGCTACAGATTTAATTCATGAACATGATCCAAATCATCCTGTTGCAACTGCTCATGGTGATATGCCGGATAAACAAGCGTTTGCATCAAATCCAAATATTGACATTTGGGGCTTGAATGTTTATCGATGGGATCAACCACAATCTATTTTTGAAGAATGGGAAGCGGTAAGTGACAAGCCCGTTTATCTTTCTGAAGCAGGTGCTGATAGCTATATGAAAATTGCAAAAGCAGGATTCGAACAAGGGGAAAACCAATATGCTCAGGCGGTAGCAAATGCAAAAATTATTGATGCGGTTTTAGCGCAAAGTGATGTGGCATCAGGAATTCTTATTTTTTCATTTACAGACGGCTTGTGGAAAGCTGGAAATCCAGACCATCAAGATGTTGGCGGTTGGGCGCCAAACAGTAGTGGTGTCCCTTATGATGGAGCGCCAAATGAAGAATATTGGGGTATTGTTGATATTAACAGAACAAAAAAAGAAACTTTTGAAGTCATTAAAGATAGGTTTCTAAACTTTTCATTAGAACCACAAACAAAACAATAAGTCAATATGAAATTCAAAATATACTTTTCTATAATTATTCTAATTACCACTAGCGCTTGTATGAACTCACCAAAGGAAACCATTACCGTTTTTGAAACCTCACAAAGTGGTCATCAACTCACAGAACGTACAGATTTTAAACTTGAAGCAAATCCATCATCAATAAAACTAAATTTTGATCAAAAATTTCAAACGATTTCGGGATTTGGTGGGGCATTTACAGAAGCTTCAGCATACTTATTGAATCAGATTAGCCCTGAAAATAGAACAGCCATATTGGAGGCCTATTTTAGCAGAAAAGGTGCAAATTATTCACTGACGCGAACCCACATGAATTCCTGTGATTTTTCATTATCCAATTACTCCTATACGCCAGTTGCTGGAGATAAAAATTTAGAACATTTTTCAGTAGATGAAGATAAGCAAGACTTAATCCCTATGATAAAAGATGCACTAGCCACTACAGAAGACGGCTTTAGACTTTTTGCGTCGCCTTGGACTGCTGCACCATGGATGAAAGACAATAACGACTGGGTTGGGGGAAAATTACGTCCTGAGTATTATGACACTTGGGCCTTGTTTTTCTCAAAATATGTTGATGCCTACAAAGCTGAAGGCATCGATATCTGGGGGTTTACGGTAGAAAATGAACCTCATGGGAATGGCAACAACTGGGAAAGCATGCATTTTTCTCCGGAAGAAATGACTGATTTTGTTCAAAATTTTCTTGGACCAAAATTAGAAGCCGATGGTAAAGGAGATTTGATAATTCTTGGCTATGATCAAAATCGAGAAGGCATCAAAGAATGGGTAGACGTGATGTATAAAGATGAAGCGTCTTCAAAGTATTACGATGGAACAGCAATTCACTGGTATGAAAGTACCTATGATTACTTTCCAGAAGCACTACAATATGCTCATGAAAAAGCACCAAACAAATTTTTAATCCAAACCGAAGCTTGTGTAGATTCTGAAGTACCTGCGTGGAAAGATGACAGTTGGTATTGGAAAAAAGAAGCGACCGATTGGGGTTACGATTGGCGTGAAGATGAAAAGAAATATTTACACCCAAAATATGCTCCAGCCAATCGATATGCTCGAGACATTATTGGATGTCTCAACAATTGGGTTGATGGTTGGGTCGATTGGAATATGGTTTTGGATCGTCAAGGTGGTCCAAATTGGTTTGAGAATTGGTGTGTAGCACCAATTATAGTTGATCCAGAAGCCGATGAGGTCTATTACACACCATTGTACTACATCATGGCACATTTTAGTAAATATATTCGCCCTGGAGCTGAAGTTATTGGTGTAGATTCTAGTGATAAAGACTTGATGGTTACTGCGGCCAAAAACCCTGATGGTTCTGTTGCTGTTGTGGTATTTAATGAGGGAATGGAACAGAAATCATTCGCATTAAAAACAGCTGCATCAACAACGCAGATTTCTATTAACCCTCAAGCAATTCAAACAATATTGATTACTAACAAACAAACAAAAAAATATGAATAATTCACTTAAAACCAACAAAGTACCGATGGGCCAAAAAATTGCTTTTGGCTTTGGTATGTTGGCCAATCAAATGTTTCCAGCCATTCTGGGCATTTTTATGATTGTTTTAGTTGAAGACTTAGGATTCAAGGGATGGATGTGGTCTTTAGTTTTTCTTTTCCCAAGAATTTTCGATGCTTTCCTTGACCCTATTATGGGTTTCATTTCGGATAATACAAAGTCTAAATGGGGGCGACGTCGACAATATGTTCTCATCGGCGGAATACTTATGGGGCTTGCCTATATCTTTATGTGGCAACTTTATAAAGCTGATGGAGTAGAATATAACTTTTGGTATTTCTTTTTGTGGTCTCTGGTATTTTATTTAGGACTCACCATTTTCAGTGTTCCTTATGTAGCTATGGGGTATGAAATGAGCGATGATTTCCATGAAAGAACAAATATTATGGCCATCTCTCAATGGATTGGTCAATGGGCTTGGGTTATCGCACCCTTATTCTGGATCATTATGTACGACGAAAACTGGTTTCCATCCGCAGATGTTGCGGTTCGCGAATTGGCCATTTGGGTGGCTATACCCTGTGCTATTTGTGCTATTGTACCGGCAATTTTTATTGAAAGCAAATCCACGTTAAATGAAGACTATGAACCCCTAAATTCAGCTAATATTGGCAATAGTCTAAAAAAGATATTTGACAGTTTTGGGGAAGCGTTTAAGATTAAAGAATTCAGAAAATTATGCGGCGCTACATTTTTAATATTTAATGCTTTTAACACCGTTGCGGCTTTAACCTTTTTTGTTATCGTGTATAAATTATTTAACGGCGATGCAGGGGCAAGCGGTATTTGGGTTTCTATGTTTGGGTGTTTAGGGGCTTTAGGGACTACTTTTATTGTGATCCCAACAGTAGCTTGGATGTCCAAAAAAATGGGAAAGAAAAAAGCGTTCATGCTATCACAAGGCATATCGTTGGTAGGCTATATAATGTTGTATTTTTTATTCATCCCAGGAAAACCATGGATGTATATCATAGCGTTACCTTTCTTTTCATTTGGGATAGGAAGTTTATTTACAATTATGATGTCTATGACCGCCGATGTTATTGATATTGATGAGGTGAATACAGGAAAACGTAGAGAAGGAATTTTTGGCGCCATCTATTGGTGGATGGTAAAAGTGGGTTATGGAATTGCTGGTGCACTTAGTGGGGTCATCATAACGGTTGTTGGGTTTAACCCCGATCTAGCAACACTTGATCAACAATCTGCTGTAGATGGACTACACGCCTTCTTTTGTTTTTTCCCAATGGGGGGAACCATCATTGCTATGTTTGTAATGTGGAATTACAGCATCACAGAAGAAAAAGCTAAAGAAATTAAAGCGATATTAACAAAAAGAAAAAACGAAAACAAATAAGATAATTAATTAAAAACTTAACCAATGTCCTATAGAAAAGAAAAATACAGATCACTTCTCGGAATTGATACTAATCAATTAGGCGAGAAAGAACTCCGAAAACTTAGTCAGACAGTCCTAGAAGCGGGAATGCATGGGCTGTGTTTTAGTCCCTACGAAGAAGGGCAAGAACCTGGAGATCCAATTTCTGAAGCTCAAATCCGAAGAAAATTAGAATTGATTTTACCCTACACCAAATGGATTCGAACGTTTTCATGTACAGAAGGCAATGAACAAATTCCAAAACTCGCCAAAGAATATGGGCTAAAGACTTTAGTCGGGGCTTGGTTAGGCGATGATGCCGAAGTGAATGAAAAAGAGATAGAAGGTCTAATCACACTCAGCAAAGCTGGTTTTGTCGATGTTGCCGCTGTAGGGAATGAAGTTATGTATCGTGGTGACTTGGAAGAAAGCGAACTTATTTCATTCATAAACCGTGTAAAAAAAGAGATTCCAAACATTCCAGTCGGTTATGTTGATGCTTATTATGAATTTTCTGAGCGTCCAAAGATCACTGAAGCGTGTGATGTTATTTTAGCCAATTGTTATCCTTACTGGGAGGGCTGTAGCTTAGAATATTCATTGGTGTACATGAAACAAATGTTCTATCAAGCACGTGCAGCGGGCAATGGAAAAAAAGTAATTATCACAGAAACGGGTTGGCCAAGTGAAGGCGCAAGTCTTGAAGGTGCTCATCCATCCTATGAAAATGCACTTCGCTATTTTATCAATGCACAAAAATGGTCTAAAGAAGACAACGTAGAAATGTTTTACTTCTCATCTTTTGACGAATCTTGGAAAGTTGGTTCAGAAGGAGATGTAGGTGCGTTTTGGGGGCTTTGGGATAAAGACGAAAATTTGAAATTTTAAGTTCTTTTTTTTAACTTTAATCTTATGAACTACACAAAAGTTTTGGGCGTACCCAAAGGAACGGCAGTATGCTATTCGGGCTATCGAAACGGGCAACGCCCAGGACATATATACCCTTCATACGACGAAGTTAAAGAAGATTTATATATCATTGAAAAGCAATGGCAATACATTCGGCTATACAGTTGTGACGAACACTCCAAAACAGTTTTAGAAGTCATAAGCGAAGAAAAAATGGACTTGAAAGTCATGCTTGGTGCCTATATTGAAGCAGAAGAAAATAATCCAAATTGTCCATGGGGTGGCGGTGTTTACACACCTACTCAATTAGTGGAAAACAAAAAAAATAATCAACAGAAAATGGATGTCCTCATTGGTTTAGCCAATCAATTTCCTGAAATTATTTTTACGCTATCTGTGGGTAATGAGGCCTGTGTAGATTGGACCGATCACTTAGTGTCTGTGGATGCTGTTATCTCCTATGTGAAATATGTAAAAGCCAACACACACCAGCCCGTAACCTTTTGTGAAAACTATGTGCCATGGCTCGATAAATTAGAACCCTTGGTTGCCGAAGTTGATTTTATTTCCATACATACCTATCCCGTTTGGGAATATAAAACCATTCATGAAGGGATGGAATTTACAAAGCAGAACTATGATGCAGTAGCCAAAAAATACCCCAACAAACTTGTTGTTATTACAGAAGCTGGATGGGCCACACAATCTAATGGTTATGGCATACCAGTAGCGCATGTAAATGACGAGATACAGAAAATATATTACAAAGCGCTTACGCATTGGAGTTCCTCAGAAAACATCCTCACGTTTATTTTTGAAGCCTTTGATGAACCTTGGAAAGGATCTGCAGATCCCAATGAGCCGGAAAAGCACTGGGGTTTATTTACTGTAGATCGAGTGCCTAAACTCGCCATGCAACCAATTACGTACAAATAGGTAAACTTTTTTAAAATTTCACTAAATTGCAGTACGCCTTTTCGGCGTAACGCACGTGCGAACCCATATGTTCTATTCCTATGAGAGATAAAATAAAATGCCCTAATTGTGGTCACGGATTTGATGTAGAAGAAGCATTAAGTGGACAACTACAAGCACACTTTAAGGCAGAATTTGAAAAAAAAGTTCAAGACCAAGCTAAAGCATTCAACCAAGAAAAAGAAAAACTCCAAAAGGAACGCCTGGAATTTCAAACTAAAAAAGAAAAAGAAAATGAAATTTTTAAGGCAAAATTAGAACAACGCATTCAACAAGAAACAGAAAAAATTCAGAACAAAACAAAATCTGATTTTGAGCTAGAACTCAAATCGCTTAAGGAACAATTTGATGAAAAAAACAAAGAAGTTCGCACCCTAAAGCAACAAGAAATCAACCTCAAAAAAAGAGAATTAGAGTTAGAAGAAAAAGCAAAAGACCAAGAGCTTTTGGTACAACAGCAACTTCTTGAAAAACAAAAAGAAATTGAAGAAAAAGCACGTGCTAAAGAACGTGAAGCCAACGCCCTTAAAGAACGAGAGTTTCAAAAACAACTAGAAGACCAAAAGAAACTCATTGAAAAAATGAAGCGCAAAGCCGAGCAAGGGTCTATGCAAATGCAAGGTGAAGTTCAAGAATTGGCTTTAGAAGAATTACTAAAGCTAACCTTCCCTTTTGACATGATTTCTGAAGTTTCCAAGGGCATTCGTGGCGCCGATGTGGTGCAAACGGTAGTCAATGCGCAACAAATTCAGTGTGGAACGATTGTTTTTGAAAGTAAACGCACCAAAAATTTCGACCAAAAATGGATCGATAAACTCAAGCAAGATCAGATGCGTGTAAAAGGCGATATTGCCGTTTTGGTCACCGAAACTCTGCCCAACGATTGGGAGCGTTTTGACTATAAAGATGGCGTTTGGATTTGTCATTTCAATGAAGTTAAAAGTTTAACCAAAGTGTTACGTGAGGTCTTGATTAAAGCACAGACTGTTGCAGCTGTTCAAGTGAATAAAGGCGACAAAATGGAGTTATTGTATAACTATCTTACCAGTAATGATTTTACGCAAAAAATCAAACGCATCATTGAGACTTACGACACGATGAGCACACAATTAAATTCAGAAAAAAAGGCGATGAATCGCATGTGGGCAACTCGGGAAAAACAAATTTGGTTAGTACAAGAAAATTTGAGTGCGCTCTTTGGTGATATTAAAGGGATTGCTGGAAATGCTATTGATTCTGGCAACTTGTTAGAGTTAAATGACCCTAATTTTGATGAGTAGTTAAACGGTTTTAAGTTTTTTCTTTTCTATAGTTTTTTTCCCAATTCCAAGCAGATTTTACCATTGAATTTAAGTCGCGTTTTGCGCTCCAACCAAGTTTATTTTTGGCTAAATCTGTTGAGGCAAATACAACTGGAACATCGCCTTCACGGCGAGCAGTTATTTCGTATGTTAAAGACAAATTGTTTTGCGTTTCAAATGCTTTGATGACTTCCAAAACGGAATATCCAGTACCTGTTCCTAGATTATAAAATTCAAAGTTTTTATCTTGTTTTTTATGGGTTAGACGATCTACAGCAACCACATGGGCCTCGGCCAAATCCATGACGTGAATATAGTCACGCACAGCAGTTCCATCTTTTGTAGGGTAGTCATCACCAAAAACCATAAGTTTTTCACGAATACCTGCTGCAGTTTGTGTGATGAAGGGCATAAGGTTATTTGGAACACCATTGGGTAGTTCGCCAATATCTCCCGATGCATGAGCACCAATAGGATTAAAATACCGCAAACTAATGGTTGAAAAATCGGAGTGTGCTCTGGTGTAATCTTCCAAAATTTCTTCCGCAATTTTTTTGGTGTTGCCGTAAGGAGCAAAAGGCCTATGCACAGGGCTGTCTTCTGTAACAGGACAAGATTCTGGAGCTCCATAAACCGTTGCTGAAGATGAAAAAATAAAATTTTTAATACCAAATTTTTGTTGCGCCACTAATGTGTTGATGAGCGAAAACAAATTGTTTTCGTAGTAGGATAAAGGTTGTTCAACCGATTCTTTTACTGCTTTGTAGGCCGCAAAATGAATTACTGCTGAAGCATCTTTTTGAATTTCAAAAGCAGCAGTTGTCTTGTTTTTATCTTTTAAATCAACTACTAAAAGTTCTGGTCGAGTTCCTGTAATTTTCTCAATTCGACTGATGCTGTCTTTAGATGCATTGGAAAGATCATCAAAAATGACGACTTGATACCCTTGCTCAATCAACGCGATGGTTGTATGCGCCCCAATATATCCGCACCCTCCTGTGACAATTATTTTTGACATGAATTATTTGTTTTTTTAAATGTATCAATTTTATTTATTAACAACGAATTAAACCCAAAAATAATGAGTAGTTAATGAGGTAAATTTTCTTTTAAAAGTCCATAAAGAAACGTTCCTAAAAGTGCTGCTATAATGACTACAATTATTGGTAAAAATCCAACCCCTAACAATGTATACATTGGGCCTGGACATACCCCTACTAGAGCCCATCCTAAACCAAAAATAACACCACCAAATAAGTAACTCTTGAATCCTTTGTCTTTTGGGACAAACTTTATGGTTGCTCCATAAAACGATTTGATATCATAGCGTTTTATGATAAATGTTGTAGCGGTGCCCACAAACAAAGCCGTGCCAATAATACCATACATATGAAAGGATTCGAAACGAAACATTTCATAAATTCTAAACCATGAAGCGGCTTCAGATTTATACATTGTGATTCCAAAAAAAATACCAATGATAATGTATACAACTGTTCTCATATGCTTAAAAAATTAATGGAAATAAAAGATGAGTCATTACAAGTCCTCCAATAAAAAATCCGATGACTGCAATTAATGAAGGGCGTTGTAAATTGCTCAGCCCAGAAATTGCATGACCAGAAGTACATCCATTGGCATAGCGTGCGCCAAACCCCACAAAGAGTCCGCCGACAAACAAAAGAATTAATGTTTTTGGATCAGAAAATGAATGTATTCCAAATAATTCAGTTGGTAAATAGGCAGTTCCAGCACTTTCAAAACCGATGGTTTTTAAATGTGTTATTGTATTTGGATTGATGAGCACAGCATTATCATTACTCATAAAATGGGCTGCAATATAGCCCCCAATTACTGCGCCAAAAACCACATAAAGATTCCATTTATGAGCTTTCCAGTCAAACTTAAAAAAATCAGTTTGCTTTGCTGCGCCACAAATGGTACATATTGTTTTAAGATTGCTAGACATGCCAAACTTTTTGCCTAAAAGTTGAAGTAATAACATAATTATAGCAATGGCAAAACCAGAGATATACCACGGCCATGGTTCTTGTATAAAACTCATAATTTAATATCTGTTTGGTTACAAAAATAGTTCAATTAAATTGATCTTAGTAAGTTGTGGTTAAGAATTCCATATAGAAAATAAATGCTGCCATCACAAGTATGAAATAACCAAATCCTTTCCGAATTTTTTGTCCATCAAATAAATGATTCAAAAAGGTCCCAATAAAGATACCAATGATGGCTATTGAAGTAAATGTCAATAGAAAAGACCAATCTATGGTCATGGTCAACGCATCTCCTAAAAAGAATCCGATTAAGGATTGAAACGTAACGATTGCAAGGGATGTGCCTATGGCTTTTTTGATATCAATTTTAGCCAAAATTAATAATGATGGGATAATTAAAAATCCGCCGCCAGCGCCGACAATACCAGTAAGCATGCCTATAACAGTTCCCAAAAGCATCATAAGGGGATAATTGTATTTTGATTGCACAGATTTCGAATTTTCAAGCACAGGAGTTGGCGATTTTAGCATCGCAATTGCAGCAGGAATCATTACCAAAGCAAACAGCCCAAACATAACCATTCGTCGGGTTATCACAATGCCATCCAGAGTAAATAGTTCGTCGGGAATGATTGGAATTAAGAATGAACGAACCAAAGAAACACTAATAATAGCAGGAATACCAAAAACAACTGCAATTCTAAAATCTACATTACCTTTTTGAACTTGTTTCAGCCCACCCAACAGTGCGCTGCAACCAACAACAAAAAGAGAGTATCCAGTGGCCAATTTTTCGTCAAGTAAAAATAAATAGGCCAATGCAGGAACAGCCAAAATAGATCCGCCGCCTCCAATGAGTCCGAGTGTAAGCCCAATTAAAAGTGCTGCGCAGTATCCCAAAAATTCAATGGACTCCATAGATGAGAAATAGAATTGAGTACAAAATTTAGTACGTACAAAAGTAACAAAAAATACAGAGGAGTGAGCTAAAATCTATGTCTAACTTTTTTTTTGTAAATTTATAAAATCCCATATTTTATGATTAATCTACTCAAAATCAATGTACTGTGATTAATTTATTAGCGTTTGAAAAACTTTACAATCTTGCTCTCTCTGAAAAGGTAAAGCTAAAAATTGAAAAAAGTATTTTAGTGATTGCCATGGTGAGTTTCTTGCTTCACTTGGTTTTAATTTATCTCAAAAGACAGGATCTATTGTTTGTTTTTCAAGAGTCTAATTTTTTTGACAATCCTATTGCAGCCATTTATACGCCGTTCTCATTTATTTTGATTTATGAGGTGTATTTATTGATTTTTTACCTTCCAAGGTCCATTACAACATACATCACTAAGCAGTACGAAATCATTACCCTTATTGTGATTAGAAGAATTTTTAAGGACTTGTCAAACCTCGAATTATCATCCAATTGGTTTGATATCAAAAATGACATTGCATTTACCTACGATATCTTCACTGCCTTGATTCTCTTTTTTATGATCTATATATTTTCCTACCTCAGAGAAAGTTTAGAAAACAGGGTTGCCAACCAAGTCGAAACACCTCAAATTATGCAGTTCATTAGGATTAAAAAAATTATGGCCACAACCCTCATTCCAATTTTTATTTTTATTGGACTGAACACCTTTGGACGTTGGATAATGGATACTGCACCTGAAAATCTTTCGGCGGTACTCAAAGATGTTAATAGTTTGTTTTTTGATGAATTCTTTGCGGTACTCATTATTGTAGATGTTTTACTGCTTTTAGTGTCCTTTTTCTACACTGATCAATTTCATAAAGTTATTAGAAATTCAGGATTTATTATTTCTACAATTCTCATCAGAATGTCCTTTTCTGTTGAAGGGGTTTTGAACAATATTTTGATTTTCGCTTCAATTGCTTTTGGCTTGGGAATCCTTTGGATTCATAACAAATTCGAAAAAAACCTCAAATTAGAATAAAAAAATCCAAACTTAAGTTTGGATTTTAAATGTATCAAGGACAAAACATATAGATTGTACAGAACTTATTTTTTACCTTTTTTCTTCTGCTCTAAATGTTTCCTTTTCATATGTTCTTTCTTCTTTGTTTTTTTCTCCCAAATTTCAAATTGTGCTGGAGTTAGGATTGATTTCATCGCTTTTTTCATGGCAATTTTTTCATCTAACTGATTAACTTTCATCTGATAAATTTCGGTATCGCTGGGTCGTTCTTTGGGCCGATTAGCTCTGCGCTCCTTTTGTTTATTTACCTTGTTCAGAATTAGAGCATGTACTTGTTCTTGTTGCGACTCGTTCAAGTCTAATTCAAGTGTCATTTTTTTAGACCAAAGTGTTGCTTGTTGTTCTGGAGTCATTTTTTTCATTTTCTCCATTCGCTTTTCTCTTTTTTGACCTTCATGAGGTGGTTGACCTACAGCAGAAAAACTAATGAGTAAAACCAAAACGCTTAAAATAGTTCTCATAATGTGATTAATTTAATAATTATACTATCTATAACTTTATAAAATGAAGTTTATTACAATTATCCTAAAAATTCGACAAGGAGCTGATCCTCTGCTTTATATACTTTAGCCAACCCTTGTTTGGTTAATCCTTTAATGCCTTTGTCCCAACCTTTGTTGCTAAGCCCTGCTTGAGCTTTTAAATCGTTAAGCGTAACGTTTTTTTCTTTCTTTAAAATCTCAAAAATCGCTTTTTCATTTTCACTTAACTCTAATGCTTTTTTCTCAGGTTTCATTTGAGGGAAAAATAATACTTCTTGAATGGAAGCGTTGTTGGTCAAAAACATAATCAATCGGTCCATACCGATACCCATTCCCGATGTTGGCGGCATACCGTACTCCAGTGCACGAAGAAAATCTTCATCTATAAATTGTGTTGCTTCGTCATCGCCACGGTCAGCGAGTTTAAGTTGTGCTTCAAAGCGTTCACGTTGGTCTATAGGGTCATTCAATTCTGAATACGCATTGGCAATTTCTTTTCCACAAACCATAAGCTCAAAACGCTCTGTAAGTTCTGAATTATCGCGGTGTTCTTTACACAACGGACTCATTTCTTTTGGATAATCTGTTATGTATGTGGGTTGAATATAATTGCCCTCACATTTTTCGCCAAAAATCTCATCGATCAATTTCCCTTTACCCATGCTTTCGTCGACCTCGATCCCCATGCTTGTGGCTGCTGCTCTGAGTTCTTCTTCTGTTTTTCCAGTGATGTCAAAGCCCGTAAATTCTTTGATGGCGTCTGTCATGGTTACACGAGCATACGGTGCTTTAAAGTCAATATCGTGACCACCAAAAGTAGCTTTTGTTGTTCCATTAACCGCTATTGCACAGTGTTCAAGAAGATGCTCACAAAATTCCATCATCCAGTTATAGTCTTTGTAAGCGACATAAATTTCCATAGCGGTAAATTCTGGATTGTGTGTCCGGTCCATACCTTCATTTCTGAAGTTTTTTGAAAATTCATAAACCCCATCAAATCCTCCAACAATAAGACGTTTTAAGTATAATTCATTGGCAATTCTCATGTACAGTGGAATATCCAAGCTATTATGGTGTGTTACAAACGGTCGTGCCGCAGCACCCCCAGCAATGGGTTGAAGGACTGGAGTTTCGACCTCAAAATATCCAGCAGTGTTGAAAAAATCACGCATGGCATTAAACAATTTTGTGCGCTTTACAAACACTTCTTTGACATGCGGGTTGACCGCCAAATCAGCATAACGCTGACGGTAACGCATTTCAGGGTCGTTAAATTCGTCATAGGTATTTCCTTCGGCATCTGTTTTTGGAAGTGGAAGAGGTTTTAAAGCTTTACTTAAAAGTTTAAAACTTTTCACTAAAATAGTTTTTTCGCCAACTTGTGTGGAAAATAATTCTCCCTCAACACCAATAAAATCGCCTAAATCGAGAAGCTTTTTAAAGACTTCGTTGTATGCTGTTTTATCTTCGTTTGGGCAAATTTCATCACGGTTAAAATAGACTTGAATTCGGCCTTCGCTGTCTTGCAGTTCTGTGAAAGCAGCTTTTCCTTGAATTTTTTTACGCATCAATCGTCCTGCAATAACCACTTTATCTCCTTCTTTGAAGTTCGTTTTTATGTTGTTTGTGGTGTGGGTTACTGGAAATAAATCTGCGGGATAAGGATTGATGCCTAACGCACGTAGTTTTGTGAGTTTCTCGCGACGTACAAGTTCTTGTTCTGAAAGCTGCGCCATAATTGATTATATGATTTAAGCCACAAAGATAACGACTCTGCATTGGATTTCAATATGCGAAACAAAAATTAAGTTTGTTGTAACGAATTTGCAGTATTTTTGTCTAACATATATAACAGTTAATTTATCTAAAATATATGAGCTTTTGGCGCGTTCTTTTATCCATTCTTTTTCCACCTCTTGCTGTAATTGACAAAGGTTGTGGATCTTTTACTATTGTCTTTATACTCACGCTTTGTGGTTGGGTTCCAGGTGTTATTGCCGCTTTGGTGATTTTGAACAACCCTAACCGTTAATCTCGTATATTTGCGCCATGAATAAAACAATTCATGTTCAAGATTTAGGCCTTAAAGACTACAAAGAAACTTGGGATTATCAAGAAGATTTGTTTAAAAAAACCGTCGACTGTAAAATAAAAAATAGACGCGAAAATGCTGGTCTACCCACTCCAAACCATTTTTTGTTTGTGAGCCACCCTCACGTATATACACTTGGCAAAAGCGGTGATTTTTCGAATTTGCTTTTGAGCGAGGAGCAACTTGCAAAAAAAGGCGCAACGTTTTACAAAATCAATAGAGGAGGCGATATAACTTATCATGGCCCTGGACAAGTTGTGGGTTATCCTATTTTGGATTTAGAAAACTTCTTTACAGATATCCATAAATACTTGAGGTTGTTGGAAGAAACCATCATTTTGACCCTTGCCGAGTATGGCCTTACTGCCACACGTAGTGATGGCGAAACAGGGGTGTGGTTAGATGTTGGCACTCCTTTTGCGCGTAAAATATGCGCAATGGGTGTACGCGCAAGCCGTTGGGTCACCATGCATGGATTTGCCCTTAATGTGAATACAGATTTGGGCTATTTTGACAACATCATTCCCTGTGGAATTCGTGGTAAAGCGGTTACTTCACTTCGTGTAGAGTTAAACAAAGATGAGGTGGATGAAACCCAAGTCAAAGAAAAATTACTAAAACATTTCTTTGCGCTTTTTGAAGCAAATTTAGCTCAATAAATCTGATACATCATCAGTTTGTTTGTACCACTTTGGCAAACAAACTCTAAAGCAGCATCTCTATCTGCGTTGGAGAGGTCAATTTTTGAAATACCATAGACAGGAAACCCCGATAAAACAGCTCCTTTACTGTCAAAAAGGGTAACTTTTTGAGCTTGCTGATCGGTCAACGCAATGTGAATTTTGTCATTTAAATAAAACAATTGAGGGGGTAAATAACTGCCAAAATCCAATGTATTTTTCTTGTCCTTAATTTGCAAATAATTTGCCCATTGTGCAACCAATGTCCTGCTCGAGGTTGTGATTTGCGTTTGTGCATCAAAACCTAAAGTTTGCTTGCTTACACGACCCTTCATATCCACTTGAACAAGATCGCCTTGAGTGTCAAGTGTGGTAAATTTGTTGTTATAAAAAAAGATATCTTGATCAGAAAAATCTATAGGTTCTTTGGCGCGAATTCGGTCTTGTCCTCTTCGGTTCAAAATTTTCAGTTCTTTTCCAGCCGCAAAAACAATAAAATCTTTACCATTGTAACGAATATGTTGCGGTGCAGTATGTACAACACCTTCGGATTTATAGGCAAATCCTTTCACCCGTTTCCCATTACCATCATACATCAAAAGCGATTCGTTTTGAGTAACCAAAAAACGGTATTTTTTATTTTTATCATAATCAAAAACAGAAACAGCTTTTGTGATTTTATCTTTAAAATTTAGGGGGAAAGCACCAACATCTCGTCCCAGACGATCCAAAACATAAACTTTATTGGGCGTAGAAAACGCCATTTGCAAACGTCCATTTTTAAGCAAATCCACTTGATTTATTCGTCCTAAAATAGCGCCAGATAGCTTTTTTTTCCAGCGAACGACCCCTTGGTTTGATATCAAATACAAATTATTCTCAATGTCTTGAACCACAATATCTTTTTGTCTTGTTTGGTGGTTTTCTACAAATTGAATATTCCCTAAAAGCGGTGCGTCAAGTGCTAAACTGAACACTTCGTTTATATTAGTACGCTGTTGCGTTGGTCTAAAATTTTCAATTTGTGCATTGATGTGCACCACAGCATCATCTTTTATAACTTGAACCACAGTGTTTTGGTAGTCGTCCAAATCAGAAGTCGGTAGTGATGTATCAAAAAGTGTGTTTAGTATATGGGTCAAATCATCAGGGCTCAATGTTGTTTGGAATGATACTTCATCACTTAGCTTTTGTGTTGTATTTTGAAATGATTCATTGGTATTCAAAATGTTTTTATTGGTGTATTTAGAAATCACATCTTCCAGAACACGTTCTTGATCCGAAAACACTAAAAAATCATCCAATATAGTATAGTTCGAAGTCTTCATTATGGGTAATAATGTACCAAAAGATTGCTGGAAAAGCGTATCGTTGTTGAACTTAAAAATAGGAACAGACCGAAACGTGTTTAATTGTTCTTGAGACCCTACAAGTGCTTCTCGGGTGGCGCTCATGTCTAATGAATGTAAGGCAATAGCTGTCCCGTTGGTAGTGTTCAAACTTCCAATTTCTTGAATTGTCCCCATCAAAGAGTTTAAAAATTCTGTGGTGGTTAGCGTACTGTCTATGGATTTTATATTTTCTGAAAATTGATCAAAATCTGAAAACACATAGGAGTTTAAATTTTGCGCATCATCGGGTGCAATCTTGTCCAATTCTTGTGCTTTTGGAGCAATTTGATCAAACATTTTTATCCAATCAGCATTGGGGTCCGTGTAAATTCCATTAACAGCGATACTTTCTGGAGAGGCATTGAAATCGAGTAGGACATTTTCAAAAAGAGAAAATTTAGGGTGTTTTGTTTTTGCAGCATAAACTGAGAATGTTGCATCTTCGTCCAAAATGCTACTAAGTTTTTTAAACGGATGTGCTAAAGGTAATTCTTTAGTATTTAAGGCTGTAGAGGGAAAAACCCAAATGCTATCATAGAGATACTCAGGGCGCAACAAATTTTTGGTGTCTATGTGTTTTTGCTCTCCAATAAATGTGTAGTTTGGTTTTTCGTTTTCTGTGGATACACAGACCAACAAGGGACCGGATATTTTTAAGCTATCGATTGACACAAGATTAGATTCCAAAATGGACTGTAATTTTGTTTTGGAAAGCAGCGTGTTATTTTTCAACGCACTTTTAAACACATCCATGGAATTGATGCGTAGCACAAGCTGAGCTGTATTGGGAATATAATCTTCAATTGATCTTTTCTGATTCAATTGATTTTCACAACCATAAATCAGAATTAAAATTAAAAATAAGCTAAACTTTCTTTTCATGAATTTGAAACAATCAACTATAAACAAAGATAGGATTAAAATTCAAAACTTAACTGGTCAGGAAGGAGTTTAAATGACGTTCTGTGGTATTTTGTTGGGCCATATTTTTTGATGGCTTCGCGGTGTTCTTTGGTAGGGTAGCCCTTATTTTTTTTCCAATTGTACATAGGGAATTCTTCATGGATTTTTGACATATAATCGTCTCGGTAGGTTTTGGCAAGAACAGATGCGGCCGCAATGTTGAGGTACTTCCCATCGCCTTTGATGATGGTTTCGTGTGGGATCGTTTTGTAAGCTTTAAAGCGATTACCATCTACGCTAATGAACTCCACTTTTTCTAATTTATCAATGGCATGGTGCATAGCCAGAATAGAGGCATTCAAAATATTTATTTCATCTATTTTGTTGGGATATATATGGGCCACACCAAATCCAATAGCTTCTTTTTCGATAATGGGACGAAGTATGGTGCGCTTGTTATGCGAAAGTTGTTTGGAGTCGTTCAATAATTCACTTTTGAAGTCTGGGGGTAAAATTACTGCAGCAGCAGTCACAGGTCCTGCCAAACACCCACGACCCGCTTCGTCGGTGCCACATTCGAATTTTTTGTTGGAAACACTATGTTTGAGCATCAAACTTAAATTTTGTCTGTAAATATAAATTACTTTTTTTGATTCTTGTTAAATCCATTAAAATCCCTAATAATTTCCTACTTTTGAAGCAGTAATTTTTGATGCACAAAATTTTATGTACAAATACGCATTGGTATTTATTTTACTGCTTTTTTCCGAAAACCTTTTGGGACAAATTGATCGTGAAAAACGCCTTCCAGATGGAGGAGGAATGCGAAAAATGGAGCTTAGAGATCGTGGTTTGGACAGCATACCTGATCGTGGCTCTAAAAAGGTTGCAAAAAATGAAAAAGCCAAAATTGAAGACTACAAAATCATTTCTCGACATCGAGATACAGTACATGTAGACACTACGCTTACTATACAGAAAGAGTTCAAATTCAATTACCTTAGAAGAGATTATTTTGACTTGCTACCTTTCAATAATATGGGACAAACTTACAACACATTGAGTAGGGACATGTCAAGCCGAAATTTGTTGCCTGGCTTTGGCGCTCAAGCAAAACACTTCAATTATATGAGTGTGGACGACACGCATTATTATCATGTACCCACTCCACTCACCGAATTGATGTTTAAATCAAACTTTGAACAGGGACAATTATTAGATGCTTTTTTTACTGTAAATACTTCAGAACAATTTAATTTTTCCATTGCATACAAGGGGATGCGCTCTTTGGGGAAATACCAAAACATTCTCTCAAGCACTGGAAATTTCAGATTCACATCCAGTTACCACACCAAAAACAAGCGATACCATGCCCGTGCGCATATGGTGACTCAAGATATTTTAAATCAGGAAAATGGTGGAATTTCAGATGAAGATCTGTTAGAATTTGAAAATGGCAATGAAGAATTTTTAGACCGCTCTTTATTTGACCCACTTTTTGAAGACGCACAAAGTAATTTGGAAGGACGACGTTTTTATTTGGATCACAACTATCAATTGAAAGTCAAGGACTCTTTGGGAAACAATGGTATCAGTATTGGAAATACCATATATATAGAAGATAAATACTATCACTACACACAAACTCGAAATGCCGCTATTTTTGGTGATGCATTTGTATCGTCAAACCTCTCAGATAAAAACACATTTGAGCATTTCTATACTTCATTTAATGCGGATTATAGTAATAAAATATTAGGAAAATTATCCGCACAATTGAATTATGATTCATTTAATTATGGCTATAACTCTTTGGTTATTCTCAATGGGCAAACCATTAGCAATCGGTTTAAAGAATCTGCATTATCAGTTGAAGGGGGGTATAAAAACCAACTTGGACCTATTGAGCTAACGGCCGATTTGGGAATAAATATTGCTGGGGATTTAGAGGGTAATTACTTAGACGCACAAGCCGATGTAAAAATCAATCAAGATATGTCAGCTTCAATTAAGCTCAACGCGCATTCTACAGTCGCAAACTACAATTACCGCCTATACCAAAGCGATTACTTAAATTACAATTGGCAAAACAGTTTCAAAAACCAACAAACACAACAATTGGCTTTTCAGCTCAATTCAAAAAAATATGGAACTCTATCATTAGACTACACCACCATCAGTAACTATTTGTTTTTTGAACAAAGAGAGAACCTTGGCGTGAAACCCTATCAATACGATGGAACAGTCAATTATACACGTGCCAAATACGAGAAAGAATTTAAATACAAAAACTTTGCTTTACACAACACCGTGATGTACCAGCAAGTGCTCGAGGGTGATCAAGTGCTCAATGTACCCCAAATCAATACAAGGAACACCTTATATTATGCCAATGAGTTTTTTGACAAAGCACTTTATTTGCAAACGGGAGTTACTTTTAGCTATTTCACAGCGTACAACATGAATGCCTACGATCCTGTTCTTGCCGAATTCTATGTACAAAACCAAAAATCTTTAGGAAATTTTCCACGTTTAGACTTCTTTATAAACGCTAAAATTCAACAAACCCGCCTGTTTTTAAAAGCCGAACATTTCAATTCTGCCATGACTGGCTACAATTTTTACTCGGCGCCCAACTATCCCTATCGTGATTTTGTGGTTCGTTTCGGTCTTGTTTGGAACTTCTTTTTATAGAATTTACAGGTTAAAATTGATATTTATTTATTTTTTTCAAAAATTAATTTAAAAAGTATTGTGAGAGTTGGAAAAGGGTTTTATATTTGCACCCGCTTTGCGTTGTAG
>CBFHQL010000015.1:42337-43520 GCA_965658025.1 Flavobacteriaceae bacterium | reverse complement strand
TCTGACGATACTTTCAGATTGAGAAATGTGGAAACAGGACAATTCTTAACCACTGCCCAAGGTAGTGCTCAGCCTGTTACAATGACAAATTTGGCTGAAGAAGACCAAAGCACCCACTGGATTTTTGTAGTTAGTGGGGCATATTACAATATAGATAGTGAAAGTGAAACTGGCGGTACTGGAATAATTCGTGCACCAGGGGCAGGAGGTCCAGGTGGCCCTTATGTGGTTGTTAGTACGCTATCAACTTCTCCCAACAATAGTACCGATAAAACGTGGAAGATACAACACAACGCAACTAATGATACCTATAGATTTGAATCTAGAACGGCTGGCAGATATCTCTACCATGACGCCAATGGAACGGTTACCCATGTCGCTGTGTCAGAAACCGATGACAGAAGTAATTGGGAACTCATCCCTTTTGTGGAAACATCTGTAGTGATAGCTCCAGATGAAGACACAAACCCAGACTTAACTTGTCCAGCTTCAGGTATATATCAAAACGATAATACTAGAAATGTAGATATATCAAACCCTGATAATGTAGGGACTGTAGATGATAGGACTTGCTATGCCGATTACTCAGAAAGTAATGTTTACGGAAAAACTTGGGGTGTTTATAACATTACCGATGGGTCTAACCATTGGGATGGAAGTTCTTTGCAACCTAGAATAGAACGATCTTTACCGAGATCTGAAACAACAGGAGTTGGAAGTTATGCAAGATTTACTGGAGTTGTTAGAATTCTAGAAGTCGGCGACGCTGGTAATTTTAATGAAGATGGAAGCTATTTAATACAGACCAAAGGAAAACACACAGGTGGCGGCGGACCTCCAGATCCTGCAATCTGTTTGTATAGAGCACATCCTGTTTACGGAACAGGTATAAATGCAGACAAGCAAGTGGCGTTTGATATTTATGCCGAACGTATACTAGTACGTGGTGGATCAGGAAGTAGCGGTAGAGAAGTTGTTTTTCTAAAGAGAGTCAATAAAAATGAAGAAATTGACTTTGAATTGGAGGTTGGTTTTAGAGAAGATCCAAATGATGCCAGCCAAAAAATTCATTATTGCGATGCCGTAATTAGTGGTGATACTTTTTCCTGGAGTATTCCAGAACCAAATAGAGGTATAGAATCCGGTATTAGATATGGCGTTTATAGAGTTAAAGGCGGCAGAG
>CBFHQL010000015.1:38631-42238 GCA_965658025.1 Flavobacteriaceae bacterium | reverse complement strand
GGAACCATAGTTTATCAGGGAAGAATTACTAATGGTAAAATTGAAATTAGAAATAATAACTTAACTCCCGGTTTGTATATGGTAACCGCTGTTACACCTGGAAATAAGCTGTATTATTCAAAACTCATAATTAAATAATGTATAACTCAAACAAACTTAAATGAAAAAAGTAGTCACTTTTGGTGAGATCATGTTGCGACTCGCCCCTCAAGGTTACCTTAGATTTTCACAAGCATCCAGTTTTGATGTCATCTATGGCGGCGGAGAATCTAATGTAGCAGTATCGCTAGCCAATTATGGTGTGCCTGTAGATTTTGTCACCCGTCTTCCAAAAAATGATATTGGACAATGTGCCATGATGGAAATGCGCAAAAGGGGAGTAGGAGTCGACAAAATTATATATGGAGGCGATCGACTGGGTATTTATTTTCTAGAAACAGGTGCAGTTAGTCGAGGGAGTAAAGTCGTTTATGACAGAGCACATTCTGCCATTTCAGAAATAGAACCTGGAATGATAGATTGGGCGTCTGTTTTTAAAGATGTAGCTTGGTTTCACTGGACAGGGATTACCCCTGCCATTTCTCAGGGTGCCGCTGATGCTTGTTTGGAAGCTGTTAAAACCGCTAGCGATATGGGTGTTACCATATCAACGGATTTGAATTATAGGGCCAAACTTTGGAAATATTGCGATGATAACCACAGAGAAAAAGTGATGACCGAACTAACCTCCTATTGTGATATTGTTCTTGGTAATGAAGAAGATGCTGAAAAACACTTCGGAATTCACCCAGAAGGATTAGATGTCCACAAACATGGACATGATGTCAAAGCAGAGGCATTTCTGTCTGTATGCAAACAAATGATGGCCAAATTTCCAAAAGCAAAGAAAGTAATTACAACATTAAGAGGTTCAATTTCAGCCTCTCATAACACATGGGCAGGTGTGCTTTACGACGGATCTAAAATGTATGAAACGACACAATATCAAATCACAGATATTGTAGATCGCGTTGGTGGTGGAGATTCTTTTATGGGCGGCTTGATTTATGGATTACTAAAGTATCCAGAAGACGATCAAAATGCATTAGACTTTGCAGTGGCAGCTTCATGTTTGAAGCACACCATTAAAGGTGATGCCAATTTGGTAACCGTAGATGAGGTTGAAAAACTAATGGGAGGCGATGCCTCTGGAAGAGTAGCAAGGTAAATTATGGCACATTTTTCTAGAATAGAAGTCGCATTAACCATGAAAGAGACGGGTTTAGTCCCTTTGTTTTATCATGGAGATTTAGAAATTAGTAAGCAAGTCGTAAAGGCTTGTTACGATGGCGGTGCTCGATTACTTGAGTTTACTGCAAGAGGTGATTTTGCTCACGAAGTTTTTGGTGAATTAAATAAATATGTAATAAAACATTTGCCAGGAATGATAATGGGTGTAGGTTCAGTTACCGATTCAGCCTCTGCCTCAAGATTTATGGCCTTGGGCGCTAATTTTATAGTCACACCAGTTTTGAGAGAAGATATCGCTATGGTATGTAACAGACGTAAGGTGCTTTGGTCACCGGGATGTGGTTCTCTTACCGAAATTGCTAGGGCTGAGGAATTGGGTTGTGAAATTGTCAAGTTGTTTCCAGGTGGAATTTATGGGCCTAATTTTGTAAAAGCTATTCGGGGTCCTCAACCATGGACGAGTGTTATGCCAACAGGCGGTGTTTCGCCAACAAAAGAAAATTTGGAAGGTTGGTTTAATGCTGGAGTTACTTGTGTTGGAATGGGATCCAAGTTGATTAAAAAAGAAGCTGATGGAAGTTACGATTTAGCAAAAATTGAATCTGATACTAAAAACGCTTTAGCAATCATTAAAATACTTAGATCATCATAAGTGTAGTTTTCAGTTTAGATATACTAAAAGTCAAGCCGTTGTTGCTTGACTTTTGTTTTTTATATTACAGGACAAAACAGGATAGATTTTTATTTTAGTAATATTAACTTAACCTTTTTATGATCATAAACACAAAAAAATGAAAAGACGCAACTTCATCAGGCTTTCATCTTTTACAGGAATAGGATTGTCACTTCCTATGTCTGGATTATTATATGATTGTACCAGACAACCAGAACATACTTCAGAATTTAAAAATTTAATAACAGCTTTACTAAAAGATTGGTCCGATGGAATGTTAAAAGTTCAAATAAATGATCCGTCCAATTTACAATTGCACGGGGCGTTAGCTTGTCCTTCGTGCACACATATCCATGGGCGTTGTATGGATGCGGTTTATCCGTTTTTATATATGGCGGATACAACAGGTGACAGCAAATATATTGATGGCGCTAAACGAGTAATGACTTGGGCAGAGAATAATGTATCCCAAGAAAATGGCGCTTGGACCGTAATTAGCAATCCAAAATCATGGAAAGGGATAACTGTTTTCGGAGCCATTGCTTTAGCTGAATCATTGCATTATCATGGTCATGTTTTAGATGAAACAACACGCAATGCTTGGACAAAGCGATTAGAAAAAGCAGGTCAATATATTTACGATACATTTACCATTGATTTTACCAATATTAATTATCCGGGAACAGCGGTTTATGGGTTAAATTTAATAGGTGATGTTTTAAATAGAGGTGATTTTAAAGCTAAAAGTAAAACATTATCAACTCAAATAAAATCATACTTTACAGCAAATGAAGGCTTACTGTTTGGAGAATGTAAAAAGAGTTCAAGCAAGTTGAGTGAAAAAGGATTATACGGAGTAGATTTAGGTTATAATGTCGAAGAAACACTCAATAGTTTAGTCATGTACGCCCTCAAAGAGAAAGATGAGGAACTCATAAATATCTTAACGGAGTCTTTAAATAGTCATTTAGAATTCATGTTACCCGATGGTGCATGGGATAACAGTTGGGGTAATCGCATGTACAAATGGAGTTATTGGGGAAGCAGAACTTGCGATGGTAGCCAGCCTGCATTTGGAATGATGGCTCACATCAACCCAGCCTTTGGAACAGCGGCAGTAAAAAATACAGAATTATTACAACGTTGTACTGCAGATGGTTTAATCCATGGAGGACCAGGATTCATTGAGGCAGGAATTCCAGCTTGTGTGCATCATACGTTTACACACGCAAAACCGTTGGCTGCTCTATTAGATCATTGGGACCATCTACCAGAAATTAATTCAAACACAAGCTTACCTAGAGCAATTGCAGATGGTATCAAACACTTTAAAGATTTAGAGGTTTATCTTTTTGCAAGAGGTGATTGGAGAGGGACTGTTAGTGCATACGATGCAGAATACCATTATAAATATGATTATCGTCAAGCTTCAGGTGGCGCATTAGGCGTTTTATATCACAACAAAGTAGGCTTATTATGTGCTGCAAGTATGGCGGAATATGCTATGGTTGAAAAGAATAACCAACAAGTACAACCCAATAAAGATATATGTTTGACACCAAGGTTAGAGGTGTTTAAAGATAAGATTTGGCATACCAATTTATACGACTTGCCAGCAACAGTTTCGTCAGAAGATAAAAACGGAATTATTGAATTGCTCGCCAAGGTAAAGTTAAAAAATCTAAATCGGGAAGAAGTTACTGA
>CBFHQL010000015.1:0-37550 GCA_965658025.1 Flavobacteriaceae bacterium | reverse complement strand
CGCAATTTGGCATGCGGCAGGCTGGTCGCGTTGGAAACGTTTAAGTGAATACAGAAATATTCCGTTTGTCTTCAAAGCACAAGCAGAGATTCTAGTGGGAGGTGGGCGAATTACGCTAAAATCTGATACCACTTGGAAAACTAAAAAAAGTCACACTTCATATTATGGCGATTGGGATATTTTGCGTTTTGGAGGTGAAACTATTGACGATAGAAAACGAGAATACAATTGGAATACATCAGAATATGACGATAGCAGTTGGATAAACGCAAGTGTTTATAATCACGAGGGTTTAAACGCTCATATTCCTGAAGGCAAAAATATAAGTTTTGCACTTAATAGTAGAAAAGATAGAGAAGTACGAGCGCTTTATGGTCCAATAACTGCAAAATTAAGCGCGCAACTGGTAGAACCGCAAGTAAAATTTAAGAAGCTTAAAGCAATTGGTGTAGCTAAAAATGATGACGGCTCCTATCGTATAGATATGGGGGAGAATTACACTGGGTTTTTTGAAATGGATGTGTTTAAAGGAAAAGAAGGAGATTCCATTTTATTTGAAATAAGCGATCAAATCATTACCAAATCTTCATGGAAACAAAAAAGCAAGTACATTTTTGGACCATCAGGAAAAGGTAAATTTACCAATAGGTTTAATGTTGCTGGTGGACGATGGGTTACAATATATGGTTTAAAATATCAGCCTGAAATTGAAGACATAAAAGGCTATGTGGTTACCAATGATCGCAAGCAAATTAGCAAATTTGAATCGTCAAGCGAGCATCTCAACCAAATTTATCAAATCAATCTAAATACTTATTTGGCCAACACTATGGATGGTATTTTGGTCGATTGTCCTCATCGTGAGCGTCGTGGTTGGGGTGAAGTAACCGTAGCCGCAATGTACGGGGATGCCTTGCCTAATTTCGAAAGTGGTGCTTACATGGATCAATATTTACAATATACAAGAGATGTACAATATACAGATGGAAGAACTAGAGCCGTAATTAATGAAGAAGATCGTCCATTTTTAATGTGGAAAGCCAATAATCCCTTAACGGTTTGGGAAACCTATCGCATGCTGGGAGATAAAAAAGTATTAAAAGATAACTACGAATCTATGCAAAAATGGATGACATGGCTAAATGAGCATTCAGACTATGAAAATGGAGGGTCTCTAAAAGTTGGGGAACAAGGTAAAAGGGAATTCCCTGGATTAGGTGATTGGTGTACACCAAGAGGTAATTTTTGGACAAGTAGTAACTCGCCGGAAGCCATACATTTCAATAACTGTTTGTATGCCTTCATGCTAGATAATGCGATGCATATCGCTGAAGTTTTAGGTAAAACAGAAGATGCAAAAACATTTAAGGATAGATTAAAGGTACAGCGAGAAGCGACGCATAATCTGTCTTATAACGCAGAAACAGGTCAATATGTAAAAGGCTATCAAGTAGACCAAGCGTTTGCACTATTATCAGGAGTCACGCCAGCATCAGAAAAAGAAAAAGTAGAAGCAAATTTGGTAGATAATGTACTCTATAAATTTCCGTATTACGATACAGGGAGTTCTGGGCAAGCCTTATATACACGCTATTTTACAGAATATGGAGAGCGTATGGACTTAATTTATGAGTTGTTAAAAGATAAACATCATCCAAGTTATGGCTACTTTTTAGAGCAAGGCAAAACCGTATGGCCAGAACGTTGGTCTGCCATAGGGAATAGTCAAATCCATACCTGTTACACAGGAATTGGAGGCTATTTCATCAAAGGGTTTGGTGGCATTCGTCCAAATCCAGAGCAATTAGGAATGCAAAATATGATTATTAAACCAGCACCTGTTGGTGATGTAACCTTTGCAAATACCGAATATGAATCCATGTACGGAAATGTAGTCGTCAATTGGAAAAAAGAAAATAATGGCGCAGTGTTTCATATTGAAATACCTATTAATACAATCGCAAAGGTTTATCTGCCAGCAACCAGTAAAGATGTTGTTCAAGAAAGCGGTGTTTTAGCTGAAAAGGATGAAAATATAACCTTTATAGGTACAGAAAAAAATAAAGCTATAGGAAATTATGTAATTTTTAATGTCAGCTCAGGCATTTATGATTTTAAAGTAGATGAATTGCCTGTAACCCAGTTTCCAGAACCTTTACATAACATAGGGAATCTGGCAAAATTGGGTAGAATAAATGCGTCTTCTATGTTTATTCAAACTGAAAAATTACCAGTCTTTGAAGCCTTTAGAGTTAATGATGAAGATGAAGAAACCCGATGGTTAGCAACCGAAACTAAAAATCAGTATTTAGAAGTAGAGTGGGTAAAACCGCAAACATTCAATCAAATTATTATTGATGAATACGAGAATAATATCACCAATTACAAATTGCAATATTGGGATAGAAATGAATGGAGAGATATAACACAGGGGGCTGTTTGTGGAGTAGATAAAAGGCATAACTTTAATGTTGTTACTACTAAAAAATGTAGGCTATTAATATTAGATGCTGAAAACACACCTTCAATCAAAGAGTTAAGAATATTCAATAAATAAAGAAATGCGTCAAGTTTTTAAAATCAGTAGTTTTCTTAAAAGTATAGTTTTACTATTATTCATATCAATTAGTCTTTCATCCTTTGCAAGCAGTCCGAATTGGGAAGGTGCACAATGGATATGGCAACAAGATGATGGCCCGTCAAACACTTGGATGAGTTTTAGAAAAACAATTTCCGTAAATGAAATTCCTGAATTAGTTGAAGCACATATCGCTGTGGACAGTAAATTTTGGTTGTGGATAAATGGAGAGATGGTTCTTTTTGAAGGTGGCTTGTCAAGAGGTCCCAGCCAAGCAGGAGAATGGAATCGTAAACAAAAAATAACACCAGCAAACTCGTGGTATGAGACGATTAAGATTCAACCATATTTAAAAAAAGGACAAAATACCATAGCGATATTAGTTTGGTATTGGGGGAGAGAAACACATAAGGGAACACACATTGATAGTGGAAAGGGAGGTTTATTGTTTTCAGCGCAAATTGGAAGCCAAAAAGTAGTTTCTGATAGATCATGGAAAGCCATTCGACATTCTGGTTATGATAATACCATTGAGCCTGCAAGTAAAAATTTAGTGCAATACAGTGTTAAATTCAATGCTGTAAATGCAATGAATGACTGGACTGATGATGCATGGTACATGCCTGATTTTATTGATGATAACTGGGCTGAAGCTACAGGGAAAGGAAGTGTAGGTGTAGCACCTTGGTATGATTTAGAAAAAAACTTAGTTCCGCCTTTGATGAATCATAGACTTGTAAATTATGTCAATCATGATGAACTGAAATTTCCCTTTGTAAGTGATGGACTAACGATAAAAGCCAGATTACCTTTTAATAAACAAATAACGCCTTATTTAGAAATAGAAGCTAGGGCAGGCGATACGATTCATATTACCGTTGATAACAAACAAAACAAAATCAACACGACTTATATTGCAAAAGAAGGTGTTCAAAAATTTGAAAGTTATTCATGGTTTAATGGTCATGAAGTGTTATACACTATTCCTACAGGAGTAAAAGTAATAGCTCTGAAATACCGTTGGATGAGTGTAGGTAAAATGGCAGGAAGTTTTCAAATAGATGACCCTTTTTTTAACCGTTTATGGAATATGGGCAACAATACACTATTTGTTTGTGCAAGAGATAATTTTATGGATTGCCCAGACCGCGAACGTGCTTTATGGATTGGTGATGTGGCAGACCAAACAGGATATTTGTTTTACGCTATGGATGATGCAGGTCGCCAACTTCTAAAGAAAGCCATTTTACAGACAGTCTATTTCAGTCAAGATGATGTTATTGGTGCTTTAGGTCCATTGCGAGTTCGGGAGTTGGTAACCCAAAGTTTGCAATTCATAGCACAAGTTGTTTGGCCATATTATTTAAATACAGGCGATATAGAAACGCTAGAGATTGCTTACCCGTATTTGTTTAGGTATTTGAATTTATTTCCAATGCAAGAGAATGGCTTACCAGAATATAGAAAGCGTAAAAGTCCTGACACTTGGGACTGGTTAGATTGGGGCGTTAAGGATACAATAGACAAGCAACCCATACAGATGGCATTTTATTATTTAGCTTTAAGGGAAGCAAAACAAATGGCTGAGGTACTTGGGAATGAAGACCATATTGAGTGGTATGACACACGCATGGCAGTAATGAAGCCAGCCTATGAAAAAGCTTTTTGGAAAGACGGATTTTATAGCAGTAATTCAGAAAAATTTAAGGACGATAGAGCTAATGCTATTGCTATCGTATCTGGAATTGCAAATCCTGAATATTACGATCAAATTGTAGATAATGTGTTAGTGCCTAATCGATTTTCTAGCCCACATTTTGAGTGGATGGTAGAGGAGGCTATGTGTATTGCAGACAGACCAAAAGCCTCTTTACAACGCATGAAAGAACAGTACCAAAGTCAGGTAGATGATACGTCTTTAACAACCTTGTATGAGAAATTTCAGAATAAAGGAACTTACAACCATGCTTGGAATGGATCCAATACCATTTTATCAAAATATGTAGCTGGTGTTAAACCCACAAAAGTGGCATGGAGTGAGTTTGCCATTATGCCAGAACTATTGGATTTTAAATCGATCCAAAAATCTATACCCACAGTAAAAGGAACAATACATATTGATATTGAAAAAACGGAAAGCACATATCTATTACAATTAGTTTCACCTGAAAAAACTACAGCAATCATTGGAATTCCAAAATTAGATAAGGAAATTAAAGAAGTAGTTGTTAATGGTAAAACAGTATGGAGAAAAGGAACAAATAAGAGTTTTGTTGCAGGATTAGCATATGAAGGTGAATCCAAAGAGTTTATAAAATTTAAAGTTCAATATGGAAATTGGAAAGTGAAAGCTATTTACCATTAATTTTAAAAAAGACATTGTTGAAATCAAGTAGAAGGGATTTTATTAAAAACATATCTGCTCTGGGTATTCTAGGGGCAACATATCCTTTGTTGTCTTCATGTGTCCAAAGAAGTGGCACTAAATCTCTGAACGAAAAAATCACGAAAATCGAATTATTTAGATACGACATCAATATACCGCGATATTTTTCATTTGGAACGTGGCTCAATCGCCAACATTTATTCATGAAAATTTCTGCTGGAGAGCATTATGGCTGGTCAGAAATTCCAGCATCAAGAAATAATCCAAATTTAAAGCCCACCACATGGGTAAACTATGTCAAGCAATTTAAAGGATTAACTGTAGTCGAGGCTCAAGATCTATTAGAATCTCAGCAGGTTGCTGGGAGCAAAACGTCTTTAAAAGAGATGGAATTTATGGATATCGGGCTTTTGGATTTATCAGGGCGACTTCAAAATAAATCTGTTGTAGAATTGTTAGGTCTGTCAGGTCGTAAACCCGTTCCTGGACTCTATTGTATATTGGATAAAGACGAGAAAAAAGTAAGAGAAGAAGCCGAAAAAAGTATCGCACAAAATTTAGGGCATCATCTAAAATTTAAAATGTACGGAGATGAAGCGGTAGATTTAAAATTACTTAAAATTATAAGAGGAGTAATAGGCGAAGATGCAGTATTGATTTCTGATGTTAACAGTGGCTACAAAAAATGGAATTCATTACAAGAATTAGCTGATATTCTAAATGTTTTTAAGTCGAATGGACTAAACGCTATTGAAGACCCTGCAAATATGACCAATCAGCAATGGATTGAGTTACAAAGCATTGTCGGAGAGTTGTCACTAATACCAGATAAACCAATGCGGCCTGCCTGGAAAGGATTAAAAACCATTCAGCCCAAAATGGGTCGTATATTTAACCTACATCCATCTACCATGGGTAGTTTTAAGAAAACTGTGGTATTGGCAGATAAAATTAAAGCATTAGGTGGAAAAATCATGATAGGCGATGATAGTTTAGTGGGGCCGGCTTGTTCAGCATGGCAACAAATTGCTATTGGTGTTGGTGCTTCATGGGTAGAGGCCATAGAAAAAAAAGAAGATTCAAAGGAGTATTTGGATTGTATTATAAAATCACCAACAAAAAAAGAACCTAACGGATATTACGCATTGAATCCAGCACCTGGTTTTGGTTTGGAATTGGACGAAAAACGTTTGAAACATGTTTGCGAACTCTATATAGACCTTTAGATTATTAGTGATGTTGAAAAATTATTTTAAAATGATAAAACAACCAATTTATGTTCTGATATTGCTTATAATATCTTTTTCATGCGATGATCATGGTAAAAAGAGTAACTCTCTAAAATTTGAAAAACTTTTAGTAAACTCAAAGGAGAACCCTTCGGCAATTGAAAGTGAACAGCCATTTTTTTCATGGGTGGTTAATGCTGAAGGTTACAACAAGTCGCAATCGTCTTATTATATTCTTGTAGCATCTTCAGAAGATCAACTAAATGAAAGTGATGCTGATGTATGGAATTCAGAAAAAATAAATAGCGAAAAATCCACATTTGTAAAATATAATGGAGCACCACTAGAGGCTATGACAACCTATTTTTGGAAAGTTAAAATCTGGGATGAAGCAAATTCCGAGTCACGCTGGTCCGAAACCCAAGCATTTCAAATGGGATTGATGCATGACGAAAATTGGGAGAAATCCCAATGGATAACCTTAAATACAGACACCAGAACTTCACCGCATCGCTTTAGAGACTACAAAACTGGCAGAATGAAAGCGTCACAATCCGTTGATGGTTTTGCCGCAAGTTATTTTAGAAATGAAATTGATATTACTAAGACGGTTGAAAATGCGCAGGCTTACATTTGTGGACTTGGCTATTATGAGTTGTATTTAAATGGTGAAAAAGTAGGTGACCATGTTTTAGATCCAGCGCCCTCTAATTACGATAAACAGGCTTATTATGTAAATTATGACATCACTGACGCGCTTAGTTCTGGTAAAAATGCTTTCGGTATTATATTAGGTAACGGCTTTTACGGACAGAATATTTCTTGGAAACGCGACCCTGAATCCGATAAAGATTTAGCCTATGGTCCACCAACAGTAAAGTTACTAGTCAAGTTAAGATATGACGATGGAACAGAAGCAGACTTTTATACTGATGAGACTTGGAAAGAATCCACTGGCCCGATTGTATTTAATAATATTTATGGTGGTGACACCTATGATGCCAATTATGAATTAGGCGATTGGTCAATCGTTGATTTTGATGATACTGCTTGGGGAACCCCAAAAGTAGTATCACCAAAACTCAAAAAAATAAGTGCCAACCAAATACCACCAATTAAAAAATTGAAAGTACTTGACCCACAAAAAGTGTTCAGAGGCGTAGATGGTGAATGGATTGTCGATTTTGGACAAAATATTGCAGGTTGGGTCAAGATTAACGTTAAAGAACAAAAAAATCAGTTAATCGAAATCATAACCACTGAAGCACTTCTAACAAATGGTAAAGATATTTTCCAAGGCTCTACAGGAGGCGGAGCCAATGGTATGCCACAGATTTACAAATACATCTGTAGAGGAGATGAGTTAGAATCTTGGGAGCCAAAATTTAGTTATCACGGATTCAGATATGCAAAAATCAAAGGCATTTCCAATAAGCCAAATGCCGATATGATAAAAGCGGTCTTGGTTGCTACTGATATACAAGAAACAGGAAGCTTCACCTCCTCAGACACATTACTCAACAAAATGCATAATATCAGCAAATGGACAATAGTTGATAATCTCCATGGCATTCCTGAAGATTGTCCACATCGGGAAAAATGCGGTTGGTTGGGAGATGCACATGCCTTTTGTGAGTATGCACTGTACAATTACGATATGTACGATTTCTACAAGAAATATATGAAAGATATACAGACACAAATGCGACCAACAAAAGGACACAATAACCCAGAAATTAAATTTAAAGTTCCCACTATGATTGCACCAGGAAAGCGCACATCGACCTATGCTAAAATAGATTGGGGTGTAGCTACTATGTACCTGCCATGGTATAATTATAAATTTTATGGCGATGATGAAATCATAAAAGAATACTACGAAGACATGAAAAACTTAACAGATTTCTACTTAAATTTTAAAGGAGATAATGGTATTATGCAAGACGGGATGGGAGATTGGTGCCCACCTCTTTGGGATAGAAGAAAAAATCCAAGTGCCATGGAATGCGATCCTATTATTTCTGCAAATGCATACTTCTATGATGTTTTAGGAATTATGGCAACATTTGCTCGTTTAAATAATGACGATGTGTATCAGGCCAAAATGATTGCTGAAAAGGAAGCCTTAAAAAAAGCCTTTAACAATGAATTTTTAGTGGACATTCCCAATACAAAACACAAATGGTATCAAAGTCAGACTGCAACAGTTCAAGCCTTGCAGTTCAATATGGTACAAGAGAGCGATATTGACAATGTGGTCAACGGATTAGTGTATGATATTGTGAATAGGAAAGGCGGACATCATTCTACAGGAATTCATGGAAACCGATACATCTACACTGTTTTGTCTCAATTCGGCAAGACAGATTTGGCATACGAAATATTAACAACACCAGATTTTCCTAGTCAGGCTTATGTCATGAACTCAGGATTTACCACATGGCCAGAACGTCAATTTATCTGGGAAAATTTAGAAGGGCCATCTAATTCATTGAACCACCCAATGCACAGTGGTTTTTCTGCTTATTTTTATGAGTCATTGGGGGGTATAAAGCCTTTGGGATCTAACCCAGGTTACAAAATGTTTATTGTCAACCCAGAGTTTCCAAGTCGCATAACAGCTACAGATGTGTCTGTTCCAACTCCTTATGGCAATATTATCAATAAATGGATTATTAATGACCACGTGATAAAGATGAATTTGGAAGTGCCTTTCAATACAAGAGCAAAGCTTTTAGTCACCGCTTCAGAATTTGAAAGTTTAGAAATAAATGGCAATTCAATCGAAGATCTTCGAAAGCAAAATGCGTTAGAAATTACAGAGGGTGCTGTGATTTTAGGCTCTGGGCAATATACACTAAACTATTCAAAAAGGTAATATCAATCATATTAAGGAATATTTATGTGGTAATGCTATGATGTTTTTCTGATTTAAAGCATGCAGCGTTGGTCCAGAACAATATTAAATTTTGGAGTATTCTAATTGAAACTCTGATTTCATTTTTTTAATAAGATCTCTAGGGTTACCGTCTGATAAGCTTTCAAAAGAAACATAACCACGAAAGTTAGACTGCTTTATTAAGGCCGCCATTTGTTTCATATCTGTAGGAGTTTTTACCTGATTGATATACACATGCTCTTTAATAAACCAGTATTTGGCATATGGAGCCAATTTCTCCGCCTCAGCATAAGGGTCACTAGACGTCCGAAGCCCGGAAATATCTAGAATAAGACCAAACCATTCTGAATCTACACGTTTAATGATATCGATAACTTCGTCAGCCGTAAATAGGAATTCATTGTGATTCTGTAAGGCAGCCATTACACCAAGATTTGATCCATACTGAGCACACTCCTTAAAAGCCTCAACCAGCCATGTTTTTACTTGTTCTTTAGAGTATCCTTTGGGTTGATTTCTTCCTGTGAAAATTCGTAAAATAGAGGAGCCAACAGAAGATGAAACTTCTAGCCAGTCTTTGATCATTTTTAAATCTCTTGCTCTTGCTTTTGTGTCTGCAGTTACGAAATTATTTCGGACTCCAGTCCAGGAAATATTAAGACCTAGCTCTAATGCTCTTTTTTTTAAAGAAAAAATTTCAGATTTTGTTGGAAGATTAGGATAAGATGAAAAGTAATAGGCAGTCAAATCTACAGCGTCAAGACCAATATCTGCAGCGAATTCCATCATGTCAGTGAGGTTCATTGCACCATCTTTAAATTCGTCATTGAAAGAATAGGCGTTTATGCTGTATTGCAAACGTGGAGACTTATGCTCAATTGTATCTTTTGCAATGGTGGCACCCCACACTGATGGAATCGTTAACAATGCGGGTGCTACTGCAAGTTTTCGTAGGGCATTTCTTCTGCTCTCTCTCATGATAAATTAGTCTTATTTAATAGAGAGTTGGAAACCATTTTATGGTAATGAATTTGAGTGTCTATAAAATTGTTGCAAACTACTCAAGACTGGTAAATATTCTCGAAAGTTGATTTAATTTATCTCAACTTTTTCATAGGTAGTGTCTGCCCATCTCATTTGCGCTCTACCTCCTTTAACGCGGTAAGCACCATATCTGATGCCAGATTCTATACCTCTATTTGGTTCTGGGATATTCCAGTTAAATGCTTCTCCTCCAATTACCGCATCACAATAGTGTACTTTCATGTCAGGGTTATTAGGATCCTCTCTAAAACCTATCTCTAGTTCAAAACTAATTTCTTCATTTTTATCAACGGTTTTTAGGAAAACAACTTCTCTGCCACTGCCCACTCCACCGCGCTCTAAAACACGTTCAGCATAAATATCAAACGCCACTTGCTTGCCTGCGTTGTATCCACTCCCATATACAGGTTTGGCTAAAAACAAGCATATAGCAGGATCTGCGGGTCCACCGCCACCTGTATGTTTTCCTTTGGCCTGTATTAAATAACTTCCGTCTTCATTAAAATTGCCAGCATCACCGGCTTCTAGAATTCTAACAATCCCAGTAAATCTGGCGTAAGTTCCTACGCCTGTTGTTGAAGCCCTTGGTAATGAGCGTTCTATTCTGGGTTGTAGGGTATTTGGTGCATCCCAGTGATTAGACCCATCTGTGATATTATAGACACCCCATGTTTTTCCATAAATAGTACTTTCTGAATAATCGGAGTAGCAACTTCTATCATCAACTGTTCCAACATTCACAGGGTTTTGGATATCTACATTTCTGGTATTATTGTCTTCAAACTCACCTGAGGGAGGACAATCTAGATCTTGATTTGTGTCTTCATCTAAAACTGGCTCCAAAGGGGGGGCTGGAGTTTCATAGGTAATTATGTCTTCAGAATATCCTAGCCCATCTTCTGTACATGAATAAACTGTCACAAAAACAATTATTGCAGTTATTGATGCTAATTTTTGAATAAATTTTGAATTTTTCATTGAGTTTGAATTTAATGACATAAAAATAAATTTATAAAATTTAAAAACTATCCTGAACTATACTGATAAAATTTTTTTCTACAGATTTCCCCTACGATATTTAGTAAATGGGGTTTATTTAGCAATGAAAATGATTTTTTACAAATCATGATTTTAGTAGGCAAAGTGATGAAATCGCCTAAATTTTTCAAAAAAATCATTACCATTGAATCACACATAGCTTGAATGCAGCGTTAATTAAATTAATACAGCACAGTACAGGTTGTAATTTTTGTTTGCAAATTTTAAATTGCAACAAATTTAATACATAATCAAACAGAACCAATCTTAAACATTGATGAGACAAATAATACTAGCCACATGTTTTATTACAACTTTGTTTTCCTGTAAAACTGAAATTGGCAAACAGCAAAAAATAGGCAATGAAGATGCGCAAATTGCCAAAAAGGTAAACCGTCTTCTAAAAGAAATGACTTTAGATGAAAAGATTGCCGAAATGACCCAGGATGCACCACCTAATGACCGCTTGGGAATACCTTACATGAAATACGGTGAAGCATTGCACGGACTATGGCTTGTTCTAGATTATTATGGTAACACAACGGTTTATCCTCAAGCAATTGCTGCTGGCTCTACATGGGAGCCTGAACTCATCAAAGAAATGGCTACCCAGACTGCATTAGAAGCACGTGGATTGGGGGTTACACATTGTTATTCCCCTAATTTAGATGTGATCTCTGGTGATCCAAGATATGGTCGTGTCGAAGAATCTTATGGAGAGGATCCTTATTTGGTATCGAGAATGGGAGTAGCATTTATACAGGGTTTACAAGGCACTGGTGTTGAGCAGTTTGATGAAAATCATGTTATTGCAACAGCAAAGCATTTTGTGGGATATCCTGAAAACCGTCGTGGTATCAATAGTGGATTTAGCGATATGTCCGAGCGTCGCTTGCGAGAAGTTTATTTACCACCTTTTGAGGCTGCGATCAAAGAAGCACAGGTAGGTTCCATTATGCCTGGTCATCAAGATTACAATGGGGTCCCTTGTCATATAAATACTTGGTTGTTGCAAGATATTTTACGCGATGAGCTAGGATTTGACGGATTTATTGTTTCCGACAATAACGACATTGGACGGATAGAGACCATGCATTTTATCTCTGAAACCAGAGCCAAGGCAGCTATATTAGGCTTAAAAGCGGGTGTCGATATGGACTTGGTAATTGGGAAAAATATTGATCTCGCTACGTATCATTCCAAAGTATTGAAGGATACGCTAACGCAAAACCCTGATTTGATTAAGTATGTTGACAAAGCAACATCACGAATTTTAACCGCCAAATTTAAATTGGGTTTATTTGACGCAGAACAAAAGGAGATCGACACCAAAACTGTAAATGTGGGTAGAGAAGCGCATCAGGAATTTTCATATGAAATGGCAAAAAAAGCCATTATTTTATTGAAAAATGAGAACAATCTATTGCCATTGGACATAAATAGCATAAAATCCTTAGCCGTAATTGGACCAAATGCGCATGAAGAGCAGCCCAGCAAAGGGACTTATTCCTTATTGGGAGGATATTCAGGATTACCACCATATTACACGTCAGTCTTAGAAGGGTTAACAAGTAAAACAAAAGGGAAAGTAAAAATAAACTATGCCAAAGGTTGTGATCTGTTGAGCAATTCTAAAAAAGGGTTTCCAGAAGCCATAGCAGCCGCAAAACAATCTGATGCTGTTGTGCTTGTCGTTGGGGGGTCCCGCAAAACAGTGGGGGAAGGCGTTGATCGTTCAGACCTAAACTTATACGGCGTTCAGAATGAATTAGTTGAAGCGATCCATAAAACGGGTAAACCAATTATTGTAGTCTTAATTAATGGACGTCCGTTAACAATTAATTACATAGCAGATAATATTCCGTCAATATTGGAAACCTGGTATTTAGGTATGCGCTCAGGTGATGCCATTGCCGATGCTATTTTTGGCGATACTAATCCTGGTGGTAAGCTAACAGTTTCTTTTCCCCGAGATGTCGGACAAGTTCCTGTAACATATCTTGAGCGTCCTGATTTTATAGGTTCAGGGAAAGGACTATACAAGGATGCAGATAAATCTCCATTGTTTCCTTTTGGTTATGGTCTAAGTTATACAACCTTTACCTATGGCATACCAAAACTTGAAAGCGAAACGATTGATGCCAACGGGGCAACAACTGTTTCTGTTGACATTACAAACTCAGGACAACAAGAAGGAGATGAAGTTGTCCAAATGTACGTACGGGACGATTATGCCTCTGTCGGACGTTACTTGAAAATGCTTAAAGGTTTTGAACGTATTTCTTTAAAACCAGGAGAAACAAAAACCGTTACATTCAATTTAGGTTTTGATGAACTTAATATTCTAGATCAAGACATGATAAAAGTTGTGGAGCCAGGAACGTTTACAATTTCTGTTGGTTCCTCATCTGTTGATAAAGATTTGAAGAAAGTAACACTGCATGTTAAATAAACATATTTGATTTTAGATACTATAACGATATGAAATACATTAGAATAAACATTACACTCATAGCAATGTTTTTAATCAATTTTAATATTGCGTTTTCTCAAACATCAGCTTGTGATGGCGTATTGCCATTTGAAGAACAAAACGGATTGTTAACAATTGAAATGGAATCAGGAGTCTTACCTACTGGTTCAAATTGGCAAACTGGTAGTGAGGCTGATCCTAATTTACCTGGAGCGACCATAAATTATATATTTTGGAATGGGCCACAGTCTTTTAATGCTTTAAGTGGAGCTCCAATTACTTACAATATAAAAATTAATAATCCTGGCACTTACAGACTTGCTTGGCGTGGACGAATTGGTACAGGTACTTCAGGAGGAGAACACAATGACGCTTGGCTTCGTATAGTCGCCGATGATTTTTATGCTACCAATCAAAACAATTCAACTGCTACGCAACAGTTAGAGCCAAGGCCTAGTTGTCAAAATAACCCAGATAGAGATTGTCCAGTAGGTTCTAGTACTGATGGATATTTTAAAGCCTTTATGAATAGGCACCCAGTAAACCTTCCTGTCGATGAACGTTGGGGTTTTGTTACCAATACAAATGATGGTAGTTCTTTTAGGTTTATTTGGGCTACATTCAATACGCCAGGAAACTACTCCATAATCGTAGATGCTAGATCTAGTTTCTTTTTTATGGATAAAATGGTATTGCGCAGATCAAATGTGTCTGATAGTACAGCTTTTAATTTAAATAATACAGAATCGTCCTGTTATAACGCTTTATCGGTAAACGATTTAAACCAAAAGGAAGTGAAAATTTATCCAAATCCGACAAGTGGAAAATTAGAAATCAGTAATCTGCCTATTAATTCTAATTTAACCCTATCAAATGCCTATGGAACTATTATCAGAACACTACATACTCAAAAATCGACAGAAACAATAGATATCAGTAATTTAGAAAGTGGTATTTATTTTTTATCATGTCCTGATAAAAACAATCATTTTGCAAAAAAAATTGTTAAATTATAAATCACAAAATTTTCAGTTCACCAAGGGACTCATATGGTTACTGTTTTTGAGTTTTTTTATTCTTTTTAATTGTAATAAAGACAGTGAAAAAAAATATATTAAACCGAACATTCTTTTTATTCTTGTAGACGATTTGGGGTATCACGATCTAGGAGTTACAGGAAGTAAATTTTACGAAACAACAAATATAGATCGGCTAGCAAATGAATCTATGATTTTCACAAATGGGTACGCCGCAAGTCGAGTGTGTAGCCCATCTAGAGCAAGTATATTAACAGGAAAGTTTACGGCTCGACATGGCATTACTGACTGGATTGGAGCCAAATCAGGAACAGATTGGCGAACTAGGAACAGGCATGATAAAATGTTGCCTGCAGATTATCTTCGTGAATTACCCAAAGATGATATCACAATAGCTGAAACTTTAAAACAAAAAGGCTATAATACCTTTTTTGCTGGAAAGTGGCATTTAGGAGGCGAAGGTTCTTATCCAGAAGACCATGGTTTTGATATTAATATTGGTGGTATAGCAGCAGGTTCACCTAGAGGTGGATATTTTTCGCCTTGGAACAATTCTAAATTAACTAATGATAAAAAAGGAGTAAACTTAAGTATGCGGTTAGCAAAAGAAACCGCCAACTTTATAAAAAGAAACAAAGATTCAACCTTTTTCGCTTTTTTATCATTCTATGCAGTACATGCACCTATTCAAACTTCAAAACACAAATGGCAAAAATATAGGAATAAAGCTGACAGTATGGGTATTGAGGAAAAAGGTTTTGCGATGGAACGTAATTTGCCTATTCGTCAAGTTCAAGACAATCCTATATATGGTGGATTAGTTGAAACGTTGGACGATGCTGTTGGAGTTGTTTTGGAAGCTTTGAAAAATAATGGGATAGATGACAACACCATTGTGGTATTTACATCCGATAATGGTGGAGTCGCTTCTGGAGATCATTACGCCACCAGTAATTTACCATTAAGAGGAGGAAAAGGATATCAATGGGAAGGTGGTTTAAAAGAGCCATTCTTCATAAAAGTTCCTTGGATGCAAAATGGTGGTACTAAAACAGACTATCCCGTTATTGCAACCGACTTTTATCCTACTCTTTTAGACCTAGCAGGTTTACAACTTAATGGAGAACAACACGTAGATGGTATCAGCTTAAAACCTTTGTTGGGCGGTAAAGATTTAAATATAGAAAGACCCTTGTATTGGCATTATCCGCATTACGGTAATCAAGGCGGTGAACCTAGTTCTGTGATTCAACAAGAAGGTTGGAAACTGATTCATTATTGGGAGGATGGACGTCAAGAACTTTATAAATTACCATCAACAGAGCATGATTCGTTAAATGTAATTTTCAAAAAACCAGAAATTGCTAAAGCGTTAAATAACAATTTAATGTCTTGGTTAAAAGAAGTCAACGCTAAGCTTCCAATTGAAGATCCTGAGTTCGACCTAGCAAAAGCAGTAGAACGGAAACATAACACCATAAATAAAAAGTGGTTATCATTAGAACAATTTAGGATGGAGATGCTTTCAAAAGATTTTCAGCCTAACGAAACGTGGTGGAAAAGTGGGGTTACAACTGACTAAACCCAAAAGATTAATTGATGTTTATTTTAATTCAAAAACTTTTAAATTAAACCCCAGAAGCGCTTTTTCAGTAAGTAAACATTCATCATGCTAGTACAGGACTGTTTTTTGTCTAGAGCGTATATATTTAGAGAAACGAAAACCATGCTTCATGAAATATATTATTAGTAATCGAGCTCATTTTTTTTATGTAGTTTTTTTGATTTGCGCTTTGTTTTCTGCCTGCTCAGATGATCAAAAGACAATCGTAACTTCTGATATAGAACCGCCAGATCCTATTCAAGTAGACCCCAATAAAGTCATAACAATTAACTGTAAAATTAATTGAATTAATTCCGCAGTAAAACGTATTTAATTAATTGAAATAAAATAAATATGTCATGCTTATTTTGAACTCTACTCCCTTTTAAAATGCAACAAAAAGTCTTAAAAAAAGCTGTGAATGATAAGTGAAACAAGTGTATTGCAGGACAGAACAGGATGCTAGCTGTGACTAAATATTGTATTATTGAAATAAATTAATTATTAATCAACAAATACAATAAATTATGAAAAAAACTACTTTAAAAATTAGTGCATTTTTATTATTTGCAATGTTTGCGCTTCAAGCATATGCCCAACCAGCATGTCCTGATATTTGGACTGAGAACGGTACTTATAAGATTTCAACATGTGGTCTGACGCCCGAACTTTACATGACAATTAATGTATCTGCTACTCCAGGAAACCCTCTTATAGAATGGCAACCAGAAATAACAGGTAATGATGAAACACAACTTTTTACTATTACAGACCATAGAACTCCAGCTTCTGCTGGATTAATGGAAATTACAGCAAACATTACTGGGGTAGGAGCCGTTACCTTGTGTACAGCTGATGATTCAGGTCATCCTAATTTAACGCTTACTGTTAGAGGTGGTGACCCTGTAAGTGTAACACCTCTTGGTGGTGATTATTCTGGTCTAGACCAGTTTCAAAGGAGAAAAACAAATAGCGGTGTACAAGGAAACGATGCATTGTTTCTAAGAAATCCAAATGGTACTAATTCAAGGTATGGTGTAACTCCATCTGCAGCAGGTGACCCTGTCCAGTTTGATGGTTCAGGAATTGATCCCCTTCGATTTGTTCTTATAGCTCCATTAGGTACTGAAGAATTTAATGAAAATTCTGTTTTTATCTCAAATCCTGTTAAAGATGTATTAACAATTGACGGTTTGAACCAAACTATCAAACAAATTTCTGTTTATGATTTACTTGGAAAACAACTAATTACAAGTAAACCCGAAGGAAATATAACTTCCACTAAAATGGATTTAAGCGGACTGAACACTGGTTTGTATATTGTAAAACTTGACGGTGAAAACGGTGCTAGTTTCAGTAAGAAAATTATAAAAGAATAAGCTGAATAAGCTTCATTACACCTTTTAGCTGTATCCCGTTTACATTATCCTTTGTTAACGGGATACTTTTTTTATACATGTATTTGTAAAGAACAGTAACAATGGAAAGGATTGCGTTTAAAATGAAACTCAAAGACAATCAGAAGGATATTTATAAAAAACGTCATGATGAACTCTGGCCAGAGCTAAGATCACTTCTAGTGGCTAACGGTATTAGCGAATATTCCATTTTTTTGGATGAAGAAACAAACACTTTATTTGCTTTTCAAAAAGTTACAGGGGAAAATAGTTCGCAAGATTTAGCCAATAATATTATTGTAAAAAAATGGTGGGATTACATGGCAGATATCATGGTGGTAAACCCTGATAATTCTCCAGTGTCCATTCCTTTAGAAGAAGTATTTTATTTAAAATGATTGTAACAGTAAATCACTTTAGCTACTTAAACAGCACATTGCAGGGTGTGTTTTCAAGATTTTACGCCTATATTTATGCTATATCTAAAAGAATTATAAAAAATAGTTGTTTTAAAATAATGAAGGTTAAATGTGCATTTCTGTTATTTGCGTTATGCTCTTATTCTATTTCAGCTCAGGTGCAACTTGAAAATGAAGTGAAAATAACTAATTTTGGTTTGCATTTTAATGGTAGCAAAGTCCCTAATACATCTTCAGATAATGGAAGTACAACCTCGTACGATTTTGTTTTTGGGCGAAACATTTCTGCTCATGGAGATTGTATAAAGACTTATGGAGATTACGTGTTTATGACATGGTATCGTGGTGGGAAAACAGATAGACATGTGATGTTAACCAGATACAATACAGTTACAGGTACAATGGCTACGATAGAGTTTCCACATACGCATACCGGTTTTCAAAATAAATGGTGGCTAGGAGAATCGCACAATACCATTGCAATTGGCATAAGCCCTTTAAATGGCACAATACATTTGCTGTATGACATGCATGCTTATAGTGCATCTAGACCCTCTGATGGTAGTTTGGCGAATGATTATTTTAGATATTCATATTCAATTGCCAATGCAGCTGCAGTGACTGATGCCGAATTTACCTTAGATAAATTTGTGCAAAATACAAATGGTGGTTATAAACATTTAAAGTTAAATGGAAGTGCGCCACAAAACGAATTTGATGGACTAACGTATCCAAAGTTTTTTCTAAACGATGCAGGAGATCTATTAATGAATATGCGAGAAGGTGGTCATACTAATGGTATGTATAAGTTTTCTAAATATGATGCCAACACATCAACTTGGTCTAATTTCACGGATTTTAATGCACTAAACGCAAGTAATCAGCCTGGCATTACATATAATTGGGGGCTTTATGGCAGTATGAAGTATGTAAATGGCAAAATGCGCATCGGTTTCCAACGACGATCTGCTAATAACAATGACAAGTTTCAACTTCAAAATGGCGTGTATTATGCATATTCCGATGATCAAACAGGGGCATCAAATTGGAAAAACCATCAAGGACAGAGTTTTAGCTTACCCCTCTATGATTCAGATTTCATAAAAGTTATGGAGCCGGGAGATTATGTGCAAACTACGCAAGTAAATCAGGTATATATCGTACAAGGCTTTGATTGGACAGTCACAGATAATGGTGATGTACACATTATTAGTAGGGTAAAAGACAATCAATATAATGTGACAAAGAATTTACATACTTATAAACCAGCAGGCGCTAGTGATTTTACAACGTCAGAGAATTTTGCAGGTGCTGATGCTATTTATGCAGCAGGCGATAATGTGTTTATTATTAATTTAGTTAATGGCAGAGTTAAAGTTCAGAAAACAGCAGGTGGAACCAATAATTTTGTTACAGTATATCAGGCCACAACAGGTAGAACTTTTGACCATGGCCGCGTGCATATAGCCAATGGTAAATTATACTATTATTTGATGGAAAATGCATCGGGTAGTGCGCAGCCATTATACCTTCAAATCATAGATTTAGATATTAATCAAGACCCATTTAGAGTATCATTAACATCTCCATCAGATGGTGAAACGTATGATTTAGGAGAAACGATTCAAATTTCAGCAGATGCCGTGGATGAAAATGGAAGTATCTCTAAAGTAGAGTTTTTGCTTAATGGTGTGTTGTTTGGAGAAGACACAACTGAGCCATATACTTTAGATTGGACACCAGATACTGAGGGCGCTTATACTGTTCAAGCGGTAGCTTATAATGCAAATAATGAAACAGTATCTTCCAACGAAATTACTGTTAATATTCAGTTTTTTGATTCTACAGGTCAACCATGTCCCGAACTATGGCTTGAACCTAATGTTTATAAAATTGCAACATGTGGTTTGGATGGAACTGAACTTTATATGACCATTAATGTTGCTACAGGCCAGTTAGAGTGGGCTGCAGAAATAACGACAGGACCTGCTGAAGCAACACAACTTTGGACTGTCACAGACCATAGGCAACCAGCTTCTGGCGGATATGTTGAAATTACAGCCGACCTCACTGTTATTGGCGCTGGACCATGGACCATGATTGTAGATCAATCAACTTATGATGGTTCCGGATCAGATCCTGAAATTAGAGTTAGCACTAGAACTGGTGTGCCGATAAGCGATACAATTGATGAAAACTATGGTTATGACCAGTTCCAAAGAAGAAAAGTGAATGGTTGGACTGGCGATGGAAACAATGCATTATTTGCGAAACCACCTGGACAAGGAAACTTTAGATATAGTGTAGCTCCAGCGGCAGCAGGTGATCAAGTACTGTTTCAAAATGGTGGTGCAATTAGCCCACTTCGTTACATTCTTTCTCAAGCATTAAGTACTGAAGATTTTGAGGATAACTCCTTGTTAGCAAAAATTTATCCAAACCCAGCTAAAGATGAATTTACAATTTTGTTAAATGATGAAACCAATGCTAATATTGTGATATACAATTTGCTTGGAAAAATAGTTTACGAAGGCAATATGACAACAAATAGAATAGATATTGCAAATAATGGCCGATTCAATTCAGGCTTATATTTAATTAAAATTACAGGTGATAATCAACGCGTTTTTCATTCAAAACTGATGATCAGATAATTAAAAGAAATAAATTTAACATTAATAATCATGCAAAGGACTTACATTAATGGAAATCAAAAAGGTATATATCTTTCACTACTTTTTGGGTTTGGTTTTTTCTTTACGACTGCCCAGGTTCTTCTAGAGAATGAAATTGAAATAACAGATATAGCCTTGCATTTTGATGGTGTAAGAGTAAATGATGAATCGGTATCAAACTCAACTACAGGATACGATTATAAATTTGGACCTCAAATCTCTGCACATGGAGATTGTATAACCACATATAATGAATATGTGTTTATGACATGGTATAAAGGAGGTAAAGCTAATAGACACATAATGCTAACCCGTTATAATACCATTACAGGGACCATGGCTACTATTGAGTTTCCGCACAGACACACAGGCTGGCGTAATGTATGGTATATTGGCGAATCTCATAATACAATTGGCGTAGGTGTAAGCCCTTTAGATGGCACTATTCATCTGCTCTTCGATATGCATGCTTATACCAATACCAGACCTTCAGATGGAAGTTTAAGTGATGATTATTTTAGATATTCTTATTCTGTTGCCAATGCAGCTTCGGTGCCCGATGCGGAATTCACTTTAGATAAGTTCGTACAAAATGCTAATGGAGGTTATAAGCATTTAAGCTTAAACGGTGTTGAAAATTATGGCGCTTTTTCTGAGTTTACATACCCAAAATTTTTTCTGAATAATCAAGGTGATTTATTCTTTTCTATGCGAAAGGGCTCAAGCTCAAATGGCGGTTATCACTTTGCAAAATATGATGCAACTACGTCCACTTGGTCTGATTTTATAAAGTTTGCTGATAAAAACGCTGTTAATTTTGGGCAAGCCTATAATTGGGGTATGTATGGAAGATTAAAATATGTTGGAGGAAAAATTAGAATCGGCTTTCAACGACGTTCTGGAAATACTACAGATAAGTATCAGTATCAAAATGGCGTGTATTATGCGTATTCTGACGATCAAAGTGGAGCCACTAATTGGAAAAACCATGAAGGAGAAAGTATTAATTTACCACTTCGCGATGCTGATGAGATAAAATTGATGGAGCCAGGAGATTACGTGCAAACCACCCAAACAAATCAAGTCTATATTGTAGGAGGATTTGATTGGACCGTTACTGAGAATGGAGATGAACATATTATTAGTCGCGTAAAGGATAACGAATTTAATGTGACAAAGAATTTGCACACCTACAGACCTGCAGGAGCTACCGATTTTATAACAACAGAGAATTTTTCGGGAGCAGAAGCCATTTATACATCTGGTGATGACATATTTTTAATCGGTCTAAGCAGTGGTCGTGTTCGAATACAAAAAGCAGAAGGTGGTACTAATAATTTTACGACTGTATATCAACCGACAACAGGCAGAACCTTTAGACACGGTATAGTTTATATTGCTGATGGTAAATTGTATTATTATTTAATGGAAAATGGACATTCGGATGATACTAGACCTTTGTATTTACAAGTCATTGATTTAGATATCGTTCAAGAACCATTTAGAGTTTCACTAACATCTCCTTTTAATGATGAAACCTATAATACTGGGGAAACGATTCCCCTTTCTGCAGATGCTGTTGATGAAAATGGGAGTATTTCTAAAGTAGAGTTTTTACTTAATGGTGCGTTGTTTGGAGAAGACACCACTGCACCATATTCTTTAGATTGGACACCAGATACCGAAGGTGCTTATGATATTCAAGCTATAGCTTATAATGCTAATGACGAAACCGTATCCTCTAATGAAATCACTGTCAATATTCAGCTTTTTGATCCTAACGATTTAACAGGTGATGTATATCGCATCAAGAATTTTGTAACTGGGAAGTATTTACATTCTGTAGGTGCAGATGTTGTTGAGAGTGACGATGGAATTAATGTAGCTTTTGGTGATAAAGAATGGGAGTTTGTTCAAGCAGGTAGCTATTATAATATAGAAAGTAAAAGAACAGATCGAGGAATTTTAAGATCAGCAGGAAATCCACCAAATGATATTATTAATACAGGATTCGGAGCACCAAGAGAAGATTCTGATAAGCAGTTTACTGTAATTTATAACAGTACGGATGGTACTTATCAGTTTCAAACCAGAAACGGTTCAAATTATATTTACCATAATGCTAACGGTATCATAGAACATGTTGGTAACACAGACGATAGATCTAAATGGATAGTAGAATCAACTACTTTAAGTACACCAGAAGTTGAGGACAATACATTTACAGTAAAGATTTTCCCGAATCCAGCTAAAGATGAATTTACAATTCTATTAAATGATGTAACCAACGCTAATATTGTGATATATAATATGCTTGGAAAAATAGTTTATGAAAATACTATGAACTCAAATAGAATGGACATTGCAAACAATGGTCGATTTAACTCCGGACTATATTTAATAAAAGTGACTGATGATAATCGACGAGTTTTTCATTCAAAACTAATGATTAACTAATCAATAAAATTCAAAATTTAAAGGACCAGAAGTGATAAAACTTCTGGTTTTTTTTATGCTTATTTTTAACAGATTGTCTATAGATAAAAATCGAGACAGTACAGGATAGTTTTCTTTGGGAAATATTGCATTTTAGAAATCCTGAATAATTTCAACGAAACTCTAATACATGTTTAAAAATTCAAATTTCAGATATTCCTTATTCATTTTAAGTACATTTTTAGTTTTAAATGTTACGGCTTGCAAAGAACAAAGCGTATTGCAACAACCTGAAGAATTAACTATTTCAGAAGGTTTTAAAAATCCAATAGGCTTTTATGACTCGAATCCAACATTTTCTTGGAAACTTCCAATAGGAGAGGATGTTAAAAGTCAGTCAGCGTATCATATCGTAGTAGCATCCAGTGAAGATTTGCTACCTGATAATGCCGATTTATGGGATTCTGATAAGCAAATGACAGACCAACCTGTTTGGATAAAATATCAAGGTAAGCCATTACAATCTCGCCAAAAGGTGTATTGGCAAGTCAAATATTGGAATCAGGATGAAGAAGCTTCAGAATGGAGTACTATTCAAAATTTCGAAATGGGTTTACTAAATAATTCTGATTGGAAAGCAAAATGGATTGGGTTAGATACCGCTAAAGACAGCATTAGAGGAAGAGAAAATGTGATAATACATAAACCGCAATATTTGCTAAAAGGTTTTGAATTATCAGACGACGTGGTTTCGGCAATATTATACATTACTGCTAAAGGTGTTTTTGATGTGTCCATAAATGGTGAAGACGTCAGTGATGATGTAATGTCACCGGGATTTACCACATACGACAAACGCATCGAAACACTAACCTATGATGTAACCAATTTAATAGAATCTGGGCAAAACACCATTGGTGTAGAATTGGCTTCTGGTTGGTATTCAGGTCGATTGTTATGGGGAACTACACCATGGGATAATTCGATTTCACCAAAAGTTCTATGTCAATTAGAATTACAAATGAAAGACGGTTCTACTAAAACGATTATTTCTGATGAAAGTTGGAAAGGTACAACCAACGGACCACTTCAATTTGCAGAAATCTACGATGGCGAAATTTATAATGCAAATCTCGAAATACCTGGTTGGTCTACTAACAATTTTGATGACAAAGATTGGAAAAGCGTTGAGGTCGCAAATCTCGATGAAAATGTAAAGCTAGAACCAAAACGACACACCACTGTAAAGGACAAAATTAGGTTGGTACCAAAGGAGATGACTAAAAAGGATGGTGCAGTAATATTCAATTTACAACAAAATATGGTGGGTGTACCTCTAGTAAAAGTGCCGATGAAAAAAGGCGATACACTTAAAATTAGATTTGCAGAAATGTTATCACCAGATGGTACATTTTACACCAAGAATTATAGAAGCGCACATTCTACAGACTATTATATTGCAGCTCAAGATGGAAACATAGAATATAAACCAAAGTTTACCTTTCATGGTTTTAGCTATGTAGAAATAAGTGGTTTTGATGCTTCAAAAGAGCCCTCAAAAGATTGGGTAACAGGGATTGTGCAATATTCAGATTTTGATGATAATGGGTCATTTACATCATCGCACGAAAAACTAAATCAACTGCAAAGCAACATAGTTTGGGGATTACGAGGAAATTTTTTAGATATTCCTACAGACTGCCCACAACGTAATGAACGCTTGGGTTGGACAGGCGATGCACAAGTCTTTGGGCCAACATCAATGTTTAATGCAGATGTCTATAAATTCTGGGCGAGTTGGTTGCAAAGTGTTCGCGAGGCACAACTTCAAGATGGTGCAATTCCTTGGACGGTTCCAGACTCTAGAGGTAATAAAATTGGTAGTTCAGGTTGGGGCGATGTGGGTACAATTATTCCTTGGAAAATATACATGCGCACAGGCGATATAGGATTTTTAGAAGACAATTTTGAGATGATGAAACAATGGGTTGCCTATCACCAAAAGAAATCAAAAAACCATATTTCTAATATGATGTCGTTTTCAGATTGGTTGCAACCTTTTCCAGAAAGTGGAGACAACAAAGGGGATACGTCTAGGAATTTAATAGGTACTGCTTTTTTTGCACATTCGGCTAAATTAACTGCACAAGCTGCCGATGTCCTTGGTAAAACAGAAGAGGAGGCTAAATATGAAGCACTTTACCAAACGGTCGCCAAAGCATTCGATAACAAATTTTTTGATGACACCGGAAAAGTAAAAGGCGTTACAGAAACGCAAACGTCGTATTTATTGGCATTAGCATTCGATTTATTACCTGAGCAAAAAATAGAAAATGCACAAAATAACTTATTGCGCAAGCTGAAAGAAGCCGACTATCATTTGAGAACAGGCTTTTTAGGAACACCTTTATTATCGAGAGTTCTAGATGATATGGGTGAAGTTGATTTAGTCTATAAATTATTGTTCAATGAAACCTATCCATCTTGGTTTTATTCCATCAATCAAGGCGCTACAACCATCTGGGAACGCTGGAATAGCTATAGCAAAACCGAAGGTTATAATCCTATGAGTATGAATAGCTTAAATCACTATGCTTATGGTGCAATAGGTGAATGGATGTACGAGCGTATTGCAGGTATAGCACCTTTAGAAGCAGGCTATAAAGTCATTAAAATTGCACCACAAGTTAAACAACCACTTAATTCTGCATCAGCGTCATTAAATACACCTTACGGAAAAGTAGCATCTTCATGGGAAGTTAAGGGAGACATATTCACTTTAGAGGTAACTATTCCACCAAATACTATCGCAAAGGTTGTAGTGCCAGGAACAGCTGAATCTATTGAAGAAACAAATAACATAAAAAAGATAGGTTCTGAATATGGAAGTACCGAATTAGAAGTACAACCAGGAGCATACACGTTTAAGTCTAAACTATAATGAAACAAGGATATAGAATAGCCGCCGTTTTTTTGATATTTGGTGTATCAGTATTAAGCTGTAAAAATCAAAAAAAGGTACGCGAATCTAATCCGATAAATGAAGAAGCGTTATCAAAACAAAGTGAAGGCAATAACCCTGTAATCCGTCATATTCGTACTGCTGACCCATCAGCACACATATGGAATGATGGAAAAGTTTGGATGTACACCTCTCACGACATGGAAGATGCTACATTCTATGATACCATGGATGGCTATCGAGCTTTTTCTTCAACCGATATGGTAAATTGGACAGACCATGGAGAAGTTTTACATTCTAAAGATATTCCCTGGGGAGCAGAAGGATGGATGTGGGCACCAACAGCTATAAATAAGAATAATAAGTACTATTTATTGTATCCACATTCTGTAAAAGGCTCAAAAGAAGATATGCGATGTGGCGTAGCAGTTAGTGATGTTCCTCAAGGTCCTTTTAAAGATATTGGTTGGATTGAAGGTGTTGAAGGACAATGGTTAGACCCTTGTGTTTTTGAAGATGATGACGGTAAAGTGTATTTATATTGGGGAGTGAGAGAGCCTAAAGTAGCTCGTTTAAAGGATAATTTGTTAGAGTTAGACGAAAAACCAAGAACTGTTGAATATGGAGCTAAAAATTTCTTTGAAGCTAGTTATATGCACAAACGTAATGGGATTTACTATTTTTCGTACAACGCTGGTTTAGGTGGTTTTTATGGAATGGCAGATAATCCTTATGGGCCATTTGAGTATAAAGGAGCCATAAACCCAAAACAACGACAAGATCATCATTCTATTGTGAATTATAAAGGGCAAAATTATTTCTTTTACCATTGGCAACATTGGAATGGAGGTTCAAGATTCAGTAGAAACACCTGTATAGAATATTTGTTTTATAATGAAGACGGAACTATTAAGGAAATTTATGCCACTAAGGAAGGCGTAAAAAAAATTTAAATCATAACCACTAATTCATTGTAAATTGAAAACCAAATTAATAGCATTTCTCATTTTAACATCTAGCGTTCTTTTGAATGCACAATCATCAACATTCAACAATCCAATAGTTGACGATAAAGTCATATTTCAAGAAAACAATGGTAGGGTTGCCATTGAAGCTGAGTATTTCTATAAGCAAAGCAAGTCCGATATTAGACAATGGTATATCACTTCAAAAGAAGCAACATCAGATGTTGGTCGTGATGACGATGAGGCACATTATGCAGGTGCAAGCAATGCAACGTATATTGAAATTTTACCAGATACCAGAGTCACACATTCCGATAAACTCGTTAAAGGAGAAAACTTTTCAAACAAAGCTGGTGAAGTTGGTGTTTTGCATTATAAAGTACGAATTACTAATCCAGGACGCTATTATGTCTGGGCACGAGCTCTTAGCACAGGAAGTGAGGATAACGGTTTACACGTTGGGTTGAATGACGAGTGGCCAGAACATGGTCAGCGTATGCAATGGTGCAAAGGAAAAAACAAATGGACTTGGGAAAGCAAACAACGCACAAAAGAGGAACATTGCGGAGTGCCCAAACAAATCTATTTAGATATTGATAAGGCAGGTACGCACGATATACAATTTAGTATGCGTGAAGATGGTTTTGAGTTTGATAAATTCATACTAACCACAGATATAAATTTCAAACCTAAAGAGGAAGGGCCTAAGGTAACAACGCTTTGGCCTTTGCGGTCTTATTTTAAACAAGTTGGTGCTTCAAATATTCAAAATAAAACCTTGCCAATTGACGATTTTCCCATAAATGACTCTGGCTTTTACAAACATGCTGGCGGAAAATGGTTAGGCATCAACCCAAACAAGCACAAAGAGGCTCAAACAACTACAGACTTTACATTTAAAAGCGGAACATACGATGTGGTATTTGTCGCTGTTGGTGAAAATGATGGGCAATCAGAGTTTATCATTGAGATTAACAACAAGACGTTAGGAACCTTTAAACCACCATTGACTAAAGATGTATTTGAAGAAGGTGAAAGTAGCAACGCACTTTGGAAAAATGTAAAACTAAAAAGAGGAGATAAAATCACTGTAGCTTCTAAAATTGGTAGTGCAGATGGCAAAGAATGGGCACGAGCACGCTGGTCTGGTATGGTTTTTACACCTGTTGGTAAAGGTAAGGAAGTCATAAAAACACCTTATGAGGGCACAATTAAAGTGGCACAAAACCAGATGCCGACAATTGAACCACCATTGGGACGGATTGCAGTTGTTGCAGATGGCAATTCGCCAGACCCAGATGACCTTGGCGGAACAGCAGTTACCTTAGCACTTTTAAGAGCAACTGGTCTAGAAAAACGATTGGTGCATTATTCCCACAGTTGTGATTTGGTGCGACCTAAAAGAATTTCAGAGCAAGCCGAGAGGGAGCGCCACGCCTTAATGCAAAGTGCTTGTGATGTTACGGCGAGACGTTGGGGCGGTTTTGATGGGCTCACATTTTTGGATGCCAAATGGCATAAAGACGAAACGGTTCAAGATTTAGCCAAAGCCATTAATGCTTCAACGGCTAATGACCCACTTTGGATTATAGAAGCAGGTGAACCAGATATAATTGGTTATGCGCTCGAGGCGAGTTCAAAAGAAAAGCACCAATTTGTCAAAGTGGTCACCCATCATCCTGCTAATGACGATGCAGGTGACTTTTATACCTGGCAACAGATACTGGATTTCGGTGTTGAAGAAGTTAGGATTCCAGACCAGAATATTAAACTTAAGGTTGATATTGAAGAATGGGATTGGGCAAAGAACCATCCTGATCCAAGAATTCAATGGGTTTGGTTGCAAGGAAAAATTGCTGAAGTTGATGATGTAGTTAGATTCCAAAAAGGAAAATGGGATTGCTCCGATGCAGGTATGATTTTATATTGGATTACTGGAGCCAATGTCAACGTTGGACTTAAACAAGGGACTGTAGATGATATTCAAAATATCTTACTGAATTATATAGAAAAATAGTTGAAAATAAATAATATCATACTAATATGAAAAAAACCATAACATTATGTGTTACTGCTCTAAGCTTATTATGGGGCTATTCACAAGATAATCAACCCAATGTTCTTGTTTTTTATGTAGATGATTTAAGAGCGGAATTAGGCTGTTATGGTAGCGAAACTGCTATTACAACTAGCATTGATAAATTAGCAGAGGATGGTGTTATGTTTAATAAGGCTTATGTGCAACAAGCTATTTGTGCACCATCAAGAATGAGTACATTGACGGGATTACGTCCCGAAACCTTAGGTATTTATAGCATATTTACGCCACTAAGAAAAGTACATAAAGATGTGAAGTCTTTACCACAATTGTTTAATGAAAATGGTTATAAAACCATCAGTATTGGCAAGGTATATCACCATGGACGCGATGATAAAGATGTTTGGACAACTTATTTTGAAAAAGAGCCAAATTCCTATTTAAAGCCAGAAAATGAAGCTCTAATGAAACGTCTAAAAGAAGAAGGCGTTAAACCACTAAAAGGCCCAGCTTTTGAGAATGCAGATGTACCAGATGAAGGCTATAAAGATGGGCGAGCAGCTAATTATGCCATCGAAACTTTACATAAGGTTAAGGATGATAAATTTATAATGTTTGTAGGTTTAAGTAAACCACATTTACCATATAATGCACCTAAGAAATACTGGGATTTGTATGATAAAAATGATTTTAAAATTCCATCAAGGCAAAAACCACAAGGAGCTTACAGATTGGCATTGCCAAAATGGGGTGAGTTAAAAAGCTATTACGGTATTCCTAAAGAAGGAGATTTAGATGACGATTTAACACGAGACCTTATTCACGGTTATCATGCTTCGGTCAGTTACATTGATGCACAAGTCGGTAAAGTCATGGCAACATTGGAAGAATTAGATTTACGTAAAAACACCATGATTATTTTTATGAGTGACCATGGTTATAAAATAGGAGAATATGCCTTATGGTGTAAGCAATCTAATTTAGAAATAGATACAAGAGTCCCCTTGATTATTAGTAGAGAAACGCAAAATAAAAATAGGGTTACAAATAAAACCTCAGATGCCTTAGTGGAGAACGTGGATATATACCAAACCCTCGTGGATATTTGTAATTTAGAATCTGCACCAGTATCTGACGGTAAAAGTATCCTTCCTGTTATAAATAAGCCAAAAACTAAATGGGACGAAGCGGCTTATAGCGTCTATGCGAGAGGAAAAAGAATTATGGGACTCACTACTACAGACGGTAGATGGCGTTATACGGAATGGCGTAATTCCACAACACACGAAATTTTAGGCGTGGAGTTGTATGAACATAAAAATAGTTTGTTGGCATTTGAAAATTTAGCAGGACAGGCTAAGTATAAAAAAGTCGAAGATAAGATGCGTCAACTTTTAGAGTTACAATTTCCAAGAGACAAACCATTTCTACAAAATGACCAGCCTAGAGGATAGTCATTTTTTGTAGCATGACACCACAGGATTATATTCACGATTTTTAAAGCTAAATTTGGTTTACGCGACTAAATCAGCTTTTTGAATATGAAAAAATCCTTGCTAATACTTTGTTTAAGTGTTTGTATAAGTCTTGCATATTCACAACGTTCAGAAACCAACTTTAACAACGATTGGAACTTCATTCTAAAAGATAATCCGTCATTCTCAAAAGAAAACGTTGATACTTCAAGCTGGAAAAACCTAAACGTGCCGCACGATTGGTCGTTTGAAAAAGGCGTGCGTAAAGGTGGTGACCAAGGTCAAGGAGGTGGGTATCACGATGGTGGTATAGGTTGGTACAGAAAACAATTCAACGTAAAAAAAGAAAGCCTTTCAAACATCACGTACATCAACTTCGATGGTGTGTATATGAATAGTGAAGTATGGGTAAATGGTAATTACATCGCAAAAAGACCATATGGCTACATCAGTTTTCGATATGATATTTCAAAGTACCTAAAAGCTGATGAAAATACCATTGCTGTTAGAGTTGATAACAGTTTAGAGCCCTCTGCACGCTGGTATCATCCTTGTGGTATTTATGCACAGGTAAAATTAATTGAGGTCAATCCAACGCATTTTAAGCCTAATAGCATTTTTATAAAAACACCATCCATTCAAACGAATAAAGCGAGGGTTACTATTGATGCAGAAATAAATGGTTCTACAAAAGGCTTTAAGTATGACGTAAAATTATTTTCATCAGAAGGAAATGTAATTGCCAAGTATTCTAAAAAAGTAAAATCATCACAACCAACTATTGAATTAGAAGTGGAAAACCCAAAATTATGGAGTCCAAAAACGCCTAATTTATATAAAGCAGTAACTCAAATTTTGGATGGTAAAAATGTCATTGATGAAATCGAAACCACCTTTGGTTTTAAAACTGTAGAATGGAACAACGAAACAGGTTTTTGGTTAAACGGCGAAAACATAAAGTTAAAAGGCGTTTGCGAGCACTGGGAAGGTGGACCAGTTGGTGGCGCTTGGACAAAACCATTGTTACGTTGGAAACTTCAGTCTTTAAAAGATATGGGTATTAATGCTATTCGTCCGTCACATAACCCAACACCACCTATGTTTTATGATATATGTGATGAAATTGGCTTATTGGTTATGGACGAAATTTTTGACGGTTGGCATAAAAAGGCGCCTCAAGATTATGGGAAACAAGCCTTTGACCAATGGTGGCAACGCGATGTAAAAGAATGGATTACTAGAGATAGAAATCATCCCAGCATTTTTGTTTGGAGTTTAGGTAACGAAACCCATAGTGATATAGCGCCAGAACTGGTGAAATTTGGGAAAAGTTTAGATCCAACTCGTTTGTTTACATCTGGTGCAGGTAACCCTAAAGACATGGATATTGAAGGAGTTAATGGAGGCTCTGAAACCAAAGCGTTTATTGATGGTATGGATGGGAAAACATTAGAGAAACCATTCCTCTCAACCGAAGCACCACATACATGGCAAACGCGTGGTTATTATAGAACACAAACATGGTGGCGAGATAATGAGTTACCCGGCACATACGAATTACCTAATTTAACGAAAAAGGAAATCTTTTTTTACGAAGGAATCAATCCAAAACATTGGAGAAATAGAAAGCAAAGTTTCAATTCGTCTTACGATAATGCTACAGTAAGAGTGTCGGCAAGAAAATACTGGGAAGTGATGCGCGATAACCTCTGGCATAGTGGACATTTTAGATGGACAGGTTTCGATTATTATGGTGAAGCAGGTTTGGTTCATGGAGGTTTGCCGTTCAACTTATTTATGGGTGGTGCGATAGATGTTGCAGGATTTAAAAAGGATTTATTTTATTTCTATAAGAGTCAATGGACCAAAGAACCTATGCTACACATGCTACCACATTGGACGCATCCACGGATGCCTTTGGGAACGGTAGTTCCGGTTTGGGTATACTCTAATGCAGATGAAGTAGAATTGTTCTTAAACGGAAAATCATTAGGTAAAGACAAACCAGGAACCGTTTGGAACGAAATGCAATGCGAGTGGATGGTGCCTTATGAAGAAGGAACACTAGAAGCTGTTGCTTATATCGATGAGGAAGAAGTGAAACGTACATCATTTAGCACAAGTCAACAACCATCAAAATTAAAAACAAGAATTCAAAAGTTAGATGCAGAAGATGATTTTGAAGCAAGCTATATCATCACATCAGAAAGTTTAGACGCATTTGATAATCTTTATCCTTATGGTGAAAATAAAGTCTACTATAACATAAAAGGCGATATGAAGAAAATTTCTATAGAAAATGGAAATCCTATAGACCCAACAAGCAGAACTAAAGCTGATTATAGAGCCTTATTTTTCGGCAAATCAAGATTGTTTTTAAGAGAGCAACCTCAAGCTAAAGACGCTTCAATTATTACAGGATCTATTTTGGGCGATAAAGCATTATTTACATCAAATGAAATTACAATTGATGTAAAACAAATTCAGGTTTTAGGGAATTCAACCTCTGAAGATTTAGAAATTTTATACACCACAAATGGCGACAATCCTGAAATAAATGGCACAGTTTATAAAGGTGCTTTTGAGATTCAGGATAACACCACCGTAAAAGCTATTATAAAGCAAAACGGAAAAGTGGTGTTGGTGATGGAAGAAATTTTTGGTAAGAACGAAGGCTTGTTTTGGGGTGATGAACATTCTAAAGATATGTGGATTGGCAGAGGTGTTAATATTTCCGCAGAAGAAGGTATCCTAGAGGGAAGTGCAAAAGTGAGTCGGGATGCGAGGCGATTTAAAGGTACGGGGTTTGTTAGGTTTTATGAAGGTGAAGGTGCTATAACATGGTACCAAGAAAATGATGGCGAAGCAGGAGATTATAGTATTCGATTTAGGTATATGCATAATAACGAAGGAAAATTGCATCCTATGAAATTGTATGTCAATGATGATTACATAAGGACGCTAGAATTTAAAGCAACAGGTGGTTGGGAAAAAGAGTGGAAATTCGTCCCTACAATAATCACATTAAAAGCTGGGGCAAATAATATAAAGTTAGAAACTACAGGACAAAGCGGTGCATTTATAGACGAATTATTTATAGATTAAATTTTTGAAGTGATATGGAGATAATTATATACGTGATAGGAGGTTTATTAGTATTAAACATATTGTTGTTTAAGTTCAGTTGTAATAAAGATTAAATCAGATATCATTCTTAATGATTAAAAAAATAAGTTACATTATTTTCCTTTTTTTGTGTTTGAGCTGTAATCAATCTGCCCCAACATGGAAGCCCGTAGCTGATTTGGAGGTTGGTTTTAAGAACCCTCCAAACGATGCTAAACCCAGAACATGGTGGCATTGGATAAGCGGGAATGTTTCCAAATCTGGGATTACTAAAGATTTGGAAGCTATGAAAGCAGTGGGAATTCAAGAAGCACAATTGTTTAATGTACATTTAGGATCTCCACAAGGGGTTGTAAAATATTTAAGTGAAGAGTGGTTAGATTTATTTGAGTTTTCTGCTGAGGAAGCCCAGCGCTTGGGTTTAGAATTAGCATTTCACAATAGTGCCGGTTGGTCTTCTAGTGGTGGACCTTGGGTTACCGAAGAATATGCGATGCAAACCGTTGTATTTAGTGAACTAGCAATTGAAGGCGGAAAAGCGATCTCCAAAAAAATATCACGACCAGAAACCAAGTTTGACTACTATAAAGACATCGCCGTTTTAGCATTTCCAAAACCCAAGCAAACGATTAAAATTGATGGCTTAGATTATAAAATATTATCAGAGCGCATTCGAAATCATTTACTACCCGATAAAAAAAGCATTACAAAAGAGGCTGTTATTCAAAAAGATGCCATTATCGATATAACTTCAAAACTCTCTAAAGAAGGAGTTTTGAACTGGGAAGTTCCAGTGGGCGATTGGGTTATTTTGCGATTAGGGCATACGCCAATGGGGACAACTAATAGGCCAGCACCCCCAGAAGCCAAAGGATTAGAGGTGGATAAAATGAGTAAAACAGCCTTAGATGCTTATTGGGAAGCTGGTGTACAGCCGATTATTGACAAACTTGGCGATTTAATAGGAACTACAGTTAACAATTGTTTGATTGATAGCTATGAAGTAGAAACAACCAACTGGACTGTTGGTTTTGATACACAATTTGAAAGTTTAAGAGGTTATGATTTAACAGCATATTTGCCAACTTTAGCAGGATATTATGTAGAAAGCGGAGAAGTTACAGAACGATTCCTTTGGGACTTTAGAAGAACTATAGGGGATTTGATTTCCGAAAACTATTATGCACATTTTAGGGATTTATGTCATAAAAACAAGTTGCAATTTTCTGTAGAACCCTATTGGGGTCCTTTTGATAATATGCAAGTGGGCGATAAAGGCGATATTGTGATGTGTGAGTTTTGGAGTGGAGGTTATCCGTTTTTCGATTCGCCAAAATTTGTATCATCTATAGCACATTTAAATGGCAGTTCAATTGTTGGGGCAGAATCCTTTACAGGAATTGGTGGATGGGACAAGCATCCAGCTGATTTAAAATCAATTGGAGATAGGGCTTGGACAGAAGGTATTACACGATTCATTTTTCATACCTATGTGCACCAACCTTGGGATGTAGAACCAGGTTTGGCCTTAAGCTATCATGGTTTCGATTTTAACCGTTTAAATACGTGGTGGACACAGAGTAAAGGTTATATGGATTATATAGCACGTTCGCAATATTTATTGCAACAGGGTAAAAATGTGGCCGATGTTTTGGTGTTTACTGGAGAATCATCACCCAATACTGGATTTATAAAGCCCGAAATTAAGGCCATGGGTTTTGATTATGATTTGATTGGTGCGAATAAGTTGAAAGATTTAACTGCTAAAAATGGAATCATACATTCATCCGTAGGCAATACGTACAAGTTTTTGGTGTTACCGGATTCTGATTTTATCAAACCAGAAACTTTAGAAAAAGTAAAAGAATTGGTTGATGGTGGCGTAAAAGTCATTGGTAAAAAACCGATACAATCGCCAAGTTTAAGTAATTATCCAATTTGTGATGATGAAGTAAGAACTTATGTTGAGGCATTATGGAACAGTGGTTTAGTAAAAGACATCAGTATTGAGGATGCCTTAAGCGATACAACACCAGATTTTAAAATTGAAAGTAGTGATAATTCAGATTTGAGTTTCATCCATAGAAAAACAGCTGATGCAGATATTTACTTCTTAGCGAATGCTAGAAAAGAGTCCAGAGAACTTACAGCGCGGTTTCGAGTTGTAGGAAAGCAACCAGAATTGTGGAATTCTGAAAAAGGGACCATAAAAGATCTAGTTGTTTTTAAACAAAATGAAGATGGCACAACAACAATACCGTTATCATTAGCGCCTGAAGAATCGATGTTTATTGTATTTAAAAAACCGGTAAATCCCATTCATTTATTAGAAATTTCAACAGAACGAGACACTGCTCCAACAGAACCACTTTCTAATTTAGAAATTGTAAAAGCTGAATATGGTACCTTTTTGCAAGAGGGTTTAATTGATATTACTGATAAAGTAAACAATGCCATTCAAAACGGTGTTTTAGATTTTAAAATGACTAGGGCTTTTTGTGATTGTGACCCTGCTATGGGCTACAAAAAGGAGTTTCGAATGGAATATCAAATAGCAGACTCTAAAAAACAATTATACGCCGAAGAACGTGAACATATAGAAATTAATGCAGGCAATCAGAATCTAAAAGTACTCAAAGCGGTATTTGGTAAATTTAAAGGAGAAACCACAGGCATTCCTCAGCATTATGAAACTTTTGATGTAACGCAAGAAATACAAAAACAAGTAACCTCTGGCAATTATAACATTCCTGTTACCAATAAATTAATCGATAATAAAATACCTAAAGGCCATAAAACATCATTAAAAATTACTTATAAGACGGAAGGGGCAGAACATACCATGTATATTCCGAAAGGGCAGATGTTGAAATTGTCTAAAGACACATCAAAACCAAAATTAGAATTTAAGAATGATGCGATAAATTGGAGAACACCTTATCAAGGAAAGGTAAATTACGTGGTAGCATCAGGAGAAACAAAAACTGTAGAAGTTAAATCTGTTCTAAAACCAATGGATTTATCAACCGATTGGAAAATTACGTTTCCCATAAACTCAGAGACATCAAAAAGCAAAACATTTTCGGATTTAATATCTTGGACACATACTCAAGATGAAGCGATTCAGCATTTTTCAGGAACAGCTTCTTATAAAAAAGAATTTGTGCTGTCTGATGAAATGCTTCAATCGAATAAAAAGATAGAACTAGACTTAGGAAGCGTATCGGTTATTGCTGAAGTTATCGTGAATGGTAAAAATGCAGGTGTCTTATGGAAAGCACCATTTAGACTGCATATTGACGATTACGTAAAAAAAGGAAACAATACCTTAGAAGTTAAAGTAACCAATCTATGGTCAAATCGATTGATTGGAGACGAAAAATTACCATTGGACTATCCAAGAAAACGCAAACGCGCAAAACCACTTCCAGATTGGTTAGTAAACCAAACAGAACGTTCATCAAAACGGACAACATTTGCCAGTTGGAATCATTATGACAAGAATGATAAATTATTAACATCTGGATTGTTAGGGCCAGTAAAGCTCATATTTTTTGAAACTGTAATACTTGAGAATTAATGACTAAATATTTATATATAAACCTTTTTGTTTGTTTTTGTTTGTTGGGTTGTGCAAACAAACCCAAAGCGAACAAAACGATTTCAGAGGGCAATGAAATGGTCGGCTATTTCGCCGATAATGGTTTTGGAAATGCCGTGGCGATTGTACAACATCCCGCAGGAGTCTATCACAAAGGTATTACTTATGT
>CBFHQL010000014.1:25943-47442 GCA_965658025.1 Flavobacteriaceae bacterium | reverse complement strand
TTTCTGATGTATTTAAACTGTTTATCTCTTACAGCTCTAATCACATCTGTTTCTGCATCAAAACGGTCTGCTGCTGCATGAATATATTGACGTTCTTTGGCTTTATTAGATCCTAAAAATGCTTGGCCTTGCATGTATGGTTTTGGTTTTTCATCAATAAGTGATAATAGTGTTGGTGCAAAATCTATAAAACTTATTAATTGATCGTCTTTAGTACCTGCTTGTATTTTTTTAGGAAATCGAATGATCATAGGTGTGTTTAATCCGGAATCGTAAATCAATCGCTTTTCTCTCGGTAACGGTCCGCCATGATCACCATAGAAAAATACAATTGTATTGTCCAATAAACCATCGTCTTCTAATTGTTTTAACACCGCTCCTACTTGCTTATCCATCTCGGCGATATTATTGTAAAGCTTCCACATGTCGCGCTGGGTAACTTCATTATCAACCAAGTAAGGTGGAATATTGAACTTGGTATCTTTTGGAATGTGTACAACTGTTTCTAACTCTTCTGATTTATTGTTAGCATGAGATGCGCCTTTATTTTTCCAGTTATAATTTCTATCCCCTGAATGATAGTGTCTTGTTTCAATTTCTCTAAAACCATAGGGTTCAAACAAACCTGACTCATGCGTTACTGTAAAATTGACAACGGAGAAGAAGGGTTGCCCCTCATCTCTATGTCTCCAATGTGCATATGGGCTACTTTCATCCCAAGCCGTAACTGGTGCTTTAAATTGATAATCGGTTTTGTAATTGTTGGTGCAGTAATACCCTGCTTGTCGTAACAATTCACTGATCATTTTTACCTCAGCAGGTGGAACGGCTTCATAGGCAGGAAGCCCTCTTTCTTTGGTGTATGAATTGGTTCGCATGTGGTTAGCACCAATACTCGATGGATACATACCTGTGGCAATCGCAGCTCTACTTGGTGCACAAACTCCTGATGTCGAATACAGGTTTGGATAAACCACGCCTTCACTCGCTAACTTACTTAAATTGGGTGTGGCAACAGTTGTATCTCCAAATGGTGGAATATAGGCTCCCATATCTTCGGTAACCAGCCAAAGTATATTTGGGCGTTTGGGTAATTCCAAAATGACTTCATCCTTAATCCGTACACTGGATCCATCTTTTGATTGACAGCCCACCAAACAGACGAATACAATAAGTGATACTTGAAGAAATTTCATATGGTAGTTATTGAAAAAATATAGACAAATTCGATACCTAAGTTACGTTTATTACAACTTCAAGTTATTATAATTTCAAGATTTCACTACCAGCCATTAAAAATGCACCAGTACCAAAATTTTGATAACTGTCTTTAGATGCTGGTTCTGGAAAGGCACCAATATTTTGTACCCAACCTACTCGACCATCTTCATGCTGGCAAGCCGCCAATGCTTTCCATGCCTTTTTAACTGCTGACGTATGTTTTTTATCTATTAGACCATTGTTAATTCCCCATGCAATAGCGAAGGTGTGGAATCCACTACCACTGACTTCACCATGGTCATACGATTCTGGACTCAGTAAACTCGTCCGCCACAAACCATCTTCTGGTTGAATTTCCAATAATTTTGCAGCCATTTCTTTGTATAGATTCACATAGAAGCCTCTATGCTCATAATCTTTTGGCATATCTTCTAACAGTAATGCTAAACCACCAATTACCCAACCATTTCCTCTAGACCAAAATATTTTTTTTCCATTTGGTTCTTTGTTGTCTTTATCATTTCCTAGCCAAACATATCGCATATCTCTGGCAAACAAATTTTCTTCTTTATCGTACAACCTATTGTATGTTTCCATGTAATACTTATGCATATCGTCTAAGTACTTTGGTTGTTTAGTTTGCTTAGCATAAAGGTTGATTACTGGAGGCGCCATAAACAGGGCATCGCACCACCACCATAGAATGGTTTCTCCTTTAATGTCTTTTGATTTGCCATCTTTCCATCTATTTGGTTCATACAAATGAGCATCTAAAAACTTTTTAGTAGGCTCCAAATCAGCAAAATTTCTTCTTTTTTCGTTCATAGCAACATACAGGTAGCTATAAGAAATAGCAACATCATCTGCATGGTGCAATCGTTTGAATGTATTCCAATCATTCTTTACAGCCTGATTTTTTAGTGCAGCCATATACATCATATTCTTGGTTGTTTTATGCGCTCTTGCCACACCTGTATAATAGGCACCATTTGTCCAATCTGTAGGATGAATTGCAAAAATAGGATGAGCCTCTTGCCACTCTAAAGCCTTAATCATTGATTTTTTAATCTGAGTTTCATTAAAAAAATCCTTATTTTCTGAGGTCGTTTTTTGAGCTTCAGAACAACTGAATAGAATTAATGCAGCTACTAAGGTTATAATTGATTTATTCATTTTAAGGCTATTTTTTTAGTTTAAATGTTGTTTCTAAATACTTTTGTGACGAGGTTCCTATTTTAACGATATAATCGCCTGCTTCTAAAACTTTCTCCATTGTGATACCAGTAAATTCTAACATTTTTGGTGTGATTGTAAAAGCTACTGTTTTGCTTTCGCCAGCATCTAATTCTATTTTTTCAAAGCCTTTGAGTTCTTTATCTGGTCGTGTTACGGAACCTATTTCGTCTTTAATATACATTTGAACGGCTTCCTTCGCTTTCATACTGCCATTATTGGTCACCTTTACACTTACTTCAAGTTCTGATTCTGGTGTCATTTCTTCACTAGAAATTGAAATATCTGAATATTCGAAATCACCATAACTTAAGCCATGACCAAACGGATAAATTGGTCCGTCCTTTAAAAATAAATAGCCTTTCTTATAGTTAATTTCTTTCATGCTGTAATGATATGGCAACTGTCCAATGGATCTAGGAATCGTTACTGGAGATTTTCCAGATGGCGACACCTCTCCAAAAATGATTTTGGCTGTAGATTGGTCTCCAAATTCACTCAAATCCCAAGTATCTAAAATAGCATCTGCTTCCTCGGCTATGGTATTTATAGCTAAAGTTCTTCTGTGTTTTAGGACGACGATTACTGGCTTTCCTAATGCTGAAATTTTTTCGATTAGTTCGTCTTGGGCTCCAACAGGCTCGATAGTTGCTCGGTCGCCAACAGTATTTTTAAAATAGGCTTCTTTAGCGGTAAACTCATCGCCTCCTAGAAATAGAATGCTCAGATCTGAATTTCGTGCCATGCTGACCATTTTAGAAATAACTCTTGGGTCTGTATCTATTAGATTAGGATTTCCTTTAGCCTCATCGGTTAAATTAAACCCTTTTTCTGCAACATATGTAATATTTGAACCTGAAACAGACTCAAACATCGCTTTAGTATTATCACTTAATAATGGTCCTAAAAGTGCAATTTTAGTCGACTTTTCTTTACTTAGTGGTAATGCATTATTTTCATTTTTTAGTAAAATAATCGACTCTAGATCTGACTCTTTAGCTAATTCTAAAGACGATGCTGCACGAACACCTTTCTTGGTTTCTTCTATATCGATGTAAGGATTGTCAAATAATCCCAAAATGAATTTTGTTCTCAATACACGTCTTACTGATCTATCAATTAGCTTTTCTAGTTCTGGATTTTTCTTGACCATTTCTGGTAAATATGAATAGGAATCTTCTGCGTATAGATCAATATCAATACCTGCTTCCAGTCCCATTTGTGCTGCAGCTTCAGGTGACTCTGCTACACCCATAAAGTAATATAACCGTGCAATGTCATTAGAATCTGATACCACATAACCTTCAAATCCCCATTGGTCGCGTAAAACACCCGTTAATAATTCTGGGTTTCCGTGGCTTGCCACACCATTTAAATCTCCATGTGATGCCATGATCCCTAAGGATTTAGCCTCTTTTACTGCTGCCTCAAATGGCGGATAAATCTCATCAATCAGCGTTCTTTCAGAAATCTCTACGGCTGCAAAATTAGAACCCCCAAGAACTTGTCCGTAACCTGCAAAATGTTTGGCTACAGCTCCGATATGTGTTCCGTTTCCTAAACCTTCATAATTACCTTGTACACCAATTACCGCATTCTTGACCATCTGGGTTGTTAAATAGGTGTCTTCTCCAAATGCTTCACTCATTCTACCAAAACGAGGGTCGCGTACGATATCTGCCTCTGGAGAGTGACACATATGCATTCCTCTTAATCGTGCCTCTCTACCAACAACATCCCATTGGCGTCTTACCAATTCTGGATTGAATGATGCCGCTGATGTTAAAGGACGACCAAATTTAGTACAGCCTTCTGCATCTACACCATTGTAAGATTCAGTCACAAAAAGAGCAGGGATACCCCAGCGATTATTATCAATAATATATTTTTGAAGTTCGTTGTTCAACTTTGCCGCTGCAACAGGATCAATATGTTCTCCAGGATTTTTAACACCTGCAATACCTAGTTTTAATTTTTCAATAACTCTTTTAGACAATTTTAGATTGCCATTTTCATCGGGTTTAGTACCAATATTGGCGTGGAAAATTCGCATTTGCGCTACTTTTTCTTCAATGGATAACTTTGGAAGTAATGCTTCTACCCGTTCATCAATTGATAAAGAGGCATCCATAAAATCTTTCTCTACGGAATCAGAACAAGATAATACGAATACTACTAGTGCTGTTAATACTAAGATTGACTTTCTTTTCATTGTTGATATAATATTAGTGTGTGTATTTTTTATGTAAATCTAAATCTATTTATTTTCAAATTGTCAAGAGAAGAATCCTTAAATACCAAACAAATGGTTTGGCAATTTTGTAAGTTTCTTATATTGAAGCTTTTAATTTTAAAAGCTTTTGTATTATTGGTATTGAACTTACAGGTTGCCAAAAGCTTCCCACTTGGATGACCTTCTCTAACTTCTATTTCAGTCTCTGCTTTGGATAAAAACTCGAATTCAATACTACTTTTTTTATCCAGATTCTGAATATTTGGATACGTTACGGAACTGTTGGCCTTATTCGGTTCTATTGAAAAACCACCTATTACATTTTCTGATTTATGGACACCATTTGACTTAAAATAATCTTCGGCTTCAATAGCGCCATCATTTGCATCGTACTGTCCTACACCAACACCGTCAATTCTTATAGTTGCGATTTTACCATTGTCTTTATAATGTACATAACTTATAAAGGCATCCCTAAACCATCTGTTTCCTGTCTGGCTAATATCGCAATATACAAAATACGACTGGTTGTGCCACTCAAAAAAACTGCCGTGACGTCCTTGTAAAAAACCGTTTGACCATGTCGGACGACGATATCCTTTGGCAAAACTGCGCTCCTTGATAATGGTATCCACATATTCGTATGGACCGTAAAGATTATCTGACATGGCATAAAAACAACCCCAAGACAAATAATATTTTCCTTTGTACTTGTGTACAAATGGTTTATCATCAGTAGGCATGTCTATATTTTTACCGTCACGGTTATAAGGTCCTCTTGGATTGTTTACAAGAATTTTCTTTGGTGCTTCGGCCAGACTAATCATGTCGTCATTCAACTTTGAAACATAATAATCCCAAACTCCAAAAAAGATATAGGACTCACCATTTTCCTGGAAAATGGACATATCATACTCGTGCGTTGGTGTTAAGTTTGAAGACAAGAGCGGTTTCCCTAGAACATCTTTCCAAGGACCTGTGGGTGTGTCTCCAACAACAACACCAGTTTGCTCATTACCTTCGGAAAAATACCAATAGTATTTCCCGTTCTTATATGCAGCATCCGTTGCCCAACACCTTGAATAGTCTTTTCCAATATAGGTGTCTTTAGGATGAAGAACACTTCGCTTTGTCCAATTCACTAAATCTGGTGACGACCACACCCACCAATCCTCCATAATAAATTTATCATTTTTGATAGACTTGTCGTGTGAGGCATAAACATAAGCTGTATCATTAAAAATATGAATATGAGGGTCGTTTAATCCTTTGTTCGGTACAATTGGATTTTGAGCATAACAAAAAAGGGTTACACAAAAAAGTGGTAGCGTATATATTAAACCATTTATCAATATCCTAGATTTTGTAATATGTTTAAAAATAAAATATGATAAAATGTTGTTTATCCTGTAGTATATGGTACGAAAAACCATAAAGTTATTTCTTAGAAAATCACCTAAAACGAATTAATTTTAAGCTGTATGGTGTGTTTACCTGGCTCTAACCTAATGTATTTAAATGCAGAAGGCACCTTCTCCCCATTATAAATTAGATCTTTTCCCTCTAAATCGTTCAATGAAAATTCAGCTACCATATTCCCAGGAATTTCAATTTCATAGGTTTGTAGCCTGGCTCCGTTATAAGTATATTTTGCTCTTATAGCCCCCCTTACCGTTGGCACTTCTATCTCACTATTTTTTAATCTACTCATTTGAGGCTTAATAGTTGCAACACTAAATCCGGCTGTTTTCGGTTTTATTCCCCATAAACCACGAGGTATAACGTTTGCTGGTGCAGCTCCCCAAGCATGATTCCAATCTAAATTGACTTTATACTCATAATCCCAAGCTTCTAAACTAATTGTTGAGCCCACACGAATCATATTGTACCAGCTTCTTTTTGCTTTGCTAGCTAATAGCTCTAAAGCATAATCTGCCTCGCCTGCATTGTACAAACCATCCATTAAAAATTGTGCGCCATAAACACTACAAGCCATTCCTCTTGATTTTACAAAATCTACAACGGAACTGTAGTGCTCTTCAGGAACAAGCCCAAATGCTAAAGGCATCATGTTGGCATGTAAAGAGGCATGGTCTGTACCAATGCCATCGACATAAACACCACGTTCCTTATCAAACATTTGTTCGTTTACTGCTTTTTTAGCTTTTACAGCTCTATATTCAAAATCTAAAGCTTCTTGTGTTTTGCCTAATAAGGTTGCAAACTCAGCCATGATTTTCATGTTTTCATAAAAGAACGCATTGATAACCGTACTGTATGGTTTAAAAACAAAACCATCACGCTCACCTTTTGTTTTACTTCCTGCAAAGTTTTTTGACGGCCAATCTACAATATCAGTCAATGGCTTTTTGTAACCAGGTTTGAAGCCTAACTTGTACATAAACGCTTCTGTCACTTTAGTCGATGTAATTAGTCCATCTTCATTAGATAACTCATATAATGTTTTATGTTTTAACGCTTCGTAATATCGCTCGATTAATTCTGTATTTCCCGTATACATGTAATCTGCATAGATTAGCAACGCTACATGCTGTTGCCATTCTGTAGGCCATGTTGGATGCTCCATAAAATACTCAATGGTGCGTCTTCCTATGGCAAACTCTCTATCAGTTGTATAGTGACTTAATTGATTTAAATAGGCATCGGCTTCATATGGAATGCGTTCTCTGTCACCATCAACATATAGACCTGCAAACGTTGTCGCTTTTATAGAGTATTTACAAAAATCCCAAATCTGGTTAAGGATATCGTCATTACTTGTGAAATTACTTGCCTCATCATCCCAATAGCTTGTGTATCTCAATTGTTCAAAATCTTCGGCTTTCAAAGTTGTTTTAGCGCCTTCAACTTCTGCATACCTAAATGGTTGTAATACAGGCCATCCTTCTTGCAGAGGAATAGCTTTACTTGGGCCTTTCATCCGCTTGTCTGGAACTGGGTTAATGTTTATTTGGTATTTTGTTTTCCCTGGAGTTACATTAACTTTGATCTCTTGGTAACGAATATTACTTTTTGCTGGTGGTGTTCTGTTTACATTACCACTATCATCTAGCATTTCACCAATTCTAACAGTTAGTGTATGTGGTTCTTTGGCTTGATAATTAAAGTCTATCGTCGCAAATGCTGCCTTACCGAAATCCAAAAAGTAAAAATCATCTCTATTTTCAAATTTAACAGGGTTGACTCTGTCTACTTCATATTTATTTTCTGTTGAAATGATATAGTCTTCAGGCTTTCCTGTTGTAAATTTTTGAGCTTCAGAATAGTCTACCAATCGGTTTTCTTGCTCCCATATTCTAACTTTCCAATGGTATGTTTTTCCTACTTCGAGTGGATTACCTGCGTATTCTACATCTGTTGATTGTGTTGATGCTACGCGTCCGCTATCCCAAACATCTCCATTATTGTTATCAATATCGGTTTTATTTGATGCTACTAAAATTTGATAAGCACCTTGAAATTTAGACCCTAAGGGTACCGTCCAACCGAACTCTGGTTTTAAATCGAATATCTTTATATCCGTACTTGGTTCTCTTATTAACTCAACAGTTAAATCGGTAGGTGCTGCTCTATATTCGTTGCTGTTTTTCTTGATTAACTCATCTGTTTTTGCTCGAAGTTTATCTGCAACAGCCTTGTATTTTTTCTTTCCGATTAAATTTTTAATCTCTTGTGGGTCTTTCTCTAAATCATACAGCTCTTCAATACTCTTATCATTAACATATCTAAAGTATTTCCACTTTTTAGTTCTTACGCCTTCACTTGGTGGAATATGTTCAAAATCCCAAATGTGTTCAATTAAAATCGTATCTCTACCAATAGTTTTAGTTTCCTTTTTAACGATAGGCATTAGGCTTTTTCCTTGCCATGATTCTGGTGCCTTTAGGCCTGCCAAATCTAGAATGGTGGATGGTACATCAATATTTAAGGCCATATCAGCAATGTCTTGATGGGTGTTTACTCTTGGGTCAAAGACAATTAATGGTACACGAATAGAGTTATCGTACATTAACCATTTGCCTGCAAACTGGCGTTCTCCCAAGAAATAACCATTATCTCCCATAACAATGATAACCGTATTCTTATCTAAGTTTTTGGCTTTAAGTTTTTCTCTAATTTTTTTGATTTCTAAATCTATTCCAGAAATCATTCTATAATACCCTTTTACACTGTGTTGATACTTTTCTGGATTGTCGTAACGCCATGTCCAACGCAGTCTATTAAAACCATCTCTTACTATTTTTGGTTGTGCTTCAAAATATTTATCATCACCTAGTGCTGGTTCTGGCATTGTTGTATTTTCTAGCATTTCATCCATTTCGGATTGCCAAAAATATTGCTTTGGTGCACCATCGTGAGCATGTGGAGCGCTGAAACTTAACGACAAACAAAACGGTTTTTCGTTTGAGGCGTTGGCTTCAATAAAATCAAGTGCTTTTTGACCTGTATAGCGCGTTAAATGCACTGTGTCGTTATCTAGGGTTTTGTAGTAATACCCTCTTCTGTCTTTAAATCGATTGTTTCTATCGTATGATTCATATTCGTCAAATTGCTTGTCCAAATCATTATAACGTACACCATATTTTCCATAGAATCCTGTGTGATATCCATTGTCTTTAAGCAATCTAGGGTATGAATTCGCCATATATTCTTCACGGACGTTTCCCGTTTGAAAGTTGAAGTTGTGTGCACGCTCATGTAAACCCGTTAAAATACTAGCTCTACTGGCAGCGCAAATTGGTGTTGTTACTATAGCATTATTGAAGTAGGTGCCAGATTTTGCTAAATCATCCATTTCTGGTGTTTCGACATATTTATTTCCTGCGTAACCAATGGCATCAAAACGCTGATCGTCTGTAAGGATGAAGATGATATTGGGTTTTTCCCCATTAATATCTTGTTGCGCGTTGGTAACATTGAGACTGCACAACACACCTATTAACGCTAATAAATAACTGTTTTTAATCATAGATAAATGGCTTTATTGTTTGTTTAATTCAGAATTCTTGAAATTGTTATGATAACCTTAAAATTAAGTGTTTAAGAAAGGGCTTCTATCCTGTTCTATCCTGAAAGATTTGGTCTTGTAATGTATGAAATATCCCGTTAATATTATTAAAAAAACTTCAATAGCAGACTTGTAATTTAGGATTTGGTCAAGCCATGAGAAAACCAATTCATCAATCAAGAATTCAACACGCCAGAATTCCATCTAATAATCTCATTTTTATACATCGCATCGAGTCCCATTTGAACACAAATTGCGGTTTTTGCTCCTGTTATAACATTTGATTTTGGCTGTTTGTTATTTAAAATAGCATCTCTAAAATCTATTAATGTTTGCTCAGTTGGGTTTAAATGCTCCACATTTATTTTATAGCCTTTTTCTTTATCCCATTGAACGGTAGCACCGCTTACACCATCAACATCACCAAGGATTTTATCCTCAGTTTTGCCCTCGGGATAAAACCATGCATTTTTCATGTCAATAATTATAGTCCCTTTATCACCTGAAACTTTTATTTGATAGCCATCTTTTGCATTATTGGTAAGATAGGAAAAGTTTGCTTTAACCCCACTTGGATAACTGTAAATTAAATGCACATTATCATAGGTCTCTCTTCCATCTTTCCAATAGTCGACACCACCAATCCCCATCACTTGATTTGGCGTGTCATCAAGAACCCAATTCACAAAATCGATTTGATGCGATCCTAATTCGGCCGTCAATCCGCCAGAAAATTCTCGGTACATTCTCCAGTTTATAGCCTTTTCATATTGAGGCTTAGGAACTGGGCGTCGCCAGTTGCCATGCCTATTCCATTGAGCTTCAAAAGCTATAATATTACCTACTTGTCCTTCTTTTATAAGGCCTACCACATGTGTATATAGTCTCGAACTATGGTATTGATGACCCGTTTGAAATATATTTTTGGATTGCTTGGCTTTGGCAACTAATTCTCTCACGCCATTATAGCCTTTTGCTAATGTTTTTTCACAAAACACATGCTTACCGGCTTCTAAAGCATCCAATGCAATTCTTGAATGGGTATTAAAAGGTGTGGCAACAATAACGGCATCCACGTCCTTGTTATTCAATAATTTTCGGTAATCTGAATAACCTTTTGGATTTGATTCAGCTTTGGCTAAGCCTTTTTCTAGTCTAAAGGGTAGGACGTCACAACCAGCAATAACATTTAGATGGTGTATTTCATTAATCATTGAAATCAGCCCACTTCCTCTCACACCTGTACCAATCACACCAACATTGATAGTGTTATTGGCGTTTAAATTAGGGGTTAAATTTCCGTATAAATAGGAAGACCCCGCTATACCAGCTGTTGCTAAGGTTGTTTTCTTTATAAATGATCGTCTTTTCAACTTTTACAGTTTTGGTTCCCAGCCAGATTCATAAGTTCTGGACCATAATTTCATGGCATCTCTACTGTACATCTTTCCTGTTAAATCATCAACTTCAAAGCCATTATTGATTCTAAAGGCAATATTGGCATAATGCACCATAGCCATACTTTTACTTGCATCGTCAATAGGTGCCGTTAACTTGGCTTTACCTCTTACAGCATCAAACAAATTTTGAACATGTTTTGTTGACATGTCTCCTCCTCCCCCTAAAGCATTTCCTGCCTCTTTTGATGCAGAATCATATTGTTTAACCACTTCGCCTTTACGATTGTATAATATGTATTTGCCTCTATCGACGAATACAGAACCTTCAGTGCCGTAAATTACGGTACCTCTTCCACCACCATAAGTACTGTATCCATTTCGAGATTTTCCATCCCATTTAATTACTTTGTTTTCAGCAAACTTAAACGTTGCTTCCATATCATCATACATTTCCCAACCATCGTCTAAAAATTGACGTTTTTCAGCTTCAACATAAACATGTTGTGGCAAATCCACTTGTAAAGCCCAACGCGCTACATCCAACTCATGGGTCCCATTATTACCAGCTTCAGCCGTTCCGTAATTCCAACCATACCAATGCCAATTATAATTCCAAGTCTCGCTGGTGTAATTACGCCTAGGGGCTGGGCCTTGCCACAAATCCCAATCTAGTCCTTCTGGAATATTAGCACTTTTTTGAATGGGTACTTTACCACGTCCATTATTATAAAATGCAACAGCCTTGTAGGGTTCACCTATGATACCATTATGGATTTCAGCTATGATTTCTCTTGTGTGACCAGAAGAGCGCTGCTGATTACCCATTTGTACAAATTTATTGAATTGCTTTGCTGCAGATACTAATTGTTCATTCTCTTGCATGTTATGGCTACAAGGTTTTTCTACATAAACATGTTTGCCGGCTTTCATTGCCATGATGGACCCTGGTGTATGCCAATGATCTGGTGTAGCATTGATTAATATATCCACCTGTTTATCGTCTAACACCTTCCTTATATCATTCTCTAATTTGGGGTCGTAATCAATATGTTTTCTAAAACCTTTCAAGGCTTTGAGACGTTGACTTTTCATAACATCACAGAGATAGCTTAATTTAACATTACTATCCTTTGATGCTATTGGTGATTTAAATGCATTTAGGCGTCTTCCTAAGCCTGCAATTGCAACGTTTAGCCGATCATTTGCCCCAATAATATTATTATAACTTTTTGCTGACATCGCATTGAGGGTGCCTGTCAGACTCACACCAATAGCAGCTGCTGTTGTTTTTTTTATAAAATCTCTGCGATTATTTGCCATTTTTATTTGTTTTTACTTTTGGAACTTTAATTTTGATATTTCTAAATGCCACTCTATCACCATGGTCTTGCAACAAAATCTGTCCACTTTCCAAGGTTCCAAAATTAGGCCATTTACTATATTTACTTTCTGACACTAATTTTAAAAACTCCTCACTTCCTCGTTGATATTCTAAAACTTTTACGTCATTAATCCAATGCTCTACGTGATTATCGATAGACTTGATGTAGGCAGTATTCCATTCTCCAATGGGTTTGACAGGTTTTTCTGGATTTGCTTGTATTAAATCGTATAGCGAACAAACTGTTCTACTGCCTACATGAGATCCTCTTTTAGCATCTTCATGTAATTCATCGTCCAAAATTTGATATTCTAAACCTATTGACGAACCCGGACCTTTATTAATTTCAGTATCTACGTAATATTTAATGCCACTATTGGCACCAGGCGTTAATTTAAAGTCAACCCGAAGTTCGAAATTAGCGTAATCTTGAGTGGTTACAATATCTCCACCTGCAGCAGATTCTGCTCCTCCTGAAGACAAAACAATTAGCTCACCATTTTGGATAACCCAACCTTCATCAGGAAATGACTTTAGCTTCGCTCCTCGCCAACCTTCAGTAGTTTTACCATCCCATAGCATCTGCCAGCCTAATTTTTGTTCATCTAACGTAAGATTGTTTTTTGTAATAATCGGTTCTAAAGAAGATTCTGTGGTATATTTAGCAAGATTATTGGTTAGAATCTTAGCGTTCTTCCACATCACCTGCTTGCCAAGTTTGTTCTTATTTTTACCTATAGAATGGACTTGTAAGCCAAAAAAACCATGAGCTGTTTTATCATCAATTAAATAAGATGCAGGGACGTTATTTATCCAGGTCTTTATGGTGTCGCCAATAGCTTCTACGCGATAATGGTTCCATGCATTTTGCTTAAAGGCTTTTTGAGCTTCTGGATTATTCTCTAGAGTATGCAGCCATTTGCGCCTTTTTTCATCATAAATACCACCACTCCAGGCACGTTTTGATGGATCTATCTCAACTTGATAGCCATGTACTATTCCGTCTCTGTAATAGGGGAAGCTGTTGCTGCGAATTTGAATTCCAGAGTTCATTGTAGAATCAACCTTGAACTCGATTTCAAAAACAAAATCTCCATAAATTTTATCAGTGGTTAAAAAAGTATTCGGTGTATTAGCAGCAGTTGTTCCTGTGATAACCCCATGTTCTACTTTAAAAGTAGCTTTGCCACCTTTAATATTCCAGCCCTCCAAAGAATTATCATTGATAAGGTTTGTCCAAGGGATTTCTTGTTGATTCTCTTTACATGATATTGAAAAAATGAATATCAAAATTAAAGAGATTGCTGATATTATGGATTTTAATGGTTTCACTTGTGAATATTTTTTATAAAAATGTTTTGTTATTTAATTTATTGACTGAAAAAACCCTCCATTATATTTTCATAACGGAGGGTTTTATTACACTGAAAACAAATTTTTCATTACTGTTTTATTTAAACAATACAGTTGATTTCTTAGAGCTGTTGAAAAAGTAATACTGAATTATAGTAACAATAATTTCAATCATTACGATACAAACTAATATTTAGTCCTCAAATAATTCAATGTCAAATTCTTCGAACCTGACATTTCTGTCTCTAATAACTAACGTGTCATTTACCTGATGATTTAATTCAAATGTTGATGTTGTTGTTGAAACTAAATTACCAAGTACATATACCGGATTTACTTCAACATCTTGTTCAACGTATTCAAAATCTAAATAAATGACATCTCGAGTTTTTCCACCCCATTCATCTCCATCTTCTACAAAAGTTCCTGTACCCGTGACAGCAATATTGCTGTTTGGATCAGCATTAGAGACAGTAATCTGCTCATTATCATCAAAAGTTAGTAATAAAGTCAATGTACTGTTAGTTGCTATACCCGGTCTTCTAACAGAAATTGTGGTAATGACCTCATTTCTTCCGGCAGTTGATAGTGGAAGTAATTCATCTTGTACTACATAGTCTTCGCTGTAAACTGTAGAACCTTCAATGGTTTCTGAAACTGTTTCTGTTGGATTTCCATTTTCGTAAACTGTGACCGATTCGTTGAACCCATCGGCATAATCCTCACCACGACGCAAATAGATGCCCTCGTATTTGTTCATGTATTTAATACCAAAAAGGGTATAATCTTTTGGTAGCGGGTCCCAATCTTCATTTCTTACTTTGACAGGATTGTCGACTACAGGAACTCCAGTTAAAAGCGAATCTAATTGTTCAATTTCAGTTATTAATAAAGGCACTACGTAATGAACATCACCAAATTCTCCAAAAGATTTAGGATCATCAAAAAATGCATCATTAAGCTGAATTGGGATACGGCCTTTAATGGATCCCGCTGGGATAGTGACTGGACTTTCTTGCTCTATAGTAAAATACTCTTGTGGCAATACCTTTACGTTTACTGAATCAACACCGATTAGGGCAGGATTAATCAAATCAGGAGCAAATTCAAAATGAACTTTTCTGTTCGTGTTATTCTGATATACTCCAGTCATAGTAACACCGATCTCGAATCTTCCATTGTTATCATTGTCATTGTTGCCCAAATCATATTTACCTTGTATTAAGGTTCTTATGGGGGTTTGAAAAGGGAAATAAACTGCAGTTGTACCAAAATCATCGAATTCTACTTCTTGATTTTCGCAAGCTATAATGCTGAGAGCTATTGCTATTATTGCTATGAATTTTATTTTCATGAATTTTATTTTTTTTAAATTTTATTTAAAATGCATTATCGTATTACCATCCCATATTTTGCTCTAGTTCTGAAAACTTTAAAATTTCAGAATTTGGGATGGGCAAATATGTAGCAAATGGTTGATAGTTTCTTATTTCGACGGAAGGACGTTCTTCATAATTATCGCCGTCATAGTAATAACCATGGGCTGATTCATTCAATGATAAGCCCCATCGTCTAAGATCCCAGAATCTATGCCCTTCGAAGCTTAATTCTAAACGGCGCTCATTTCTGATAAGATCTCTCATTGCATCTTGATCATTAATTGTTGCCAAATAATTGTCTGGCTGTGCAATACCGGCTCTTTGACGGATGGCAGCAATAACATCTCGAGGAGAGAGTCCGTTAACCTGATGATCTGGACCACCAACTTCATTGGCTGCTTCAGCAAATATTAAAAATAATTCTGTATATCTGAAATATACATTTGCATGTCTTTTTCCGGTAGTTGTTCCATCGTTGTTGATTCTGACATCTGGACGTAATAGTTTTTTCAAATAATAACCGGTAGTTGTTGAAAATTGAGGAATAGAATCCAATCTGTCAATTCCACCTCCTTGACCTGTATTTATTGAACCACCACCAAATGTAGCTCCATTAAGAACAATATATTTTTCTAAACGAGGATCTCTATTGGCATATGGATTTTGAGGATCAAAACCGTTGGCTACAGTCGCTGGAAATCCGCTTTCCATAGGGAATGCCATCACCAGATTGTGAGTAGGATTGATTTCACCTTTTCCATTTACAGACGGTGGAAACATTCTTTCTTCATATGTTGAACTAGTATTACCTATCGAACTTCGCCATAGCGTTTCATTACTTAGGACGTTATCATCAGAAATATAGAATTCAAGACCATTTGGATCTAAACCAGAAACTCCACCAATGGTATTTAAAACTTCACTCGCATGTTGTGCGGCTAAATCGTAATACCCTTGACCATTTAAAAAGGATGGGCTAGCTGCAAATAAAGCCAGACGGGCTTTTAGGGCTTTTACAATTCTTCCTGAAATACGCAAATTATACTGACCACCATTAACTACTTTGTAATCGTCGAAATCGTAATCCTCGTACCATGGATCTACATCACCCTCGTTTTCTGAGTAATCTGTTGGAAGTAAAGTAAGTGCTTCATCAAAATCGTCCATAATGGCCTGAACAGATTCTTCAAATGATAGTCTAGGGATATTAAAATCACCATTAGATTCAATGAATTCTCTAAAGTAAGGAATCCCTAATAAATTACCGGAGGTTCCACTTCCAGCATGTGCTTGTAATGCATAAAAATGATGTAGTGCCCGAAGTGCAATTGCTTCTCCCTTCATTCTTAAATTGAATAGTTCGTTAATAGCTTCGTCTCTATTCCATTGGATTTCTCCAGCATCAATAATTTCTAAGAATCTATTCACGTAAAAGACTCTTTCAAAGGTATTCCATCGCGATGCTGGGTTGTATTGTGCAGATAACTCTCCTAGGGCCATTCTTTTGTAACCATTACTTAAACGATTATTCACAGCATCGTCAGTGGCTCCCTCTGAAAAACTATATTGATTAACAAGGCCTGTGTATCCTTGCAATAGTAGACCTTCTGCGGATTCAGGATCAGAACTTATGTAATCAAAATCTAGTCTATTTTCATCAATAGGCTCAAAATCGCAGGAGATTATGCCAGTAAAGACTGACATGATTAGCATATATTTTATTAATTTTTTCATAATTTATTTCCGATTTTTTAATTATGTTAAAATGATGCTCTCAAACCAAAGGTAAAGGATCTAGACAGTGGTGCCGAACCAATCCTTAGCTGACGAATATCTCTATTTTTTGCTATTTCAAAAAGATTTGTCCCTGAAAAATTAAAACTCAAGTCTTGCATACCTAATTTACTGCTAAGGTTATTGTCAAATTCATACGTTAGCTGAGCACGGCTGATCCTAAAAAAACTATTGTCATACATCCAAAATGTTGATGTTCTGAAGTTATTTTGATTTGCTGCTGAAGACAATCTTGGAAAAGTTGCAGTATTTGCCGTAGATGGGGTCCATCTGTTTAACACGACCTCAGAGTATTTATCTGTTCCATCCACCCAAAAATAATTACTTGACTTCATGGCTTCGGATCCAGTTTGCCCAGTTCCCAGAACAAATAGATTAAAGTTTTTATACTTAATGTTCAGATTAACACCATATGATATTGGGCTATTAGTTTGCCCAATTGCTATTCTATCATCATTGTCTATAATGCCATCTCCGTTTTGATCTCTATACTTGATATCACCTGGTTGAACTGCTCCAAAATTAGGAATAGGCAACCCATCATTTAAAGTATGATTACCATTACTATCTACGTTAAAATCAGCTTCAGAATAAAATCCTTCATCAACTAATCCAAATATTGAGGATAGTTCTCTTCCTTCTCTATTTAGGTAGTCAAATTCATTAGCTTCAGATCGTTGTGTAGCTTTAGCTTCGTTATACAATACATTGGCGCCAAAATTAACAGTTAGGTTATCATTAACCGCTTTTTTATAATTTAATCCTACCTCAAACCCTGTGTATTCGTTTTTATTAAAATTGTCCCATGGTCTAAAATCATTGTAATAAGAAGGATATCGATCAACTAAACGCGTCAATTGTTTATCTAACTCAGATTTAAAATAATTAAATTCTAACCAAAGAGAGTTTAATAAGTAACTCTCAAAACCGATATTTAGGTCTATACGTTCTTCGTATCCTAGATCTGGGTTTTGCCCTTGCGAGATATCTTGTCTTGAATTAGAGCTTTGTCCATCGGCCCAGTTAAAGTTAGACCCGTCTGAATAATTTTCATAGTACAGGTAATAACCATTGATTCCTCTATCTGACTGTAATATTCCTCCTGAAGCCTTTAATTTTAGATAGTTAATAAAATTGTTGTTCTTCAAAAATGATTCCTCGCTAAGGATATATCCAACTCCCAAAGTCGGTGAAAAACCGCCTCTATTGCCTTCTGGTAGTTTAATTGAATGAACGTAAGAACTACTAAAATCAACAAAAAGTCTTTTTTTGTAATCATAGGCCATTTGAAATCCTAGGTGTGAATCTATATCTCTTTGTATGATATTATTTCTGTTTTCAGAGTTATAATACCCTAAAAAAGTCGTATTTAGAGAGTGATTATTTGCAATGGTCTTCTTGTAATTAACAAGTCCGTAAAACCCTAACCTTGACACAAATCCATTTGTACTAACGTTTTCTGTCAGATCCTTAATATCCGATCCAAACACATTTTCAAAGCCAATTATTCTATCATCTTCCCAAGTCGGTTGGTATGTTTTGAATTGATTTTCAATGGATAGTCTATAAGAGTCGTAGAAATCAAAACTTAAATAGGTTTTTGCCGATAACCCTGGTGTGATTCTGTCTAAATTGAAGTTGATGGAATTATTGAACTGGGTTGAACGGAATATATTATCTTCATAACCGCCAGCAATAGCCAAAGCTATGGGTGCCTGAGACTGAAATTCTTGGGTTGTCCCTAGTAACATTCCATTAAATAGGCTTGCAGCTTGTACTTGGTCAGCCAGTTCCGGGTTGTTCGTTGTGTCTATGAGTTCAGAAGGAATTAAAGGCGCGTAAGCATTTGGCCTCAAAGTAGTTCCCGCACTCAGTAAATCAGCTCTAGATTGTTTCGTAGTACTGATAATGGCTATACCGTCGATACTACTTGTAATCCAATCATTAACTTTGAAATCAATATTTCCTCTGATGTTGAAACGATTTGTTCCTGCATTAATATCCTCGTTAATATTTACCCATTCTTCGCTTCTATTCCAACCCAAATTTATATAGTACTGTGATTTATCACTTCCTTTAGAAAACTCGGTGATTACACTTGTTGTATTAACAAGTCGTTGTACATATTCTTTAGAATATAAGTCTACGTCGGGGTATAAGTATTCATTAGTACCAGACCTGTAATTTTCAATTTCCAGTGGATCATAGAAATCTGATAAACCGTCATTATTACGAGCCTCGTTAAAGAGTGTCATATAGGCTGCTGAACTCAAATAATTAGGCAAGGCAATAGGGGTACTAATTCCAGAACGTATGTTTACATTTATTTCCTTTCTATTTGCTTTGCCTCGTTGAGTATTAATTATGATTACACCATTCCTTCCTTGACTACCATACAAAGCGACAGAGTTAGCATCTTTGAGCACAGTTATTTGTTCTACCTCTTCCATATTTAAAAGGTTAGGATCACGGCCAATAACACCATCAATAACGAATATTGCATCACCTAAACCTCTAATATTTGAAGACCCTTTGACGCCAAGTGTTAAACCATTAATATAATTTCTAACCCATTGCGTATTGTCATATTTCAATCGATCGTTTGTATTAATATGTGAAACTGCTCCTACAATATTTCTACGATCCTTAGTGGTGACACCCATTTTTATTTCATCATCTTCGGAGGCAAGAAACAGAGATTTTCCTAGAACGATATTGCCTGTTAAATCCGAAACACTAATAAGTTTTGATTCATAACCCTCCTTTTGAATAACAACCGATTCGTCTTTTGGTAATTTTATTTGAAATTGACCATCAATATCTGTGGAAGTTTGGACTCCAAAGGAGCCAAAAATATTTACACCTCCTAGTGGATTACCCTGTTGGTCAACAACAGTTGCTGAGGTTGATATTTGAGCTGATGCAACATAACAAACAGACAATGTGAGACATACTGTTGTAAACAACCTATACAATTTTTTCATCTTCATTTTTTTTCTTTATGTTAATTAAAAAGAATTTGTATCATTACCATCCTGGGTTTTGTTCAAAACCTTCATAGATTTGAGTTTGACTGACCTCAAATGGGATCCAATAGTGTTTTGGAAATTCACAAACTCTTTCAATAAGAGTCTCTTCAGAGAAAGATGACCAATCTTGAGGAAATTCAAAAGATGTTTTTCTTTTATACTTATCAAGGTGAGCCAATCCCCAACGCCGAATATCTACCCATCTATGCGCTTCAAAACTCAACTCAACGCTTCTTTCTCGTCTTAATTCGTCCATGAATTTAAAATTATCATTAACAATTGAAGGATTAACATTTGGAACACCTGCTCTTTCACGTAATTTATTAATAACTCCCTCGGCTGATAAGCCATAAGAACTAGGTATTGCGGTTGAACCTTTAGAAGCATGCAATGCCTCAGCGTACATTAAATAAACATCGGTAAGTCTCATGTGCAAACGCTTGCCAATATATTGACCAATAATATTATTCCATTTACTATGAAATTCGCCATCATCACCAATAGGATAAAATTTCTTATGCATGTAACCTGTTGTTGACGGTTGGTTATCACTTCCATTACTGCGGTGCTCACCACCAGTAAACAGTTGTGCATTTCTATGTTGCATCGGTATGGTAGCTGTAGTTCCAAAAACGTCTCGATCTGCAACAATCCATCTGTAAAAACGTGGATCACGATTAGCAAATGGATTAGTAGGATCATATAGTGTTTCCCCATACAATCCGGATATATCGTCTTGTATTGAAAGTCCATTAGACATTCCGAAGTTGTTATGGATAAAATTATGAGTAGGGCTAACAATTTCCGACCCGGATCTTCCGTGGATATCTCTATCTACGCCAGCAGTCATAAATCTTTGTGCCTGTACTTGATTACCACCTGTGGCAGAAAAAATAAATTCGCTGCCACCTGGCCACATATTTGCTACTGGTGTTTTCCAAAATACCTCATCGTAATTCTCCCATGTAGCAAGCGCATAATAACCTTGATCTGCTAATTTAAGTACCTCTGCAAAAGCGTCCACCGCCATATCACATAGCTCAGTATCATATTGATAAGTGTTTATACTAACATTGTTGCCGTGCATTAATGGACTTGCAGCTAATAACAAGTTTTTTCCTCTAAAAGCATGGGCTACTCCTTTTGTGAGTCTCCCTCCATTCTCGCCCAATGTTGCTTGTCCGTAGGATTGGGTATCCCAATTTGTTGGTAACAACTCAATAGCTCGCACATAATCTTGATCTGCACTAATAGCAGATTCTTTATAAGTTGATGGGCGAGGTAGGGAATAATCCTCTTGTGTAACTAAAATCTTATCGATGTAAGGGAAACGCCCCCAAAATTTCATAATCTCGTTATGGAAAAAGGCTCTAAAAAAGTAGGCCTGTCCAAGAATAACATCTCTTTCTTCCTGAGTAGCATCCACCATTAAGTCTATGTTGGCAAT
>CBFHQL010000014.1:262-25845 GCA_965658025.1 Flavobacteriaceae bacterium | reverse complement strand
TAACTTGATTGGCATTACGAATACCTCTCATACTTCCATCCCAAACACCGGGTCTTCTTGCAGCATTACTATTGCTAGTATTGTTTTGGCTAGACCCATAACCATTCCTTTTCCATGGGGTTAGATACGAATAATTATGGTTGTTCAAGTTTTGTAAGTTTCCAAAATCAATTTGGTAACTAGCTTTCCAGGTTCTGTTGCCATAGGCATCGTCTCCATAAATATAGTCTTGGAAGGTATGTGCTGATGTTCCATAATCTACAACTAAGGCGTACATTTCTTCAACAAATCCTTGTGTATTTTCAAATGTTGAAAACACATCTTCTTGATCTAGATCAGATTCTGGTGCTTTATCTAGATAATCTTCACAAGAAAAAGACAGTAAAAGCCCCAATAACACTAAAAATTTTATTTTATAATTCATCATGCTTTTTTTTTAAAAATTCATATTTAAACCAAAATTAAACCTTTTCAAGGTTGGGTAATCTCCCCTGAAACTTGAGTCTGCAGTGACATTACCGTTAAATTCTCTGTCATCTGGCAAGTTTGACCACAAGAATAGATTACTACCATTTACAAAAATTCGAAGACTACTAATCCCTAAACTTTTACAAACATTCTTGGACACATCATAGGAAAGGGAAACATTTCTTAATCTGGTTAAAGAGGCATCAAAAAAGTTGTCTCTTGGGTTAATATCACCATCTGCCCGCCATGAAGGCTGAGTGTCTGTATTATTCGGATTATCTACAGTCCAATAGTCTAAATCTTGTTCAAAAATCAAATTTGTTTGGTTGTTAAAGGTTCTATTCCCAAATCTTCTTATGGTATTTTGAGTTCCATAAAACTGTACTGAGGCACTAAAATTTTTGTAGCGAGCTCCTATTGTTGCTGACCAGTTTCTCTGTGGGCGCGTCGGATAACCAAAAGGGGCATTATCGAAAGCACCATTATAGATACCATCCCCGTCGAAATCAATCAAATCATAATAACCAGGTCTAATTAAGTTCTGGTTATTAATCACAGGAGTTGACATGTAAATATCATCCCAGCTGGTGTTTATAGTTCCAGGAATTGCTGAACTTTGTTGTCCAATTGGGAACCCTGCATCTCTTTGATAAGAAGGCGTAAACAAGGGGTCTTCTCTTTCCAACACTAAATCTACGGCTTGAGTGAAATTGAAGTCACCAAAAACATTCAGATCATCGTTTACGTTGTAACTTGCACCCAAAACAATTTCATAACCTCTTACTTCTACCTTACCGCCGTTTACATCTGGAGGCGGAATTCCAAACCAGTCAGGAACACTTCGTTGTGAACCAGGGATTAGAATATCACTACGATTTTCGGCAAAGAAATCTACTTCAGCAGTAAGCAATCCTTCAAAAATGGATAGTTCAGCACCGATGTTATACTTTTCAGCTACCTCCCACTGAAGATTTGGGTTTCCAACATTTGCTTCAGTGTAGAAAATATACGGAGACTGTGAGCCACCTCCTGCGTATGAACCTGGCACCAAATAGGCAGCGCCACCATTTTCCCAGTTGGTAATATATCTCCATCTATTGCTAAAATTATCATCACCAACAAGCCCGTAAGAACCTCTAACCTTTAGATTGTCTAACCAATTTTGCTTACTCATGAAGGCCTCATTTGAAATAGTCCAGCCTGCTGCTAGAGATGGGAAGAGTTCAAAACGATATCCCGGTCCAAATTTTTCAGAACCATTGTAAGCACCATTTATATCTAAAAAGTATCTGGAATCGTAGTTATATGTCACCCTACCAACCCAGTCTTCACGGAAGGTTGGGAATACACTCCCCCTGGCCGATTCTTGTCGCCTCATTAAGGCTAAGACTGTTAAATTATGTTTGTCCGCAAAAGTGTTTTTATAATTAAATGAAAAATCATAGAGCCACTGTCGACTTCGAGTGTTGTCTTGAACAGCTGAAGCGCCCAAAGTCCACGGATATATCACAAAATCAAAATCATTTACGCCGTTTGGTGATATTGTTGTAGGATTACCATCAATATCGTAAACCGTATAGACTACATTCTCAAGACCATCAGCACCGTTATCTACAAGACTCTGTCGGCTCGTCATATTGTTATCAAGCGAAAAACGGGCTTGAAAAGACATTCCTTTTGTAATGAAGTCCAGATTTTGTTTTAATATTAAATCACTATTAATTTGAAAATTTGTAAAAGTATTATAGCCAGTGTTTGTTAAACTTACAATAGGATTTGTTATGCCAAAACCATCGTCTACATATTGCCCATAAGAACCATCCGGATAAACGGGGTTATACAAATCTGGAGCAATCTCGTAAATACCATTAACTACTGTATTCAAATTACTTGGATTTTCACGGATACCAAGATAACCCGCTAGGTTTACAGATATCTGTGTTGTATTACTGACATCAAAATCAATATTGGTTCTGTAGTTAAATCTTTCATATTTATATTCTCCAAGATAACCTTTCCCACTATCGTATTTGCTGCCATCAAATATATCATTTACGGCTTGGTAAGCTAAGCTTCCAAAATACTTCGCCTTATCACTTCCGCCACGGACTGATAAATTAAATCTAAAATCTGTAGCAAAATCCTTCAAAATTTCGTCTTCCCAATTGACGTTAGGATAAATGTAGGCTTCTTCTGGTGTTAAAGGATTACGATATTTGTCAGCGATGGCCATTGGAGTAAAATCGCCCCAAGATCCTGGCAGAACAGCTAATTCTCTTAATATGGAACTATTGGCCTGCATTATGGCGTCATAAGAGTTTAATTTTTCTGGTAATCTAGAAACTGTTTTTACAGTAGAATTGACTGATAATGATAATTGGGCCTTCCCTTTTTGACCACGCTTTGTGGTGATTAATATTACGCCGTTGGCTCCTTCTACACCAAAAACTGCTGTGGCAGAAGCATCTTTTAATACAGACAGTTTCTCAATATCATTCATGTCAATATCGGTCATTGACCTCTTAACACCATCGACAAGAACAAGTGGACCACCATCACCATTCCAAGAGCTTCGACCACGAATAAAAATTTGCAAATCTGATTGTCCTGGAATACTACTACCCTGAATGGTTGTTAAACCAGGGAGGTTTCCTTGCAATGCCTCTTCAACATTGGCTACGCCTGCTCCTCTATCAAGAAGGTCTTCTCCTTTTATCTGCGTGATAGCTCCAACTACACTTTCTTTTTTCTGAGTACCATAACCAACAATGACTATTTCATCTAAACTTTCAATATCCTCTCTTAAAGATACATCAATTGTTGATTGATTATTAACAGTAATTTCCAAAGTATTAAATCCAACGTAGGAAAAAACTAAAATTTGATCACCTAAAGTCAGTTCAATGGAATAATTTCCATCAAAATCTGTTGATGTCCCACGAGATGTTCCTTTTTGTATCACTGTCACTCCAGGAAGGGGCATTCCATCGGCATCAGTTACAACACCCGAAACACTATTTTGAGCTTCCAAATTAATTGCTGTGAAACTGGAAAATACTATTACTAGAAATAGTAAGAAACCTGAAGCAGGTATTTGTTTTTTAAGTTTTTGTTTCATGTTGAATTTAAATTTTAAAATAGTTAGTAATTTGTGTTGTTACATGGCACATATTAAATTCATAAAATTATGTTAACAATTTTATATATAATATCATAAGATACCATCCTGTACTATACTGTGTTTTTTGATTTATTAGTTTTTCAAAATAAAATCGCCCTTAATTTATTTCGTATTGGCTAAACTTTTTATCGCCATATTTCTTCCATTTCTTCTAATGTTTTTCCTTTTGTTTCTGGAACAAACTTCCAAACGAAAATCATTGCCAGCAAAGACATAACCCCATAAATCCAATAGGCAAATCCATGATTGAAATATTCTGTTAAATAGGTGTTATCGTCCATCATTGGAAAAGTTAAAGACACTAAATAATTAGATATCCACTGAGCTGCTACAGCAATTGCCATTGCTTTACCTCTAATTTTATTAGGAAATATTTCAGACAGTAACACCCAAGTTACTGGCCCCCAACTCATCGCAAAACTTGCAACATAAAGCATCATACACGCTAAAGCTAAATAGCCCGTTGCTCCACCATAAAAAACAAAACCTAATGAAAACATTGCCACAGCCATACCTAAAGCTCCTATTATCATTAACGGTTTTCTTCCATATTTATCAACTGTTTTTATTGCGATAATTGTGAATAGAAAATTAACGATACCAACAATAATGGTTAATAACAAAGCTCCGTCTGTATTTGGGTCTATTTTTTTGAAAATTTCAGGCGCATAATAAAGTACTACATTGATGCCAACAAACTGTTGGAATACAGAAAGTGCAACACCAATAAGTATAATTCCCCAACCATATGACAATAATTTTCCAGAGATTTTTGTTTCAGAAACTGAGTTTTTAATTTCTTTCAAAACTCTATGCCCTTCCTCTTCTCCATTTACTTTAATAAGTACATCTAATGCTTCTTCTGGTTTATTTCTCAACATTAAAGAGCGTGGTGTATCTGGTACAAAAAATAACAACCCAAGAAATAATCCTGCAGGAATAACTTCTGACGCAAACATCCATCTCCAGCCTACTTCATTCAACCACACATCTGAGCCTCCACCTTTTGATATAAAATAGTTTACAAAATAAACAATCATAAAACCTCCAACTATGGCTAATTGATTAAAAGAAACTAATTTACCTCTACTTTTGGCAGGAGCAATTTCTGCTATATAAAGTGGTGATAACATAGAGGCTAATCCAACACCAATACCACCTACGATTCTGTATGTAATAAAAATTGTTGAAAATGTATGATCCAACCCGCCTATTGGTTTTATTAACATCTCTGGCATAGCAGAACCAAGTGCCGATATCAAGAATAAAATGGCAGCAAGTATTAATCCTTTTTTTCTTCCTAGTTTCTTACTTACAATTCCACCAAAAAAACCACCAATAATACACCCTATCAGAGCACTAGCTACTAAAAATCCTTTGAACGCATTCGCAGCACCTTCTGTTAGGCCTTTAGGTTCTACAAAAAACTGATCTAAAGCTCCTACAGTCCCTGAAATAACGCCTGTATCATATCCGAATAACAACCCTCCTAAGGTTGCTACCATTGTAAGTTTTAATAAATAACTTGATTTTGTTGATGTTTCCATTATTTTGAGTTGGTTAATCTGTTGACTATATATATTGATTGATAATGTTTTCAAAAAGTTCTTGTTTACCACTTCTCAATGACAACTCTCCATTATCTTGAGCAATCTCATATAAATCTTGTAGTGATAATTTTCCGTCTTCAAATTCTTTCCCTTTACCTGAGTCAAAAGACGCATAACGTTTGGCCCTTAATTTTTCATATGGCGAAGATGCGATAATTTTGTCAGCAATAAGCAGTCCTCTTGCAAAGGTGTCTGCACCACCAATATGGGCATGAAAGACATCTTCCATATCTGTAGAATTTCTTCGAATTTTGGCGTCAAAATTAACCCCTCCACCTTGTAATCCACCTGCTTTTAAAAATATCAGCATTGCTTCTGTGATTTCTTGAATATTATTGGGAAATTGATCTGTATCCCATCCGTTTTGGTAATCTCCTCTATTTGCATCAAGACTTCCAAGCATTCCGGCATTGGCAGCAACTTCGAGTTCGTGCTGAAAGGTATGTTGGGCTAATGTAGCATGGTTCACTTCAATGTTCATTTTAAAATCCTTCTCCAGGCTATATTTATGCAAAAATCCAATGGCTGTGGCACAATCAAAATCATATTGATGTTTCATGGGTTCCATTGGTTTTGGTTCAATGAAAAAGTTGCCTTTAAAACCTTGAGAACGCGCATAATCTCTTGCCATGGATAAAAATTGCCCCATGTGATCCAACTCGCGCCCCATATCAGTATTTAACAAGGACATATAACCTTCTCTTCCTCCCCAGAATACATAGTTTTCACCACCTAATTTGATCGTTGCATCTAACGCTAATTTTATTTGACCTCCCGCTCTCGCCACCACATCAAAATCCGGATTAGTTGAAGCACCATTCATATAACGAGGGTTGGAAAAACAGTTAGCTGTTCCCCATAATAGTTTTATACCAGAGGCGTTTTGTTTTTTCTGAATATAATCGGTAATTATTCCCAATCTTTCTTCGGATTTTGAAAATGTTTCTCCTTCTTGAATTAGATCGTAGTCATGAAAGCAAAAATAATCAAATCCCATTTTACTTATAAATTCAAAAGCTGCATCAGCTTTATCTTTTGCGGCTTGAACTGGATCTGATGATTGATCCCATGCAAATTTTTGTGTGCCAGGGCCAAACGGATCGCTTCCTTGACCACAGAACGTGTGCCAGTAGGCTACAGCAAATTTAAAATGCTCTCGCATAGTTTTTCCAGCGACGACTTGTTCTGGGTTATAATATTTGAAGGCCAATGGATTATCAGATTCTTTGCCTTCATATTTAATTTGATCGATGCCCTTGTAGTATTCTTTGTTTCCTATAATTGCCATTATTATTTATTTTAATTTTTTATTTTATCTAATATATATTTTAACTCTTTTTTCCAGATGTTGTAAGCCTGCAAATAGGGTGCTTTCTCTTTGGAAGGTGTGACTGTCATGACGTAGTCATTATCAATAATAACTTTACCAAAAGCTTCAAAATCGCCTTGGTGTAATTTGGCTGCACGAGCAGCTCCTATTGCACCCGTTGTGTTATAAATTTCTATATCTTCATCTATCAAAGTTGCTACTGTTTTTGCAAATATTTCTGAACGAAATAAGTTATCATTACCAGCTCTAATAATACTTGGTTTGACACCATCGGAAGTCATAATTTCCATTCCATATACAAAAGAAAATGCTATACCTTCCAAAGCAGCTCTACATAAATGACCTTTTGCGTGGTTGTTTAAATTCATATTTACGATGTTGGTCCGTAAGTCTTTATTGTTTAGCATGCGCTCTGCCCCATTACCAAAAGGTATTATACAGAGACCATCTGAACCTATGGTAATTTCCGAAGCTAGTGTATTCATCTCCTCATAAGAGTTTACTGATAAGTTGTTTAACAACCATCGATATTGGATTCCTGCGCCATTAACACACAGTAGTTTACCTATTCTTTTGTCAGCATCTTTTTTGTAGTTGACATGAGCAAAGTTATTAACACGAGCACTTTCTTTAATCGATAAGCTATTGGTAATAGCATATACAACACCCGATGTACCACCTGTGGCTGCGACCTCGCCAGGGTTAAATATATTTAGCGACAAGGCGTTATTTGGTTGATCGCCTGCTCTGTAATATATAGGCGTTCCAGCCAAGATGCCACTTTGAGATGCACCTTTTTCATCGACTAAAGATTGTACACCAAAGGTTTCAACTATTTCTGGAACTAGTGTTTTTTCAATACCATAGTATTCTAAAAGAAAATCTGCAATATTATCATTTTCAAAATTCCATAAGGTGCCTTCTGACAAGCCTGACACGGTAGTATTAATTGTATTTGAAAATCTGTAGGCTATGTAGTCCCCTGGCAACATAAACTTATGAATTCTTTTATAGATATCTGGCTCATTATCCTTAACCCATTTTAATTTTGAGGCTGTAAAGTTTGCTGGCGAATTTAATAATTGTGTTTCGCATTTATCAGCACCTAGCTCATTAAATGCTTCTTGACCAATATTTACAGCTCTACTATCACACCAAATGATACTTTTTCGAAGTAGATTCCCTTCTTGATCAATTAAAACAAGTCCATGCATTTGATAGGATATTCCTATACCTTTAATGGCTTCTGCACTTATATTTTGCTCCTTTTTTAATCGCTTAATAGCCTTACACACATGATTCCACCACTGGCTTGGATCTTGCTCTGCCCAACCGTTTTTTAGAGAAAGCATTCCCATTTCTTGTTTGGGTTCTTGGACAACACTTACGCTTTTGCCAGATTCTACTTCCACTAAAGCTACTTTAATAGAGGAACTTCCAATATCTAGTCCTAAGTGATAATTCATTTAGATTTAATTAATAATATTTATTGTCTGTTATACTTTTTTTTGCAATCTCCTGAATTGAAAATACTTACTTTTCGACCATAGCTCATTGAATAGCTCCTTGGATAATTTTTTCAGATCTTCGACCATTATAAATTTCATCTTTGAGTCTCTTTTTTTTCAGTAAAAACACGACTCTAGTTATAACAATGGCACCAGCTAATCGGTTGGCTTTTGGTGTTTATTGCAACTAATTTCTAGTTAAATCTACTGTTGTAAATAAAAAATCATATCCTGTACTATGCTGTATCTTAAATAAAATATATCATTAGATTCCAGTTCTTTTTAAAAACACTTAAAATTAATATACCTATCAGTATAGAACAGGACGGATAATATATTTTCCTAAATTAGTTTAGTTATCTCATTGTATTTATCTTAAATTACTGTAAATCTGCTAAAAACAAAAAATGAAAACCTTTATAAATGATGACTTTTTATTGCAAACTGACTTTGCAAAAACATTATATCATAAGTACGCAAAGTCACTTCCAATTATAGATTATCACAATCATTTATCGCCAAAGGAGATTGCTGAAAACAGGCAATTTGAGAATATAACCCAAGCCTGGTTAGCTGGTGACCATTACAAATGGAGAGCCATGCGTGCTTATGGTATTAATGAAAAGTATATTACGGGTGATGCTCCAGATAAAGAAAAATTTTTGAAATGGGCAGAAGTTGTACCATATACCATTCGCAATCCATTATACCACTGGACTCATTTAGAACTAAAAAATTATTTCGGTATTGCTGAATTATTATCTCCCAAAACAGCAGAATCCATTTGGGATAGAACAGGTTTACTACTAAAACAAAAATCACATTCTACACATGGCTTACTAAAATTAATGAAGGTGGAGTCACTTTGCACAACCGACGACCCAACAGACAGTTTAGAGCACCACATCCAAATTCAAAAAGATGCCTCTAAAGTAAAAACCTTCCCGACTTTTCGACCAGACAACGCCTTTGCAGTTGAAGATGTTAAAACTTACAATGATTATCTCAGCAAACTTGAAAATAGTTCCGGCAAACAAATTCTAAAGTATCAAGATCTAATTGATGCGCTACAATCTAGGGTCGATTATTTTCATAGTGTTGGTTGTCGACTAGCAGATCATGGTTTAGAGCAATTACACCACTTTAGTTCTAACGTTTTTGATATTGATACCCTTTTTACAAAAGTTAGGACTAATAAAGAACTCTCAACAAATGAAATTCAGTTTTTTAAATCTGAAACGATTATTCGTCTAGGGAAAATGTATCATTTTAAAGGCTGGACGCAACAACTTCATTTAGGTCCAATAAGAAACAATAACAAAAGGTTATTAAAAGAACTGGGGCCCGACACAGGCTTCGATTCTATCGGTGACTTTTCACAAGCAGTTGGACTAAGTAGTTTTTTAAATAAACTAGATAGCACAAATCAATTAACAAAAACCATAGTCTATAATTTAAATCCTGCAGACAACGACGTTTTTGCCACTATGGCAGGAAACTTTAATGATGGCACTATTAGAGGAAAAGTACAATTTGGTTCTGCCTGGTGGTTTTTAGACCAAAAGGATGGCATGGAAAAGCAAATTAACACACTGTCCAACCAAGGGTTATTGAGTTGCTTTGTAGGTATGCTAACGGATTCTCGTAGTTTTTTATCGTTCCCCAGACACGAGTACTTTAGAAGAATTCTTTGCAACCTTATCGGAAATGATGTTACAAATGGTGAATTACCAAATAACGAACAACACCTTGGGAGAATTGTAAGTGATATCTGTTATTACAATGCCAAAAACTATTTCAATTTCTAAACACTATTCAAGATGAAAACTGTTGTTTGGGGAATTATCGGTTGTGGAGATGTTACGGAAATAAAAAGTGGTCCTGCATTCAATAAAGTTAAAAATTCTAGTTTATTAGCTGTAATGCGCAGAGACGCAAAAAAGGCCAAAGATTATGCGGAAAGACATAAGGTCCCTTTTTGGTACAGCAATGCTGATGATTTACTCAATCACGAAGACATAAACGCCATATATATAGCGACACCACCATCTAGTCATTTGGAGTATGCTCTAAAAGCAATAAAACACAATAAAAATGTCTATTTAGAAAAACCAATGGCTTTAAATGCCCATGAAGCACAGCAGATTTGTGCGGCACTTAAGTCGAGTAAATCAAAACTAACCGTTGCACACTACAGAAGACAACTACCAATGTTTCTTAAAGTGAAGGAGCTTATCAATGACGTTGAAATTGGTGAGATTCGTTGCGCAGATATACAATTATTACAACCTTTAAGAACAGATATGATAACCGTTACAGAAGATAATTGGCGTACTAACAAAAGTATTTCTGGTGGTGGATTTTTTCATGATTTGGCACCTCATCAATTAGATTTGCTGTATTATTTTCTTGGTGATTATAAAAATGCTCATGGTTATGCCGCAAATCAGAGCGAATTTTACAATGTAGAAGATATTGTAAATGGAATAATTCATCTTCAAAATGGAATACAATGTAGAGGTTTGTGGGCATTTAATGTTAATGATTCTTCAAAGAAAGATGAACTAAAAATTTATGGAAGTTTGGGAGAAATAAAACTCTCCATTTTTGGCGATCAAATTGAAATTACAAAAAATGGAACTACAGAAGTTTTAAAATTTGAGCATCCTGAACATATTCAGCAGCCTATGATTGCCGCAACCGTCAACTATTTCCTTGGAAAACAAGACAATCCTTGTACTGCCAAAGAAGGCGAAAGAATCATGGAACTTATAGACACTTTTAGCGGCTGAGAATGCAAAAATAAAATAACCGATCAAGATTTGTGCTATTGATTGAATGAAAACGAACATTACAATGCTAAACAAAAAGACATTTAAAAGTGACATCGTTATTGAATCACCTGGTAGAATAAACTTAATTGGAGAACATATAGATTATAATGGTGGTCATGTACTGCCTGCTGCTATTGATAAAAAAATAAGCCTGCGTTTCAGAATGAATAACTCGAATTTCTGCGAAATCTATTCTAGTAACTTTAAAAGTAGTGTCACCATTAGTCTTGATAAAATAGACAGAAGCGAAATTGAGTGGCACAACTTTATTTTAGGGGTTCTTTTTCATATCAATGCTATTAAACCAAATGCTGTAAAAGGGTTTGATTGTATCATAGAAAGCAATCTTCCTTTTGGGGCAGGAATAAGTTCCTCTGCAGCCTTAGAATGTGGTTTAGCAAAAGGCATAAATGAACTATTCGACATTGGTTTAACCGATTTAGAAATCATTAAACTATCCAGAGATGCTGAACATGCTTTTGTTGGAACGAAGTGCGGCATAATGGATCAATTTGCGGTAGTAAAAGGACAAAAAGACCATTTAATCCTCTTAAAATGTGATACTTTAGACTACCAATTAATTGAAGCTGATTTTGACCCATATGTAGTGTTGCTACTAAACACAAATGTATCCCATAACTTGGCAAATAGCGCATATAATGATAGGCGAGATGAGTGTGATAAAGCATTAGCTACTATCCAAAAAAAACATCCAGAATATCGTTTTTTGACAGAAGTCCCATCAAAAGTCGTAAAGGAGTTAAAAAAGGAATTACCAGGAAATCTATTCAATCGTGCATTATATGTTTGCGAAGAAAACCAAAGAACACTAAACGCAGTTAACTTTTTAAAAAACAAGGCTTTAGATCGTTTTGGGCAATGCTTATATCAGTCTCATTACGGATTACAACATCTATATGACGTAAGCTGCAAAGAATTAGATTTTTTAGTTGAACAAACTAAAGATTTAGATTATGTTCTTGGTGCAAGAATGATGGGAGGTGGCTTTGGTGGATGTACCGTTAATATTGTTCACAAAGATAAAGTCGAAGAATTAATTGATAATGTAACGGCTGCATATGAAGATAAATTCAATATTACATTAACTTCTATCATTACAACTATTAGTGATGGCGCAAAAAAAATAATATAAATACACGACTTGATAAATGATGAAATATATTGGGTATATCAAAAAAAATCCCTGAGCCCTAAATATTTTATTATGTCAAAGGTGATCAACTAACAACTATTTTTATGACAAGACATTTCGAACCGTTAGATTATGCGATTTTCATAGGATATGCCATTCTTATTCTTGGCGTTGGATTATGGGTTTCTAGAGATAAAAAGGGGAAGCAAAAAAATGCAGAAGATTATTTTTTAGCTGGCAGATCCTTGCCTTGGTGGGCCATAGGAGCTTCATTAATTGCTGCTAATATTTCAGCAGAACAATTTATTGGAATGTCTGGTGCTGGGTTTGCATTAGGACTTGCCATAGCATCTTACGAATGGATGGCTGCCTTAACCTTAATCATTGTTGGCAAATATTTCCTCCCTATTTTTATTGAAAAGGGACTTTACACTATTCCAGAATTTATTGAGAAACGGTTTTCAACGAATCTAAAAACGATTTTAGCTGTTTTCTGGATAGGACTTTACATATTTGTAAATCTTTCTTCGGTTCTATATTTGGGTGCTCTTGCATTAGAGACTATCATGGGGATTCCTATGATATATGGCGTTTTGGCCTTGGCTATATTTGCTGCGGCTTACTCATTATATGGCGGTTTATCTGCTGTGGCTTGGACTGACGTTATACAAGTTGTTTTCTTAATCTTAGGGGGTGTGGTTACTACATATTTGGCATTAAATACTGTGTCTGGTGGCGAGGGCATTATCGCAGGGTTTAAAACTATATACCAAACGGCTCCAGACCGATTTGCAATGATCTTAGATAAATCTAATCCTGAATACAAAAATCTACCAGGAATAGGTGTTTTAGTCGGTGGACTTTGGATTGCCAATTTATATTATTGGGGATTTAATCAATATATTATCCAAAGAACTTTAGCTGCAAAATCATTGAAAGAATCACAAAAAGGTATTCTGTTTGCTGCTTTTCTAAAACTTTTGATCCCAGTAATAGTTGTTATTCCTGGAATAGCAGCTTACGTTATCGTTAATAATCCTGAGTTACTATCATCTCTTGGTGATATTGGCCAACAAAATTTACCTAATGTAGGTCAATCAGACAAAGCGTACCCATGGTTATTACAATTACTACCGGCTGGATTAAAAGGGTTGGCTTTTGCCGCTTTAACTGCAGCAATAGTTTCCTCACTAGCTTCAATGTTGAATTCTACTTCAACAATTTTTACTATGGACATTTACAAACAATACATTAATAATAGCGCAGGAGACGAAAAACTAGTGAATATTGGTCGTATTTCTGCAGCAATTGCCTTAATTATTGCGTCTATCACTGCCCCTCTTTTAGGCGGTATTGATCAGGCATTTCAATTCATTCAAGAATACACAGGAGTAGTAAGCCCTGGTATTTTAGCTGTATTTTTATTAGGACTATTTTGGAAAAAGACAACAAACAGAGCCGCAATCATTGGAGCTTTAGCTTCAATCCCAATAGCGATGTATTTCAAAGTAGCTCCAAAAGGTTGGTCTACTAATTCATTATTTGTCGATTTACCATGGATGGATCAAATGGGTTACACCGCAGTTTTAACAATTATTATCATTGTTAGTACTAGTTTATTACAACATAAAGGTCAAAATGATAAAAAAGGAATCCCTATTTCGAAGCAATTATTTAAAACCAATCCGTTATTCAATATTGGATCCTTTGCTATTATGATTATTTTGGTTGCTATTTATGCGGTTTTTTGGAAGTAATTCAGTCTCCACTTGCATAAATTGTAGACACGTCAACGGGCTGCGATCGCGACAAAACGTCATCTTGATCCTTCAATCACTTTATTTTACCTACAACCCAAATAATCTTGGCAAAAACATAGAAATTTCAGGGATAAAACTAATCAACATCAGCACGGCAACCATTAATGCTAAAAATGGCAATAAAGGTCTTATAACCTGAGTCACTGAAACTTTAGCAACTCCACTACCTACAAAGAGCAAGGTTCCTACTGGTGGGGTACAGATACCGATACATAAGTTCAGCACAATTACAATACCGAAATGTACCGGGTCCATTCCTAGAGCCGTTACAACAGGTAAGAATATTGGTGTGAATATAAGAACCGCAGGCGTCATATCCATAAATGTTCCTATAAGCAGTAAAATAATGTTAATTGCTAAAAATATAGCAAACTTATTATTCAAGGACTCTAATAAAAATGTACTGATCATTTCAGGAATTCCTTCAAACGAAAACAACCAAGACATGGCCATTGAGGTGCAAATCAAAAACATGACAACAGCAGTAGTTTTGGCACTGGATAGCAACACCTTAGGAAAATCTTTAATTTTCATATCGCCATAAGCTAAAGATAATACTGCCGCATATAAAACGGCAATTACTGAAGCCTCAGTTGCTGTAAAAACACCAGCAACAATACCGCCAACCACAACGACCAAAAGTAACAAACTAAAAAATGCTTTTCTGAAAAATGTCCAGATTTCAAACAGTGTTGCACGCTCTCCTCTAGCATAGTTTTTGCTAATTGCAATATAGGCTACATAGCCCATAATCGCGAAACCTAATAATATTCCTGGCAGATAACCTGCAATAAACAAAGCAGCTACAGAAGCGGTTCCTCCACTTGCTAAGGCATAGACAATTAAAATATTGCTAGGCGGAATGAGTAACCCTGTAGTTGAAGCTGTAATATTTACAGAAGCACTTAAGGTTCTAGGGTAACCTTCTTCTTCCATTCTATCCGTCATTATACTCCCAATTGCAGATGCTGCAGCAAGTGCAGAGCCTGAAATAGCGCCAAATAACATAGAAGCTAATATATTGACATAGGCTAATCCGCCGGGAAGACTAGAGACTAATGATTTTGCAAAATTGATAAGCCTAGTGGCAATTCCGCCACGTTTCATGATATCTCCAGCTAAAATAAAGAATGGAATAGCCAGCAAGGCAAAACTATCTATACCGGTGGTCATTCGTTGTGCAATTGTAGTTATCCCTGGTAATTTATCAATATTTAATAGAAGACTTAAAGTTGTTGAAATACCAATACTGTAAGCTACAGGAACTTTAAGTAACAAGAGTGTGAAGAAACTCACAAACAAAACGATAATGCTAATTAATTCTAAACTCATCATTATTTTTTATTTTTATTGTTGTAAACGACTGCTATATGATAAATCGAAAACAACATAATTAAAAACCCACTAAAGGGAAGTATGGCATAAACATAGCCTAACGGAATGCGCAATGTTCCTGAAAGCTGCCCCAAGTGTAACGTTGTGTAGACCAGATTAAGCCCCCCAACAAACATTACCACAAGTGCGAATAGAAAAATTAAAATTTCAATTAAAATGGCTATTTTTTCTTGATTAGCTTTAGATAATTTCTGATACAAAAAATCCATTGATAAATGGTCCTGTTTACCATTGAGATAAGCTGCTCCTAAAATAGTCATCCAAATTAAGGCGAACCTAGCAAATTCTTCGGTCCAAGAAAAGGACTCACCTAAGATATATCTTGAAAACACTTGAAATAACACATCAAGAACTAAAAGAGCAAAAATCAAAATCAAAATCCATTCTAAGATTTTACTTACTTTATCAAAAAAAAGGTCCGTTAACTTCATTAGTCTTTATTTTTAATTTGGTTGACAATAAGAGCAAATTCTGGGTATGTTTTAACAAAATTCTCAAGAACTGATTTTGATTTTTCAGCAAACAAAGACTTTTCGGGTATTATAATTTCTACGCCTGATTTTTGAGCTATTGCCATGGATTTCTCGACAGACTCGTTCCAAAATACTTTTTGTGCTTGTGCAGATTCATCAGCTGCTTCTTGCACCCAAGATTTTTCTTGGTCTGATAAATTGTCCCAATATTTCGTCCCGATAAGAAGCACATCTGGCACAGAAGAATGTTGATCTAAGGTATAATATTTACTAATTTCGTAATGATTAGAGGACACAAATGATGGTGGGTTATTTTCCGCTCCATCAACTACACCTTGTTGAATTGCTGTGTATAATTCCCCGTAGGATAAGGGCGTTGCAGAGCCACCCATGGAGTTAACCATATTAATAGCCATTTGGTTATTCATCACTCTTATCTTAAGGCCTTCTAAATCCTCGGGAGTTCTAATAGCCTTTTCTTTAGTGTAGAAACTTCGGCTTCCTGCATCATAATAACACAGCCCTCGCAACCAAAATTCACTTCCTTTTTCTAATATCGATTTGCCAATATCTCCCTCTAAAACATTGAACTGATGTTGTTTATTTTTAAACAAATAAGGGATTCCCAAAACATTATACTCAGGTACAAAATTCGATAATGTAGCGGCACTAACCTTAGTGGCAGCAACACTTCCTATCTGTAATAATTCCAAAACTTCACGCTCTGAGCCTAGCTGTGCATCTGGGAATATTTTAACTTTTAATGTACCGTTAGACTTTTTCTCTAGTGATTGTTTAAACGCTACAATTCCTTTATGAACAGGATGTGATTGAGGTAGTGTGTGCCCTAGATACATCCGTTTCGCATCACTTTCGTTTCTACATGAAGATATAACCATGAAAAGAAAAACAAAAAGGATACTACATTTAACGCAGTTATATTTCATCTGTTAATATTCATTTTATTTGTCATGAGGTTAGGCTCTACATCATCACGGAAGCTTAAACCTCAAAATTGTTATCGCTTTAGGTTATTAATTTGGCAACCATTCAACATGGACCTCAATTGGATTTTCTAAACATTTTGAAAATCGACTTAAATAGGTATTCCATTCTGCTTTAGATTGAAATTGTCCTGATTTTTTCCAACCAAATCCTGCATAATATTCAATGGGAGCGGACACATTGGACTCTACATAGAGGTTGCTCTGGTCTTTTTGGTCGGTTACAAATCTATCAAAATTAATTAGTGCAGATTTATTCTTGAGAACTACACCTTGTCCTAATTCAGAATCAAAAAAGGGTTCCCAATAACTCATCCAACCTTCATCAGTTTTGGTCGTAACTTCTCCATCTTTTTTGTGAAGAGTTAAACCAATAGATACCCTATCTATGCCTTTGAGCTCAACGATATACCGCGTTAAGTTTTGTCCATAATCTAGAGATATGTATTTTCTTTCCTTTATTACTTTACCATTGGCGTACCAATCTTGATAGTCTAATATAAAACTTGTTCTAATTGGGCCTGTTGAAATGGTTTCCCAATTTGTAAAATTTTTAGAAACTGCATAAGTAGAGTCTGTCCTTACTGCAAGACCACCAACACCACGGCTGATACCAACATGAAAATTATCTAGTCCTTCTCCTGTGTCTTTGTGGTAAGCTCCTTTTTCGAGGGCTTCTTTTGCATACCATTTGTTTATTATTGGGTATTCAACTCGTTTTAACCATGCATCTATTCCGCTAGTTAATGTGCCCCCTTTTACACCATCTTCAACCATTTTTTGTGCTACGGGCCCAAAAGTTCTAAAAGCTACTCTATTGTTTTCCCAAGCATAATCGTCTGTTCGCTCAGGAACAAAACGCGAATAACATCTCACTAAAGTGCTGTCAATGTCTTTAATTGGAATCAAATTGACTTTATAAGTAGCCTCAGAATAGGCCGAAATTCTTGGTTGAAAAAGCAAAAAACTACCTGATGAACTTTTTTTATTTTGATTAATAATTTGAGAAATTACAACTTCATTAGTTTCGGTATTTATAACCTCTAGAGTTTGTCCTTTTAAATCCATATCTTTTAAATCAATCTCAACAGTTTCAAAAGCTCGATCTATAGCTAATGAATTCTTAACAGTAACCGACATCAATTCTGAAGATTTTTTAGTGCAGGAGGAAAAAATCAAAACTAAAATAAGAATGATACTTTTCTTCATTTTACAATTCATTCGAAGGCTTGCCTATGGTGGCTAAGATACCACCATCTACGTATAAAATATGCCCATTAACAAAATCACTTGCTTGAGAGCTTAAGAAAATAGCGGCACCTGCCAAGTCGTTTGGATCACCCCATTTTGCTGCTGGTGTTCTATTAACAATAAAATCATTGAAAGGGTGACCGTCAATTCGTATGGGTGCCGTCTGTGAAGTTGCAAAATAACCTGGCCCAATACCATTAACCTGAATATTATGTCTGGCCCATTCTGTTGCCATATTTTTAGTCAACATTACCAAACCACCTTTTGCAGCTGCATAAGCACCAACTGTGTTTCGACCCAACTGACTCATCATAGAGCAGATGTTAATAATTTTACCCGATTGACGCTCTATCATACCTTTAACCACCTGTTTGGAGACAATGAATGGACTAACCAAATCAATGTCTAAGACTTGTTTAAAATCCTCTACTTCCATTTGGGCAAGAGGTGTGCGTTTTATGATTCCAGCGTTATTGACTAAAATATCAATATTCCCCACTTCGGTTTCAATTTTTTTTATTGATACAATGACATCCTTTTCATCAGCAACATTAAATTTGTAACCAACAGCATTGACACCTTCTCTTCTATACGCTGCTACAGCATTATCTATCTTTTCTTGCGAAGAATTGCCATTAACGACTATCGTTGCTCCTGCTTTTCCTAATCCCATAGCCATTGCCATACCAAGTCCGTGCGTACTACCAGTAATTAAGGCAACTTTGTCTTTCAAATTGAATAGTTCTATAGACATCTTATCTTAAATCAGTAATTTTAGCAACATCCATATCATTATAGTCTAAGTTTTCACCAGCCATTCCCCAAATAAACGTGTAGTTCGAAGTTCCTGAACCTGAGTGAATAGACCAAGGAGGAGATATAACGGCTTGGTGATTATGCATCCAAATATGACGTGTCTCTTGAGGTTGGCCCATAAAATGACAAACGGCTTGTTCTTGTGGGACGTCCAAATAAAAATAGATTTCCATACGTCTGTCATGCACGTGTGCTGGCATGGTATTCCATACGCTTCCTGTTTTGAGTTCTGTCATACCCATTTGCAATTGGCAAGTTGTAATAATGCCACCTATAATCATTTGACTAACTGTTCTGTGGTTGGCCGTTTCCAAGCTTCCCAACTCTATTTTATTAGCTTCAGCAAGACTTGTTTTTTTGGTAGGATAGGTCATGTGAGCTGGTGCAGAGTTCATGTAAAATTTGGCAGGATCTTTCGCATCACGACTATTAAATTCTACTTCTTTTACTCCTTTACCAATATATAAGGCGTCTTTGTGACCAATTTCAAAAGCTTCACCATCGACATAGACAATTCCATCGCCACCAACATTGATAATGCCTAACTCACGACGCTCTAAAAAATATTCGGATTTTAGGGGATCAATAGTTTCTAATTTTAAATTGGAAGTTGAGGGCACAGCTCCACCAGCCATATAACGGTCGTAGTGTGTGTAAACCCATTTTACCTTTCCGTTTTGCATAAGATTGGGAATCATAAACTCCTCTCTTAGTTGATCTGTGTCGTATTGTTTTACTGCTTTTGGACTTGAAGCATAGCGTGTTTCAAATGATGTTGACATATATTTTCTTTTATTTGATTCTAATTATTTATAGGGAACGTCTTATACCTAACTCTAAACCTCGTAATTCAGCAAGACCTCTCAAGCGTCCTATGCCTGAATATCCAGGATTTGTTTTCTTTTTTAAATCATCTAGCATTTTATGCCCATGGTCTGGTCTGAAAGGCATACGCAAATCCATTCGACCGGCATCCGCACGTTTCTTTTGTTCTAATATCAACGCTTTCATTACAGCATACATATCTACGTCACCCTCTAGATGATCTGCTTCGTGAAAGTTACCTTCACTATCGCGCTTAGTTGCTCTGAGATGAATAAAATGAATACGATCTCCTAAACGCTCAACCATGCCCGCTAAATCATTATCTGCTCGAACTCCAAAAGAACCTGTACAGAACGTGAGCCCATTATTAGGACTTTTAACCGCATCATACAAGTCAACTATATCTTGTTCTGTACTTACTACCCTGGGTAATCCTAAAATAGGAAAAGGAGGATCGTCTGGGTGTATACACATTAACACACCTGCTTGCTCAGCGGCTGGTATGATCTCTGATAAAAAAGAGAAAAGATTGGCTTTTAATTGCTTTGGGCCTATGTCTTTGTAGGTTGCTAAAATTTGATTAAACTCCTGCAAGGTATATCCTTCTTCAGCACCAGGTAATCCCGCAATAATATTTCTCACCAGTTTTTTCTGGTCGTCTTCTGATGTGTTTTTCAAAAACTGTTTTGCCGCTTCTTTTTGTACTTCGGTATATTCATGCGTTGCATTAGGACGCTTTAACAAAAACATGTCAAAGGCAACAAAAGCCGCTGCTTCAAAACGCAATGCGGTAGATTTGTCATCTACTTCATAGTCTAAATTTGTACGTGTCCAGTCCAGTACTGGCATGAAATTATAACATACTATATCTATTCCGCATTTACCTAAATTTAGAAGGGTTTGCTTATAGTTATTGATGTAAATCTTATAATCTCCAGACTTGGTTTTTATGTTCTCGTGTATCGGTACACTCTCTACTACAGACCATGTTAATCCAGCACTTTCAATTTCGGTTTTGCGGTTTTCAATTTCCTCAACTGTCCACACTTGTCCGTTAGGAATATGGTGTAAAGCGGATACAATACCTGTTGCGCCTGATTGTTTTATGTCTAAAAGAGATACTGGGTCATTAGGACCATACCAGCGCCATGTTTGTTCTAGTTTTAAATTCATTTGTTATATTTTAGACCCCGCTGTAGGCTGCAAAGCCTCCATCTATTGGCACTACAATTCCTGTTACAAATTTTGAGGCATCACTACAAAGCCAGAGCGTTGTACCTACCAAATCTTCTGGCTCGCCATAGCGTCCCATTGGGGTTTGATCAATAATTTGCTGACCACGCGGAGTTAAGCTCCCATCGGCGTGAGTAAGTAATGAACGGTTTTGGTCTGTTAAGAAAAATCCAGGGGCTAAAGCATTAACGCGAATACCAACTTTAGAAAAATGAACTGCCAACCACTGGGTAAAATTGGACACAGCAGCCTTAGCACCACTATATGCTGGTATTTTGGTTAGAGGTGTGAACGCATTCATGGAAGAAATGTTTAACACACTACACCCGTCGCGCCCAACCATATCTTCTGCAAAAACTTGTGTTGGAATAAGAGTCCCCAGGAAGTTAAGGTTAAATGTAAACTCTATGCCTTTTGGATCTAGGTCAAAAAATGTTTTAAGGGTATCTGTGTTGTTGTGTAAATCCTCTGGCGCTAAAAATGGATTAGAGGTTGTGCCCGAAGGATGATTTCCACCAGCCCCATTAACTAGAATATCAACTTTCCCAAAAGCGTCATTCACTAACTTTTTAGAAGATATCAATGAAGTCTTGTCCAAAACATTTGACTCAACACCTATAGCATTTCCACCATTTTTGGTAATCGCATCAGCAACTTTTTCGGCTGCTTCCTTTCTCAAATCAAGCACAGCAATATTATGCCCTTGTTTAGCCAAGGCTTTGGCAAGGGTACTGCACAAAACACCCCCTGCGCCAGTTAATACAATAGTCTTACTCATTTATAGTTTTTAATTATTTAAATTTAATTTTTTATCTTTTTTATTACAAGCATAAATTTAATATATAAAGAAATTCATTGTATCCTGTCCTATCATGTAATTTAATAAGTACTTGATCCAAAAACAAGGATAGCTATTTAGTCAAATCCATAAAATATCCGCAGCATAAAGCACCAAAAACTACATCCAAAAAGTCAACTAAAAAAGACCCTGTAATATTGTTGAAAATCTTTTCGTGAGTTTTAGGTTAAAAGAGCATAAAGAGTGTTTTAAGAGAACAGATGAAACTAGCAGGTAACAGTCAGCGTTATAAAGACATCTAACGTGGTGGTTATCATAAATCCGAACGACAGAACATATCGAACCTCAAATTTGAATCCTACATTTGGTTAATCCATTCATTTAAAGGAGGCAAGGGTGATTACAATAAAAAAACTTGTCTCTAAAGATTATTTATAATCTCAGGATTAATTTTTTGTAAATCTTCAACAAATTTAGTTTTGTGTTTTGGAGAGATTATTAATTTGTCAAACTTACCATATATGATTTCTATTCTGTCAAATGAAGCAGCAGGAGAGGAAATGATATTTGATGATTTAGAAACTTTTTTAATCTCCCAAATATTTACAGGACGATATTTAATAAATCCACATTTTATATAAAGTTTTTCATTCTGAATCTTGTAAGTGGTATTGAAAAACATATGTAATATTAATCCAAATAAAATGATCAGAGCTAAAGTCATTAAATACATATTACTGTTAAAACCATCGTTTATATAGTTAGGGATTAATGGTCCAAAAAAAAATACAAATACAATAATAATAATGTATATGAAACTTTAGAATAATAAATCATTTAATTAAAAATTAAATGTAAAAATAAAAAAAACGGCTACACTTTTATAAAAGTATAACCGTTTTATTGTCTTAGTAGCGGGGACAGGATTCATTCCTCCAAGTTGTTACGGAATGGACCAATAAGGAAAACAGCCCAAAGAAACTCCGATTGCTTTACAATCTAATTTTTTATTTTGTTCTCAAAACGATGCAAGCATCAATTGACCCCAAAATAAAAACTCCTTGATTTCTCAAGGAGTTTCTTTGTAGATAACCCAATCGAAATATCGAACATCAGTTTAACTCCGAGAGACTTAATCGACACCCATCATATAATGACCCTTATCATGAACGAATAACCCTGCATCACAACTTTACACTACAGTAGACTTATTAAAGCAAACTATATGAAATAAAAGGGGTTGAACTAACAACCCCTTTTCAAAAAACAAGTAAACAACATCATGAAAAACAAAGTATTTTAAAATCTTTCATTTAAAGAAAATTTTATTAATAAGTTTAAGAAAGGTCTTTCTTAATGTATTCTTTGTGAAATTCCAAAAAAAATCAAATTGACCGAATAAAGTTCCGATGGCTACAAGTAATATTTGATATACGGGAAATAGTATTAAAATTCTAATAAGAACATATAAAAAATACCCTAAAAAAAAGGTCTTAAAATATCCTGAATCTACCCCAATGTAAATTAAAATAGGTTTCGTGATTTTTAAACTTAAACTTCCTGTTATTGCAAACACAATAAAAATTATGATCAATTGAACGTTGGAATGAATATTCCATTTAGCTTTTAACCTTTCAAACATATTTAGAAGAATATTAATTTGAGTGTATAATTGAACTACTAATAAAAATTAACTTAAAATACACGTACAATGTTGAAGCCAAATGAAATTTCACCCTTGGACCAATCTCCAGTGGTTTCTGTTAAAAAACTACTATCATTACTCGATCTGGAGTTGGTAAATAATAATTGAAAAACATGACCGCCTGTTTCAATATCAACCCCTATTGTTAAAGGGTTTTTATATAATGAATTCTTGTTTTTACTAAAATTATAGGCATAGTCCATATTCAAACTCAATCTTTTAGAAAGTTTATAGCGACCTCCCATCCCAAAAAGTAGATGATTATGAGTCAGAGTTTTAGTAAAATTCAAATCTTGTAAATTGTGACGCACAAAAATTGGCGCTACTTCTAAAGAAAGTTTTTCTGAAAAACTTCTTGATGCTAAAATTTGTGCAGTATATGAAAATCGATCAGATGTTTTTAACCCAGGGTAAACACTTTTTTTGAGCTGTGAATTCATATCTGCACTTCCATAAAGTGAAACATTAAAAGGAACTCTATCGGATTGTTTGAATAACTTGTATTTGGCAGTTCCAGAGTAAGTTTTTTCATAACTATCTCTGCTAATTCCCACTTGTAAATTTGGCAATAAGCCATACAATAATTGAATTTTAGTATTGGCTTGGTCTAATCCAAAAAAGTCATCTATTCCATTCTTTATAGTTCCAAAACGGTGTGCGACTACCATGTACAAATCCCCTTTATCAACCACTTTTGTTGATTGTAGATTTCCAATTTGAAGGGCTTTAAAGGCAGGTAATTCAAATCTGGTTTCATTTTGATTTAAATTGTCCAACTCTTTTAGTAAATCATCTTCCTGAGCTTGACCCAAAAAAGGAATTACTGATAATATTGATATTAAAAACGATTTTTTTATTGAATAATAATACATTGATTTAATTTTATTTCCATTAATAATTCATCAAACCCAACCAATTTTCCTTTGACCATAATATTCTGATTTTCTACAATTGACTGGATATCCTTTTTGTTTTCAAATTGACAATATATGGTGCCGTTAAGTAAAATACCATCCTCATTAACCTGTGTGGCTTTTCCAGTTATTTGAACAACTTTACTTATCCAATGGGAAAGATTATCAGTTACCAAATAGTTGAATTCATTTGCATTTCCTGTATATTCAGGTGTTATTGCAACGACTTTTTTTGGGGCAAGAGAAATATATTGATAAATAGAAATTATACTAATTATCATTATTGAAAAAATGATAAAGAAAGATTTATTTTTTTTCAATAAGTTCATAATCAATATTGATTTGTATTTGTTTAGCAATTTTATCTCGAACAATTGAAGGAATTTTAATATTGAAATCCTTAGCACTTACAAAAAAACTACCTGAAATAAATATTTGATCGTTTTCAACTTTTACAGTAACAGATGTTTGAATGTTTTTTTCGAGACCCTTTATAGTTAGTACACCATTTAAATCATAACTGTTATTAACATTCAAACTAACAAAAGAAAAATTATCTAGATTGCCTTTAAAGGTAGCTTTAGGGTATTGATAACTATCCATGTAATTCTCATTAAAATGCTCTTGCATTAAGGCATTATTAAATTGAAACCCTGCCATAAACACCTGTGAGACGATATTGCCATTGTTAGCGTTTAATATTACTGTAGTGCTTGTGTTTATCGCTTCTATAGGCTCAAAGGCTTTTTCTGAGGCTTCAAATTGAGTTATCCCTGAACGGGTAAAATATTTTTGTGCATGAAGCTGCAGTGATAATAAAACACAAAAAATAATTAAGACCTTAGTTGTTTTCATCACTAGTTTTCTAAATATCCATTATTGCTCCATTCATCAAAAAGTACTCTAGTCGAAAGTGGCATTAATCCTGTAGTTGGCATTGGATTTGCAGGATCATTTATGCGTTGGATAAGTAATCCATTTTCTGAAGAATTGCGAACTTGATTATAGTTTTCCAATAAAAGCCCCGCTTGAGGATTGTTACCGCTATGACAACTAATACATCTTGAAGAAATAATTGGACTAATATGTGTTTCGTAAGTAACGGGACCTGGTGGAATTTGTGTCGTTTCTTCAATGGGGATATAACCCTCAGAACAACTTGAAATCAATATCATTAAAATACTAGTACGTATTATTTTTTTCATCTTAATATCATTATTTAAACACCAATACTTCATAACCCAAGAGTTGCACACCAATCTCT
>CBFHQL010000014.1:0-252 GCA_965658025.1 Flavobacteriaceae bacterium | reverse complement strand
AAAGAGTTTTACAACCATTAATCATTATCATTGTCATCACCTCCGCCCAAATTTGGTAATCCAAGTGTAGCACACCAATCTCTGATGGCTTGTCTATCGGCATTGGCTATATTGCTATGGTCAAAATTGGTCGCGTTTTGAAACGGAGCGGGCATAACTAACTCATCTAACGGATAATTTTGAAAATGTGTTGTACACTGCGGACGGTGGCAGGCTACACATTGATTGTTGTCAAAATTTGTAGTTTTAGGC
>CBFHQL010000013.1:0-48812 GCA_965658025.1 Flavobacteriaceae bacterium | reverse complement strand
AGCACCAAACACTTGAGTAAGCGCCTTAGCCAACCAGCTAGCACCTTCATTTACTCTGTTAAAATCTTTGTGTTTGAGTGTGATTTTTATAATTCTAAAATATGGAGGATACTTGTATATACGACGTTGATAAGTCTGTTCTTCAAACATTTTAGTATACTCATTGGAAGAAACTTGCTGCAAAATATTGTGATGAGGGTTGTAGGATTGAATAATGACTTTTCCCCTAATTTTGGTGCGCCCTGCTCTTCCTGAAACCTGTTGCAAAAGCTGAAAACAACGTTCATGCGCTCTAAAATCTGGAAAATTAATAAGTTGATCGGCATTGAGTACCCCCACTAACTTAACATCTCTAAAATCCAATCCTTTAGTTAGCATTTGGGTCCCCACCAAAATATCGATTTCTTTTTGTTCAAATTTTTGAATTATACGATCATAACTGTATTTGCCTCGAGTGGTGTCCAAATCCATCCGTGCCACTTTCGCATTCGGAAAAAGCGCCATTGTTTCTTCTTGAATTTGTTCTGTGCCAAAACCCTTAGTATCCAAATCAACTCCACCGCATGCTCCACATTGCTTTTGCACTACAATTGCATAACTACAATAGTGGCAACGCAGTTGATTGGCATGTTGATGGTAGGTCAACGTCACATCGCAATTTGGACATTCTGGACTATGTCCGCAAGAGTTACAGGTCAAAACTGGTGCATAGCCCCTTCTGTTTTGAAAGAGAATGATTTGGTGCTTATCTTCTAATGCTTCCTTCATTTCAGCAAGAAGACGGTCACTGAAATGACCGTTCATGCGCTTTCGTTTATATTTATCCTTAAGGTCTACCAATTCTATATCTGGAAGAATGACATCATTGTAGCGTTTTGTTAATGAAACATAGCCATATTTTTTTTGTTGAACAGCATTAAAATAACTTTCAATACTGGGCGTAGCAGAACCCAAAATTGTCTTGGCTTTGTGAAGATTTGCCAAAACAATGGCCGCATCTCGAGCATGGTATCGTGGTGCAGGATCAAATTGTTTGTAAGAAGGTTCGTGCTCTTCATCGACTAGCACTAACCCCAAATTTGAGAATGGCAAAAACAAAGAAGAACGAGCGCCAATAACAATGCGGGAACGCTCTGAGTTTTGCAATACGCGATTCCATATTTCTACACGTTCATTTGGACTAAATCGTGAATGATAAACCGCAATTTGATCGCCAAAATAATGTTTCAATCGTAAAACCAACTGAGAAGTCAAAGCGATTTCTGGCACCAAAAACAATGCTTGTTCTCCTTTGGCGAGCACTGCTTCTATCATTTTTACATAAATTTCTGTTTTTCCGGACGATGTTACGCCATGAAAAAGACAAACATCTTTATCTTTTAAAACAGAATTAATACGCGACAATGCGGTTTGTTGCTCTGTGCTTAAAGTGATTTTTTTATGGGTTGGAAGCCCTTCCAATTTCAATCGGTCAACCTCAACAAAGTGTTCCTCAAAAATTGATTTGTCGATAAGCGCTTTTATTTGCGTGGAAGTACCTCCACTCGCTTTTTTTAATTCAGCAACCGAAACGCGTTCAGATACTTTACAGAGAGAAAAATATGCCAAAACGATTTGCTTTTGCTTTTTTGAGCGTTCCAGTTGATCCAATAATGCTATTAAACTTCCCTCCTTCTTGTAATCAGAATGAAGAACCACCGTACGCAAAAGTTTCGGTTTATATTTTTGGATTAATTCTTGACTCGTGGTTATGATTTTTGCATCAAGTAAGGGTTTTAGAATTTTGAGGGTATTTTTTTTATTCAAAACAGCATGAACATCTTCTACTTTGAGTCGCGCTTCTTGTTGTAGTGCCTCAACGACAAGAAACTGATCGTCGGAGAGCAATTCTTCGTTGATTTCTGCATCTGGATGCATCGAAATTACAGATTCACTTTGCAACAATAGTGCACTGGGAAGGGCGGCACTCAAAACCTCACCCAAAGCGCACATGTAGTACGTAGAAATCCATGTCCAATGTTGCAATTGGATGGGGTTGACAATTGGAGCATCATCGATTATACTATGGATGGATTTGACTTCATATGCAGTAGGTGCAACATGGTGGCATTTTAAAACCAATGCAGTATATACTTTATTTTTGCCAAAGGGAACAGCTACACGGATACCTGGCTTCATAAAATCAAATTCCGCTTGAGTTACTGCATAAGAAAAATTACGTTCCAAAGGCAACGGCAAAACGGCGTCGATAAAATATGAATGGCCTAACTGTTGCATTTTTGTTTCAGACGTTGCAAAGATGCGTTAAGCTCAAAACCGAGCAATAAAATGATGGCGTTCAGCCATAAGTAAAACAGTAAAATCAAAAGCGCACCAATGGATCCGTAGAGCTGATTGTAGTTGGAAAAATTTTCGATGTAATAGCCAAATAAATAAGAGTTGATGAGCACTAAAAATGTGGTAAACAGTGCCCCAACTGAGAAAAATCGTGACTGTTTTCCTTCTTTGGTGCCAAAAAAATAAAGAACAGCAATGGTGAGGTAGATCATCAAAATGAAAAATAGAAATTTGGAGGCATCAATCCAAAACAACTCACTCGAGGCGTCCTTAATATTCAACGAATCATATAAGGGATGAATCAAATAAATTTCACAAAATCCAACACCAATTATCGTAACAATTAAAATAAAAACCAATATGATAGAAACTCCAAAAGCATACAAATATTGATTAATGAAATTTCTGTTAAGTTGCTGGTGGTAAGAGTTCTCAAATCCAGAAAATACAGCATTAACACCATTGGACATCAAAAACATGGAAATTATAAAAACGGAAGAAATTAGCCCTCCTCCTCTATTTCTATTGATGTTTTCAAATATGTTTTGATTAAAAAAATCGGAAGTATTGGGTGGTAAAGTGGCATCCAAAAAATTTAAAAAATCAGATTGAAATCCTTCAAATGGGATATAGGGAATCAAAATAATGATGAACAATAAAAACGGAAAAATAGCCATAAAAAAACTAAAGGCAACAGCACTTGCACGAATCGAAAGTGCTCCATGTATGATGCCTAAAATATACATTTCCAAAAGATCGTAAAGGGTCAAACCTTCAAACCCAGGGAGTTTAATTGACTTCATGAGTCGAACGATCCAACGTAAAACAGGAATTTTTTCTAATTTTTGTTCAATTGGTGTACTCATTCTACAGCTTTTAGACTGAGGTCCATATTATACACCGAATGCGTAAGTGCACCGGAGGAAATAAAATCAACGCCACATTCGGCATAATGACGTAGAGTAACTTCATCAATACCACCCGAAGATTCTGTTTGACATTGGTCTCCAATTAGGGCTACTGCTGCTTTGGTTTCTTGAATATTGAAATTATCAATCAAAATTCGATCGGCTCCTCCATGCGTCAAAATGTCTTTAATTTCATCCATATCACGAGCTTCAACGATAATTTTCAGATTCAACTGATTACGCTCAATGTATTCAGTCGTCAAATTTAAAGCGTTAGTGACGCCTCCTGCAAAGTCAATATGATTGTCTTTGAGCATAATGACATCATAGAGCGCAAAACGATGATTGACTCCACCCCCAATCGTCACAGCCCATTTTTCTAAAGCACGAATTCCAGGTGTTGTTTTTCGGGTGTCCAAAATTTTGGTCTTTGTGCCTTTCAATACTTGAACAAAGTGGTCGGTTTTTGTGGCGATGGCACTCATACGCTGCATAGCATTGAGCACCAAACGTTCAGCTTTCAATATAGACTGTTGTGGGCCTTGTACTTCAAAAGCAATATCGCCAAATTTTACTGCAGTACCATCTTGAATATGCACGGTCATTCGTAGTCTAGGATCGATGTATTTAAACACTTGTCTGGCAAACTCCACTCCTGCCAAAATACCCTTGTCTTTGACCAACAACTGCGCTTTACCAAACGCATTTTCAGGGATACATGCCAATGAACTGTGATCTCCAGAACCTACATCTTCTCGAACAGCATTGGTAATAATTAGTTTTATTTCATTTTGAAAAGCTTCTTGACTGATCATTATTTTTTTGTTTAAAGCTAAATTAAGGATTTGATTGATTAAAAATAAAAAAATGTCTTCTAATTTATGATTAACTTTGTGGTATGAAAATTAAACTCCTAACCATTGGGAAAACAGATGATAAGGCACTGGAACAATTGATTCAAAAATATGAAACTAGACTTCAACACTACATCGCTTTTTCATTGGAAATTATCCCTGATTTAAAGCATACAAAAAACCTTTCTGTTCAACTTCAGAAAGAGAAAGAAGGGCAATTGATTTTATCTAAAATTTCGTCGACGGATCGTCTTTTTTTGTTGGATGAAAACGGAAAAACCATGGATTCCGTACAGTTTTCCGAATTTTTACAAAAACAAATGAATTCTGGCCCTAAACAATTGGTTTTTGTTATTGGCGGTCCTTATGGCTTTTCAGATGAAATATATCAAAAAGCGCATGGGAAAATTTCACTTTCAAAAATGACATTCTCACATCAAATGGTACGTCTTTTTGCCATTGAACAACTCTACAGAGGATTTACAATTCTCCGCAATGAACCCTACCACCACCAATAATTATGATAAAAATCGTTTTTGCAACCAATAATCCCAACAAACTTAAGGAAGTACAAGTCCAACTCCCCAAAGGAATTCAATTGGTAAGTTTAAAAGAAATAGGGTGCACCGAAGATATTCCAGAAACACAAAACACCATTGAAGGCAATGCACTTCAAAAAGCAAACTACATCAAAGCCAAATACAACAGCGATTGTTTTGCTGACGATACTGGTTTGGAAGTTGATGCTTTGGATGGTGCCCCAGGAGTTCATTCTGCACGCTATGCTGGCCCTGAAAGAAAAGCCGAAAACAATATAAAAAAACTGCTCAATGCCTTGGAAAACGAACCAAATCGTGCTGCGCAATTCAAAACGGTAATTGCATTGCATTATAAGGGAAAAATAGTACAGTTTGAAGGGATTTGTAAAGGAGAAATTACCCATACGCAAAAAGGATCTGGTGGTTTTGGTTACGACCCCATTTTTAAACCATTAGGTAAAGAACAGACTTTCGCGGAATTGACTCTTAAAGAAAAAAATAAAATTGGCCACAGAGGAATTGCAGTTGCACAATTGATTGAATTTTTTAAACAAAATCAGTAACTGAATTATTTAACGTACCTTTGCCGCAAATCCTCAGGGTGAGGATGTGTTACAAGAAGTATGGTAAAAAACGGTTCGATACGCTTCTGAGGTAACACCTAACACATATCGACGAAACATACGAATGAACACATTCCAACAACTGGGACTTGAAGACCATTTGCTTCAAGCCATCAATGATCTTGGTTTTGAAACACCAAGTGAAGTACAACAAAAAGCAATTCCAACACTCCTTTCTGAAGAAAATGATCTTGTAGCACTCGCACAAACTGGAACTGGAAAAACCGCTGCATTTGGGTTTCCAATGCTGCAAAAAATTGACATTAATAGCCGAACAACTCAAGGACTTATCCTGTCCCCCACAAGAGAATTGTGTTTGCAAATTACCAATGAATTAAAACTCTATGGGAAATACAGTAAAGGACTGAATGTGACTGCCATATATGGTGGGGCAAGCATTACCGAACAAGCCAAAAATGTAAAGCGCGGCGCACAAATCATTGTGGCCACTCCAGGACGGATGAAAGACATGATTTCTCGCCGATTGGTGGATATTTCAAAAATTGACTATGCTGTTTTGGACGAAGCCGATGAGATGCTCAATATGGGCTTTTTTGAAGATATTAAAGCCATTCTATCCCATACACCGCAAGAAAAATCAACTTGGTTGTTTTCCGCCACGATGCCCAAAGAAGTTTCCATTATCGCCAAAAAATTTATGGCGAACCCTACAGAAATCACAGTTGGAAGCAAAAATACAGGAAGTAAAAACGTTGAACACGAATATTATTTGGTCGGATCTAGAGACCGCTATGCAGCACTAAAACGTCTTGCGGACGCCCATCCGCATATTTTTTCAGTGATATTTTGCCGTACCAAAAGAGATACACAAAAAGTGGCCGAAAAACTCATTGAGGACGGCTATAGCGCCGGAGCACTACATGGAGATTTAAGTCAAAACCAACGTGATTTGGTGATGAAATCCTTTAGAAACAAACAAATTCAAATGTTGGTGGCCACCGATGTTGCTGCACGAGGAATTGACGTCGACGATATCACCCATGTGATCAATTATCAATTGCCAGACGAAATCGAAACCTACACCCACAGAAGTGGACGAACAGGACGCGCTGGAAAAATGGGAATTTCGATGGTCATCATTACCAAAAGTGAGCAACGTAAAATCAAAACGATTGAAAAAATTATTCAAAAAAGTTTTGTCAAAAAAGAAGTTCCCGATGGAATGGAAATTTGTGAAGTTCAATTAAAAGCTTTGGCACATAAAATTCATGATACCGAAATCAATCATGAAATTGATCCTTATTTAGAAGAAATCAATCTGCTCTTTGAAGATACCACAAAAGAGGAACTCATCAAAAAGTTTTTCTCAGTTGAGTTTACACGTTTTTTCAATTATTACAAAAACGCCAAAAATCTAAATTCTCCTAGCGGAAATGATTCGTTTTCAGAAGGAAACAAAGACGATCAATCGGCACGTTACTTTATCAATATTGGCAAAAAAGATGGATACGATTGGATGAGCATGAAAGATTTTTTACGCGATGTATTGGCACTTGGGCAAGACGATGTGTTTAAAGTTGATGTAAAAGACAGTTTTTCGTTTTTCAATACCGAAACGGTGCATATGCCTAAAGTTTTGGAATTCTTTTCTGATTTTAAGCAAAATGGACGCTACATCAATGTCGAAATTACAGAGAAAAAAGAACGTCGAGGAAACCGCCGATTTGGATCACAAAAAGGGAGACGTTCAAGAAGAAAAGACGGATTTAAATCTGAAGGACGTGGTCGTCGTAAAGACCGAAAAAGAGACAATAGCGGTCGATCGCCCCGCAGATCATCGGATTTCAAACCACAAGGCAGTGGTTCGTCCAGACCGAGAAAAAACCGTAGGCGATAAAGGATTTGTTAATTTTAAAACAAAATTTGGGCTGATATTTGCTATATAGGTTCAGTTTAGTACTTTTATACAGATTTATTTTCTATGAAAAACTACCTATTTCTGTTCATCGTTTTTGCGGTTTCTATGCTTAGCTTCGGCCAAGACAATGCCTACGTTAAAGGAAAAATTGTCAATGCCGCCGACGATGAACCCATGGAAAATGTAAACATCGTCAATTTAAACCAAGTGTACGGAACCACCACCAATAGTGATGGTAAATTTGAAATTCGAGCCCAAGCCAATGACACACTTCATTTGTCTTTTCTTGGATTCAAATCCATAAAAGTGCGCGTTACCAACGATTGGATAAATTTTGGCAACGAAACCACCATAGAACTCACCGAGCTTGCTCTTGCCTTAGAAGAAGTTGTTGTAAACAAACTGAAATTAACGGGTTATTTAGAAGTAGACATTAAACAAGTGCCTATTCAAAAAAATGTACGTTACAGTATTTCTGGACTCAACACGGGCTACGAATCTAGCCCTAGTTCGCCTACAATGGTTACAAAGGTTTTGGGCGCTATTTTTAACCCTGCAGATTTTCTCTACAATATATTTGGCAAAAAACCACGTGAGATGAGAAAACTGCGCAAAATGAAAAAACAGGACGAAATTCGTACCATTCTTGCTTCGCGTTTTGATCGTGAAATGCTCACCGCGCTGTTGCAAGTTGATAAAGTAGATTTAGACTTGCTCATTAGCGAATGTAACTACTCTGATGACTTTATAAGGACGGCCAATGATCTTCAAATCTTAGACGCCATTAGTGAGTGCTATGAAGAATATAAAATTTTAAGCCGCAATCGTTAGGAATTTTTTATTTTTTTTGGAAAAATTTATGAATTAATAATTTTTTTATATATTTGAATTACATAACCCCCAAAATTATGAACAAAACCAGCTCTTCACGCTTATGTGATTTCAGTTTTTTAGATTCATTTTTTTGGAAGGTTTTATTAAGATTTAAATAACTCAAATCAAAATATATGGAAATCATCAGTACAATCGTAATTGGAGCCATTGCAGGATGGCTAGGCAGCACAATTTTTAAAGGCAGCAGTTTAGGGCTTGTTGGTAATATCATTGTTGGTATTATTGGAAGAGTTTTGTAGGAAGTTGGTCACTCGGAAAGCTCGGCGTTAGTTTGGGCTCTGGATGGGTAGGCGCTATCCTCACTGGAGCTGTTGGCGCACTTATCATTTTATTTCTTCTTAATTTAATTTTCAAAAAGAAAATATAAACTAAAGGGTGTAGCTTAAATACTTTTACAGTGTTTATACCCCCATAGCTATACCCCCAAAATGCACACAATATGTATGAATATACTAACCGTGTGCATTTTTTTTATATTTATAAAATTATTTGATATGCATCCTTTTTTAAAATCAATTTGGCGGGTTAAATTATACGGATAATTTTATTATATTTGTACGTATAAATAGTTTGTTATGGATACAAAGTTAACATTAAAGCTTAATCAAAGGGTTATTGAAAAAGCCAAAGCATATGCTTCAAATAAAAAAATGAGTTTATCTCGAATTGTAGAAGCTTATTTACAATCTCTAACCTCCGAAAAAGACATCTCTAAATTTGAAATTTCACCATTTGTGAAGAGCATCTCAACCGGAACTGAAATTCCAGCCAATTTGGACTATAAAAAAGAATATTCTGATTATTTAGTTAAAAAACATAAATGAGTAGAAGGATTTTTATAGACACAAATGTGGTATTGGACTTTTTAGGAGAGCGAAAACCATATTACGAACCGATTGCTAAAATTGCAACATTAGCTGAAAAAGAGAAGCTAACAATGGTTGTTTCGCCAATTTCTTTTGCAACGGTAAACTATTTTGTTTTAAAATTTGAGAATGAAAAAATTGCAAGAGAAAAACTTAGAAAATTCAAGATAATTTGTAAAATATGCACTCTGAATGAACAAACGATTGAGAAAGGATTGAATTCCTCAATAAAAGATTTTGAAGATGCTTTACAATATTTCAGTGCGACAGAGTCGGAATGTGAAATAATAATAACAAGAAACGGAAAGGACTTTAGGAAATCGTTGTTGCCCGTAATGACAGCAAACGAATTTTTAAAATCTCTAGAAAAAAAATAATTATACAGAATCACGTTTCCCCATAATGCAAACAATCTGTATGAACATACTAACCGTGTGCATTTTTTTATATATTTATCTTAAAAATTATTAGATATGCATCCTTTTTTAAAAAGCGGTCTGGCAGTTTTGGGTGGAATTTTTGTTGGTGCTGTAGTCAACTTCACTATTATACTTATAAGTGGATATATCATCCCCCCTCCTGAAGGCGTAGATGTGACGAATGTTGAAAGTATAAAAGCCAATATGCATTTGTATAAACCCATTCATTTTTTGTTTCCCTTTTTGGCGCATGCCCTTGGAACCTTAGTGGGTGCTGTTCTGGCTGTTAAAATTTCAGGAAATAACCAATCCAAAGTTGGGTATATTGTGGCGTTTGTATTTCTGTACGGAGGTATTTCTATGGCGACTCAAGTGCCTGGACCATTATGGTTTTCTATTCTTGACTTAGGATTCGCATACATCCCTATGGCGTGGCTCGGCTCGAAATTGTTGCGCTAAAGCCCTTTGTTTTTGGCTTCGATCCATTTGGAAAAATATTTGGTGCTTTGCATACTGTGGTGTTGTAACAAAATCCCTGTAAAGTTCTGAAGTCGATGAGCTTCGAGTTTAGTGCTTAATTCCTCAATTTTATCCATCAAAATAGTACGAAATTGTTGCTCCATAAAACGCCTTTTGAGCGTTTCAAATCCTTTGCTTTGAACAGATGTCCACAAGTCTTGATCAGTGTATAATTTAATTGATTTTTCAACGAAAATTGCTGGATCGTCACAAACAAAACTATGCTGATCTTCTACATTAAAAATACCTTCAGCGGCTACTGAAGATAGGACGCATGGCGTACCATTGCGTAGAGCATCAATAACTTTACCCTTCAGCCCAGCACCAAATTGAAGTGGCGCCAATAACACTCGTGCAGATTGAAGTGTTGCATCAATATCTTCTACAAAACCATGAACAAAAAAATTATGCTTTTTGTCTTGAAGATTAAGATGTTTGGGCTTCGGATAAGCACCATAGATGTGTAAGGTGCTATGGGGTAACTTTTGACGCAACTTTGGCCATATTTGTTCTTTTAGAAATAGAACCGCATCAGCATTTGGAGGATGAATAAAATTGCCCACAAAAACAAAATCGTTGCGCTGTTCAAAAGAGGGCAATTCGGATTTGTTTAAAAGTGAATTGTCATCCAAAAGAAAAGGGATATACAATAGTAAAGAAGGGTCAAGGTGTAATTCTTTTTCTAAAATTTCCATTTCAACTTCTGAGATAATCAATGACAAATCAGATCGATAAATACTCGCCAATTCTCTTTTGGCAACATCAGTTTTTAAAAATTCTTTCGAAAAATTAGAATTTAGGGTTTGGTTTTGTTGACGTGCTTTGCGCAAAAAATGAAGATCTTCAGTATCCAAAATTCGAATAGCTTTGGGACATTGCTTTGCAACGCGCCAACCAAATTGCTCTTCGGTCATAAACCGATCGAACACAACAATATTTGGGTTTAATTTTTGTACAAAATCATCAAAACTAAGATCGTTAAGCAGTAGGTTTTCTTCTTGAACGCCAATAGATTTTAAATCAAAAGAATGTTCGGAACGCTTTGATGCTGAGCCAAAAACAACAGCATAGCCTTGCGCTTTAAACAAACGAATCAATTGTAGGATTCGAACGCCTGCAGCCGATGAGTTTGGCTCAGGAAACACAAAACCAATAAAAAAAACAATGGGTGATTTTATCATAACGATTCAAAAATAGGAATTAATCTCATCATCTTTCCAACAAATTGAAATCTTAGAACGAAAAGTGATATCTTTGCATTTTTAAATCGCAACGTATGTCGCTCACACCACTTAATGCCATCTCGCCAATTGACGGACGCTACCGATCAAAATCTAACGAACTTGCAGCGTATTTTTCTGAAGAAGCACTCATTAAGTACCGCGTTTTGGTCGAAATCGAATATTTTATTGCATTATGTGCAATTCCTCTACCTCAGTTGAAAAATTTTGATAAGCAATTGTTCCCAGAATTACGTTCCATCTATAAAAACTTTTCAGCTGCTGATGCAAAAGCCATAAAAGAAATTGAAAGAATCACGAACCACGACGTTAAAGCGGTTGAATATTTTATCAAAGAAAAATTTGACGCTTTAAACTTGAGTGCATACAAAGAATTTATTCACTTTGGGCTCACCTCACAGGACATCAACAATACAGCCATACCGCTAAGCATTAAAGATGCAACAACAAATGTGTATCTTCCTGAAATTGAAACACTTATAAACACTCTAAAAGGATTTATTGAGGAGTGGAAGGATGTACCTTTATTGGCCAGAACACACGGTCAACCGGCTTCTCCTACCCGACTGGGCAAAGAAATTGAAGTATTTAAAGTGCGCTTGGAAGAACAACTAAGTACTTTAAAAAACATCCCAAATGCGGCTAAATTTGGCGGAGCAACAGGAAATTTCAACGCCCATCATGTGGCTTATCCAGAACACGATTGGAAAGCATTTGGTACTGCGTTTATAACCAACCAATTGGGGCTTCATCACTCATTTCCGACCACACAAATTGAGCATTACGACCATGCTGCAGCGCTTTTTGATGCTTTAAAGCGTATCAATACCATCCTAATTGATATGAATCGAGATTTTTGGACTTACATATCCATGGATTATTTTAAACAAAAAATCAAAAAAGGAGAGGTTGGCAGTTCGGCTATGCCGCATAAAGTTAATCCAATCGATTTTGAAAACAGCGAAGGGAATCTCGGTATTGCAAATGCACTCTTTGAACACCTTGCTGCAAAATTACCCACTTCGAGATTGCAACGCGACCTAACCGACAGCACGGTGTTGCGTAATGTTGGTGTGCCTTTTGCACATACGCTTATCGCCTTTAAATCGACGCTTAAAGGATTGAATAAACTCTTGCTCAACGAAGAAAAAATTGCTTCAGATTTGGAACACAACTGGGCCGTGGTTGCCGAAGCGGTGCAAACTATTTTGAGACGTGAGGGCTATCCTAATGCGTATGAAGCGCTCAAAGGGCTCACACGTACTAATGCGGCTATTACTCAAAATTCTATCGCTGAATTTATTGAAACTCTTGATGTGGATACGTCCATCAAAGAGGAATTGAAAAAAATTACGCCAACCAATTATACAGGGATATAAAAAATGCCCTGAATTAGGGCATTTTTTTTGTACGTGGGGTTTATAACATAAAATCCATAAACCCTTCAACATTCATGTCTTTGGTATCCAGTTTATTGATGATTGGACCTAATTCCATAATTTTGGAAACGTCCATATCATCGCCCAGGACACGAATAATAGCAAATCCATAGGAGTTGGATTGGCCAAAAACAACCAGCTCATCTATCGCATCGTCATCACCGATATAAGAAATTTTCACTTTACCATCTTTTTGATTTCCAAGACGAAAAAGTTCGTTGTAGCGTTTGTCTTTTAAAAGTGCTTTTACGTTGTCAATTTCAGTATTAAAAACATCAATATTTCCAGATTTTAAGCTGTAGCCCAACATATTTAATTTATCGATTGAATTGATGGCCTGACGTTGTGTTTCAGTCATTTGGATATCATCGGCGCCCAAAAAAGAAATGGGAACATCCATCGATATAAAATTAGGTGTTTCTTGATGATCCACAAAGTAGGTCTGCAAAGTTGGCTTCGCATTACAACTGACAAAACAGGTGAATGCTAAAACAAAAAGTAAAAAAGATTTTGGTAGCTTCATATTTTATTATTTAGATGCTTTTTTCAATTGATCCCCACCAGGAACATTAAGTTGTGATGTAAGTTTTGAGACATTACGCAAGTCGATATCTCCGGTTAGCGAAAGCAACACCGTTTCGATGATGCGTTGCTCCCCTCCGACTTTAATATCTTGTTCTTCCATAGCTTTTGAAAGTCCACTCACCAACATAAGCAGCTCAGAAACATGATTTTCGTCGCGGCCTGAAAGGACGTAGAACTTAATGTTTTGGTCGCCATCTTTGATGCGCATCAGTTCTTCTAAAGATGATTTTTTGACATAACGATTAACATCATCAATTATGGATTTGGAAACGTTTAAGTCATCTGTAGAATAAACAGTTAGGTTATTCAAGGTTTTTACTTGTTCCAAAAAAGCATCAGCTTCTGGATCATTTGTTTTGATTTGCATTTCAGCAAGCATACCAAACATTTTTTGGTTCACAACTACTGAAGTGACGTTGTCCATGTCTTCATATTTTTCAAAAAGACTTTGTGCGAATGCCATTGGTGCAATGGCAAAAATTAAGATAATTACTAGATTTTTCATGGTTTGAATTTACTTGTTTATTTTAAAAATTTTATTGGTTGTTGTATTAAATGCGTTGAGGAAAGTGATGTTTTGCTCTCCTTTTTGCAATGCGGTTGAAAAAACATCTAAGGTTTTAAGTTGAGATGTTCCTTTATTAAAATTATTAGAAAGCATTTCCAATGCTGTTTTTGTTTGGTCGTAAGCAAAAATTTCTTCATCTGTAAAATGATTATTTTGTACTCCAGAGTTGTAATTCAAAAGAAGCCCTATCATGACGACCACTGACGCAGCAATGGATAAGTTTCTAAATCTAAATACACGTTTAGTAATCTTTACTTCAGGGGTAAATTTTTGGTGTTTTGCATCAGAAAAATAGCTGAATAACGTTTGATAATGCAAAAGATGTTCTGGCACTTCATTTTGACTAAAAAACGAAGCAAGTGTGGCTTCTTCCGCAAGGGAAGTTTCGCCTAAATCGTATTTTTCTAAAAGCTGTTCAATATGGTGTAACTCCATGGCTATGTGCTTTGATTAATTTTTCTTTTAATGTTTTTCTGGCTCTTGAAAGTGCTACGCGTATAGCGGTTTCTTTCATTTCTAGAAGATCTGCAATTTCACTAAATTCATAGTGTTCTATATCCCTCAACTGAACTATTAATTGTTGTTGAACGGGTAGTGTTTTCATAAATTTTTCTACTAAACTTACACTATCTCTTACCTCTATCTTTTTTTGTAATAATTCGCTATGATCCTCATAATTGTTATGCGGAATCTTCAAATTCTGAGCTTGTTTAGACTTTAATCGATCCAAACAATGGTTTTTAGTAATGGTCATCGCAAAAGCTTCTGGGCTTTTGTAGGTCCCTAAGCGATCACGAATTTTCCACAATTTTAAAAGAACGTCCTGTGTTGCATCCTCTGCTTCTTCGATCGAAACTAAAAAACGTTTAGCAAATCGAAACAATTTGTTTTTGAAAGGATCAATTAGCGCTATGTATTCTCTTTCAGTCATTTGTTTGGTCGTGCTATGATAAAGACGAACATGTGTGTCATTTGTTACAAGATCAAAAATAATTTTTTAATTCGTATAATTTTTTAATGTAACTTGTGGTACAAAATTTGCTTGTATTAATTGCTAATAATACAATTTTTGCAATGAAAATCAACACAAATAGACATATGAAAACAACAATTAAATATTTGGCGCTCATACTCTTGATTGGATGTTCATTCAGTTGTTTTGAAGATAATGATGACAACATCGTCAGTTCTACAAGTGTAAAAGACTTTGTTTGGAAAGCTATGAATGCTGTGTACCTTTATAAAGCTGATGTTCCAGACCTTGCCAACGATCGATTCACTAACAACTCCGATTATCAAGAATTTTTGGAAAATTACGAAACTCCTGAACTGTTGTTTGAGGATTTGATATATGATCGTGAAAATGTAGACCGCTTTAGTATCATTACCAATAATTATTTTGCCTTGGAACAATTGCTAAGCGGGGTCTCAAAAAGTAGCGGAGCAGAATTCAACTTTTATTATGTTCCAGGGAGTAATGTTGATGTATTTGGAATTGTTCGTTTGGTTTTGCCCAACAGTAGCGCCAGTCAAACGTCGCTTAGCAGGGGTCAAATATTCAATAAAGTTAATGGCACATCTTTAACCAAAGACAACTATAGATCGCTTTTGGCCGGTGATGCTTTTACATTGAACTTAGCAGATTACGACGACAATGGTACCGAAGATATTGCCGATGACAGTATTAGCGATACTAATGAAGCCATCACGCTCACAAAAACAGTGTATACAGAAAATCCTGTATACAAAACGGAAATTTTCGATTTAGATAATGAAAAAGTAGGGTATCTAATGTATAACGGTTTTGTGAATGAATTTGACGCAGAACTCAATCAAGCATTTGGAACTTTCAAAGCGCAGAATATTGATCACCTTGTATTGGATCTTCGCTACAATCCTGGCGGGAGTGTAAATACAGCGACAGCGCTTGGCAGTATGATTACAGGAAACTTTAACGATCAAGTTTTTGCCACCTTACAATACAACGAAACACTACAAAGCAATAATTATGATTATGTGTTTACCAACACCCTAAGCAATGGCACGGGCATCAATAGCTTAAATTTGAATAAGGTCTATGTTTTGACCTCTGGTGGTTCTGCATCATCGAGTGAAATGGTAATCAACAGCTTAAAAGCGTATATAGATGTTGTACAAATTGGAAGTACCACAGTCGGAAAATCTCAGGCCTCACAGATTATTTATGATTCATCGAACTTGAGCAGAACCAATGTTAATCCAACCCACACCTATGCCTTGTTACCGCTCATCGCCATTACCGTCAATAAAAACGGTACTGTTGTACCTTCTTCTGGTTTAGTTCCAGATATTGAATTTAATGAGAAAGCATCCAACTATGGTATTATAGGAGATCCCAACGAGCCACTATTAAAAGCCGCATTGGAAGCGATACAATTATCAGGGCGTTTTTCAAGCGCTCAATCTAGTAACGCTAATAAGTTGGCTACGCTCAATGAATTAAATGCCAAAAACACCCTTATGATTGCTGATTAGTCTAAAAGGTGAAGTTTACCCCTAATTTATAATTTCTACCCAGTGTAGAATAGCGATAAGCTTCCTCATAGGATTCATCAAATACATTTGAAACGTTGGCAAACACCTTCAATTTATCATTGAAAAAATGATGCGCTATACCTATATTCAAAAGACTGTAGGCCTCGAGTTTAATGGGTACTAAATTCATTTGGAAAGGCGAAATTCGTTCGCTGTTGTATTGATAGCTTAGTGACACATTTGTTTTTTTCGTCAAATCATAAAGTGTACTAAAATTGAACTTATGCTTAGGAATTCTAAACAATTGTTGGTCTTTTGATTCAATAAAAGCGTAATTAAAATTCAAATTGACCTTTTTAAAACCACTGTATTTAAACTCGGTTTCCAGACCTTGTACAGTGGTTTCATTCGAAAGGTTTTCATAATTTCCTTCAAATGTTGTTGGATTTGAAACCACATAATCAATAAAGTTATTTTGTGCACGCTGAAACACTGTTACACGCAAGTCAAAACTATTTGGATTACTTAATTCTAACCCAAATTCAAATGTACTATCCTCTTGTGGATCAAGAAGAGTATTCCCAATATTTGGTGCAAACAATTGATATAGTGATGGCGTGATAAAAGCGGTGCTGTATAATGCAGAAAGTTTCAAACTTTGATTCGGGAATTGAAATGAATAAAATGGATTTATGGAGTATACAAGGTGGGAACCATAGGTAGAATGTTGATTGAGACGAACGCCACCATTAACATTAAAACCCGACTTTGAGGTAAATACAACATTAACATAAGGCGCATAGCTATTGGTATTGGCCAAATCGGGACTTATATCGCTTTGAAAAGCAGTAGAACCAAAAGGAATACTATAACTTTCCATTTCTGTTTGATTAAAATTAACACCTACTACAGAATATAATTTTGAAGCAAATGTATATTTATTAAAAAGATCAAAATTCCATGTTTTTGAATCGTATTTCGTAGGATAGCTGGAATCATATGAACGGTTATTATTATTTAGTGCAGCATTCAAATTTAAACTTCCATTTTCATAATCATATACCGAACTAATACCCAAACGTTCTTGCTTGTTTTTTGTATTGTAGTCTGCGTCTGTAAATCCAAAACTTTCATCATAATCAGAGTCATATCGATCAGAATTAAAATACGTAGAAAGAGAAAAACGCTCTGAAAATGTATACCCCAATTTTAAATACAGATTTGTTTTTTCAAAATCATCTGCATTAAAACTATCTTCTGGATTTTCTGGATAAAGCGCAGATAACCCATTGCTAGAACGATGAGAAAAACTGCTGCTAAAACTCAATTTTTTATATGCCCCTTGAATACTTGCTGCATTTTGCATATCTAGAACCTCATAACGGTGTTGATTTGCCGTATTGTTGGTTCCAAGTATTGAACTAAGCGTCCCGCCAATGTCTTGTTTGAACGATTTTTTTGTAACGATATTAATAACTGCAGAAGATGCATTACTGCCGTACAATACACTTGAAGGTCCTTTTAGAATTTCGATGAATTCAATTTGTTCCAATCCAATGAGGTTAAGGTCAAAATTGTTTTCAATTTGTGAAGCATCATTCACGGGGATTCCATCAATAACAATCAAAACTTGACGATTTCGCCCACCCCTGATGTTCGTGGACAAAGGAGAACCTGCCTGACCATAACTCCCATTTATTGTCAAACCAACCTGAGTATTTAAAAGCTGTACAATTGTCAACCCTTGATTTTGCTCAATTTCTTTGGATGTGATTTTTGTTATTGATTTTCCCACTTCTTTATTCGAAAGCTCAAACCGTGATGAAGTCACATAAACTTCATCGAGAGGTTGTGGTAGTGGAAATTCTTGTGACCAACCCATGAAAATAAAACAAAAAAATAATAACGAGTTTAGAATGAATTTTTTATTCATAGTATGACTTAAAGAAATAAATTTAGCGTGATTTGAAAGTGGATAAGAGCTTCAGAAAAAATGAAAGACCAAAACTATAAATTTTTTCCATTAAGAAAATTAAAATCTCAGAAATAATACTAATTTTGACAAAAATACGCTCAAATGAATCTAAAACCCAATAATAAAAATTTAATCATTATCATTTTTATACTCGTGGCTGTTCTTACACGACTTCTTCCTCATCTCCCTAATTTTACACCCGTGACTGCTGTTGCACTGTTTGGAGGGCTTTACCTTAGCAACAAAATGTTGGCCTATGTACTTCCTTTAGTTATGATGGCTATTTCAGATGTGTTTTTGGGGTTTTCAAGCATCACCTTATTCGTTTACTTTGCTTTTATGGTTATAAGTTTTATTGGGATTCAAGCAAAAAAACCGAGTTTAGCTGTTGTACTTCTGAGCAGTGTTAGTTTCTTTGTAATTACAAATTTTGGCGTTTGGTTATTGGGCTACCCTAAAACCTGGACAGGTTTAGCAGAGTGTTACACCTTAGCCCTACCCTTCTTTAGAAATTCTTTGATGGGTGATTTATTTTACTCTGGAGTGCTGATTTTTGGGTTTGATTTTGTTCAAAAACACTATTTACAAGAAGCCAAATAACCCCTAAAAAGAACGGCTAATATTAAATCCAAAGTAAAAATCTCCATCAGACCAATCCCCTGTACTGTTGCCTAAAACGCCGTTGGCATTCATAAATTGTGAATTTGTAAAGTGTAATTGAAACACATGCCCACCAGTTTCAAGATCAAATCCAATGGATAAAGGATTGTTATAAAGCGAATTTTTGGCGCGGTTCATATGGGCGGCATACTCCAAATTGAAAGACCAACGTTTACCAAGTTTGTAACGCCCTCCAAAAATCAAACCGTATTGTGAGTTCTCTTGAAGATCATTGACAACATAATTATCATGAAAAAATGTTGGTGAAAATTGTAAAGACAACTTATCATTAAATTTCCTTGAAATCAAAAGTTGAACCACATAACTCAGGCGGTGATTAAATTCTAATTTTGGTAAATTATCTGTACTTAACGCAGTATTGGCCAAAACTGAAGTATACCCCACCACAGAAAAAGGAATACGTTCGCATTGTGTAACAATTCTAAATTTTGAAGCCAATTCATAAATTTTTTGATTTGAGCTTCGTGATGCGCTTATATTTATACCCTCTGTAAGCCCATAGATAAAATTGAGATGCGTCACCGCTTCATCTAATCCAAATAAGTTTTGAAATCCATTTTTCACACTTCCAAAACGGTGTGAAACAACAAAATAGAATCCGCCTTTTGCAACCAATTTGGTAGATTCAAAATTGATTATTTTTAAACCTTTAAAAACAGAGCTAACTGCTGTTGAAGATTCGCTTTCAACATCAATTTCACTCAATAAATCGTCTTGTGCAAAACCAAAATAAGTAAAGCATAAGAAAATAATGAGAATTTTAAATTTCATAAACGATTATTGTTTTATGATACGCTTGGTTTGAACGGCATCATCTGTAATAATTTGCACTACATACATCCCTGATGCCCACGCATTTGTATTAATTTTTGGAACTGTTCTTTTCAATTGGGTTTGCATGATTTGCTTTCCTAAAACATTATAAACCTGAACGTTGGCGAATTGCACATTGTCAGGAAATTCAAAATTAAGTTCATCAACTGTTGGGTTTGGATAGACCTCAAATTCTTTCATCGCAAACTCAGGAGTACTAAGAACAAAGTTAGCGATGAAGTACACATCAAGTTTGATTTTCAACTCATAAAAAAAAGCGACTAAACGTCGCTTTTTTTTTTAGATTTATTTACTCAAATACATTTTACGTCGTGCATATAACTCATAGAATTCATCGTCTTTGAGACTGTCGATAAACAAAATGCTCTCTCCTGTACTTTTCATTTCTGGTCCTAACTGTTTGTTGACGTTAGGGAATTTGTTAAACGAAAATACCGGTTGTTTTATGGCGTAACCCTCTAATTCTGGTTTAAAATCAAAATCCGTAACTTTCTTATCGCCAAGCATGACTTTAGTAGCATAATTTACATACGGCTCGCCGTATGCCTTAGCAATAAACGGTACGGTTCTCGATGCACGTGGATTGGCTTCAATGATGTACACTTTGTCATCTTTAACAGCAAATTGGATATTGATCAAACCAACGGTATTCAATGCTAAAGCAATTTTCTTTGTATGGTCAACAATTTGTTGCATCACCAAATCGCCTAGGTTAAATGGTGGAAGTGTTGCATTACTATCACCAGAGTGAATACCACATGGTTCAATGTGTTCCATAATTCCAATAATGTAGACGTTTTCTCCATCACAAATGGCATCAGCTTCGGCTTCTATGGCACCATCTAAATAATGGTCCAAAAGCAGTTTGTTGTTTGGAATTTTACGAAGTAAATCGATTACATGGTCTTCAAGTTCTTGCTTATTGATGACAATTTTCATACCCTGTCCTCCAAGAACATATGAAGGTCTTACAAGAATTGGAAAATTTAGTTTATCTGCAACTTGCAAGGCTTCATCAGCAGTTTCTGCAGTATCAAATTCAGGATAAGGAATATTGTTTTCTTTCAGAAGTGTAGAAAACGAACCACGGTCTTCCGCTAAATCTAAAGACTGAAAGCTAGTTCCAAGTACTTTGATGCCATAACGGTCTAATTTTTCGGCTAATTTTAGTGCTGTTTGCCCTCCTAATTGGACGATAACACCTTCAGGTTTTTCGTGTTGAATAATATCATAAATATGTTCCCAAAAAACAGGTTCAAAATACAGTTTATCCGCCGTATCAAAATCAGTTGAAACGGTTTCTGGATTACAGTTGATCATGATGGTTTCGTAGCCACATTCTGCGGCGGCCAATACGCCATGTACACAACAGTAATCAAATTCGATACCTTGACCAATTCTATTTGGCCCAGAGCCCAAAACGATAACTTTTTTTCGATCTGAAACTATACTTTCATTATCCGTTTTTGTAAGCCCTTCCTTGGTGGTCATTTGACTTTCAAACGTAGAATAATAATACGGCGTTTTAGCTTCAAACTCTGCAGCACAAGTGTCTACAAGTTTGTATACTCTATTGATATTGAACTCTTTACGCTTGTTGTACACTTGACTTTCTAAACAGTCCAACATATGTGCAATTTGTCGATCACCATACCCTTTTTGCTTAGCTTCGAGCAGTAATTCTTTCGTTATGCTGTCTATCTTGTAGGTAGAAATTTCTTTTTCCAGGAAATACAATTCTTCATATTGTTTCAGGAACCACATATCTATTTTGGTGATTTCATGGATTCGAGACAATGGAATTCCAATTTGAATAGCATCATAGATTACAAACACACGATCCCAACTGGCATGCTTTAGTTTACTGATGATTTGATCGTAATCAGAATATCCTTTACCATCTGCACCAAGTCCGTTGCGCTTAATTTCTAAAGATTGTGTGGCTTTGTGCAGAGCTTCCTGAAAAGAGCGGCCAATACCCATGACTTCGCCTACAGCTTTCATTTGTAGCCCTAACTCTCTATCACTACCTTCAAATTTATCAAAATTCCAACGTGGTATTTTTACAATAACGTAGTCTAATGTGGGTTCAAAAAGTGCGGAAGTAGATTTTGTGATTTGGTTTTGCAGTTCATCCAAAGAATAACCAATAGCAAGTTTTGCTGCAATTTTTGCAATTGGATACCCTGTTGCTTTACTCGCTAGAGCTGAAGAACGTGAAACCCTTGGGTTAATTTCTATGGCAATGATATCTTCTTTTTCGTCGGGACTAACAGCAAATTGCACATTACAACCTCCTGCAAAATCACCAATACTGCGCATCATATGGATGGCCATATCACGCATCTTTTGGTAGGTGGTATCGCTTAGCGTCATTGCTGGTGCTACAGTAATCGAATCTCCTGTATGGATACCCATTGGATCCATATTTTCAATGGAACATATGATGACCACATTGTCATTGTCATCTCTTAACAACTCCAATTCGTACTCCTTCCAACCCATCATGGCTTTGTCAATCATGACCTCGTGAATTGGTGAGATTTCTAAGCCGCGTTTTAGTAATTCATCAAAATCTTCTTCTTTATAAACGATTGAAGCGCCAGCACCTCCCAGTGTAAAAGAAGCGCGTATAACTAATGGAAAACCAAATTCTTGTGCAATTTCTTTACCTTTAAGGTAAGAGTTTGCCGTAGCTTGAGGTGCCATCGGAACCCCAATTTTTAGCATCAACTCACGAAATTGTTCTCTATCTTCGGTGATGTTTATGGCATCTATATCGACGCCAATGATTTCTACACCGAAATCTTCCCAAATGCCTTTTTCATCAGCTTCTATGCACAAGTTGAGCGCAGTTTGACCGCCCATAGTAGGCAAAACAGCATCGATTTGAGGATGATCTTTTAAAATTTTAACAATAGATTTTGTATTGAGTGGTAACAAATACACATGATCGGCCATAGAAGGGTCGGTCATGATGGTTGCAGGGTTCGAGTTGATAAGAACAGTTTCAATTCCATCTTCGCGAAGAGAGCGTAGTGCTTGCGATCCTGAATAATCAAATTCACACGCTTGTCCGATAATGATCGGTCCTGAACCGATGATGAGGATGGATTTTAAATCTTTTCGTTTTGGCATTTTATTATAGTTGAATAGAGATTAATTTGATTTCAAAAATAAACAACGTTTAGATACAAAAAAAGGCGTTACGACCAGTAACACCTTATAATATATTAACAATTGTTAATCATTATTTTTTATGACGAATTTCAGATGAAACACTCAATTTTTTTCTTCCTTTAGCTCTTCTTCTAGAAAGTACTTTTCTACCATTAGCAGAAGCCATTCTTTCTCTGAAGCCGTGCTTGTTTTTTCTCTTTCTCTTAGATGGTTGAAATGTTCTTTTCATTTTATTTTTAGGTATTAAACCTGTATGGGTTTATAAATTTTACAAATTTTGTAATGCTCTAAAAAAAGCGCCGTGCAAATATACAAAGACTATTTACTATGACAAACACAATTTTAAAATATTTTTATTTTGTTTTTTTACTACATTTGTGCTCCGTAATAGAATTTAATTATGTTCAATAAAAATATTAAAATTGTCTTCTTTGTTTTGTCACTTGCCTATGCAGTGTATCAATTTACCGAATCGCTAATTGGCAACGGTGTAATGTTCATTTTCATTGGATTGACGTTTTTGTTTCTTTATTATAAGAATGAATTCATTTTATTGGCTTTTTTAAAATTGCGTAAACAAGATTTTGCAGGAACCGAACGTTGGTTGAACAGAATTAAAAATCCAAAATCTGCCCTCACTCAAAAACAACAAGGGTATTATAACTTTCTCAAAGGAATTATGGTATCTCAAACCAATATGACTGCTGCAGAGAAATTTTTTAAAAACGCAGTAAGTCTCGGGCTTTCAATGGATCACGATATGGCTATGGCAAAGCTTAATTTAGCTGGAATTGCCTTTACAAAGCGTCGCAAACAGGAAGCACAACGTTTGCTCAAAGAAGCGCAAACATTGGATAAAAGAGATATGCTCGCCGAACAAATAAGAATGATGAAGCAACAAATGAAAAAAGCTTCAATTCCAAACCAACACTACGGTCAAATGCGTGGTGGAAGAAGACGCTAATTAGGTTTAATCCAAAACATCTTGCCCATAATATTGGGCTTCTGGTATTTCTATTTGATATTTTTTTCTGGACTTATTGTTCAAAAATTCTTCCCTTAACCATGGGTTGTGCAATTTTAATTGCTTGTAATTCAGTCCAAAATCTTTGGCAAATTGTACAAAATCAGCCACTGCAGTATCAATTTGAACTTCGTAGGTTGGTGCATATGCATACAAATCGTTGTCTTCAAAGTTGAAACCGTACTTCTTTGGATGGGTCATAATTTCTTTCAAAGCAACAATTCTAAAAATATAACGCCCTGTTTCCTGACCCAAAAGCAAATCATAATAACCAGAAACAGACTGCCGCTCCAGTTCCGATGCTATACCACTCATACCAGCGTTGTAGGCTGCAGCCGCCAAGGTCCAAGAACCAAATTTTTCTTTAGCTTTTAAAAGATACTGACACGCTACATGCGTAGATAATTTTATGTTGTAGCGCTCATCCACATTGCTATTGATTTCTAATCCGTATTCTTTCCCTGTAGATTTCATAATCTGCCAAAAGCCCTTTGCTCCTGCTGGAGAAGTCACGTTTTGGAGGCCACTTTCAATCAAGGCCAAATATTTAAAATCATCTGGAATTCCGTACGACTTCAAAATCGGTTCGATGATAGGGAAATATTTGTTGGCTCGTTTAAAAAGCAACAATCCATTGGACTGCCAATAGGTGTTTACGAGCAATTCGCGATCCATGCGTTCTCTTATATCTGGAAGGGTCAATGGAACTGATTCTTCAGAGAAATCAAGGTGTTGAGGTATCGGTAGTGCATAAACATTATAATCGAAAATTGGGTTCAATGGTGGAGAATTATCAAAGGAATTTTTTGAAAAAGCCAAAGACAAAAATCCTGCAACAGCAATAAATAAAACGTAATAGCGTGGTTGTTTAAAAACATTCATAGGTATGTGATTTATGGAGTCCTAATGTAGAAAAAATGATGAATAAATAAAAATTTAGATTTTAAAATTTTACATACAATTTATCTAAAAAGTGTTAAAATTAAAATCAACGTAAGTTTTTTTTGTATTTTTGTAAAGTATTTTCCCAGAATTTAAATCATTTGATAATGCTTAAAGCTTCAGATCTCATTGACAATTCCTTTTTACGTCAATACGAAATAAAAGTTGGTTCAGAAATGGCTACCATCGAATATGCGCAACAAGAACGTAAAATCTTCCTTACAAAACTTAATGTTCCTGAAAGTGTTGAATCTGATGATTTTATAGAAGATTTTCTAAAAATTGTCCTTGAAGACATAAGCGAAAAAAACATCAGTGTGGTACCCACTAGCCCACCCATTGCTAAGTTTATCAAAAGAAACAGACGCTACAAAAAAATGCTACCTGTAGGCATTCGTATTTAATGTTCCACAACTGCTGAAACAAATTCGAAACGCACCAAACCATCTTGGTCAATTTCTTTTAGTGCAACTTCATGAATTGTATTGACTAAATTCGGATTCCACGGTGCCTTTACTTTAACATAATTTCGTGTAAATCCATGAATATACCCCTCCTTATTTTCACCTTCAAACAACACATTTTGAATTGAACCCAACTGAGATTCATAAAAAGCTCTGCGCTTTTTTGCCGAAAGCCCACGCAACATTTTACTACGTTTGCTGCGAACAGCTTTAGGAACTTTTCCGTCCATAGTTGCAGCCACAGTGTTTGGGCGCTCAGAATAAGAAAAAACATGAAGGTAAGAGATATCTAAATTGCTTAAAAACGCGTAGGTTTCTAAAAACAACTCATCCGTTTCACCAGGAAAACCAACAATGACATCGACTCCGATACAGGCGTTTGGCATTGTTGATTTTATTCGCGCTACTCGATCAACATAAAGTTCTTTCATATACCGACGACGCATAAGTTTGAGTAAATGGTTGCTTCCGCTTTGTAGCGGTACATGAAAATGTGGTACAAAATTGTTGCTTTGAGCCACAAAATCTATGGTTTCATTTTTCAATAAATTGGGTTCTATAGAAGAAATTCGGACACGCTCCAACCCTTCTACTTTATCTAAGGCCTGAACCAATTCAAAAAAGGTGTGTTCGTGTTTTTTATTGCCAAATTCACCTTTTCCATAATCCCCAATATTAACGCCAGTAAGTACAATCTCTTTTATGCCCTTTTGAGTAATTTCATGGGCATTTTTTAAAACATTAGAAAGCGTATCGCTTCGAGAAATACCGCGTGCCAATGGAATGGTACAATAGGTACATTTGTAGTCACAACCGTCTTGAACTTTTAAAAATGCACGCGTACGATCTCCAAAAGAATAACTACCTACATAAAAATCGGCTTCTTCAATTGCACAGGAATGAACCGCACCAACTTCGTTTTTGGTCAAATCGTTAAGATAGTCTGTAATCTTAAATTTTTCGGTAGCACCAAGCACCAAATCAACCCCATGCACGTCGGCAAGTGCTTTGGGTTGAAGCTGAGCATAGCAGCCAATAGCGATAATAAAGGCCTGCGAATTTGCCTTTTGGGCTTGCTTGACAATGGTTTTAAAGCGCTTGTCGGCATTTTCTGTAACAGAACACGTATTGATGACATAAACGTCTGCATACTCAGAAAAATCTACACGATCAAAATTCTCATGTTCAAAATCTCGAGCTATCGTAGAGGTTTCCGAAAAATTCAACTTACACCCAAGAGTATAAAAAGCGACTTTTTTTTTGGCGTTCATTCTTGTACTTTTACAAAGTGAACAAATTTACAACTAACAAGCTGAATGACAAAGTACACTTCTAATTTCTTTACGTACAACCGATGGATCATCATCTTCTTAGTGATGGCTGTTTTTGGATGCAATTCTTCCAAAAAATCCAATAGAGAAAAAGAGGTATTTCGGTATAATGAACATAAAAACATCAGTGGACTAGATCCTGCTTTCGCCAAAGACAACGCCGATATATGGGCAATACATCAGCTTTTTAATGGTTTGGTCCAAATGGACAACAACATGAATATTATACCCTGTATTGCATCCTCTTGGACAATCTCTGAGGATGGAACGCTGTATACATTTCAACTTCGAAAAGATGTCTTATTTCATCCCCATGAACAATTTGGTGCGGGCAAAACAAGGGCGGTAACAGCCAAGGATTTTGTATATAGTTTTCAGCGATTGAGCGATCCAAAAGTAGCTTCACCAGGGGGTTGGGTTTTGAGTGCGATTAAAGATTATAAAGCCCTAAACAAAAGCACTTTTCAAATTGAACTCAAAACCCCTTTTCCTGCATTTTTGGGGATGTTGAGCATGAAATATTTTAGTGTAGTTCCCAAAGAAATTGTAGATTTTTATGGCTCGTCTTTTAGAGCTAATCCAATAGGCACTGGCCCTTTTAAATTTAAGCGTTGGTCAGAAAACAACAAATTGGTCTTTCGAAGAAATCCACAATATTTTGAAGCTGATGAAAACGGCAACAAACTTCCGTATCTCGAAGCTATTGCGATTACTTTTTTGCCGGACAAACAAAGTGAATACTTGCAGTTTGTTCAAGGAAATTTAGATTTTGTATCGGGATTAGATGCATCGTACAAAGACGATATTTTGACTCCAAAAGGAGAACTCAATCCAAAATATTCGAGTCGAGTTCAGATGTTGCGCAGCCCATATTTAAACACAGAATATTTGGGCTTTTTTATGGAATCTGAAACTTCTGAAATCGAAAGTAAACGCATCCGACAAGCCATAAATTATGGATTTGACCGCGAAAAAATGATGCTTTACCTCAGAAATGGTATTGGAATTCCTGCTCATGGCGGATTTATTCCAAAAGGACTACCAGGACATGATGCTGCTGTAGGTTATACCTTTCAAATCGAAAAAGCAAAAGCACTCATTGAAGACTACAAAGCGCTTTCCAACAACCCTGAACCAACAATAACCATCACGACCAATGAGAATTATCTAAATTTTTGTGAATTTATCCAACGTGCATTGCTGGATATTGGCCTAAATGTGACGATTGAAGTCGTCCCGGCCTCCACCCTAAAAACCGCAAAAGCCAATGGGAAATTAAATGTTTTTCGGGCCAGTTGGGTCGCCGATTACCCTGATGCAGAAAATTATTTGTCGCTGTTTTATAGCGAAAATTTCACGCCGAACGGCCCTAATTACACCCATTTTAAAAATAATACTTTTGACCAACTTTATAGGCGATCACTTTCTGAATCGGATACAAAAACACGCCTTGAACTGTACAAAAAAATGGATCAAATCGTGACCGAGGAAGCGCCAGTAGTAGTTTTATTTTATGATGAAGTTTTACGCTTTACACAAAAAAATATAGAAGGGTTGGGCATCAATCCTACTAACCTGTTGGAACTTAAAAATGTTCGGAAAAATTAGGTGCTTCTGAACGTTTTGGTTTGCTCAAAAACTTCGGTGAGAATTGCAGCATCATGATCCGTAAATACCTCTCCCCGTCTTTGCATCACAACTTGAGCAACTTCAAAAGCTTTTGAGGTCAAATACGTACTCAACCCACTGTGGCCACCCCAACTAAAACTGGGGATAAAATTTCTTGGGAATCCACTGCCAAAAACATTAGCACTAACCCCCACTACTGTCCCCGTATTGAACATGGTATTGATCCCACATTTGCTATGATCACCCATCATGAGCCCACAAAATTGAAGTCCTGTTTTGGCAAAATTTTCAGTGTCGTAATTCCATAAACGCACCTCGGCATAATTATTTTTAAGGTTAGACGTATTGGTATCAGCGCCCAAATTGCACCATTCCCCTATAACTGAATTGCCCAAAAACCCATCATGCGCCTTGTTTGAATACCCAAACAACACAGAATTGTTAACCTCGCCGCCTACTTTGGAATGGGGGCCAATGGTGGTCGGGCCATAAATTTTTGCACCCATTTTAAGCACAGAATTTGCGCAAAGTGCAAATGGACCACGCACCATACTTCCCTCCATAATTTCTGCATTTTTTCCGATATAAATAGGGCCATTTGTGGCGTTAAGTACACAAAGCGGTAATGTTGCACCTTCTTCAATAAAAATTTGAGTTGCATTAAACGCCACCACTTGTTCTGGAATGGGTTGAGACGTTCTGTTTTTGGTAATCAGTTGAAAATCAGATTCTATGGCCGCACCGTTCAATTGAAAAATAGACCAAGTGTTTTTGATGGCGAGAACAGATTCTGGGCAATTGAGGACTTCAAAAGCACTAAAATCGATATCCTCTTGGGCTTCTTTTGCCCTGAAAGCCACTACTGTATCGCCATCATAAATCACCTGTTTTGATTTGAGATTTTGAATCATTTTAACCAACGCATCATTTGGCGTATAAGACGCATTGATGAGGGTATTTTCCTCCAGTTCTACCATTGGAAATTTAGAAACCAAATAATCCTCTGTTATGCTTGTGGTGGTGCTCCCCAAAAAGGCTTCCCACTTTTCGCGAATGGTCAAGATACCCACACGAATATCCGCAACAGGTCTTGTATAAGTAAACGGCAACAAGGCGTTTCTAAAAGGGCCATCAAAGAGGATGTAATTCATTATAATGTTTTTGTAAAAGTAATAAAAAAGCCCTTCAAAAGAATTGAAGGGCGTATTTTATATAGTTTGGTGGGCTAAATTATTTCTTAAACTTAGCGTATTTCGTTTTAAATTTATCGATACGACCAGCAGTATCCACAAGTTTAGATTTCCCAGTGTAATATGGATGAGAGGTTCTAGAAATTTCCATCTTTACTAAAGGATATTCTACACCATCAACATCGATGGTTTCGTTGGTATCGGCTGTAGATTTAGTTAAAAAAACATCGTCATTGGACATGTCTTTAAAGGCCACTAATCTATAATTTTCTGGATGTGTATCTTTTTTCATCGCGTTTTGCTTTTATTCGAATTTTTTCGAGTGGCAAATTTAAGTATTTTTTATAAATCTACAATGGTTTGTATTATTTTTATTTCAAACATAATTTGTAACAATTTTTAATAACTTGCGTCTTACCTTTAAATTTAATTAAAATATATCTTATGGAACCAACCAACAAATCAAATTCAATCAATCTTGGGCTTTACCTTGGCGGTATTTTATCTCTAATCGTAGTGCTTATTTACGCTGTTAGTTTAGACCTTTTTATCGAGTGGTGGCTCGGTATTGTACTTTTTGTGCTTGTTGTCGCATTCGGCGTTGTGGCAGCTAACAAAGTTAAAAAAGCTAATGGAGGATTTATTTCCTTTAAAGAGGCCTTTATTCATTATTTTATTGCTATTGCAGTAGGTACGCTTATCGGTACTGTTGTGAGCATTGCTATTTTTGCTTTTATCGATCCAGACGCCGCTACGTACCTTAATGAACAAATTTTGATGGTCACCAAAACCACCATGGAACGTTTTGGGATGCCACAAGAAGCCATGACAGCGGCACTTGAAGAAGCCAGCAAAAAAGATAACTTTTCGGTAGGTATTCAACTGCAATCCTATGTATTTAGACTTGCTGGATATGCTATTGTAGGGCTTATTGTTGCACTTATCATAAAGAAAAACGATACAAGCGAAGCTTAATTTCGCTATTTTTGGGGTTCGTAAGTCGATTGTATGGATATTTCTGTCGTTATACCCCTTTTGGATGAGCAAGACTCATTGGTAGAACTCCACGATTGGATTGCACAAGTGATGCAGTCCAACCAGTTGACTTACGAACTTATTTTTATAGATGATGGGAGTCGAGATGATTCATGGACTATCATCGAGGATTTAAGCCAAAAAAATCCTTCAGTCTTTGGACTTCGTTTTGCCAAAAACTTTGGTAAATCACAAGCTCTTCATGCAGGGTTTGAACGCGCCAAGGGCGAGGTCGTCATCACTATGGATGCCGATTTGCAAGATTCTCCAGATGAAATTCCTGAACTTTTTCATCTAATAAAAAACAACAACCACGATATTGTTTCAGGTTGGAAAAAAAAGCGTTACGACGCATTTATTACAAAAAATTTACCTTCAAAATTATTTAATTGGGCTGCACGGCGCATATCGGGACTTTCACTTCATGACTTCAATTGTGGTCTAAAAGCGTACAAAAAAGAAGTTGTCAAAAGCATTGAAGTGTATGGCGAAATGCACCGCTATATCCCCGTTTTGGCGGTCAACGCGGGTTTTAACAACATCGTAGAAAAAGTGGTCGTACATCAAGCAAGAATATACGGAAAAACAAAATTTGGTATGGAACGATTTATAAATGGATTTTTAGATTTAATCACCATATGGTTTGTGTCAAGGTTTGCCAAACGCCCGATGCACTTTTTTGGGCTTTTAGGCGTTTTAATGTTCCTGATTGGTTTTGGATTTGCCTTCTATTTGGGGCTCGATAAATTGTACTTTAATCCATCGGGCAGACTCATTGCGGAACGTCCAGAATTTTTTATCGCATTGACCACCATGGTGATTGGAACACAGTTTTTTGTAGCTGGATTTTTGGGCGAAATCATTTTACAGTCCAAAAGCAACAAAGAACGCTACCACATTATTGAGGAAACTAAGCCACACAAAAATTAAATTAAAAGAGCGCAAATAGTTACATTTGCAATACATTTTTAATAAAAACATGATTACACTTAACGCTCAGTTAACTGAAACTATAGACCTCTGGTCATCAGAATTATTTGACGAAAATACCCGATCTGAAATAGAGGGTTTAAAAAATAACCCCGAAGAACTCGAAGATCGATTTTATAAAAACTTAGATTTTGGCACGGGCGGTATGCGTGGGGTCATGGGTGTAGGAACCAACCGTATCAACAAATATACTTTAGGAAGAAATACCCAAGGGCTATCCAACTACCTCAAACAATCTTACCCCAACCAAGGGCTAAAAGTCGCGGTGGCCTACGATTGTAGACACAACAGTAAAACCTTTGCCAAAATTGTTGCTGATGTATTTTCAGCTAATGGTATCGAAGTGTTTTTGTTTGAAGATTTGCGTGCAACGCCTGAGCTTTCTTTTGCCGTAAAACACCTCAACTGTCAGTGTGGCATTGTACTCACGGCCTCGCACAATCCCCCAGAATACAACGGCTACAAAGTGTATTGGGAAGATGGTGGACAACTCGTACCGCCGCATGACAAGGCCATTATTTCAATCATCAATGATTTGGAGTACACCGAAATTAATTTTTCGGCACAAGAGGACCTTATTCACGTTATTGGAAAAGAGATTGATGACGTTTTCATCAACGCTTCTGTACAAAATGGCGTATTGCTCGAAAATAAAGACGAGCATAGAAAAAACTTAAGTATAGTATTTACTTCCTTGCACGGAACATCCATAACAGCAGTGCCAGAAACCCTAAAACGTGCCGGATATACCAATGTACATATTGTCGAGGAACAAGCCACACCAGATGGCGATTTTCCGACCGTAAAGTCACCAAACCCTGAAGAACCTGAAGCTTTAGAAATGGCTCTAAAACTGGCCGAAAAGGTCAATGCAGACATCGTTATTGGTACTGATCCAGACTGTGATCGTCTGGGTATTGCAGTACGAAATACAGATGGAAAGCTAACGTTACTTAATGGTAATCAAACCATGGTCATTATGACCAAATTTTTGTTAGAGCAATGGAAAACACAAGGGAAAATTAATGGGAATCAATTTGTAGGGTCAACCATTGTTTCTACACCCATGTTGCCAAAACTAACACAACATTACGGAGTAGAATGTAAAATTGGACTCACTGGATTCAAATGGATTGCCAAAATGATTGAAGAATATCCAACAATGGACTTTATTGGGGGTGGCGAAGAAAGTTTTGGATTTATGGTTGGTGATTTTGTTCGTGACAAAGATGCCGTGACCTCTACCCTTTTGGCTTGTGAAATTGCTGCTCTGACCAAAGGCCAAGACAGTTCATTTTTTCAAGAATTAATTGCGTTGTACAACACGCACGGATTTTATAAAGAACGTCTCATTTCCATCACTAAAAAAGGGAAAAAAGGCGCTGAAGAAATCCAACAACTGATGGAACAAGCACGTCAGCATCCGCAAACGTCCATCAATAGTTCAAAAGTTATACAAATAGATGATTATCAGTCGTCTATATCAAAAAATATACTAGAAAATACGACCTCTTCCATTTCGATACCAAAAGCAAACGTACTTATTTTTACCACTGAAGATGGTAGTAAAATCGCATTAAGACCCAGTGGAACAGAACCCAAAATAAAATACTATATTAGTGTCAATGAACCTTTAGAAAATACCAGCGATTTTAATTCGGTTCATCAAAATTTGGAAGATAAAATTGACCGCATCATAGCATCAATGCAGCTCATTTAAGATGAAAAAAATCATACAACAATTACTCCCGTTCATCAAAAACTACAAAAAACATGTGGTTTTAAATATTCTTTTTAATCTGTTGTATGCGCTCTTTAGTACCTTGGCATTTGTTTCCTTAATTCCAATGCTCAATGTGTTGTTTGACAAAACACAAAAAGTGAGTCAAGCCCCAGTTTGGAACGGTCTGGGTGGGCTAAAAGACTATGCAAATAATCTGCTCAATTATAAAGTTTCGGCCTTACTTGATGAAGGAAATGCTCAAATGGCACTACTCATTGTGGTGGCCATAGTCATTTTTACCTTTTTCCTAAAAAATCTATTTGGCTACCTTTCGATGCAACATGTGATGTACTTAAAAAATGGTATTTTGACTGATTTGAGAAAACACATGTACAAACACATTATTGAACTTCCAATCAGTTTTTATTCCAAACGTAAAAAAGGAGATATCATGGCCCGAATTTTAGGGGATATTGGAGAAATGCAGAACTCCTTTTTTATCATTTTTGAACTCATCATACGAGAGCCCTTAACCATCATTTTTTCACTTATTGTTATGTTCACCATGAGTTGGCAACTGTCAATTTTTGTACTGCTGTTCATCCCTATTTCTGGGTTTCTCATTTCAAGTATAGGTAAACGATTAAAGCGGCAATCGTTAAGCGCACAACAAGAGGCAGGGCGCCTGATTTCTACAGTTGAAGAAACGTTGACTGGATTGAAAATAATAAAAAGTTACAATGCCGAACAAGCATTCAAAAACCGTTTTCTACATTCAGCGGATAAGATTTTAATTCTGCTTAACAAAATTGGGTTAAAAAATAATTTAGCAGGACCTTTAAGTGAATTTTTAGGCATTATAACCATCGCCGCGTTGCTTTGGTATGGTGGTAAATTGGTCTTAATTGAAAAAGTCATTGAAGGGACTACATTTATTGGTTTTATGGCTTTGGCGTACGGAATTCTAACGCCTGCAAAAGCCATAAGCAAGGCCTCATACAGAGTAAAAAATGGCATCGCTGCAGCCGACCGGGTGTTCGAAATTTTGAAGCAAGAAGATAGTATGCCTGACCTAAAGAACGCCAAAAAACTTTCAGAATTCAAAGAGGCAATAGACCTCAAAAATGTATCCTTCAAATATGATAATGAATACGTTTTAAAAGATTTTTCACTAAAAGTCAAAAAAGGGCAAACCGTAGCACTTGTAGGGCAATCAGGAAGTGGAAAATCCACCATTGCAAATCTCTTGACACGCTTTTATGATGTTAATGAGGGCTCTATTTCTATTGATGGAAACGACATTAAACACATTACAAAAACCTCTTTACGCTCGCAAATTGGACTGGTTACACAAGATTCAATTTTGTTCAACAACAGCATTAGAAACAACCTCAAAATTGGCGATGAAAGTGCAACCGAAGATCAAATTGTTGAGGCCCTAAAAATTGCTAATGCATGGGAATTTGTCAAAGATTTACCAGAAGGCATAGATACCAATATTGGCGACAGTGGCAACAGTCTTTCTGGAGGTCAAAAACAACGCCTAAGTATCGCTCGAGCAGTACTTAAAAACTCCCCCATCATGGTGTTGGATGAAGCCACTTCTGCTCTGGATACAGAAAGTGAACAACTGGTACAAACAGCACTTGAAAACATGATGAAAAACCGCACTTCAATTGTTATTGCGCACCGCCTTTCGACCATTCAAAATGCAGACTGTATTGTTGTGATGAAACAAGGGAAAATTGTAGAACAAGGCAAACATCAAGAGCTTTTAGACAAAAAAGGCATGTACCACAAACTGGTATTACTTCAATCTTTGGATTAATTTCTTTCTAATTTTACTTAAAATTCAACTTCGCTATTCGGCCTTTTCCTGCGGCAAAAGCCGTACTATCATTTAAAAAGCGTACCGTATAAAAACCTTCATCGCTAAGATGACGCCAATGCAATCCACCGTCTGCACTATAGTCGATGCCTTCAAACCCTACGACGATCAATCCTTGTGCTTTACTTTTTGGAACGTATTGCACACAACTCCTGTATCCTGGTGAATTTTCACCGGAAACAACTTGCCATGTTTGTCCACCATTTGAGGTTTTTATTTTAGTGTTGCTCATGGCTTGAGGTTGTGTATAATCCCCACCAACAGCAAAACCATTTTGGGCATCATAAAAATCAATACTGTACATTCCTGTTGTGGGGGTTCCTTGTACAATGGGCGTATCAAAAATCTGCCATGTTTTACCTTTATCTGAAGAATATAAAACTCTACTCGCCATCCCCCCACTTGCGATCCAAACCTCATCGCCAACAACAGCAATATTGGTATCACTGGCAGCAAAAGCGGCTTCGCCTTTTACAGCTTTGGGAAGTTCTTCACAAGGAATTTTGTGCCAATTTTGCCCCGCATCTCTTGTAATTAAAATACTCAAACAACCATCTGTAGGGTCGCCCATAGCTATCCCTTCTTTGTCGTTCCAAAAATCCATACTGTCATAAAAAACATCTGGATGAGTTTCAGAATACACCAACGTTGAATCTTTATGTAAAAAAGCAGGACTTCCAATGCTCAACGTAAAAACTGAATGGTTCACCAAAGCCATCGAACGCACGTTAAGTGTATCTGTTGAAAATCGCTTTTTTGAAAGTGTCTTAGTTCTTAAATCATAACGATAAACATCGCCAACAGAAGACACAGCAACCACATGGTTTTCATTCAATTCCAACGCACGAATGTTTAAAAGCGAGTCTTCAATAATGGGCTCGATTTTGAGGTTAGAAAATATTTTTGCGTTTTGTGATGATCTTGAACAAGAAAAAGTACACAAAACAACGATACTAAAAATAGAGAGGATAGGTTTCATGTTTAATTAGGATTTGAATTAAGCTTCAATATACATAATTCTACACTGTCAAACCATTTATTAAATGTAACTTTGCAGCTGAAATACCACTTTATGCGTTTACACAGAAATTTATGTTTTGCCGTCATCGACGGGGTTTTAGAAGTTTTTAATGACGGAAAATATGCCGATAAAGTCATTCAAGGACTTTTAAAACGGGATAAACGCTGGGGCAGTCGCGATCGTGGTTTTGTGGCCGAAACCACCTATGATATTGTACGCTGGAAACGCTTATATGCCGAAATCGCCGAAGTGAAAGAACCTTTTAGTCGAGATGATGCTTGGCGCTTGTTTGCAGTATGGGCAACCCTTAAAGGCATCAAACTCCCCGATTGGAAATATTTTGAAGGTACGCCCACACGCAAAATCAAAGGCCGCTTTGATGAGGCCTCTAAAATTCGAAAAATTAAAGAATCTATTCCCGATTGGATGGATGCTTTAGGGATTGAAGAGCTAGGCGAAAGCATGTGGACCAAAGAACTCGCCAAACAAAACGAACAAGCCGAAGTCATTCTTCGTGTAAATACCCTAAAAACCAACAAAAAAGACCTTCAACTCAAACTCCAGTCTGAAGCTATTGAAACCACAGAAATAAAGGGTTATCCGTATGCGCTAAAACTTGTAGAACGTGCCAATGTGTTTCAAACTGAGGCCTTTAAAAAGGGTTGGTTTGAGGTGCAAGATGCTTCCTCGCAATTGGTCGCCGATTTTTTGGATGTCAAACCAGGCATGAAAGTTGTAGATGCTTGTGCAGGTGCAGGCGGAAAAACGTTGCACCTTTCTGCGCTAATGCAAAACAAAGGATCGCTAATAGCCATGGATATTTACGAAAGTAAACTCAAAAAACTCAAAATTCGTGCACGTCGAAATGGTGCTCATAATATTGATTTACGCGTTATAGAGTCCACAAAACCTATCAAAAAGCTTAAAGGAAAAGCCGATCGTTTACTTATTGATGCGCCTTGCTCTGGACTAGGTGTTTTGCGTCGAAATCCCGATTCGAAATGGAAATTGGAACCCGAGTTTATAGAAAAAATCAAAACAACACAACAAGACATTTTACAGGACTATTCCAAAATGCTTAAACCCGGAGGCAAAATGGTTTATGCCACTTGTTCTGTGCTCCCTTCAGAAAATCAAAAACAAGTCAATACTTTTTTGGCATCAGAACAAGGGCAAGATTTTAGATTGATAAAAGATAAACGTATCTTAGCCCATGAGCGTGGCTATGATGGATTTTACATGGCGTTGCTCGAAAAAAATATATCATGAAATACAAATTTTTCCTTCTTATAGCCCTTTGTTTTAGCTTTGGTTTTGCTCAAATTCCAAATGGGTATTACGACACGGCAACAGGCAGTGGATATACTCTAAAAACGCAATTGTACAACATCATCAACAACCAAAATGATCAAGGGTATAATGCGATGGATAATTTTTTTCTCAGCAATGATTTAGATCAATATTACGAAAACGACAACACCATTTTGGATATCTATTCTGAACATCCTTCAGGTGCTGACCCCTACAACTTTACGCCGCAAACCGACGAGTGTGGCAACTACACTGGCGAAGGCGACTGCTACAGTAAAGAGCATGTGATACCAAAGTCTGTATTTAATGAAGCCAGCCCAATGGATGGCGATGCCCATAATTTGTTGCCTGTCGATGGACGAGTCAATGGATTTCGGGGCAGTTTTCCTATGGGACGCGTCGATGATAATAATTTAGAAACGCAATCGGGAATATCAAACCCCACACAAAATGGCTCAAAATTAGGGGACAACCTCAACAGTGGGTATTCTGCTGGGTATTCGGGGACTGTTTTTGAACCTATTGACGAATTTAAAGGCGATATAGCCCGAATCTATTTCTATTTTGCCACACGCTACCAAAATCAAATCAGCAACTGGAGTGCTTTTGCTATGTTTAATGGTAGTAGCAATCAAGTGTTTGAAACGGCGTTTTTAAATATCCTTTTGGAGTGGCACAGCATAGATCCTGTTTCTCAAAAAGAAATTGACCGTAACAATGCGATTTATAACCATCAAGGCAACCGCAATCCTTTTGTCGATACCCCTTCCTATGTAACAGCCATTTGGAACCCACAACAAGACAATGAAAATCCAAGTGCGCCCACTAATTTAGTTGCCAGTAACCCCACAGCCACAAGTGTTGATTTAAACTGGAATGCCGCAACGGATAACATTGCGGTGACTAGTTATGACATCTATGTCAATAGCAATTACAACAGCAGTACAAGCGCTACGAGCGCAACAGTTACTGCGTTGAGTCCAGAAACCAACTATTGTTTTACGGTCATCGCCAAAGATGCCGCCAACAACAGCTCTACGGCCTCCAACGAAGATTGTGCGACTACCCTTTCGGGGAGTACAAACACAGTCGATTTGTTTTTCTCGGAATATATGGAAGGAAGTAGTTTCAACAAAGCATTGGAGATTGCTAATTTTACAGGGGTAACAGTGAATTTATCTATTTATCAAATTAAATTAAGTTTGAATGGGAATACAACTTGGAACCATGTCTACAGTTTTCCAACAAACACAAGTATAAACCACGGTGAGGTGTATGTTATAGCCAATGGCGGTGCTACGGTTTGCCAAGCAGTATTTGATGATTTAAATAATGACATTACCAGCTTTAATGGAAAAGATGGAGACGCCATAGCATTATACAAAAACAACACTTTGATCGACATCATAGGTCTTTTGGGTGATGATCAAGATTTAGGCAAAGACGTTACACTGGTTCGTAATGCAACTATTGCCAGCGGCAGCACGGTGTACAATGCCAATGAATGGACCAGTTATCCACAAAACACTTGCACCAATTTGGGCAGCCATACCCAAACCTTAGGCGTAACAAATGTTGAACCTCAGTACATAAAAATATACCCCAACCCTGTAAAGGGTGCATTCCTTTTTATTGATGCACAACAACCCACAACTGTAGAATGTTATAACCTGACTGGCCAACGCATCCTAAAAACAACGGTAAGCCCACAAAACAACGCTATAGACATAAGCCAGCTCAATAGTGGGGTATACCTCCTTCAACTCCAAAACAAACAAGGAACCACCACACGGAAAATTGTACGGCTATAAAATTGTTTTCTGTACACTGAGCTTGTCGAAGTGTCAACTATGTCCGCCGAAATGGACACTGAGCCTGTCTGCCGTCAGGCAGGCTCGTCGAAGCACCCTGTTTAAAACTCGTGAATAACTCCAAAAAATACCACCAAAAAAGTGCTAAAAATCCGTACAAAAAAATTAATTTTGTAGGGATTCGTAATCAACAACATCAACCATATGATTCACTTCTTTGGAGACGCTCAACATAGCGTATTTGCCGTTCAATCAACAGAAGAATTTTCAGCAGAAACCATCGCCAAACTCACTTGGCTGTTTGGCCAAAAACCTAAAATAGAACAAAGGACTCTGAAACATACATTTGTTGGACCACGTGCCGCCATGATTACCCCATGGAGCACCAATGCTGTAGAAATCACCCAAAACATGGGCATCAGTGGTATTGTCCGTATCGAAGAATTTAAAAGCGTAGCCAAAGATTTTTCAGATTATGACCCCATGATTTCCGAAAAGTTTGATGAACTCCACCAACAGACGTTTGACATCAACATCACCCCAGAGCCCATTTTAGAGATTACCGATATCGCCAGCTACAACACACAAGAAGGACTTTCCCTCAGCGATGAAGAGATTAATTACCTCGAAAACGTAAGTCAAAAAATAGGCCGCCCCCTGACCGACTCCGAAGTTTTTGGATTTTCGCAAGTTAATTCCGAACACTGCCGCCACAAAATTTTTAACGGGACCTTTATCATTGATGGAAAAGAACAACCCACTTCCCTATTCAAACTCATCAAAGAAACCTCCAAACAAAATCCCAACAGTATTGTATCGGCCTACAAAGACAATGTGGCCTTTATCAAAGGCCCTGTTGTAGAGCAATTCGCGCCCAAAAGCGCCGACAAACCCGATACCTACACTACAAAAGATTTTGAATCTGTTATTTCCCTTAAAGCAGAAACACACAATTTCCCCACCACTGTTGAACCTTTTAACGGTGCAGCCACAGGGTCTGGTGGAGAAATTCGAGACCGTTTGGCAGGTGGAAAAGGTTCCTTACCCCTCGCAGGAACAGCCGTTTATATGACCTCTTATTCCCGACTTTTGGACAATCGTCCATGGGAAAAGGACTTTGAAGAACGGCAATGGCTCTACCAAAACCCCATTGATATTCTTATTAAGGCCTCCAATGGTGCATCAGACTTTGGAAACAAATTTGGACAGCCCCTCATTTGTGGATCTGTCCTCACTTTCGAACATCAAGAAGACGCTGAACGCTTGGGCTTCGACAAAGTCATCATGCAAGCCGGTGGAATTGGGTATGGCAAAGCCCATCAAGCCCTAAAAGACACCCCAAAACAAAACGATAAAATTGTGATCCTTGGCGGGGATAATTATAGAATTGGCATGGGTGGTGCTGCGGTTTCCTCGGCCGATACAGGCGAATTTTCGTCGGGTATCGAACTCAATGCGGTACAACGCTCCAACCCAGAAATGCAAATGCGTGCGGCCAATACCATTCGAGGAATGGTGGAAAGCGAAGAAAATTTTATTGTATCCATACACGACCACGGTGCAGGCGGTCACCTAAATTGCCTTTCTGAATTGGTCGAAGATACGGGAGGACACATCAACCTCGATGCGTTGCCTGTTGGCGATCCGACCCTATCTGATAAAGAACTTGTTGGCAATGAATCGCAAGAACGAATGGGCTTGGTCATTTCAGAAGACCATATTGACACCTTACAAAAAATTGCTGAACGTGAGCGTTCTCCGATGTATACCGTAGGAACCGTCACCAATGATAAACGTTTTGTATTTGAATCGGCTAAAAATGGCAATAAACCTATGGATTTCAATTTGGAAGACATGTTTGGCAGTTCCCCAAAAACCATATTGGAGGATACAACTTTGGCTAAAAATTATAATGCGCCTGACTATGATGAATCATTATGCACAACCTATCTGGAGCATGTTTTAAAATTAGAAGCTGTGGCTTGTAAAGATTGGCTCACCAACAAAGTTGATCGATGTGTTGGTGGAAAAGTGGCCAAACAACAATGTGTAGGGCCTTTGCAACTTCCTCTAAATAATGTTGGCGTTATGGCTTTAGACTACAAAAACGGACACGGTGTAGCAACAAGTATAGGACATGCGCCTATTGCTGCACTCATCGATCCTTCTGCAGGCAGTAGAAATGCCATAACAGAAGCATTAACCAATATTGTTTGGGCACCATTGGAAAACGAATTGACTAGCGTTTCTTTGTCGGCCAATTGGATGTGGCCATGCAAAAACCCTGGTGAAGATGCACGTTTGTATAAGGCAGTCAAAGGGATTTCTGAATTTGCAATTGATTTAGGGATCAATATTCCAACAGGAAAAGATTCCCTTTCGATGAAACAAAAATACCCTGACGGCGATGTGCTTTCTCCTGGCACTGTGGTCATTTCTGCAGCAGCACACTGCAATAATATCGCAACGGTCGTTGAACCTTTGTTTAAAGTCAATCATGGGCCAATTTATTACATAAACATATCGCAAGACGAATATAAATTGGGTGGTAGTTCGTTCGCACAAACGCGCAACAGTATAGGACAAGACACGCCAAATGTACAAAGCGCAGCTTATGTTAAAAATGTATTCAACACACTTCAAAGATTAATTAAAGAGGGGCAAATTGTAGCAGGACATGATGTCGCTTCTGGCGGATTGATCACCACTTTATTAGAATTGTGTTTTTCAGACAATAATCTCGGAGCAAACATTGACCTTACCTCGCTGGGCGAATCCGACAGCGTAAAAGTGTTATTTGCAGAAAATTCTGGACTTGTTTTTCAAGCAAAAGACGATACAGTAGAAGCTGTATTTGAACGCAATAACATCGATGCGCACCGCATTGGTTCGGTAACATCAGAAGGTGTTTTAAAACTAAAAAACCATAGCTCCGCGTATGATTTAGCTATTGAAACCTATAGAGATTTGTGGTACGAAACGTCCTATCTTTTGGATGATAAGCAAACGGCAAATGGATTGGCTAAAGTACGTTACGAAAATTATAAAAAACAACCGCTAAAGTATTCGTTTCCAACAGATTTTACAGGGAAGTTACCTCAATTTGACGCAAAAAAAGTACGCCCAAAAGCGGCCATCATTAGAGAGAAAGGAAGTAATTCTGAACGTGAAATGGCCAACGCCATGCACTTGGCGGGCTTTGAAGTACGTGATGTACACATGACCGACTTGATTTCAGGAAGAGAAAACCTTGAAGATATTCAATTTATCGGCGCTGTAGGTGGATTTAGCAACAGTGATGTTTTGGGTTCAGCCAAAGGGTGGGCAGGTGCTTTTAAATACAATGAAAAAGCCAAAAAATCACTTCAAGATTTTTTCAATAGAAAAGATACGCTTTCTGTGGGGATATGTAATGGATGTCAACTGTGGATGGAACTCGATCTAATCAATCCGGACCACGAAAAGCACGGCAGAATGACCTATAATGATTCCAAAAAACACGAAAGTGCGTTTACTTCGGTAAGGATTCAAAAAAACAATTCCGTCATGTTGTCTTCTCTTGAGGGTGCCACTTTAGGCGTTTGGATATCACATGGTGAGGGCAAATTTGCATTACCCTACGAAGAATCGCACTACCACATTGTTGGAAAATACGCCTATGGAGAATACCCCCACAATCCAAATGGCTCTGATTTTAACACCGCTATGATGTGTGACGCTACGGGAAGACATTTAGTCACCATGCCGCATATTGAGCGCTCTACATTTCCTTGGAATTGGGCGCATTATCCAGAAGACAGAACAGACGAAGTATCACCATGGTTGGAAGCGTTTAAAAACGCCTATAAATGGATTGAAGACAACAAAGAAAAATACTAAATTTTATAGGTCTGATTTGTGTAAATCATAATTTTAAGGTTCTAATTTGATAAGTTTTTCAAAAATCATTATTTTGCAAAGTATCAAACACAAGCAAAAATGACCAATATCACTCGTCTTTTCGATTTCCCCTATTATCAATTAGATCAACACAATCTTGATGCTGCTCTTGTCAGTAAAAAAAATGGGGAATGGATAAAAACCTCAACCCAAGAATACATTGATAAAGCCAACGCACTGAGTCGTGCTTTGCTAAAACTCGGGGTTAAAAAAGACGATAAAATTGCTGTCATTTCCACAACCAACCGTACAGAATGGTGTATTGTAGATATTGGTGTACTTCAAGTCGGGGCACAAAATATTCCTATTTATCCCACAATTTCATCAGAAGACTACGAATATGTACTTAATCATAGTGAGGCCACCTACTGCTTTGTTTCTGATCAAGAGGTTTTTGATAAAGTCACAAAAGTTAAGGCCAACACCAAACTCAAAGAAGTTTATAGTTTCGATGAATTGAACGACTGTAAAAACTACACAGAACTTTTTGAACTCGGAAAAGACCCTTCTACGCAAAACGATGTTGAAACTCGAAAAGCAGAAGTAAAAGAAGAAGATTTAGCAACCATTATATACACCTCTGGAACTACAGGAAAACCCAAAGGAGTAATGCTAACGCACAAAAATATTGTACAAAATATTTTGGCGAGTATTCCCAGACTTCCCCTTATGGAAGGCACAACACGAGTCTTAAGTTTTTTGCCGCTGTGTCATATTTTTGAACGTGTACTGATTTACATTTACCAACACGCTGGTGTATCGGTATATTTTGCAGAAAGCTTAGAGACCATTGGGGCCAATGCACAAGAAATCAAACCTAATTTGATGAGTGTTGTCCCGCGTTTACTTGAAAAAGTATTTGATAAAATCTATGCCAAAGGCACCGAACTCACTGGGATCAAAAAATCTCTATTCTTTTGGGCAATAAAATTAGGAGAGCGCTACGAACCCTATGGCGTAAATGGATGGTGGTACGAATTTCAACTCAAAATAGCGCGAAAACTAATATTTAGTAAATGGCAAGCAGCACTTGGTGGCGCGTTACATACTATGGTTTCTGGTAGTGCCGCCCTACACCCTCGACTGTCAAGAATATTTTGCGCCTCAGGAATGATGATTATGGAGGGGTATGGACTCACAGAAACTTCACCTGTGGTAAGTGTTGGAATGCACGCCAATCATCTCTTTAAAATCGGTACTGTAGGAAAACCAATTTCTAATGTTGAAGTGAAAATTGCAGATGACGGAGAAATATTAATTAAAGGACCAAATGTGATGAAGGGCTATTACAAAGACCCTGAACGCACTGCATCGGTCATGACTGGCGATTACTTTCATACAGGAGACAAAGGAGAAATTGACCCTGATGGCTTTTTGAAAATTACGGGACGGAAGAAAGAAATGTTCAAAACTTCTGGTGGAAAATATATTATTCCAACCCTGTTAGAAAATGAACTTAAAGAATCTGGTTTTATTGAACAAGTAATGGTTATTGGAGAAAATCAAAAAATGCCTGCTGCTTTAATTCAACTTAATTTTGAATTTGTTAAAGACTGGATCGATCTAAAAAATCATGCCATCGACAAAGGTTTAGCATCAATAATTGCTTCGCCAATAGTTCAAGAACGAATTCAAAAAGAAATTGACAACTGTAACCGCCGCTTTGGAAAATGGGAACAAATCAAAAAATTTGAACTCACCCCCGATGTGTGGTCCATTGAAGGAGGACACCTTACCCCTACAATGAAAATGAAGCGTAGTGTCATAATCAAATTATATGACTCGCTTGTTCAAAAAATATATTCAGAATAGGTACTACACCCCTCTTTAATTGGTTTTTTACGACGAATAATACTATGCGTGCATAACTTTTTTGTTATTTACTATGCGTGCATAATATATTTTTATATATTTGAGCCAACCAATTAAATATGAAAGAAAAAACAATAGATTATGTATTGCGTACAACTTGGTTGGCAGTGCAACGCATGTACAATGAAGAGGCAGCAAAATTTGAAGCGACCATGACCACTGCATTTACATTGCTCAGCATCGATCCGCAAAAAGGGACGCCTTCTACAGCTTTAGGCCCAAAAATGGGTATGGAGGCTACAAGTTTGTCTCGAATTTTAAAAACCTTAGAACAACGCGATTTGATTGTTCGTTGTCCAAATCCTGAAGATGGTCGTAGTGTTTTGATTAATCTAACACCAAAAGGATTAGAGAAAAGAGAGGATTCGCGGCAACGTGTATTTACATTTAATGATAAAGTGAAAAATGAAATTGGAACTGAAAAATTGAATCAATTTTATGATGTTTCAGAGAAAATATTAGAACTCATTCACAACAAAAAAATATTTTAATACCCTAAAACTTTTATGAAGAAACGAAGAATTAACAAAATCGCCATTATAGGATCTGGCATCATGGGCAGTGGAATTGCCTGTCATTTTGCCAATATTGGTGTTGAAGTGCTCTTGTTGGATATTGTTCCTAGAGATTTGAATGATAAAGAAAAGGCTCAAGGGCTGAGTCTCGAAGATAAAGTGGTTAGAAATCGATTGGTAAATGATGCATTAAAAACTGCTCTAAAATCAAAACCCTCTCCTATTTATAGTCAGAAATTTGCACAACGCATCAGTACTGGAAATATTGAAGATGATATTTCAAAAATAAAAGATGTCGATTGGATTATGGAAGTCGTTGTAGAACGTTTAGACATCAAAAAACAAGTATTTGAAACCATAGAAAAACACCGCACTCCGGGGACACTCATTACCTCTAACACTTCTGGTATTCCCATCAAGTTTATGAGCGAAGGTCGAAGTGATGATTTCCAAAAACACTTTTGTGGCACACACTTTTTCAATCCTGCACGCTACCTCAATCTTTTTGAAATCATTCCAGGCCCAAAAACAGATGCTTCAGTTTTGGAATTTCTAAATGCTTATGGTGAACAATTTTTAGGTAAGACTTCTGTAGTTGCGAAAGACACTCCTGCCTTTATTGGAAATAGAATCGGAATTTTTGGTATTCAAAGTTTGTTTCATCAAGTTAAAGAATTAGGACTAACAGTCGAAGAAATTGATAAACTTACAGGTCCAGTTATCGGCCGCCCAAAATCGGCCACATTCAGAACTGTTGATGTGGTGGGACTAGATACACTTGTGCACGTAGCCAATGGGATTTATGAGAACTGCCCAAATGATGAAGCACATCATTTATTCAAACTTCCTGATTTCATCACTAAAATGATGGACAATAAGTGGTTAGGCAGTAAAACTGGTCAAGGGTTTTATAAGAAAGAAGGCAAAATAATTACCGTATTAGACCTCGAAACACTCGAATATAGAGAAAAGAAACGTGCCAAATTTGCCACATTAGAACTTACGAAAACGATTGATAATGTCATCGATCGTTTTGCAGTATTGGTTAGCGGAAAAGACAAAGCTGGAGATTTTTACCGCAAAAATTTTGCAGCCATGTTTGCCTATGTTTCACACAGAATTCCAGAAATTTCAGATGAACTCTACAAAATAGATAACGCCATGAAAGCTGGTTTTGGATGGGAACACGGGCCTTTTCAAATTTGGGATGCCATAGGAGTAAGACAAGGCATAGAAATTATGAAAGCTGAAGGACTAGAACCTGAACAATGGGTATTAGATATGCTAGAAACTGGAAACGAAACTTTCTATTCAGTACAAAATGGAGCTACCTATGCTTATCAAATAAACGATAAAAAGCAAACTAAAATTCCTGGTCAAGATGCCTTTATTATTTTAGATAATATTCGAAAATCCAATGAAGTGTTTAAAAACTCAGGCGTTGTGATTGAAGATTTGGGAGACGGTATTCTTAACTGTGAATTCCAGTCCAAAATGAACACCATTGGAGGTGATGTTTTGGCGGGACTAAATAAAGCTGTTGATCTAGCAGAACAAAATTTCGAGGGCTTAGTCATTGGAAATCAAGGAGCAAATTTTTCAGTAGGTGCCAACATTGGTATGATTTTTATGATGGCCGTTGAGCAAGAATACGACGAACTCAATATGGCTATCAAATATTTTCAAGATACCATGATGCGGATGCGCTACTCCTCTATTCCAACCATAGCTGCACCCCATGGTATGACGTTGGGTGGTGGATGTGAATTGTCTATGCACGCTGACATAGTAGTCGCTGCGCCAGATACTTATATCGGATTGGTCGAATTTGGTGTGGGCGTTATTCCCGGCGGCGGTGGTTCCAAAGAAATGGCCATGAGAGCTTCAGATTCTTTTCGCAAAAATGATGTAGAACTCAATATATTGCAAGAATATTTCCTAACTATTGGTATGGCAAAAGTGGCCACATCGGCCTATGAAGCTTTCGATTTAGGGATTCTCCAAAAAGGAAAAGACGTCGTTGTAGTCAACAAGGCGCGACAGATTGCTACAGCAAAGGCCTATGCTAAACTCCTTGCTAATCAGGGCTATAGCAAACCTGTAAAACGTAAAGACATTAAAGTCCTCGGAAAACAAGCTTTAGGAATGTTCCTCGTGGGAACAGATTCTATGCAAGCTAGTAAATACATTAGTGAACACGACCAAAAAATAGCCAATAAACTCGCCTATGTCATGGCGGGTGGCGATTTGTCCGAACCCACTATGGTGAGTGAACAATATCTACTGGATCTAGAGCGTGAAGCATTTTTAAGTCTTTGTACAGAACGTAAGACTTTGGAACGCATTCAACACATGTTAAAAACTGGAAAACCCCTAAGAAACTAGAAATGAGTAGTGAGTAGTGAGTAGTGAGTAGTGAGTAGTGAGAAATTAAATGAAATATAGAAGATGCATAAAGTTGAAGATTTAAAAATATGGCAAAAGTCAATTGAATTGACAAAAGCGGTATATCTTCTTGTTGCAAAACTTCCTGAAGAGGAAAAGTATGGATTGATTGCACAACTAAAAAGAAGTGCTGTATCTGTTGCTTCAAATATTGCTGAAGGAGCAGGTCGAAATTCACAAAAAGAATTTAAACATTTCTTAAGTGTAGCAAACGGTTCTGCCTATGAGCTTCAAACACAACTTATTTTATTGATTGAATTAAAGCTAATAACAGAAGAAATAATAAAACCCATAATAGATATGTGTATTGAAATACAAAAAATGAATTATAGGTTTCAACAAAAGCTATGATACTAACAGCTCAATACACAAATCTCAATACCTAATTATAAAATGAAACAAGCATATATAGTAAAAGCATACAGAACAGCCGTTGGGAAAGCACCAAAAGGCCTTTTTCGATTCAAAAGAGCCGATGAACTTGGTGCAGAAACCATTCAATACATGATGAAAGAATTGCCAAATTTGGATGTTTCGCGCATCGATGATGTAATTGTAGGAAATGCCATGCCAGAGGGTGCGCAAGGACTTAATATGGCACGGTTCATTTCCCTGATTGGGCTTAATAGTGTTGATGTTCCCGGTGTAACCGTCAATCGTTTTTGTTCTTCAGGATTAGAAACTATTGGAATGGCAACCGCTAAAATTCAAGCAGGTATGGCCGATTGCATTATTGCTGGCGGAGCAGAAAGCATGAGTGCTGTGCCGATGACAGGATTCAAACCCGAACTCAATTATGATACTATAAATTCGGGGCATGAAGACTA
>CBFHQL010000012.1:39484-49772 GCA_965658025.1 Flavobacteriaceae bacterium | reverse complement strand
TAAAAAACACTTTAAACACTCCCTAATTCCTCCTTTTTCTGGCAAATTATAATCTTCGCCTGTTTCCTCTGAAATGACTTTTAGGTTAAAAATTTTGTGTCCTAAATTTCCACTAAATATTGGATAAAAAACGGCTCCAAAAATTAATCCAGAAACCGCAGAATATATAATGTCAATTGATTCTGTAGCTTCCCAAGTTTCCAAACTTTCCCAAAATTCGTCAAACGTACCGCCAGGATATAGTTTGAATATCCCAAAGATTATTAGTAAACTTATTAAGGTTTCAGTAGTTGTTGCAATTAGCCTTTTACCCTTAGATGCTAGTTTATACCCGTGTATTGTTTTCATTGTTTTTGATTTTAATTCAGTTTTCATGAATAGTCATGATTATTAAAATTTAAAATAAAAATACCCCAAGAAAACCTGTGCTTTCTGATACAAAAAAAACGAATACTCTTAAAGAAATGCAGGTTTGTTCATTTGAAGTAATTTTAGATTTGGTATGCTAAAATTACAAAATTTTTGAAAAGGAAAAAAAGGTTATTCCTCCTCCTCCGCTTTTGGGCCATATTTCCGTTCCAATTCCGCTTGAAATTCTTCTAATACAGGCCGTACGGTACTGTCTGGAAGATCAGCAATACGGATATACATTAATCCGTCAATGGCATTGTTAAAAAGCGGATCAACATTAAAAGCAATGAGTCGGGCATTTTGTTTGATGTACTTTTTTAGAAGGACGGGAAGACGCAAAGCACCGGGCTCAATTTCATCGATAATTTTATCAAATTTATTCAAATCGGCTTCCGTAGCATCAAATACAAAATCCTTGTCAGTCTCTTTCAGTTTGACTTTAAATTCCTTTTTGGGGTGGACATACTGTGCCAAATACGGATCATAATAATGCGATTTCATAAACTCAATCATCAGCGATTTTGAGAAATTAGAAAAACGGTTACTGATGCTGACTCCACCAATAAGGTATTTATGATTTGGGAAGCGCAAAGTGGTGTGGACTATGCCTTTCCAAAGCAAGAACAACGGCATAGGTTTTTGTTGGTATTCTTTGATGATAAATGCACGTCCAAGTTCTATAGATTGACTCATCATATCGTGCAATTCAGGTTCAAAACGGAAGAGGTCTTGCAGATAAAATCCATCAATCCCAAAGGCCTCGTAAATTTCTGTACCTAAGCCCATTCTGTATGCACCTGCAAGGCATTCTGCTTCTGTATCCCACAAAAACATATGGTGGTAATAGCTATCAAACTCATCCAAATCAATAGCACGGTTAGTGCCTTCGCCAATGGCACGAAACGTAATCTCGCGTAGTCGTCCAATTTCCCTTAAAATGTTAGGGATCTTGGCCGCATGAGCGAGATAAACTTCGTAGTTTTTACTTTCCAAAAGCCGGTTGTTATTGGCACGCAAATCATCCACCTCCGACCGCATGAGAAGTGAGTTTATTGGCGTCACGATTTTCTTTGGTGCTTTTTTGATTTTAATATTGGTGGAAATGTTTTTTAAAATTTTTGGGCGCTCAAATGTATTGGAAAGCATATAGGTTTTCTTTCTAATAAAATCTGAAAATGCATCTAAAGTTTCGTGTTGTTGTTGGTCTTTTACAGAAATAGGCCGTCCAATGCGCACCTTGATGACGCGGTGTTTTTGACTCAGCAATTCGGAGGGTAATTTTGCAGTTCTGAGCGTGTCACTTATTTTGGATAAGCGGTAAAACAAAGGACTATTTTTGGCATGAAAATAAATGGGAACAATAGGAACTTCTGCTTTTTTGGCCAATTTCATGGCGGCGGCCTCCCATGGTTTGTCCACTAATAGTTTTCCATCGCGATAGGTCGATACTTCACCTGCTGGGAAGATGCCCAACGGATGTCCTTCTTTCAAATGCAACAAAGCATTTTTAAAACCCGTTACGCTCGATTTGACGTCTTTCCTATTTTCAAAAGGATTAACCGGCATGATATAAGGAATCAAGGGCTCTATTCTGTGCAAAAGAAAATTGGCAATAATTTTAAAATCACTACGCTGTTCTATCATGAGTTTTAACAATAAGATACCGTCAATTCCACCCAATGGATGGTTCGACATAGTGATGTACGCCCCGTCTTTTGGTAGCCGTTTAAGATCTTCTTCGGGGATATCAAATTTAATTTGAAAATCATCCAAAAGCGCATTCAAAAAATCAAGCTCAGAAAGATGCTTATTTTTGTTGTATATCTTATTTATGGTAGAAATTTTGAGGACTTTCATCAGTACCCAACCACAAAATGTCCCTAAAAACCCATAGGAATCTAGTTTAATAGCTTTTGCAATTTCTTTGGCCGAAACAATACTCATGTAGGTTTATTTTGTTATAATTTGAACGGTTTCTGGGGTGATTTGTTTCATCAAAACCGTTTTATTTTTCTCAATTTCCTTTATAGCACTTTTGGTATAATGGCGTATCGTAAAAAGGTCTACGTCTTTATCTACCCGCACATTGTACTTGGCTTTGAGTTGCAAAATCAATGGCTCTAGATGGTCATAATTATTTTCAATACAAACCGAAAAACTAATGGCCGAATTTTGAATCGAACGGACTTTCATTTTATACAAATGCAACAACTTGAAAATATGACTGATGTTTTCTTCTACGATATAAGAGAAATCTAAGGAAGAAACAGAAATCAAAATTTGATTTTTTCTTAGAATATAACAGGGTACATTGGGCGAAAGCTCAAGCGCTTTTCCCACTTTAGTGCCCTTGTTTTTTGGGTTCAAAAAAGATTTCACATACAGTGGAATTTCTTTGCGTTGTAGTGGTTGAAGTGTTTTTGGATGAATAACTGAAGCCCCATAATACGACAACTCAATAGCTTCTTCATAGGATAAAGAATGGAGTAGGGTAGGGTGTTCAAAATAGCGCGGATCGGCATTCAAAACACCAGGCACATCTTTCCAAATCGTTACCCCTTTGGCATTAAGACAATAAGCAAAAATTGCCGCTGTATAGTCTGACCCCTCACGGCCCAGTGTGGTCGTAAAGTTGTTCGCATCACTGCCCAAAAACCCTTGAGTGATATTTAACGTGGTGCTGTCCACCGTCTTATTTATTTTTGATTGTGTAGCTTCCCATTGCACCTTTGCATTGCGGTAATAGCTATCGGTTTTGATGAGCTCACGAACATCTAACCACTTGTTTTTGATGCCGTTGTGATTGAGGTAGTAACTCACTATTGTGGTGGACACCAATTCGCCAAAGCCAATGGTTTGATCATAAACAAAACTATAATCAGGGGATTTATTTCGATCAAAAAAATCAGATAATTCACGGAATAAATTCGATACGACTTTAAAAACTTCATGCGCTTCATTTTCAAATAAATCCAATAAAATTGCATTGTGGTATTTTTTAATGTCTTGAATACTGCTTTGTAATTCGTGTTTTGAATGAAAATAATGGTCAATGACTTTTTCTAGTGCATTGGTCGTTTTTCCCATTGCTGATATCACAATCAAACTTTTTTCTGTACCTACAGTCCGAAGTACTTTTTCCAAGTTTTTAACGCCTTCAGCATCTTTTACAGAAGCGCCTCCAAATTTTAAGATTTGCATGGCTATAATTTAGATAAATAATTTTTTATTCCTTTTTCGTTGAGGTGGACGACATCCCAATCCCGTTTGACATCGGCTCCTTTGGCCTCATAAAATTCAATCGCAGGTGTATTCCAGTCCAAGACTTCCCAACATACGCGTTTTACTTTCAGCTCGTCGGCAAAACGTACCACTTGATCCAATAACGCTGACCCTATACCTTGTCCACGCATGGCTTCCGATACAATCAAGTCTTCTAAATGCAAAACTCGTCCTTTCCACGTAGAAAAACGGGTATATACCAATGCAATCCCTATAATTTTGGTATTTCCTTCGGCGACAAAACAAGTAAAATCGGGACGCGCTCCAAATCCAGAGGACATAAGATCGTCAACCGTAACTTCAACAGCATTAGGTTCTTTTTCAAAAACAGCTAATTCCACAATCAAATCTAAGATGTGTTGCAAATCTGTGGGCTTTGCTTTTCGGATGTGGTAGTTCATTCCTGTTTGGATTGGGGTCAAAGATACTCAAAACCCTGTTATTTTTGCTAAGATATTTTTATTACGAAAACGTCGTAGTTTGTAAAAAATATCGATATTTTTGCCGATATATTTTCAAAAATGGCTCAAAAAAATCAAACCCTTGGAGAATTCATCATCGAAAATCAATCTTCTTTTAAGTATACTTCAGGAGAATTGTCACGGCTTATCAATTCCATACGTTTGGCAGCAAAAGTGGTCAATTATGAAGTCAATAAAGCTGGACTCGTTGATATTTTAGGCACTGCCGGTGATACAAATACACAAGGTGAAGAACAACAAAAATTGGATGTGTATGCCAACGAAAAATTCATTCAAATGCTCACCAACAGAAATATTGTTTGTGGGATTGCTAGTGAAGAGGAAGAAGATTTTATAGCCATCAATAGTTACGACAAAAACAATCAAAACAAATATGTGGTTTTGATTGATCCATTGGATGGGTCTTCCAACATAGATGTGAATGTCTCTGTAGGGACTATTTTTTCGATATATCGTCGTGTAACCCCTGTTGGTACTCCAGTAGTGCTCGATGATTTTCTACAGAAAGGAAAAGAACAAGTGGCGGCAGGATACATCATTTACGGTACTTCTACAATGCTGGTTTATACTACAGGCGATGGCGTCAATGGTTTTACGCTTAATCCTGCTATAGGGACATTTTATTTGTCCCATCCCAATATGACTTTTCCAAAATCTGGAAAAATATATTCCGTTAATGAGGGCAATTATGTGCATTTTCCACAAGGTATTAAAGACTATATCAAATTTTGTCAACAAGAAGAAAATGACACCCCTTACACCTCTCGCTATATTGGTTCTTTGGTATCTGATTTTCACCGAAACATGATCAAGGGCGGGATTTATTTATACCCACAAAGCAAGGCACACCCCAATGGGAAATTACGCCTGTTGTATGAATGTAATCCCATTGCATTTTTGGCCGAACAAGCCAAAGGAAAAGCAACGGATGGATTTCAGCGGATTATGGAAATAGACCCCACAGAACTGCACCAAAGAACTCCATTTGTGTGTGGTAGTTCATTGATGGTGGACGATGTGGAAGCTTTTTTACATGCTGCGCAGAATTGACTTCTTGCGTTAGTTGGTCTAATTTGAAGATTGTACCTTTGTGGCAAATACACTATAAATGCATAAAGCTGGTTTTGTAAACATTATTGGAAATCCAAACGTCGGGAAGTCTACCCTTATGAACGCTTTTGTGGGGGAACAGTTGTCCATCATCACATCAAAAGCACAAACCACACGCCACCGCATTTTAGGTATTGTAAATGGAGATGATTTTCAAGTCGTTTTGTCCGATACACCGGGCATTATTAAACCTGCCTACGAATTGCAATCGTCGATGATGCATTTTGTAAAATCTGCTTTTGAAGATGCTGATGTTTTGATTTATATGGTTGAAATTGGCGAAAAATCATTGAAAGATGAGGCCTTTTTTAAAAAAATCACCAACACTAAAACCCCCGTGCTTTTACTCATCAATAAAATTGATACTTCAGCGCAAGAAATTCTTGAAGAACAAGCTGAATTTTGGCAATCCAAAGTGCCTAATGCGGAGTTTTATCCCATTTCTGCCCTTACGGGTTTCAATGTAAAAAATGTCTTTGACCGCATCATTGAATTGTTGCCAGAGTCCCCTCCGTTTTACCCAAAAGATCAATTGACCGATAAACCCGAACGTTTTTTTGTAAATGAAAAAATTCGTGAAAAAATATTGATGCACTACAAAAAAGAAATTCCTTATGCGGTTGAGGTGGATACTGAGGAATTTTTTGAAGAAGAAAACATCATCCGTATGCGTTCGGTTATTATGGTAGAACGTGAGACTCAAAAAGGAATTCTTATAGGTCATAAAGGCAAAGCACTCAAACGTGTAGGCACCGAAGCACGCAAAGATTTAGAACAATTTTTTGGTAAACAAGTACACTTAGAATTGTATGTCAAAGTCAATAAAAATTGGCGTTCCAACCCCCGACAGCTAAAGCGCTTTGGCTACGACCAATCCTAATTTTATTATTGGTTATTGATGGCGTTTAAACTCTGTTCTTCAACACGCACTACAGAGCACATATAAACGTAGAGTTTTTTCATCTGTTCTTTCCCCATTTTTTTACCAAACTGTGCCACAAAATAGACTGCAATACCCAAAAAACACATTAGTATAGACAATGTGATGGGCAATGCTGTAGGTTGTTCCAACAGATAGTTGCTGGCGGCCCAAACCCCAAACCCAATAAATAATCCACTAAATACAAATTTCAAAAACATAAACAAGGTCCAAATTGTAGGGTTGGGGCCAAACAATCCGTTTAATTTGGTAATATTCGTGCAGTGTTCTAGTTCTAAATGAAGTTGTGGCGACCAATAATGGTGGTGGGCTTCAGCAATTTTCAGAATCACATGATGATCAATAACTTTGGTCACAATGCCATGTTGTTTGCTATTGGATTGCTTAAATTCTTCAATAACGTATTTAGCCGGAGTGGTAAGTAAAAGTGTAAACCGAGGGCGAAGAACAATTTGTTCAGTTGAAAATTTTATCTCGTGAGATTTTGTCATAGTAGAATTGTTGGGTTTTATAAAGTTAAGGAATTAATTTTAATCTCAAAACTGATTTTTGAAAGTGTAGTCCAAAAGCCAAAGTAATTATGCCTATTTTTGCAGCAATTTAAAAACAGTCATGGGAAATATTGTTGCCATAGTAGGCCGTCCAAATGTAGGCAAATCTACATTTTTCAACCGATTGATTCAGCGTCGCGAAGCGATTGTTGATGCAGTGAGTGGGGTTACACGTGACCGTCATTATGGTAAAAGCGACTGGAATGGCAAAGAGTTTTCGCTCATCGATACTGGTGGTTATGTGCTTGGAAGCGATGATATTTTTGAAGCAGAAATCGACAAACAAGTCGAGTTGGCCATTGACGAAGCCGATGCCATTATCTTTATGGTAGACGTAGAAACTGGCGTGACTGGTATGGATGAAGATGTTGCCAAACTTTTAAGGAAGGTAAAAAAGCCCGTTTTTCTGGTCGTCAATAAAGTAGATAATGCCAAACGTGCTCAAGATGCTGTAGAGTTTTATGCCTTGGGATTGGGGGATTATTATACCATTGCAAGCATCAACGGAAGTGGTACAGGCGATTTGTTGGATGCACTTGTTGAAGCACTTCCTGAAGATCAGGAAAACGACGAACCCGAACTCCCACGCTTTGCTGTTGTAGGTCGTCCTAATGCGGGTAAATCATCATTTATTAATGCTTTGATTGGGGAGGATCGCTATATTGTTACGGATATTGCAGGAACCACGCGTGATGCAATTGACACCAAATACAACCGATTTGGTTTTGATTTTAATTTGGTCGATACTGCTGGAATTCGCCGTAAGGCCAAAGTGAAAGAGGATTTGGAGTTTTACTCTGTTATGCGTAGTGTTCGTGCCATAGAAAACGCCGATGTTTGTTTGTTGGTCTGCGATGCTCAACGCGGATTTGATGGACAAGTACAAAATATTTTCTGGTTGGCACAACGCAACAACAAGGGCATTGTTATATTGGTCAACAAATGGGATTTGGTGGAAAAAGACACCAAAACCATGAAGGCCTTTGAAACCCACATTAGAAAACAAATAGAACCCTTTACGGATGTCCCTATTGTATTTATTTCAGCACTCACCAAACAACGTATTTATAAAGCGATTGAAACGGCTGTGGAGGTTTATAAAAACAAATCAAAGCGCATCAAAACAAGTGTTTTAAATGAAGATTTATTGCCGATTATTGAGCACAATCCACCGCCTGCATTAAAAGGTAAATATGTCAAAATCAAATACATCATGCAGTTGCCAACCCCCCAACCGCAGTTTGCATTTTTCTGTAATTTACCTCAATATGTAAAGGAACCCTATAAGCGTTTTTTGGAAAACAAATTACGTTCGTTATATGATTTTTCAGGAGTACCAGTGACTATTTTTATGCGCAAAAAATAGGGTTACCACCCGCCAGAGGCACCGCCGCCGCCAAAACCGCCGCCGCCAAAACCACCACTAAAGCCACCGCCACCAAAACTTCCACTTCCCCCAAAAAGTCCTCCTTTTGATGTGCCTTTATGGTAACTTCCACGCCCCATATTGCTTAAAATAATAGCGTCTAAAAGACTTGTGGTTGGCGCTCGATTGCCTTTGTTTTTGCCGTTGTTGTTTTTTGACAATGCGGCTATAAAAATGATAAAAACCACCAGAAGAAATAAAATTAATCCAAAAGGAATATCGGTTGTTTTTTGTTTCGGGGATGCTTTATATGCACCAGTAAGGACTTCAAAAATAGCATCTGCCCCTGCGTTTAAACCTTCTGCATATTTATTTTTTTTAAACGAAGGAATAATGTGCTCTTGAATAATACGGCTACACATTTTATCGGTGAGTAGATGCTCAACGCCATAGCCCGTACTGATGTTAATTTTGCGGTCATTTTTGGCCAAAAGGATAAATACACCATTATCCTTTTTGTCTTGTCCAATACCCCAACGCTGTGCCCAATTTGTGGCTAAATAATTGATGTATTCTCCCTCTGTTGAGTTGATAGTGGCCAAAACAATTTGTGTAGATGTACTGTCGGCATACCGAATGAGCTTTTGCTCTAGTGCTTTGGACTCGTTTGGCGATAAAACGCCTATGTAGTCATAAACACTGGTTTGCGTTTTGGGTATTGGAGGGATTTCAAATTGCGCTGAACTATTTTGACTGCTACAAAACAGCACTAAAAACAAAAGGATACTATTTAATTTGGTACGCATCTTAAAGTTCTCCTTTTGAAATTTCATTGGACAATTCATCGCGGTCATCTGTAGTCCATGGGAAATGTTTTTGTAAGGCCGCGCTTGCACTTTTAATGCCTTCAACAATTCCTGTTTTAAAGTCCCCCACTTCAAAATGCTTTTGCATGATATCTCTGGTGTCGTTCCAAAAACAATCCGTTACGCTATTGTGGATGCCTTTATCGCCATAAATACCAAATTTTTTATTCTCCACAGCGATGTAGATCAATACACCATTTTCAAGTTTTGTATTGTCCATTTTAAGGGCATGAAAGATGTATTTTGCCCGTTTGTCAATGGATTCTTTGGTGCTTTTTTCGATGTGCACACGGATTTCACCAGAGGTGTTGCGTTCTGCCTTTAGTATGGCCGAAACAATGTCTTGTTCTTCTTCTGTAGTGAGAAAATTTTCTATGGTGTTCACCGTACTGTTTTAGTCAAAATCAAACTCAACTTCGGGGGCTTTTTCTGATCCTGGATCTGCGGTGTAGCGTGTCATTTCACCAAAACCAAACCATCCCGCTAAAATTTTATTAGGGAATTTGGTGGTAAAAATATCGTACGTATTGACGGCTTCGTTGTAGCGGTCACGAGCAACATTGATGCGGTTTTCTGTACCTTCTAATTGGTTTTGTAAATCCAAAAAGTTTTGATTCGCTTTGAGTTCTGGATAACGCTCAACAGTGACTAAAAGTCGAGATAGGGCACCACTAAGTCCACTTTGTGCTTGTTGGAATGCGGCCAGATTTTCTGGGGTAATGTTTGTTGGGTCAATGGTTGTGGCACTAGCTTTGGCACGTGCTTCAATGACTTGAGTAAGTGTGGTTTTTTCGAAATCTGCAGCCCCTTTTACGGTTTTGACGAGGTTTCCGATGAGGTCGTTTCTGCGTTGGTAGCTGCTTTCTACATTGGACCAAGCAGTTTTTGCATTTGCTTCGTGCTCTACAGCGGTATTATTAAAGCCAACAGCCCAATTATAGATGCTGAAAGCGATTACTGCAATAATGATGAGGGGAATAAGCCATTTTTTCATAATGTGTTGTTTTTAGATTTGAGATTTTATTTTAATAAGTTGATGTTTTATGGATTCCAATTTACAAATGATATCGAAATTAGTCAACGATTTTCCTTTATTTGTTTTTAAATAGGTTTTTGCGCCTTCGAGCGTGTAGCCCTGTTCTTTGACTAAATGGTAAATTAGTCTAAGATTTTTGATGTCTTCTTTTGTAAATTTTCGGTTGCCTTTGGCATTTTTTTTTGGTTTTAAAATAGAAAATTCACTATCCCAAAACCGTATCAATGAGGTTTTTACACCAAAT